>NZ_CAKAJZ010000016.1:0-850 GCF_916618725.1 Eikenella sp. Marseille-P7795 | reverse complement strand
AGGCGCAGCAGGGTCATGACGAAGCCGGCGTATTCGTCGGGGGCGAGCGGGAGGTCTTGCTTGCCGTGGATGAGGCATTGGTAGTAGAGCTGGATTTGTTCGTCGCCCAGCTGCTTGGTGAGCTGTTGCAGGGTGGAGTATTCGGGGTCGTCGGCGGGGATGGCGGCGGGCACGGTTTTGAACAGGGCGAGCTTTTGCAGCAGTAGGGCGAGCTCGCTTAGGGCGCTGTCGAAGCCGATGGCGCGGCCGGCCATTTCCTGCGCGGTGGCAAGCAGGGCGGCGCCGTCTTGGGCGGCGGCGGCTTGCAGCAGGGCATAAAGATAGCGCTGATCGACGGCGCCGATCATTTGGCGCACGTCGGCTTCGTTTACGCTGCCGGAGCCCATGGCGATGGCCTGGTCGAGCAGGCTGAGGGCGTCGCGCATGGAGCCGGCGGCGGCACGGCCGATGAGGGCGAGGGCGGCGGGCTCGTGGGCGATGTGTTCGCTGTTTAGCACGTGCGCCAAATGTTGCGATACCTGCTGGGCGGTCATGTTGCGCAGCACGAATTGCAGGCAGCGGCTGAGCACGGTAACGGGCACTTTGTGCGGGTCGGTGGTGGCGAGGATGAATTTCACGTGCTCAGGCGGCTCTTCCAGGGTTTTGAGCATGGCGTTGAAGGCCGATTTGGAGAGCATGTGCACTTCGTCGATGATATAGACTTTGTATTTGCCGGCGGTGGGGGCGTATTGGGCGTTTTCCAGCACTTCGCGGATGTTGTCGATGCCGGTGTTGGAGGCGGCGTCGATTTCGAGCAGATCCACAAAGCGGCCGGCGTCGATGTCGCGGCAGGCCTGGCATTCGCCGCAGG
>NZ_CAKAJZ010000015.1:0-878 GCF_916618725.1 Eikenella sp. Marseille-P7795 | reverse complement strand
TGCTCACCGCCGACGAAGCCATCACCGCCGACGTGAACGCCATCTTCATGGAAATCACCGGCCTCGGCCAGCCCACCCGGCTCAACAAACTCTACCAAAGCCCCTTCACCCTCAGCGATATGCTGCTGGAGCGCATCGCCGCCGAAACCGCCGAAGCCCGCGCCGGCCGCCCCGCCCGCATCATCGCCAAGATGAATTCGCTCATCGAGCCCGGCATCATCCGCGCCTTGTATGAAGCCAGCCGGGCCGGCGTGCAGATTGATTTGATTGTGCGCGGCATGTGCACCCTGCGCCCTGGCGTGCCCGGCCTTTCCGAAAACATCCGCGTGCGCTCCCTCATCGGCCGCCTGCTCGAACACGCCCGCGTGTTTTACTTCCACCGCGGCGGCCGCGAAGACCTCTTCATTTCCAGCGCCGACTGGATGGGGCGCAACTTCTTCCGCCGCATCGAAACCTGCACCCCCGTGGAAAACCCCGCGCTGAAAGAACGCATCGTGCGCGAAGCCCTCACCCTCGCCCTGGCCGACAACCGCAAAGCCTGGCTGATGCAGCCCGACGGCAGCTACCTCCGCGCCCAGCCGCAGGCCGGCGAAGCCGTGCTCGACGCGCAGGAAACCCTGCTAAACGAATACCGGCGCAAATAGCGCGGGATGTAAAAAGGCTACCTGAAAAAGTTTGGCAAACATTTTTCAGGTAGCCTTTTTTTTTGCTTGCGCGGCGTTATTTCTTGGCTTCCGGCGCGGTTTCGGCGAGCACGGTGCCGGCGAGGTAGTCGTGCAGAAACTGGCGGGAGGGATGGATGAGGGCGAAGCCGAAGGGCAGTATCCACCAGGCCAGGGCGAGGCCGGCGAGGGTTTTGGGCGGCAGGGGGGTGAGCT
>NZ_CAKAJZ010000014.1:0-5277 GCF_916618725.1 Eikenella sp. Marseille-P7795 | reverse complement strand
ACCGCAGACAGTACAGAAGTACGGCAAAGCGAGCTAACGCCGTAGCGAAAGTTAAATTGGTTCGCTATAGCTTAGCCAAACATCGCTTTCAGGTAGCCTCGCAGGCAAGAGGCTACCTGAAAAACAGCATCAGGCTTGGTCGCGCCGACACTTCACGGCGCCACATTGGCGGGCTGCCTGAAATGGCCAACGATTTCGTGGCGGAACAGGATGTCCTCTTCGCGCGTGCCTGCGCCGATATTATGGATAATCAACGGTATATCACCATGTTTGCGGTCGGATACGATGCCGATGTGCGGCAGCCCGCTGCCCGCCAACCGCCAGGTAACAATGTCGCCAGCGCGGTATCCGTCTTGCGCCGCCCAGCCGTGCCGCGCGAAATAAACCTCCAGATTCGGCACGCGGCGGTGATCGATATTCGGGTCGGGGCGTTTCAGCCCCCAGCGGTTCGGGTAGGCGGAAAAATTCGCTTTCATGTCTTGGTGAACCAGCTGCTGCAAGTCTATGCTTTGCTGCCGCAGTGCGCGAATCACCACATCGGAGCACACGCCTTTTGCTATCGGCACATCGCCCATCGGATAATCCAGCGCAGTATAGGCGGGGTCGTAGCGCACGGTTTGGCCGATTTGGCTGCGGGCGGCGCGGACGATGGGCGGCGCCTTATCCGCGTTGCCGACCTGTGCCGATGCGGGCGGCGGCATGGTTTCAGGCAGCCGAACAGCTTGGGCGCGGTCGGCGGGATTATGCGGCGTGCGGGAGGTGTTCGCAAAATAAGCGGCAGAGAGGGCAATGGCAATCAGGAAGGCGGCGAAGCCAACGCGGCAGAGCAAACGCATAACACAAATCCTTAAAATCGGCCGTTCAAGGCGAAGGCAAGCTGTCGCGTGAGAACAGGCTACCTGAAAACGACGTTGCCGCAGGCAGCAGAGTTTCTGCGAAGCTTCAACGAAGTTAAACCATATCGGCTTTGCCCAGCCGAGCTATTTATTTTCAGCCAGCCTCTTCGGGGTGCCGGGCAAACCAGTCGCGCACGCGCTGCAAGTCTTCGGCGGTGTCCACACCGGCGGCGGGGGCATTGTCGCACACGGTTACGGCAATCTTGCCGCCGTGCCACAACACGCGCAGCTGCTCCAGCGATTCGATCTCTTCCAGCGGCGAGGGCGGCAGGCCGACGTATTGGTGCAAAAAGCCGACGCGGTAGGCATACAGGCCGATGTGGCGCAGCGGGGCGTAGCCTTCGGGCAGCGCGGTTGGCTTGCCGGCGAAGGCGTCGCGCGGCCAGGCGATGGGGGCGCGGCTGAAATAGAGGGCGTTGCGCCGCTGGTCGAGCACCACTTTCACGCAGTTGGGATTGAGAAACTCGGCGGCATCGGCAATCGGGTGGGCGGCGGTGGCCATTTGCGCGCTGCCGCTGCCGAGCAGATCGGCGGTGCGGTTGATGAGGGCGGGGTCGATCAGCGGCTCGTCGCCCTGCACGTTGACGGCGATGTCTTCGTCGGCCATGCCCAAGAGCAGGGCGGCTTCGGCCAGGCGGGCGGTGCCGCTGGCGTGCTGTTTGCCGGTGAGCACGGCTTCGATGCCGTATTCGGAGCAGGCGGCGGCGATGGCGGCGTGGTCGGTGGCCACCACCACGCGCTGCGCTTCACTCAGCCTGGCGCGTTCGGCCACGCGCACCACCATGGGCTTGCCGGCAATCTCTGCCAGGGCTTTTTCAGGTAGCCTGCTGGAGGCGAGGCGGGCGGGAATGATGACGGTAAACGGGGTGCTCATGCGTGCAATTCTTCGTCGGTGAGGGGGCGGGCTTCTTGCTCCAGCATCACGGGTATGCCGTCACGGATGGGGAAGGCGAGCCGGGCTTGGCGGCTCCACAGCTCTTGGCGCGCGGCATGGTATTCGAGCGGGCTTTTGGTGAGCGGGCAAACGAGGATGTCGAGGTATTTTTTGTCCATGATGGTTCTCTGGTGTGGGAGGGATGGCGTGTTTTCAGGTAGCCTCAAGTTTACCAAAACGGCGCGGGCAGTTTGCGCGAACAAAAATGCACGCCCGGGGCGCGGAAGCAAACGTAGCGGGCGGCGGCGCCGTCGGCGGCCAGGCGGCGGAAGGCGCGGCTGCGGTAATACACGGTAAGCGGCTGCCCTTGGTAGCTCGGCTGCCAGCTTTGGCGCTCGGCGTCGTAGTCGGCGGAAAACTGGTAGCTGCGGCTGCCGATTTGGTAGCGGAGCGAGCGGGTGTCGGGCAAGTTCGGGCGCGGCGCGGAATCCACCGCTTCGGCGCGGCAAGGGCGGGCGGGGCCGATTTTGCCGCGGGCGGCTACCTGAAAGCATTGCGTGTTACGGCTTTGCGGGATGTCGGCCAGCGCGGGCAGCGGCAGCAGGCAGGCCAGGGCGAGCAGGGTAAGGGCTTGGCGCATAAATCTTCCTTTTGGTTTGGCGGCTGGCTGTTTTCAGGTAGCCTTGAGTGATATTGGAGGCTACCTGAAAAATAATTCGCATGGCGTGCCGCCTTTGGTTTGCCGCCCTCTCTTATGGAGAGCGGATAAAGTTTTCAGGTAGCCTCAATCAAGCCGGGCAGGCAGCGGCGGATTATGGCCTGCACCAATTCTTCCGGCAATTCGGCGCGCACGGGCAGCACCCACACTTCCCGCGCGGTATCGGCGGCGAGCTTCACCGCGTCTTTTTCGGTCACGATGTAGCTGTCAGCCTCGGGAAGCCCGGCAACCTGCCAGGCGGCGTGGTCGGGCAGCGCGATGTGTTGCACAGGCTCGATGCCCAGCCGCGACAGCTCGGCAAAGAAACGCTCGGGCTTGGCAATGGCGGCGGCGGCAATCACGCGGCGGTTTTTCAGGTAGCCTGCCGGCAGCAGCTCGTGCGGGCGGCGCAGGCGGTAAATATTCCCGCATTGCAGGCAGCTGCGGCACAGCAGCACTTCGGGCGGCAGCCGCCAATCCGGCGCGGGGCTCTCGGGCGTGCTGTTGGCCAGCAGCACGGCGTTTACGCTTTCCAGCCGCTGCAAGGGCTCGCGCAAATTGCCGTGCGGCAGCAAATCCAACCGCCGCCCCACTTCGGCGGCGGGGAACACGGCCAGCTCGAAATCGCGTTGCAGGGCGTAGTGTTGCAGGCCGTCGTCGGCAATGATGATTTGCACTTCGGGGTGCGCGGCCAAAAGCGCCCTGCCCGCTTCGGCGCGGCGGCTGCCCACGGCGGCGGGGGCGCCGGTGCTGCGGTGCAGCAGCAATGGTTCGTCGCCGGCTTGGGCGGCGGTGCTTTCGTTAGTCAAAACGTGCACGCCGCGCCCGGTGCGCCCGTAGCCGCGGCTGATGATGCCGGGGCGGATGCCGCGCTCTTGCAAGGCGCGCGCCAAGGCCTGCACCACGGGCGTTTTGCCGCTGCCGCCAGCTTGGATGTTGCCCACCACCACCACGGGCACGGGCAGCTTTTCGCTGGGTTTCCGGCCTTTCAGGTAGCCTTCGCGCCGCCGCGCCGCCAATACGCCAAACAGCCGCGCCAAAGGCCGCAATAGCGGCGTGAGCAGCGGGTTGGGCTTGCGCCAGTGGCGTTCGATTAGGCGGTGCAGCATGTTCGGGCGGCCTCTTGAGCTTTTTCAGGTAGCCTGCGGCACGCGGCGGTAGTGCGCGAAATCGAAGCGGATGCCGTTGGCGGCGGCGGTGTGGCTACTGCGTTCGGCTTCCTGCCAATCGGCGGCATTCAAGGCGGGAAAGAAGGCGTCGCCATCAATGGTGAGCCGCACTTCGGTGAGGCGCAGGTCGGTGGCCAGCGGCAGAGCTTGGGTGTAAATCTGCGCGCCGCCCATGATGATGATTTCGGGCGCGTCGGCCAGCATGGCAAGCGCGTCGGCCAGGCTGGCGGCCCGCTCGGCGCCTTCGGCCTGCCAGCCGCCCTGGCGGGTGATCACGATGTTGCGGCGGCCGGGCAGCGGCTTTTTGGGCAGCGAATCCCAGGTTTTGCGCCCCATCACCACGGGCTTGCCCAGGGTGTAGCGTTTGAAAAAGGCGAAGTCTTCGGCAATGTGCCAGGGCATGGCGTTGCCGCTGCCGATGCAGCCGTTATCGGCCACGGCGGCGATGAGGGTGATGGTTTGCATGGGAGGCTACCTGAAAATAGGGGCAAAACGCCGCCATTGTAACGCAAGCCTCCCGCCTTCACAGCCCCAAAACGCGCGCTTTGGTGTAAAATCCGCTTCCTTTGCGGCGCATGCCGCTTTTGCTTATTTCACTACAACGGAGCAGCGGACATGACCATCATTCCCCCCGACCACCAAGGCGCCGGCCTGCGCATCGGCATCATCCAAGCGCGTTTTTCCAACGAAATCGGCAGCGCCATGCTGGAAGTGTGCACCCAAAAACTGGTTGAGCTGGGCGTGCCCGACGGCAACATCACCATCGCCACCGTGCCCGGCGCGCTGGAAGTGCCGCTGGCGCTGCAAAACATGGCACAGTCGCACAGCTTCGACGCACTGGTGGCGCTCGGCGCGGTGATTCGCGGCGAAACCTACCATTTCGAGCTGGTATCCAACGAATCCGCCGCCGGCATCAGCCGCGTGGGGTTGGATTTCAACATCCCCGTTGCCAACGCCATCCTCACCACCGAAAACGACGAACAGGCCCACGCGCGCATCCAAAGCAAAGCCGCCGAAGCCGCCATCGTGGCCGTGGAATGCGCCAACCTGCTGCGCCGCCTCAACCCCGCCGGCAGTGAGCTGCCCGACGCCCTCGTTTAACCCCGCGCCGCCCGCCGCACAATCAGGAAAGCCAAATATGAAACCCAACAAAACCGCCCGCCGCCGCGCGCGCGAATTTGCCGTACAAGCGCTCTACCAAGCCGCGCTCAACGACCTGCCCGCCGCCGAAATCGCCAAAAACATCCGTGAAAACGAACACTTCGCCAAAGCCGACAACGAGCTCTTCACCGCCGTATTCTTCGGCGTGCAGGCCAAACGCAGCGAGCTGATGCAAATCATCCGCCCCCTGCTCGACCGCGACGAAAAAGACCTCAGCCCCATCGAACGCGCCGTGCTGCTGGCCGCCGCCTTCGAGCTGCGCGACATGCCCGAAACGCCCTACCCCGTGATCATCAACGAAGCCATCGAAGTTACCAAAACCTTCGGCGGTATCGACGGCCACAAATTTGTAAACGGCATCCTCGACAAACTTGCCGCCGAGCTGCGTCCCCACGACCCCAAGCGCAGCCATAGCGAATCAACTTAACTTTCGCTACAGCGTTAGCTCGCCTTGCCGTACTGCTCCGTACTGTCTGCGGC
>NZ_CAKAJZ010000013.1:0-7114 GCF_916618725.1 Eikenella sp. Marseille-P7795 | reverse complement strand
TGAACTACCAGCTGCTCAAATTCAGCGAAACCGCCAGCCGCACCGTGCCCAACAACTGGATGACCCTGCGCCTGAAAGTGTCCTCCAGCCATGCCGACCCCGCACGCGCCACCGCCGAAACCACGCGCCGCTTCAACATCCTGCAAAACCGCGCCCGCCGCATTTCCGGCACCGAAGCCGAGCTGGAAAACCGCTATGCCTACCCCAGCCAGCCGGGCGGCCGCAACAGCGCCCGCGTGTGGGAAGACAGCGCCGTGCTGCGCGTGTCCGGCAGCGATTTCCAAGCCTTGGGCAAACTGATTGCCGAAAGCAGCGGGGAAGCCACCATCGACGGCATCGGCTTCTCGCTCAAGCCCGAAAGCCGCCGCCAAATCGAAGAAAACCTCGCCATCGAAGCCCTGCAAAACTTCCGCAAACGCGCCGACGTGCTCAGCCGCAGCATGGGCGGCAGCGGCTACCGTGTGGTGGAAGTGTCCCTCCAGCAAAACGAGCCCACCCTCGCCGCCCCGATGATGGCGCGCGCCATGTCCTACGAAAAAGCCGGCTCGCCCGAGCCCGTGTTCGACAGCCCCGGCAACAGCATCGTGCAGCAAACCGTAAACGGCACGATTCAGTATTAAGCCGGCATTGAGGCTACCTGAAAACGAGCTTCGCGAGTTTCTGCGCAGCTAAAATTTCAGGTAGCCTCAAACCGCTTTTCCCCCGCCCAACGCCATACTCAAGAAAAAGGCTACCTGAAATTTCAGGTAGCCTTTTCAGTTTGGCGGCAATCCATTAAGCGCGTTTGCGGAACTCGCCGGTGCGGGTGTCGATTTCCACTTTGTCGCCGTTTTCGATGTAGGCCATCACTTGGATTTCGGTGCCGCCCACGAGGCGCGCCGGTTTCATCACTTTGCCGGAAGTGTCGCCCTTCACAGCGGGCTCGGTGTATTCCACTTCGCGCACGATGATGGTGGGCAGCTCCACGGAAATCGGGTTGCCGTCGTAGAAGGTGACTTCGCACACGTCTTCCATGCCATCAACGATAAACTTCAGGTTGTCGCCGATGTTTTCGCCTTCCACTTCGTATTGGTTGAACTCTTCGTCCATAAACACATACATCGGGTCGGCAAAATAGCTGTAGGTGCATTGTTTGCGGTCGAGCTGGATCACGTCGAATTTATCGTCGGCTTTCACGATGGTTTCGCTGTTTGCGCCGGTGAGCAGGTTTTTCAGCTTCATGCTCACTTTGGCAGAGGAGCGGCCGCCTTTGATGTATTCGGTTTTCTGCACCACCATCGGCTCGCTGCCCACCATAAATACGTTGCCGGCGCGCAATTCTTGTGCGGTTTTCATAATCTTAATCTCTTTCAATCAAACGGGAAAAATCGGAAACGCGGCATTTTAGCGCAAACCGCCTGTGCTGTCCAAACGGAGGCTGAGGCCTTGGCAAAATTCTTCATTTCGTAGCGGCGGATTGCATATCCGCCGTTTGCCTGATTTTATGAATAGATATGAATCAATTATTTGCTAATTGAGGGTGGATATAAAATCCACCCCTACAACTGGGTGAACATTTTGCGAAAGTTTCATGGCTACCTGAAAAATATGACTGCCCCAAATAAACCGGCAGCCCGCATTATCAGGCTGCCGGTGTGCAGAAATACTGCCTGCGGGAAACAAGGCGCTCAATGCAGGCCGCCCAGGCGGCGGATGCGCTGATCCAGCTCCTGCTCGTTCAGCGGGCGGCCGTCGTTGCAGAAGATGGCCATCAGGCGGCCGCGCACCGGATCGTTGGCGTTCACATAGCTGTCGAACTGGCGCCAGCCGGTGTTGCGCGGGGCAATCCAGCGGCGGTTGGGGTTGTCGCCGAAGGCGAAGGTTTTCAGGTGCCGGTCGCCGCAGCGCATGCCTTCGTAGGTCATATTGGCCTGCCCGCCGGGCACGGCCACGGCCAGCACGTAGCGCAGGCTGCGGTCGGCGGCCATCTGCACGGGCAGTTGCAACGATACTTTGTTGCGGTAGGTGGGATTGATATACAAATCAAACCATTCGCCGCTTTGCAGGCTGGGGTAGGCGGGCAACTCCACCGCTGCTTCTTCCCACGGCTTTTCGTCTTCAAACTGATAGCCGTAGCGCTCGGCAAAGGGCACATATTCTGCCGAGGCGGCGGCACAAGCCGCCAGCAGCGCGGCAGAGAGGATTTTCTTCATGCATACTCCTTGGGTTTGGCGGGCAGCCTAGCTTTTTAGCTTCGCAGAAACTCAGCTTCCTTCGGAAACATCGTTTCAACTGCGTTGAAGCTTGCGCTTTCAGGTAGCCTTTTGCCGCCAAGCGATTACACTACCATCAAATCTTCTTCTTTGTGTGCCAGCAGTTTATCTACTTCGGCGATGTATTTGTCGGTGAGCTTCTGAATCTGCTCTTCGCCGCGGCGGGCGTCGTCTTCCGGCACTTCTTTGTCTTTCAGCAGTTTTTTGATGTGATCGTTGGCATCGCGGCGCACGTTGCGGATGGAAACGCGGCCGTCTTCGGCTTCGCCGCGCACCACTTTGATCAGGTCTTTGCGGCGCTCTTCGGTGAGCATCGGCATCGGCACGCGGATGAGGTCGCCCATAGAAGCGGGGTTCAGGCCGAGGTTGGAATCGCGGATGGCTTTTTCCACGGCGGCGGCCATATTGCTTTCATAGGGCTTCACGCTGATGGTGCGCGCGTCGAGCAGGGTAACGTTGGCCACCTGGCTCACGGGCACCATGCTGCCGTAGTATTCCACTTCCACCTGGTCGAGCAGGCCGGTGTGGGCGCGGCCGGTGCGCACTTTGGCCAGGTTTTCGCGCAACACTTCAAGCGAGCGCTGCATCTTGGTTTCGGCTGAGGATTGGATGTCTTTGATCATAAGATTTCCTTTGGATTTGAAATTTTTCAGGTAGCCTTTTCGGCCATAGGGCAATCGTTTAACGGGCGAGATACTACCTTGCTTTGCCCGCTGCGGCAAGGTTTTCCGGCTGGCGGGCGCACCGCTTTCCCCACCGCGGGCGCAACACCAACCGCACTCCGCCAAGCAACCGTTCCCCCACCCAGCAATCTTTGGTAAATTAGCGCCGCATTCTACCACCCGCCGGAGCCGTCCATGCGCCGCCTCATCCTCCTCGCCTGCCTCGCTCTCACCGCCTGCCCCTTCCCCCTGCCCTACTGCCCCGTGCGCCCGATGCCTCCCGGTGCGCAAAAAAACTATGCCCGCGCCCCGCAGGATGCCGCCTTCTCCCGCCAAAAACAATCCGCGCCCAAAGAGCCCGAAGGCAGCCTCCTGCGTATGCAAAACCAATGCCTCGCCGTGCAAAACGGCCTGCTCGTGCGCCAGCCCTGCCGCAATACGCCCAACCAATATTTCGAGCGCAACCTCCGCGAGCGCACCATCCGCCAAAGCGGCCAATGCCTCACCCAAAGCGGCAGCCGCATCACCCTCACCCCCTGCCACGGCCAAGCCGAGCAGCAATGGTATGGCGACGACCACCGCCTGTGCAGCGCCAGCGCCAACGCACAATGCTGGGATGCCGCCGAGCCCACCATCCGCCTACAAACCCGCAGCGACACACCCAGCCAAGAAGTGCATTAATCATGCCCAAAATTTTTCAGGTAGCCTCAAGCCGCACGCCGAAGGCTACCTAAAAGCGTAAGCTTCAACGCAGTTGAAACGATGTTTCCGAAGGAAGCTGAGTTTCTGCGAAGCTAAAAACCATCCGCCACAGCAAATTCATTCCCAGCACCACCCCGCCTGCCGCCAAGCCCTCTTCCCAGCCTGCCCCCCGAATCTGATACAATCAGCCCCTTTCCCACCGCCGAGCCGCGCCGCCCATCATGAGCCAACACACCGCCCGCAAACGCTTCGGGCAAAACTTTCTGCAAGATTCCCGCATCATCGCCGACATCGTGCAGGCCGTGCGCCCGCAGCCGGGCGACACCGTGGTGGAAATCGGCCCCGGCCTCGGCGCCCTCACCGAGCCCCTGGCCGCCAAGCTCAATCGCCTGCACGTGTGCGAAATCGACCGCGACATCATCGGCTACCTGAAAACCCAGCCCTATGCCGCCAAGCTCATCATCCACGAAGGCGACGTATTGCAGTTCGACTTCGCCGGAGTGCCTGGGCGCAAAAAAATCGTCGGCAACCTGCCCTACAACATCTCCACCCCGCTCCTGTTCCACCTCAGCCGCTATGCCGGCGAGGTGGAAGACATGCACTTCATGCTACAAAAAGAAGTGGTGGAACGCATGGTGGCCGCGCCCGGCAGCAACGATTTCGGCCGCCTCAGCGTGATGCTGCAATACTTTTTCGATATGGAAAAACTGCTCGACGTGCCGCCGGAAAGCTTCCAGCCCGCGCCCAAAGTGGATTCCGCCGTGGTGCGGCTCATTCCCGTGGCACACCGCATCGGGCAGGCGCAGGATTTCGCCCAATTTGCCGCCCTGGTGAAACAAGCCTTCCACCAACGCCGCAAAACCATCCGCAACAACCTCAAAGGCCTGGCAAACGACGAAGACTTGCAGGCCGCCGGCATCAGCCCGCAGGATCGCGCCGAGCACATCGCGCCGGAAAAATACGTGGCCTTGGCCAA
Source organism: Eikenella sp. Marseille-P7795 (assembly GCF_916618725.1). Lineage (NCBI taxonomy): Bacteria > Pseudomonadati > Pseudomonadota > Betaproteobacteria > Neisseriales > Neisseriaceae > Eikenella > Eikenella sp. Marseille-P7795. The sequence goes on along the minus strand of NZ_CAKAJZ010000013.1, from coordinate 2,522 downwards.
CCTTTTGGCCGCCAAGCCGCAAACCGATAACACATAACAGGAAACCGCCATGATCAAATTCAACAACGTAAACAAATGGTTTAAAGAGCTGCACGTGCTCAGCGACATCAATCTGGAAGTGAAAAAAGGCGAAGTGGTGGTGGTGTGCGGCCCTTCCGGCAGCGGCAAATCCACCCTCATCCGCACCGTAAACCAGCTCGAGCAAATCCAAAGCGGCGAAATCTGGGTGGACGGCGTAAACGTGGCCGACCCCGCCACCGACCTAAACAAAATCCGCGCCGAAGTGGGCTTTGTGTTTCAGCATTTCAACCTCTATCCGCACTTGAGCGTGCTGGAAAACATCGTGCTCTCGCCGATGAAAGTGAAAAAGCAGAGCCGTGCGCAGGCCGAAGAAAAAGCGCTGCAACTTTTGGAGCGCGTGGGCCTGGCGCACAAAAAAGACGCTATGCCCGGCGAGCTTTCCGGCGGCCAGCAGCAGCGCGTGGCAATTGCGCGCGGGCTGGCGATGGAACCGCAGGTGATGCTGTTTGACGAGCCCACTTCCGCGCTCGACCCGGAAATGGTGGGCGAGGTGCTCAAGGTGATGAAAGACTTGGCCGAAAGCGGCATGACCATGATGTGCGTTACCCACGAAATGGGCTTTGCGCGCGAGGTGTCCGACCGGATTATCTTTGTGGACCAAGGCAAAATCGTGGAAGTGGACACGCCGGAAGCGTTCTTCACCAACCCGAGCAGCGAGCGGGCGAAACAGTTTTTGAACCAGGTGATGAAGGCCTGATTGATTTGAAAAAAGAAAAGGCTACCTGAAAATTTTAGCTGCGCAGAAACTCGCGAAGCTCGTTTTCAGGTAGCCTTTTTTTATATGCGGCAAAGTAAATGCGCCGCCTCAAGCCCAGGGCTCTTGCAGCACTTGGGCTTCGTAATCCGCCGGCTCTTCGGCTTCGGGCACGGCGGCGAAGCCTGATTCGGTTTGGCGGTACACGCCGGCGCGGTAGGGGAAGCGCTCGATGATTTCGGCAATGGTGACATCAAGCTCGGCTTGGGTTTCCCACACTTGGCCGCAGTCGTCGCACATAAACAACGCGCCGTCTTCGGGCGGCAATTGCGTTACCCAGCCGGTGCAGTGCGGCAGGGGGCAGCGGATTTTGAAATCGGGGTTCATGGCTTGGTTTCCTTGTGTTTGAAATGGTGGACTGCTTTTTCAGGTAGCCCAATTTAAGTGGTCATGCGGATTTTTGGTGAAATTATTTTTTCAGGTAGCCTCGGGCGGGAAGAGCTTGCCGGGGTTGAACAGGCTGTGCGGGTCGAGCTTGGCTTTGATGGCGCGCATCAGCTCGATTTCCACGGGGCTGCGCACGCTGGGCAGCCAGTGATTTTTCACTTGGCCGATGCCGTGCTCGGCGGCGATGGTGCCTTGGCAGGCGAGCGTGTGCTCATACACGATGCGATTGACGCCGTCTTCGTATTGGTAGGCTTGGTTGCTGCGGATGTGCGGCAGGAAGGTGTTGAAGTGCAGGCTGCCGTCGCCGAGGTGGCCGAACACGACGATTTCGATGCCGGCGTAGGCTTTCCGGAGCGCGGCGGAGGCGCCTTCCACCAGCTCGGCCACGCGCACGATGGGCACGGCGATGTCGTGCTTGATGCTGGCGCCCAGGGCTTTTTGTGCGGCGGAAATGTCTTCGCGCAGCCGCCACAGTTCGGCGCGCTCGCCCTCCGACTGCGCCAGCACGGCGTTTTCCCGGCCGGCTGCAAACAGGAATTCGGCCAAATCGTCGGCCAGATGGGGCTGCGGCAGGCTGTCGCTCAATTCGAGCAGGATGTGCCACGGGGCTTCGAGCGGCGGGGTGAGCTTGCTGTATCCGGCAGACAATTCCAATGCAAACCGGCTCACCAGCTCGAAGCTGCACAGGCGCTCGGCAAAGCGGCCTTGGATTTGGGTGAGCAGCTGCACGGCGTCTTGGATACTGTCTAAGCCGATCCAGGCGGTAACGGTGGTTTGCGGGCGGGCGAACAATTTGAGCGTGGCGGCGGTGATGATGCCGAGCGTGCCTTCGCTGCCGATGAAGAGCTGGCGCAGGTCGTAACCGGTGGTGTTTTTGTGCAGCGGGGAGAGGTGGGAGAGCAGGCTGCCGTCGGGCAGCACCACTTCCAGCCCGAGCACCAGATCGCGCGTGGTGCCGTAGCGCACCACGTTCAGGCCGCCGGCGTTGCAGGCGATGTTGCCGCCGATTTGGCAGGAGCCTTCGCTGGCCAGGCTGAGCGGAAACAGCCGCCCGGCTTGGGCAGCGGCTTCTTGCACGTTTTGCAGAATCGCGCCGGCTTCCACGGTAATGGCGTTGTCGGCCAGGCTGAGGCTGCAGATGCGGTTGAGCCGCCCGAGGTTGAGCAGGATGCCGCCGTCGGGCACGGCCGCGCCGCACAGGCCGGTGTTGCCACCCTGCGGGGTGATGGGCACGCGCTGTTCGGCACACCAGCGCACCAGCCGCTGCACCTGCGCCACGCTCTCGGGCATCACCACGGCG
>NZ_CAKAJZ010000012.1:0-24552 GCF_916618725.1 Eikenella sp. Marseille-P7795 | reverse complement strand
GGCTTGGCGTAGAAATCGTGGCTGCCGTCGGGGCGGGTTTTGAAGCGTTTATGCAGCCAGAAATATTGCTCGGGCTGCTCGCGCACGCGCGCTTCGATGAAGTCGTTCATGCGCTGCACGTCGGCGGGGTCTTCTTGGTAGCAGCTGCTGCGCACGAAGGCCACTTGGCCGGCAAGGCGGTAGCATTCGGCGCGGCCGTAGATGCGGCGGCCGGGGGTGGCGGGGTGCATGTAGTCGATGCGCATGTCGAGGGTGGCGAGGATTTCGGCGGTGGGGAGCTGGGCGGTGACGGCGCAGGCGGATACCATGTCGACGAGGGTGGTGATGGTGCCGCCGTGGATGGTTTGGGTGTCGTGGCGGCCGACGAGGTGGGGCTGCCAGTCGAAGCTGAGCACGGGGCGGCGGCCGCGGATGCCTTCGTAGCGCAGGCCGATGGCGCGGGAATGGGGGAGGTCGAGGTAGTGTTGGCTGAGGATGCGGTAGAGTGCTTGGTTGGCGGGCATGGTGTTTTCTGGTGATGGGGTTGGGCTACCTGAAAATTGGAAATAGACAGGGCGGAATTAGGAAACGGCGCGATTTACGCACCGTTCTTTAAGTGGGAGTATCCTCAAGCGATCAATGTCAGAGCGTATTACACGCGCCGCACCCTGATCTCTACGTCCGAAACGGGAATGAGGCATTTCCCACGCGGAAAAATTCTACTCCCGATGCGGGCGATAATCAAGAATGGAGGCTACTTGAAAGCAATGTCTTGCGCAGCAAGGCAGAGTTTCTGCAAAGCTCAAGCCCGGCTTCAACCCAAGTGAAAACCAGCCGGGAATTTTTCAGGTAGCCTCTTCGGCTGCATCGGCGCCGGATTGGAGCGCGGCGTATTCGTCTGCCTCGCCGGGCAGGCTGACGAGGATGTCGCCGAACGCGCCGTTTTCCTGGGTGAGGCGCACGAGGCCTTCTTTCACCAGCTCGAGCAGGGCGATGAAGCACACCACCACCTGCGCCACGCCGCGCTCGGGCGCAAACAGCCGGCTGAAGCGGCAGCCGCCGTCTTGCAGGCGGCGCAGAATGTGGCTCATGGTGGCGCGCACGGAGAGGGCTTCGTTTTCCTGCACCACGGTATGGCTGCGGCGCTGGCCGGCGCGGGCGAGGATGGCGAGCCAGGCCTGGGTGAGGTCGGAGAGGCGCACTTCGGGCGGACGCACGGCGGCGGTGATTTCCAGCGGCAGGTAGGCCCAGGAGAAATCGCGGCCGGCGCGGGGCAGGGCGTCGAGGCCGAGGGCGGCGAGTTTCATCTGCTCATAAGCCAAAAGGCGGCGCACCAGCTCGGCGCGGGGGTCGGCCGAATCTTCGTCTTCGGCAGCGGGCGGCACGGGCAGCAGCAGGCGGGATTTGATTTCGATCAGCACGGCGGCCATCAGCAGGTACTCGGCGGCCAGATCGAGGTTTTGCTCGTTCATCTGGGCGATGTAGGCGAGGTATTGCTCGGTGATTTTGAGCATGGGGATGTCGAGTACGTCGATGTTTTGCTTGCGGATGAGGTAGAGCAGCAAATCGAGCGGGCCTTCGAAGCTGTGCAGCACCACTTGCAGCGCATCGGGCGGGATGAAGAGGTCGGCGGGCAGGTCGGTAACGGGCTGGCCGAACAGGGTGGCGATATTGGGCGGGGTGCTGGCGGGGGAGTGGGGCATGGCTTTGGCTTGCTTTGGAACTACGCTTTAGCTTCGCAGAAACTCCGCCTTGCTGCGCAAGACATCGTTTTAACTACGTTGAAGCTTACGCTTTCAGGTAGCCTGATTTAAAACAGAAACGGTATGGATTAAAACTCAATGTAGTCATCGTTATCCATATAGTAATTCAGTGCGGCAATGAATTGCTCTTTGGTGAAATCGGGATAACGGTCATCCAAATCATCGTAAACATCCATAAAAATCTCCCCGCTGCATAAAACGCTCAATCCGTTTTCCAGCACGAGTTTCGGGAAAACTTCTTTTTTGTCAATTATCTCCGGGCTGTCGCTTAGATAACAGCTTGTGGTGAGCTTGAGCGGGCCGCTATCTTCGTCGGCAGAGTAGAGATAGGGAAATTTTGCAAATTTATCTGTATCATTATTATTAAATAATTTAGCACAATCAATTACTTCTGAGAGGCTGAGTTGCTGATTGTAAAAGTTACCCAAGCCCATTTTTTCCCCTTGTGGTGTCATCAATATTTGCTTAACAGCGTGAAAAGGCTTGGCATTATAGGGCAGACAGGGCAGAATTGCCGCACTTTGCCAACCCAAATTTAGGAGAAGAAGCGATGAAATTCGTGGTAAACCGCAAACTGTTTGAAGAATTTGTCGGCCTGCGTATCGGCGTGAGCGTGGCGAACGGGGTAAACAATAAGGTGGACGCGGCGGCTTTCCTGCCGCAGTTGCAGCAGGCGGCAGCGGACGCGGCCGAGGCCTGCGCCGGGCAGCCGGTGGCGCAGTTGCCGAAGATTGCGGCCTGGCGAGAGGCTTACCGCAAGTTTGGCGTGAAGGCCAAGGAATACCCGAGCTCGGTCGAGGCGCTGTATAAGCGCGTGTCGAAGGGCAAGGAGCTGGGCAGCATCAGCCCGCTGGTGGACATTTATAACTATATTTCGCTGAAATACACCGTACCGGTGGGCGGCGAGGATTTGAGCGCGATGCAGGGCGATTTGCAGCTCACTTATGCCGGATCGGGCGAAGTGCCGGTAGTGGTGCTGGGCAAAGACGAAGCGCAGGCACCGGCGGAAGGCGAAATTTTCTACAAAGACGACGCGGGCGCCATCTGCCGCCGCTGGAACTGGCGCGAAGTGGCGCGCACGGTGATTACGGAAAACACCGTGCGCTGTGTGTTTGTGATTGAGGCACTGCCGGAAGTGGGCGATGAAGAACTGCGCGCGGCGCAGCAAGAGTTGGGCGCGCTGATTGAGCAATACTGCGGCGGCAAGCTGGTGCATCATGTGCTGGATGCCGGCTGTGCGGAAGTGCCTCTGGATTGAGCAGGGCCAGCCGTATAAACCGAGAGGCTACCTGAAAATATTTCGACAACGCAGAAACTCTGCATATGCTTTCAGGTAGCCTCCTTTCCATCCAGTCAAGCCCATACAAGACTTCTCTCTATTCTCTTTCTGCTGGGAGTAGAATTTAGCAAAATCTGCAACCGATAAGAGGCTTCTACCATGAAAATTTTATTGCTTATTGTTTTATCTTCATTGGTTTGCTCTTCGGCCTATGCGAGAGCACCCGTGAAAACGATTTTTTCCTGTACCACCACAAACGGTAAACAACTAACCGTGCAGCGGCAGGGGGCGGACTATGTGTACAGTTTCGGCCGCAAAGGGCGGCCGGAGTTAGTGTTCCGCAATTCAAAACGAAATGTGGTTGCGCGAAGCATTACCAGCTCAATGCCGGCCGCAATCGGCATAGGTGGATTTTGGTCGGAAATGAATATGATAAATCGGGGATACGAATATAGTGTTTTTTGGAGGGTGAACAATGATGACGAACACACGATTACGCAAGGCGTTGAGGTGACTAAGCTGAACCGGAGGAATGATTTAAGGTACAACAGCCCAGTCATTCTCTGTGATGATCGATATCCCATTATTGATAACCCAGACCCTGAGTTTATGCTTTAACCAGTAAATTTATCACCTCGAATGCTGTCTGCTTTCAGGCAGTATTTTTATTATGAAGTTAAATTAGTGATACCGTCGTTCTATCCAATAGCCAATCCGATGGAATATGGAAGGCTACCTGAAATTTTCAGGTAGCCCCTACCCTTACCACCCAAGCCCAAGCTAGAAAAAGCCCGCTCTTTGGCGATACAATACCGCCTTTCCCAATTCCACCCGAAAGCCAGCCATGACCATCAAAACCCGTTTCGCCCCCAGCCCCACCGGCTACCTGCACATCGGCGGCGTGCGCACCGCCCTCTACTGCTGGGCCTTCGCCAAACACCACGGCGGAGAATTCCTGCTGCGCATCGAAGACACCGACTTAGAGCGCTCCACTGCCGAATCCGTGAAAGTTATCCTCGACGGCATGCAGTGGGTTGGCCTGCATGCCGACAATGCCGACCACATCGTCTATCAAACCCAAAACTTCCCGCGCTATAAAGAACTTATCCAAAAACTGCTCAACGAAGGCCACGCCTACCATTGCTATTGCAGCAAAGAAGAGCTGGCCGAAATGCGCGAACGCGCCGAGCGCGAAGGCACCGCCACCTACGACCGCCGCTGGCGCCCCGAGCCCGGCAAAACCCTGCCGCCCATCCCCGAAGGGCGCGAACCCGTCGTCCGCTTCAAAAGCCCGATTGACGGCATTACCACCTGGCACGACTTGGTTAAAGGCGAAATCAGCATTCCCAACGCCGCGCTCGACGACCTCATCATCGCCCGCGCCGACGGCAGCCCCACCTACAACTTCTGCGTGGTGGCCGACGACTACGACATGGGCATCACCCACGTAATCCGCGGCGACGACCACGTGAATAACACCCCCAAACAAATCAACATCTTCAAAGCCCTCGGCGCCACCCCGCCCGCATACGCCCACCTGCCGATGATTTTGAACGAGCAGGGCAAAAAAATCTCCAAACGTAGCGGCGACACCGTGGCCATCACCGAATACGAAGCCCTCGGCATCCTGCCCGAAGCCCTGCTCAACTACCTCGCGCGGCTGGGCTGGGCGCACGGCGACGACGAATTCTTCACCATGCAGCAATTTGTGGAATGGTTTGATTTGGCGCACGTTTCCTCCTCTGCAAGCCGCATGGACGCGAAAAAGCTGTATTGGATCAACGCCGAACACATCAAAGCCGCCGCCAATGCCGAGCTGGCCGGATTGGTGCTGCCGCGCCTGGAGCAACAAGACGTTGCCGTTGCCGCAGGCCCCAAATTGGAAGACGTGCTCGCCCTAGTGAAAGACCGCGCCCACGATTTGAACGCGCTGGCCGCCGAGTGCGCCTATTTCTACCGCAAAGGCGTGCCCGCCGAAGCCGACGTGGCCAAGCATTGGGATGCCGAAGCCCACGCCCGCATGCAGCGTTTTGCCGACCGGCTGGCCGGGCTGCCGGAGCAGGATTGGACGGCGGAGCACATCCACAACCTGTTCGCCCCGTTCTGCGAAGCCGAAGGCATCAAAATGGGCAAACTCGGCATGCCCCTGCGCCTGGCCGTGTGCGGCACGGCGAAAACCCCGAGCGTGGATGCCGTGCTGGCGCTGATTGGCAAAGCAGAAGTGCTGCGCCGCATCCGCGAATCGGCTTAGCGCAGAAGGCTACCTGAAAGCGTGAGCTTCAACGAAGTTAAAATGATGCGGCGCGTTTTTCAGGTAGCCTTTGTTTTGTAGAAAAGCCGTGGTAGCTGTACGCATATTTTAGCTTCGCAGAAACTCCGCCTTGCTTCGCAAGACATTATTTTCAGGTAGCCTTATCCACCGTGAACCAGTTAATCCTCAATTTTCCCGACACCCCGCCCGGCTTCGATACCTTCTTCGGGCAGGGCAACGGCGAGCTGCTGCATGTGTTGCGGCAGCAGCGCGAGCCGTTTGTGTATGTGTGGGGCGCGGCCGGCGCCGGCAAGAGCCATTTGCTGCGTGCGTGGGCGGCGCAGGCGCAAGCTGCTGGGCAGGCCGCGCGTTATCTGGATGCCGCCGCCGAACCGCTGCGCGAGCTGCCGCCCGCAGGCTGCCGCCTCGCGCTTGACCAAATCGAGCAGCTCGATGCCGAAGGGCAGGCCGTATTGTTCAATCTGTGCAACCGCATCCGCCAGAGCGGGCAGGGCGCGCTCCTGATTGGCGCTAATGTGCCGCCGCCGCATCTGCATGTGCGCGAAGACTTGCGCACCCGCATGGGCTACTGCCTGGTGTATGAAATCAAACCCTTGAGCGACGAAGAAAAGCTGGCCGCCCTTGAAGCCGCCGCCCAAGCCCGCCAGCTCAAAGTGTCGGGCGACATCTTCCGCTACCTGCTGCACCACTGGAGCCGAGACCTCGGCAGCCTGATGGCCATGCTCGACGCCCTCGACCGATATTCCCTCTCCCAACACCGCCCCATCACCGTGCCGCTGCTCAAGCGGCTGCTGCAACAGGACAGCCCATGAACCTCGCCATTTTCGATCTCGACCACACCCTCATCAACTGCGACTCCGGCACCGAATGGAGCAACTTCCTGCAAGAAGAAGGCATCTACGACGAAGCCGATATGCAGCGACACCGCCAATTCGACCAAGACTACCGCGACGGCTGCCTCGATTTAGACGCCTACCTTGCCTTCATCCTGCGTGCGCTCGCCGAACGCAGCCGCGCCGAGCTTGATGCCATGCACCGCGTTTTCATGCAGCGCCACATCCTGCCGCATATCAGCCCGATGGCGCGCCAGCTCGTGGCCGGCCACCGCGACGCCGGCGACAGCCTGCTGCTGATTTCCGCCACCAACGAATTCATCATCACCCCCATCGCCCGCGAATTCGGCATCGGCGAAGTGATCGGCATCCGCCTGGAAACCGACGCCAAAGGCAACTACACCGGCCATTATCTCAGCACGCCCAGCTTCCAGGCCGGCAAAGTCACCCGCCTGCAACAATGGCTCGCTGAGCGCGGCCAAACCCAAGCCGACTACGAAAAAATCTATTTCTACAGCGATTCCCGCAACGACTTGCCGCTTTTGGAACAGGTGAACCAGCCCGTGGCCGTGAACCCCGACCCGGTGCTGCTCGCCGCCGCCCAGCAGCACGGCTGGCCGGTGTTGAACTTCTTTTAAGCCTTAGTCGGCCTACGCCTGCTGTGGAAACGTGCGTGCGGAATGCAAAACAGGCTACCTGAAAATTTCAGGTAGCCTGTTTTAATGTTATTGGTGTGTTTGGGCTGGGGTTTGCGCCGGCATTCGGATTTTCAGGTAGCCTTTTGTTGGGAAAGCACATAATCGGCCAGGGTTTGGTAGCCGTAGCCTTCGCGGTTAGACAGGGCGGCGGCCAGCTGTTGTTCGCATTCGGCATCGTGCGGATGGGTGGCGAGGCGGGCAAACAGTGCGGCGATGTGCTGCGCACCGATTCGGCGGAAGGCGGCGGCGAAGGTTTGGGCGGGGTATTGAGAGCAGAATTCGGCGCCCATGTCGGCGAGCAATTCGGCTTCGGCAACGAGGAATACGGTTTGCTGCCAAAGCTTGAGCCGGTCGAGGCCGTGTTGCGAGCCTTCGTTGATGGCGGCTTCGATGGCGGCTGCGGCGTCCATCACGGGGCGAGGTTGTCTTGCAGCCATTGCAGGTAGCCTGCGGCGCCGCCGGATACGCGCAACAGCAGGATTTGCGGGCAGTCGTAGGGGTGGTGCTCAAGGATGAGGCGTTCGACGGCGGGGTAGTGGCGGGTGTCGGTTTTGATGGTGAGGCGGATTTCTTCGTCGCGGCAGATTTCGCCCTGCCAGCGGTATTGGCTTTGGATGGCTTGGTATTGCACGCAGGCGGCGAGGCGCTGTTGCAGCAGCAGGCTGCCGATGCGTTCGGCTTCGGCTTGGCCGGGGCAGGTGGTGAGGACGATGGCGGGTTGGCTGGCGGGCATGGTATGTGGGGCGTTTGGTTTCAGGTAGCCTTGGCATGCGCTGCGAGCTACCTGAAAAGTGGTTTGGGTTTTTCAGGTAGCCTTCCCAATGCTTGGGGCTACCTGAAAATAAACGAAGTGAGTTTCAGCGAAGCGAAAAATATGGCGGCTTTATTTTTCCAGCACGCCGGGCACAAAGCGCAGCAGGGTGTCGCGCAGGGGGATGAGTTTGCCGTGGAAGAAGTGGGAGGATTGGGGCAGCACGACCACGGGGATGTCTTGCGGGGCGGTCCAGGAGAGCGCGTTGGCGAGGGGGACGACTTCATCAATTTCGCCGTGCACCACGAGGGTGTGGGCGGGGTCGGCGGCCTGTGCGGCGGGCGTTTCGTACATGCCGACGGCGGGGCCGATGAGCACGAGGGCGTCGGGGCGGCGCTGTTGGGCGGCAAACAGGCTCACGTAGCCGCCGAAGGAGAAGCCGGAAATGAGGAGTTGGGCGGCTTGCAGGTGTTGGCTTTGGGCGTAGTCGATCACGGCTAGGCAGTCGTCGGTTTCGCCGCGGCCGTAGTCGTGTTCGCCTTCGCTTTCGCCCACGCCGCGCAGGTTGGGCAGGTAGCAGTGGAAGCCGAGGCGGGCATAGACTTTGGCGGCGGTTTGGATAACTTTGTTGGTGAAGGTGCCGCCGTGCAGGGGGTTGGGGTGGTTGATAACGGCCACGCCGCGCTCGGGGGCTTCGGGCGGCAGGTAGATGGTGTGCAGGCGGCCGGCGGGGCCGTTGATCCAGAGGAGGTGTTGGGGGGGGAGCATGGTGGTTCTTTTTGTTTGTTAAAGGGTTTGGGTTTTCAGGTAGCCTGATGAAGGGCTGGAAGGCTACCTGAAAATTATATACGGGTTGATACGGATTACGCGGCGGGCAGTAGGCTAGGCCTGGCCGAGAAACAGGCGGTAGGCGGCGTTGCCGGTTTGCTCGGTGTGCACGTAGCCGAGCTCTTGCAGGAAGGTGGCGAAGGCTTGGCTGTCGGCCGGCGGCACGTCGATGCCCACCAGCACGCGGCCGTAGTCGGAGCCGTGGTTGCGGTAGTGGAAGAGGGTGATGTTCCAGCCGCTCTGCATGCGGCCGAGGAAGTAGGCCAGGGCGCCGGGGCGTTCGGGAAATTCGAAGCTGAAGAGGCGCTCGTGGGCGACTTTGTTGGTGCGGCCGCCCACCATGTAGCGGATGTGGATTTTGGCGGTTTCGTCTTCGGTGAGGTCGGTGTTGGGCAGGCCGGCGGCGGTGAGCTCGGCGCTGATGGCGGCAAGGTCGGCGGCACCGCGGCTTTGGATGCCCACGAAGATGTGGGCGGTGGCGTCGTCGCCGTAGCGGTAGTTGAACTCGGTGATGTTGCGGCTGCCCAATACGTTGATAAATTTTAGGAAGCTGCCGGGCTCTTCGGGAATCGACACGGCGAAGATGCCTTCGTTGCCTTCGCCCAGCTCGCTGCGCTCGGACACATGGCGCAGGCGGTGGAAATTGATGTTGGCGCCGCTGGTAACGGCAATCAGGGTTTGGCCTTGCGCCTGCTCGCGGGCGATGTAGGCCTTGAGCCCGGCCAGGGCCAGCGCGCCGGCGGGCTCACAGATGCTACGGGTGTCGTCGAAAATGTCTTTGAGCGCGCCGCAGATGGCATCGGTGTCCACGGTGATGATGTCGTCTAAGAGCTCGCGGCACAGGCGGAAGGTTTCTTCGCCCACCAGCTTCACGGCGGTGCCGTCGGAGAAGAGGCCTACGTCTTTGAGCTCAACCAGGCGGCCGTGTTGGATAGAAGTTTTCATGGCGCAGGAATCGTGGGTTTGCACGCCAATAACTTTGATTTCGGGGCGCACCTGCTTGATGAACACGGCTACGCCGGCTGCCAGCCCGCCGCCGCCGATGGGCACGAACACGGCATCGATCGGCTTGGAGTGTTGGCGCACGATTTCCAGCCCGATGGTGCCTTGGCCGGCGATCACGTCGGGGTCGTCGAAGGGCGGGATATAGGTTTGGCCGCTCGCGGCGGCAAGCTTTACGGCGTGGTCGTAGGCATCATTGAACGACACGCCTTTGAGCACCACTTTGCCGCCGCGCGAGCGCACTGCGTCCACCTTGATCTGCGGCGTGGTTTCCGGCATCACGATGGTGGCCTCGCAGCCGAGCTTTTGCGCGGAAAGTGCCACGCCCTGCGCGTGGTTGCCGGCGCTGGCGGTAATCACGCCTTTTTGCAGCAGCTCGGGTGGCAGCTTAGCCATTTTGTTATATGCGCCGCGGATTTTGAAGGAAAACACCGGCTGTAGGTCTTCGCGCTTGAGCAGGATGCGGTTGCCGCTGCGCGCGGAGAGGTTGCGGGCGAAGTCGAGCGGGGTTTCGGCAGCCACGTCGTAAACGGAGGCGGTGAGGATGCGGGTGAGGTAGTCGGTGTGATCTTGCGGCATGATGATGCGGAAATAGGGCGGAAAAAGCGGCAAGATACTCCGATTGCGCCGCCGCTGGCAAGAAAAATCAGGTTAAACGCTTAGCAAGGCAGGCTTGAGCGGCTATAATCGGCGCGATTTTGCCCACGGCTCGGCCGCCCAAAGGCTACCTGAAAAATGTGGCTGCGGCGTCAGCGAAACATCGTTTTGGCTCCGCAGAAACTCTGCTTCCTTCGGAAACATCGGTCCACTTCGTTGAAGCTCATGCTTTAGCTTCGCAGAAACTCAGCCTTGGTTTCGCCAAGACATCATTTTCAGGTAGCCTCCCGCCGGGACGAAGCAAACCAATCCAACCAAACCCACAGACAATGCAATGAACCAGAAACTCACCCTCCTCACCGTCTCCCTCATCCTCGCCGGCTGGCAGGCGCAAGCCGCGCCGCAGGCTGCTTCTGCTGCCAGCCCAGCCTCTGCGCCCGCCGCCGCATCCGCCCCGGCCGCCGCTGCCAACTCGGCTTCCGCCCAGCCCGCCGTCGTGGGGCTACCTGAAATCAAAGCCTCCGCCTATGCCGTGTTTGACGCGCAAAGCGGCCAAATGCTCGCTGCGCACAAGATAAACGAGCACGTCGAGCCCGCCTCGCTCACCAAGCTGATGACTGCCTATTTGGTGTTCAAAGCGCTGGAAGAAGGCAAGCTCAAGCCCGAGCAAACCTTCACCGTATCCGAGCAGGGTTGGAAAGTGGAAGGCTCGCGCATGTTCCTCGATCCGAAAACCCCCGCCAGCGTAAACGACCTGCTCAAAGGCCTGATTGTGCAATCCGGCAACGACGCCTCCATCACCCTGGCCGAAGCCGTGGCCGGCACCGAAGCGCAGTTTGTGCAGCTGATGAACGCCGAAGCCAAACGGCTCGGCATGCGCGACACCAATTTTGAAAACAGCACCGGCCTGCCCGGCGCTCAGCACTACACCTCGGTGCAGGATTTAATCACCCTCTCCGACGCCATCATCCGCGACTACCCGCAATACTACCCGCTCTACGCCATCCAATCCTTCAGCTACAACAACATCACCCAGCCCAACCGCAACCTGCTGCTCTACCGCGACCCGGATGTGGACGGCATGAAAACCGGCCACACCGACAGCGCCGGCTACAACCTGGTCGCCTCCAGCAAGCGCAACGGCCGCCGCGTGATTTCCGTGGTGGTGGGCACCGAAAGCATGCAGGCGCGCGCCGCCGAGAGCAGCAAACTGCTCAACTGGGCGCTGCAAGCCTACGACACGCCCAAGCTCTATGACGCCGGCACCGCCATTTCGCAGGTGAAGCTGTATAAAGGCGCGGAAAACGCTGTGAACGTGGGCTTCCTCGACGCCACCTACATCAGCGTGCCGCACGGCCAGGCGGCGCAGCTTAAGCCGGTGCTGGAAACTGTGCAGCCCGTGCTCGCGCCGATTACCAAAGGCCAGGTGCTCGGCACGGTGAAATTCATGGACGCGCAAAACCGCGTGGTGGCGCAGAAAGACGTGGTGGCGCTGGAAGACGTGGCCGAAGCCGGCTTCTTCGGCCGCCTGTGGGACAGCATCGTGCTGTGGTTTAAGAGCATGTTTAGCGGCTCTTAACGCGGATTGATTGGCGAATAAAGGCTACCTGAAAATGCAGCGCAGCAGAGTTTCTGCGAAGCTAAAATTTTTCAGGTAGCCTTTTGTTGTTTTGTATAGCAAGTTGTCTAGGCTGGCTCTTATAGATAGCAATCAGTTGTCGCTGTCGGCATCATTGGGGATTTCGTCCCAATAATCGGTATCCAGCTTTTTGATGGTAATGGTTTGTTCCACCTGCATGCCTAAGTTGTATTGATAGATATATTCGGCCAGTTTGTTGCCATCGATTAAAACAATGCGGGCATTGGGGATGGTTTCGGCATATTTGCGGGCATCATCGGAATAACGGGCGGTGGTAATAAAAACGCCTTTATTGGCATTACTGCCCAACAATGCGCCGGCAAAACTTTGGATTTCCGGCCTGCCGATGGTTTTATCGCGTTGGTAGCGTTTGGCTTGGATGTGAATGCGGCCTAAACCGAGCACATCTTCGCGGATTTCGCCGTCTATGCCGCCGTCTCTGCTTTGTTTGGTTACCCGACCTGATTTATCTAGTGCGCCGCCATAGCCCATTTTTTGCAGTAATTCAATCACCAGACGTTCAAACGCAGCAGGGCTTTTGCTGAGAATGGTATCCAAGATTTCGCGATATACGCCTTGACGGATGTCTTGATAAGAATCGTAGAGCCGCTCTTGCGGCGTGCTTTCTAGAGTATTGGATTGGGTGGCAACCATGCTTGCTATCGGGTGTTTCTGCTTGCCTTGCTCCCGCTCTATCATTTTTTGTTTGACGTATTCGTTAATTTCTTCGGAAGATTTTTTCGCGTATTCCCTTCCCAAACTGCTGATCACATAGTGGCCACGTTTGGGCCTGACAAGCAAGTCAGTCATAGCGAAATAGCTGAGTGCCCAAGAAATGCGGTCTGGGAAAATTGCACCGTTGCCAGATTCATATTCCTGGGAAACCTCTTCATCGCTCAACTTGAAATGCTGCTTTAATGGCAGGATTAAATCAGATTTTTTCCATATTTTGCCATCACTCAATAGATCAAGAATGGGCTGGCGTAAATCATCAAATGCGGAATAGTCATGATCTGGATGCTTTGAATGGTTGCTTTGGAAATGTGCTAACTGTTTTCAGGTAGCCGGATAGGGAATTGGATATGCTGAGATTATAGCAAAGAGCTTGTTACTTCAGATACATAAAGGCTACCTGAAAACGCAGCGCAGCGGAGTTTCTGCGGAGCTAAAATTTTCAGATAGCCTTTGTTTTACCGGCAGGCGGGGGTTAGCCTTCTTTCTGCTCGCTTGCTTTTTGGCGCAGGCGCAGGTGCAGTTCGCGCAGTTGGAGTTCGTCCACATGGTTGGGGGCGTCCACCAGCAAGTCTTGCGCGCGCTGGGTTTTGGGGAAGGCGATCACGTCGCGGATGGATTCGGCTTGCGCCATCAGTGCCACCAAGCGGTCGAGGCCGAAGGCCAGGCCGCCGTGTGGGGGCGCACCGAATTTCAGGTTATCGAGCAGGAAGCCGAATTTGTTTTGCTGCTCTTCGGGCGTGATTTTCAGCGCGGCGAACACTTTTTCCTGAATGTCGGCGCGGTGGATACGGATGGAGCCGCCGCCGATTTCCCAGCCGTTGAGCACCATATCGTAGGCGCGGGCGAGGCAGTTTTCGGGGTCGGATGCCATCAGATCTTCGTGGCCGGGCTTGGGCGAGGTGAAGGGGTGGTGCATGGCGGCCCAGCGGTCGTTTTCCTCGTCGTATTCGAACATGGGGAAATCGACCACCCACAAGGGTTTCCATTCGTCCACGAAGTAGCCGTTTTCTGCGCCGTGCTCTTTGCCGATTTTGATGCGCAGCGCGCCGATGGCTTCGTTTACCACTTTGGCTTTGTCTGCGCCGAAGAAAATGATGTCGCCGTTTTGCGCGCCGGTGCGCTCGATGATTTCCTTCAAGGCGGCTTCAGACAGAAATTTGACGATGGGCGATTGCAGGCCGCTGTTTTCGCCGTTGCTCAAATTGCTTACGTCGTTCACTTTGATATACGCCAAGCCTTTGGCGCCATAGATGGCCACGAAGTTGGTGTATTCGTCGATTTCCTTGCGGCTGAGTTTCGCGCCGTTGGGCACGCGCAGCGCCACCACACGGCCGCCTTTCATGTCTGCCGCGCCACGGAACACTTTGAATTCTTCCGTTTTCATCAAATCGGTCAGCTCGGTGAATTTCAGGCTGATGCGCATATCGGGCTTGTCGGAGCCGTAGTAGAACATGGCATCGCGGTATTCCATGCGCGGGAAATCGCCGAGGGTAACGTTCATGGTGTTTTGGAAGATTTCCTTCACCATGCCTTCGGTGATGTCCATGATTTCGTTTTCGGAGAGGAAGGAGGTTTCTAAGTCGATTTGGGTGAATTCAGGCTGGCGGTCGGCGCGCAAGTCTTCGTCGCGGAAGCATTTGGTGATTTGATAATAACGGTCGAAACCGGCCACCATCAGCAGTTGTTTGAACAACTGCGGCGACTGCGGCAGGGCGAAAAATTCGCCGGGATGCACGCGGCTGGGCACGAGATAGTCGCGCGCGCCTTCGGGGGTGGAGCGGGTGAGCATCGGGGTTTCGATGTCGATGAAGCCCTGCACGTCCAGATAGCGGCGCACGCCCATGGCTACCTGATAACGCAGGCGCAGGTTGCGCTGCATCACGGGGCGGCGCAGGTCGATGACGCGGTTTTGCAGGCGCACGGTTTCGCTGATGTTTTCGTCGTCAATCATAAACGGCGGCGTGGCGGCGGGGTTCAGGATTTCGATTTCTTTGGCCAAGATTTCGATTTTGCCGGACACCATTTTGTCGTTGGTGGTGCCTTCGGGGCGGTTGCGCACGCGGCCGGTAATGCTCAACACGTATTCGTTGCGGGCGGAATCGGCAAGCTTGAAGGCTTCGGGGGTGTCGGGGTCGATAACGACTTGCACGATGCCTTCGCGGTCGCGCAGGTCGATGAAAATCACGCCGCCGTGGTCGCGCCGGCGGTGTACCCAGCCTTTCACGGTTACGGTTTGGTCTAGGTATTGCTCGCTGATGAGGCCGCAGTAGTTGGTACGCATTTCGGTGTTTCCTGAAAGTGTTTTGTTAAACGATAAGGGCTAATTGTAAAGGTTTGCGGAGTTTTCAGGTAGCTTTTGGAACCGGCAGGGGCTACCTGAAAAATCATTCGGCAGGCTCGGGCAGCTTGGCCGGGGCGGGGGCTTTGCCGTTGGGTTTGTGGTCGTTGGGGGCAACCATGCCCAGCGAAATCACATATTTCAGCGCTTCGTCCACGCTCATGGCCAGGGGGCGGACGTCTTGTTTGCGCACGAAGATGTAGTAGCCGCCGGTGGGGTTGGGCGTGGTGGGCACGTATACGGACAGGTATTCTGTGTTTTCAGGTAGCCCTTGCAGCAGCGATTCGGAAAGGCTGCCGGATACGAAGGCGATGGTCCAGATATCGGGCTGCGGGAAGGGCACGAGCACGGGGGTTTTGAAGGAGCGGCTGTTGTCAGAGAGCAGGCTCTCGGACACTTTTTTCACGCTGGAATAGATAGATTTCACCACGGGAATGCGCCCGAGCAGGCTGTCCCAGCCTTCGATTACTTTGCGCCCGAGCACGTTGGCGCCGAGCACGCCGGTGATAAACAGCACGACGATGGCGAGGATGAAGCCGAGGCCGGGGATGTTGAAGCCGAGGTAGCTTTCCGGCTGCCATTGGCTGGGCAGCAGGTTGAAGAGGTGGTCGGTGGTGGAAACGATGTAGGTCACCACCCAAAGGGTGATGGTGATGGGCAGCCAAACCAGGAGGCCGGTAATCAGGTAGCGTTTGATGGCTTTGCCGATGCCGCTGCTTTCTGACGGGGTGTGCTCGCTCATGCCGGTGTGCGGGGAGGGTGTGGTAAAAATGGCGCATTATACGCGCTTGTGGCGCAAGAAACGAGTGTTTGGGCATGAAAGGCTACCTGAAAAATCCAGCCCGGCTGAAACCTGCTCTGCGAAACCAAAGCGCCTCTGCTTGAACAGGAGAGCGGAATGTGCGCCGGCGGACAAGGCGTTGAATCGGAGGAAGGAGCTTGCCGGGCCGGGCGGGCGGCAGCTTTGGTTTCGCAGAGCAGGCTTGGTTTTCAGGTAGCCCTGATTTCAGATGGCCTGCGGGCTAGCGCTGCCTGGCTTTGAAGCGCGGGTTGGTTTTGCAGATAACGTATACTTTGCCGCGGCGGCGCACTACTTGGCAGTCGCGGTGGCGGGTTTTGGCGGTTTTGAGGGAGGAGAGCACTTGCATTTCAGTTGTCCTTTTTTAGGGCGGCCATCATGTTGCCGTAGCGTTGGTTGAAGGCGCTGGCGCGGCCTTGTTTGTTGTGTTCGCGCTGCTGGCCGGTGTACACGGGATGGGAGGCGGAGGAGGTGTCGAGCATGAACACGGGGTATTCCCGGCCGTCTTTCCACTGCATGGTGCTGCCGGTGGGCGCGCAGGATTTGATCAGCCAGCCTTCTTCGGCGCTGCTGTCGTAGAAAAGGACGGTGCGGTAGTTTGCTGGGTGGATATTGGATTTCATGATTTGCCTTTCATGTGTTATACCATAACATTTAATCACAAGAAGGCGCGTTAGGCAAGAGTGGTTCGCAATTGGGCTGGGAGAATGTGCAGAGAAAAGGCGTGCGGATTGCGGATAAGGAAACAGGCTACCTGAAAATTTTCAGGTAGCCTGTTTGCATGAAAGCTTGGTTTACAGCTCGGTAACGGCTGCTTTGGTTTGGTCGGCCTTTTCTTGGTGGGTGAAGGGGCCCATGCGCACGAGGTAGCCGCCGTTGCGCTGCGGCACCATGAATACCTGCTGCGCGGTGTTGTTTACGTGGCGCAGGCGGGTGGTGGCTTTGACTACGTAGTCGTGGGCATCTTTGCGCTGGTCGAAGCGTTGCAGGTCCACATAAATGTTGCCGGCGGGTTTGGCGGCGGGTTGGGCTTCGGCGCGCGCCTGGCCGGGCAATATCTGCTCGATGTGCACGTTGGCAGTGCCGGCGTGGATGAAGCCGAGCTGGCGGGCGGCGGATTGGGATACGTCGATCACGCGGCTGCTGTGGAAGGGGCCACGGTCGTTGATGCGCACCACCACGCTTTTGCCGTTGGAAAGGTTGGTTACGCGGGCATAGCTGGGGATGGGCAGGGTTTTGTGGGCGGCGGTCATGAGGTTCATATCGTAGCGCTCGCCGGAGGCGGTGAGGCGGCCGTGGAATTGGCGGCCATACCAGGAGGCGCGGCCGGTTTGGCTGAATTGGCGCACATTGGTCATGGGGGTGTAGCGCACGCCGCGCACTTGGTAGCTGCGGTTGGCGGATTGGTGCAGGCGCTCGGGCTTGGCCACGGCGTCTACATGCAGACTGCCCTGGCTGTGGTGTTGCTGCTGGCGGGCGGCGGGTTTGGCCGGCGCGGCTTTGGGTTCGGCGGCGGCGGTGTTGATGAGGGCGGTGCACAAGCCGATGCAGGCGGTTACACCGATGAAGAAGGCGTTTTTCAATTTAGCCAAAACAAACTCCGTTTCTTGAGTGGATAGGGTCATGCCGGCGGCTATATGCCGCCTTGGTAGCCGTTTTGCCGCCAGGCTTCGTAGAGCATCACGGCCACGGTGTTGGCAAGGTTCATGCTGCGGCTGCCGGGGAGCATGGGCAGGCGCAGTTTTTGGTTTTCAGGTAGCCTGCCGAGGATTTCGGGTGGCAGGCCGCGGGTTTCGGGACCGAACAGGAATACGTCGCCCGGCCGGAATTCGGCTTGGTCGGGGCGGGTGTGCCCTTTGGTGGTGAGCGCGAAAATGCGGCGGCCTTCCAAGGCGGCAAGGCAGTCGGCAAAGGTTTCGTGCAGCCGGATTTGGGCGAACTCGTGGTAATCCAGCCCGGCGCGTTTCATTTTGGCGGAATCCAGCGGGAAGCCGAGCGGTTTCACTAAATGCAAATCGGCGCCACTGTTGGCACAGAGGCGGATGATGTTGCCGGTGTTGGGCGGGATTTCGGGCTGGTATAAAACAACGCTGAACATGAAACGTGCAAATAAATTTGGCTGATTTATTGCAAATCAGCCGCTTGGAAACGGGAGGCATGATGCCGTAGCGGGGCGGGTCGGTCAAATTTTTTTCAATCGGGGCGGGCGAGCACCCAGGCATAAACCGCCGCAGCCCCCGCCCGCCGTAAACTTCGGGCAAGTTCGCCGATTGTTGCGCCGGTGGTAACAACATCGTCGATTAACAACACATGACGGTTCTTTACATCGGCAGCGGAGGCTACCTGAAAAACCCCGCGCACGTTTTGCGCGCGCTGCTCTCGGGGCAGGGTGCTTTGCGGCGCACGATGGCTGCGTTTCACCGCAAATGGCGGCAGAAGCGGCAAATTCAAGCCTTGCGCCACGGCTTCGGCCAAGAGCAGGCTTTGGTTGAAACCGCGCCGGTGCAGGCGCGGCACGCTCAGCGGCATGGCCATCACCACATCCGGCGGCGCCGGCCAATCCGGCACGTCGGCCAGCAGCAATTCGGCCAGCGCGGCATATAAATCGTTGCGGCCAAGGAATTTGTAGGCATAAATCAGGTTGCTGATCGGCGGGGCGTAGCGGAAGGCGGTGCGGAGCATGGCCTGCGGCGGAGCTTTCTGCTGGCAATGCCCGCAGGGCAAGCCGGAAGACGACACGCTGGCACACAGCGGGCAGCGTCGGCGCGCATCCAGCCGCAGGGCGTGCAAATCCGCCGTGCAGGCCGCGCACAAAGCCTGATTGCCGGAAGATTCGTGGCATAATACGCAGCGTTTGCCCCGGCTTGAGGCTACCTGAAAACAAGCGCAGCGAGTTTCTGCGAAGCTAAAACGAGCGAAGCAAGTTTCGCCAAAACGAGCGCAGCAAGTTTTCACACAGCGCAAATGCCGCCACTGCCCGCTTAACCAAGTTGAAAGCGCCATATGTATGATTCGATTCCTGTTTTAATGTTGCACGGTTGGGCTGCCAACCACCATATTTTCGACCGTTTGGCCGCCGATTTACCCGAATGCCAAGTGTTGGCGCCCGATTTGCCCGGCCACGGAGCGGCGCAGTTCGACGGCAGTTTCAACGTAGCCGCCGTGGCCGACGCGCTGGCCGCGAAGTTGGGCGAACCCGCGCACCTGCTCGGCTGGTCGCTGGGCGGGCTGGTGGCGCTGCACATTGCCGCCAAATATCCGCAGAAAGTGCGCAGCCTGTGCCTCACCGCCAGTTTCGCCCGGCTCACCGCCGCGCCGGACTACCCCGAAGGCTTGGCCAAACCCGCTCTGGGCAAGATGATACCGCTGTTTGCCCAAGATTTTGCCAAATATATGGGGCAGTTTCTGCAACTGCAATTTTTGCACATCCCCGAACGCGCCCACCTGGCTAACGAAGCCCTGCCCGATATGATACGCCACGGCGTGCCGCCCGGGCTGGAAGCCGCGCTCGAAGCCGCCATGCACACCGACGCCCGCAGCCTGCTGCCGCAAGTGCAATGCCCCGTGCTGCTCGTGTTCGGCGGTAAAGACGGCATCACCCCGCCGCGCATGGGCGAATACCTGCACCGCCACCTGCCCGGCAGCCGCCTGCTGCCGATTGAAAAAGCCGCGCACATCCCGTTTTTGAGCCACGAGAGCGAGTTTGCCGCCGCCTACCGCGCATTCATCGGGCTACCTGAAAAATCCGCCGCCATTTGAAAACATGAGAAAACCGTTTTCAGGTAGCCGCAAAAAGGCTAGCTGAAAACGCCCTCCCACACACACCACAGGCTACCTGAAAAATGACCACCGACCGCTGGCTCGTCCACCGCCGCCTCGCCGAAGACACCGACCAACGCCTGCCCCTCATCGCCGCCGCCCCGAAGCGCATCCTCCTGTTCGGCGCCGACGGCGATAGCAGCCGCCGCCTGCTCGCCGCGCGCTACCCGCAGGCCGAGTTCAGCGAATACGACAGCCGCGCCGGCCATCTGAGTGAAGCCGCCGCCGCACGCCGCCGCAGCTTCTGGCAACGCCTTGCCGGCAAAGGCAAAACCGTGCCCCAACACTGCCAAGCACCATCCACCCCGCTGCCCGAAGCCCAAGCCGACTGGCTGTGGTGCAACCTTGGCCTCGTCAGCTCCGCCGCCCAGCCCGTGCCCGTTATCGAAAACTGGGCGCGCGCCCTGAAAACCGACGGCCTGCTCTTCCTCACCCACTTCGGCCTCGACACTCTCGCCGAAATCATCGGCTACCTGAAAGCCCGCAACATCCCCGTAGCCAGCCCCTTCGCCGACATGCACGACCTCGGCGACATGCTGTTCCACCACGGCTTCTACGACCCCGTGATCGACACCGCCAAGCTGCAACTGGCCTACACCCGCGCCGACACCTTCTGGCAAGACATGGACACGCTCGGCATCTGGGCCGCCCTGCAATTTGCCGACGAAGCCGCCGCCCGCGCCGCCGTCAGCCAAGGTTTCGCCCAAGGCCTGCTGCACACCGTTACCCTGGAAACCGTGTACGGCCACGCCGTGCGCAAGCTGCAGCTGCCGGAAAACGAAAGCCCGGTGCAGTTTTACCCGCGCCGGAAGTAGCCTGGCTTTTCTGCAAATTTATAGTGGATGAAATTTAAATCAGGACAAGGCGACGAAGCCGCAGACAGTACAGGAGTACGGCAAGGCGAGGCAACGCCGTACTGGTTTTTGTTAATCCACTATAGAAGGCTACCTGAAAAAGAGTACATCTGTTTTCAGGTAGCCTTCCGCCTGTTCAGGCTACCTGAAAAAATTGGATTGGCTGAAAACGACGGATTTAAGGGAGCAAACCGAGCTTTTGCCGGGTAGGCTTCAGTGCTGCAAAATTTTCAGGTAGCCTCTTGTTTCCAAAGGTTACCTGAAATTTTCCGGTTATCTGTTTGTATCCACACGGTTTGCCTTCACACGCGGCGGCCGCTGCCGGGGAGCTGGCGGTGGCGCACCCACACGGGGTAGTCGCGCAGGCGTTCGGCCACGGCTTCGGCCACGAATACGGAGCGGTGCTGGCCGCCGGTGCAGCCGATGCCGATGGCGAGCATGTGCACGCGGGTTTGGCGGGCGTATTCGGGCAGCCAGCGGTTGAGGTAGCCGCTGATGTCGGTCACCATCTGCTGCACGGTTTTGAATTGGGCGAAGTAGGCGCGCACGGCTTCGTCGCGGCCGGTGAGATCTCGCAGGGCTTCGTCGTAGTAGGGGTTGGGCAGCGCGCGCACGTCGAAGAGGAAATCCAAATCGAGCGGGGCGCCGTATTTGAAGCCGAAGGATTCCACCACCACCTGCAAGCCGCCTTGGCTGAGGGCGAGCCATTCTTGGATGCGGAATTTGAGGTCGCCGGTGCCGTCTTGGGAATTGTTGATGGAGAAGGCGAAGTCTTGCCAGGGCTGCAATATCTGCCGCTCGGCGGCGATGCTTTCGGCTAGGGTGAGATTGGTGGCGGCGAGGGGATGGCGGCGGTGCTTGCCGTCGAGTCGGCGGATGAGGGTAGTGGTGTCGGCGTGGAGAAAGAGCAGGCGCACGGGGTGGCCTTGGCGGCGGATGGCGCGCAGGCAGTTTTGGATGCTTTCTTTGGCGTAGGGCACGCGGATATCGAGGCTGACGGCGAGCTTGCTGATTTTGCCGGCGGCGGATTGCGCCACCAATTGCGGCAGCAGCGCGGGTGGAATGTTGTCCACGCAGGTGAAGCCCATGGTGTCGAGCAGTTTCAGGGCCACTGTTTTTCCCGAGCCGGTGAGCCCGCTAATCAGCACTATCCTCATGGCTGCGTTCGTCTTCCCTCAGCATGGCGGTGTGGCGTTCTAGAAATTCTTTGGTGCTGTCTTTGCCGCGCGCCTGCAAGATATAGTTGCGCACCGCCGCTTCCACCAATACGGCCAGGTTGCGCCCCACGGCCACGGGCAGCGTGACGGAGCGCACGGCCACGTTGAGGATGGTTTCGGTTTCGCTCTGGATGGAGAGGCGGTCGAGCGTTTTCATGTAGCTGTCGTCGGCCAGCGTGAGATTGATGATGAGCTTGAGCGGTTTGGAGGGCAGCACGGCGGTTTCGCCGAAGATGGCGCGGATGTTGAGCACGCCCAAGCCGCGCACTTCCAAAAAATCGCGCAGCATGGCGGGGCAGCGGCCTTCCAGCGTTTCCGGGCCGGTGCGGTAGAGCTCCACCGCGTCGTCGGCCACCAGGCCGTGCCCGCGAGAAATCAGCTCCAGCGCCAGCTCGCTTTTACCCAGGCCGGAGGCGCCCATCAGCAGCACGCCGATTTCAAACACGTCCAAAAACACGCCGTGCTTCACGGTGGAGGTGGCGAGCACGCGTTGCAGGTAAATCCGCAACACGTCCATTAGGAAGGGGCTTTCGGTTTTGGAGGTGAGCAGCGGCACGTTGTGCGTGTGGCAGTAATCGCGCAGCATGAAGGGCACGGGCAGGTCGTTGGCCACAATCACCAGCGCAATGCTCAGATCGAACAGCTCGTCGAAGCTGGCTTTCACGTCGCCGCTGGCCATTTTGTTCAGATAGGCCACTTCGGCCACGCCCAACACCTGCACTTGGTTGGGGTGGATAAAATTCAGGTGGCCCACCAGCGCCAGCACGGGTTTGTCGGCATCCACGCTGATGCGGTTGTCGGCACCAGCCGTCCCTGCCGACCAAGCCAGATTGAGCTTGGTTTGGTTGTCTTGATAGAGCTTGCGGACAGAGATGCTGGGCATGGGCGGTGTTTAGTGGCTAATCTGCGGTGAGGATGCGGCGGGCTTCTTCGGCGCTCGGGGCGGCCAGAAGCTGCTCGCGCACGGATTTTTCGGAGAGCCGGATGGCCAGGGCCGACAATACTTCCAAATGGCCGCCGGCAGCGTTTTCCGGCACCAGCAATACAAACACTAGCGACACCGGCTTGCCGTCGGGCGCGTCGAAATCCACGGCTTCTTTCAGGCGGATGAAGGCGCCGGTGATGGCTTGCACTTCGGCGTGGCGGCCGTGCGGGATGGCCACACCGTGCCCCAGCGCGGTGGTGCCGAGCTTTTCGCGCGCAAACAGGCAGTCGAATACGGCGGCGCGGCTCAGGCCGGATTCGCTTTCCAGCAGCAGGCCGGCCTCTTCAAACAGGCGCTTTTTGCTGCTCACTTCCAAATCCAGCACGATGTGTGATACGGGCAGGATGTTGCCGATCAGGCTCATGTTACTTCTCTTGCGTAAAAATACATTAAGGGGTGGATTGTACCCGTGCCGCTGCTTTAGGGCAATTTTATGCTGGTCGGCGGAATTTTCAGGTAGCCTTTTTCAGGTAGCCCGAGCTGGTTCAGCCGCCGCTGTAGTGCGCGAGCAAGCCCAGCCACAATGCCCAGCCGATGTGGTTGTTCGACAAAAACACGGCGAAGCAGGCTTGCCTGTTGCGGCTGCGGATGGCGCGGTATTGGCCGCATTGGTGCCACACCGCATAGGCGAGCGCGAGCCAATACGGCCAGCGTGCCTGAATGGCGCAGCCGGCGGCGGCCATCAGCAACACGAACAGTGCGTGGCACAGCATGGCGGCTTCGGCGTCGCGGCGGCCGAAGGTGATGGCGGAGGTTTTGATGCCGATTTTGAGGTCGTCTTCTTTATCGGCCATGGCGTAGATGGTGTCGTAGGCCAGCGTCCAGCAGGCGTTGGCGGCAAACAGCAGCCAGGCCAGCGGCGGGATGTGGTTTTGCACGGCGGCGAAGGCCATGGGGATGCCGAAGGAAAAGGCGAGCCCGAGATAGAGCTGCGGCAGCGGGAAGAAGCGTTTGGTGAAGGGGTAGCTCAGGGCGAGAAAGAGGGCGGGCAGGCTCATCAGCTTGGTGAGCATGTTGAGCGGCAACAGGCAGAGCAGGGCGAGCAGGCACAAAACCACGAGCAGGCACAGGGCTTCGCGCGGGCTCACGCGGCCGGTGGCGAAGGGGCGCTGCTTGGTGCGCTCCACCGCGCCGTCGAAATCGCGGTCGGCAAAGTCGTTGGCCACGCAGCCGGCGCTGCGCATGAAAAAGGTGCCCAGCGCGAAGGCGAGCAGGGTGGGGAAATCGGGCAGGCCGCCTGAAGCCATCCACAGCGCCCACAGCGTGGGCCACAGCAGGAGCAGGGTGCCGATGGGTTTGTCGGCGCGCATCAGTTGCAGATATACGGCGAGGCGTTCGGCTTGGCGGGGGGTGAGGAATGACGGGGTGTGCACGGGGTTCTCAGGGTGTGGTTTTTAGTGTGATTTTTCAGGTAGCCTTCGGGCGCGGGGAGAGGCTACTTGAAAATAGGGTGTTGGATAAAGCGGCGTACCAATTCAATCGGAAGGCTAGCCGAAAAGTAGGGCTGAGCAAGCAGTGAAACTTGCCGGCTATTTTTCAGGTAGCCTTTCGGCTGAGAAAGAGGCTACCTGAAAATAGCCGCTAACCGGCATTAGGCAAAAACTGCTCCAATTCCGGCGCAAACCCTTCGGTCAGCACCATCTTTTCGCCATGCAGCGCAAACTCGGAGCGGCGCAGCCAGGCGGCTCGGGCGGCCTGCGGCTGTTGCGCGATCGGCACGGCGGCGAAGGCGAGCGGGCTGCGCTGCCAAGCCAAGCCCGTGCCGAAGAGCTGTTTGCCTAAAGGCCGCGTGCCGCAAGCCAGAATATTTTGCCACTCAGCAGCGATTTGGCGGCACACGCTGCGCGCCCACACCACCGGCGTTTCATCCAGCAGCAGCCACACTTGGCGCACATGAAACGCCCGACCGCCCAAATCTTCGCCCGGCCACAGTTGCACGGTCTCGCCCTGAAAGGCTACCTGAACGCGCAAATCCGCGCCGGTGGCTTGCAGCGCGGCGGTGAGCGAATCGGCCTGCATCAGGCGGCGCAGGGCGTGCGGGCTGGTGGGCAGGCAGCCGAGGCCGTAGCTGGATTCGGTGGGGTAGGCAACGAGGCCGCCGCGGCGCAGGTGGGCTTTCAGGTGGCGGGCGGCGCTGGCGGAAAGGATGCGGGGGAACATGGTG
>NZ_CAKAJZ010000011.1:0-90201 GCF_916618725.1 Eikenella sp. Marseille-P7795 | reverse complement strand
GTGGCCAGCATCTTCATGCCGCGCGTGGCGCCGAAAACGCCGGATGCCGAAATCGACTGGCACATCGTTCGCAACTCGAAAACCATCCTGAAACAAGCCTTTGCCGATAAAGATATTTATGCCGCCATCATCGGCATTTCCTGGTTTTGGTTTATCGGCGCGGTCTATACCACCCAGCTGCCCACCTTCACCAAGCTGCACCTGGGCGGCAACGACAATGTGTTCAACCTGATGCTCACGCTGTTTTCCATCGGCATCGGCAGCGGCTCGGTGGTGTGCGCCAAACTGAGCCACCGCAAGCTCAATCTGGGCTGGGTGGCGGTGGGCATGGTGGGCATGGCCGTGTTCGGCCTGTTGCTGGTGGCGCTCACCCACGGCGCGCGCTATCAGGAATACGGCGGCATCGGCAGCTTCCTGCTGCGCGGCGATGCTTATGCCGTGATGCTGTGCATCGTGCTGCTCGGCTTTTGCGGCGGCTTCTTCTCCGTGCCGCTCTACACTTGGCTGCAAACCGCCAGCAGCGAGGAATTCCGCGCCCACGCCATTGCCGCCAACAATATTGTGAACGGCTTCTTCATGGTGGCCGCCGCGCTGATTTCCGCCGTGCTCATCCAGCTGTTCGACAGCATCAACCTGCTGTATCTCATTGTGGCGGTGGGCAATATCGTGGTGTTGGTGTATCTGCTGAAAATCGCCCCGCCGATTGGCGAGGGGGTGAGGAAGTGGTTTGGCAAAGAAGAAGAGTGAGTTTGCTGATTTCAGGTAGCCTGATTGGTATTGAGGCTACCTGAAAACGCAGCTTCACGAAGTGAAGCGATGTTTTGCGAAGCTAAAAATAAAACCGGCCGAATCGGCCGGTTTTTGCATGGCGGGCGGGATTACAGGCTCCACACATAGTTGAGCCATTCGTTGTCCTGCTCGGCGCCGAGGCGGGCGTAGAAGCGTTGGCCGCCTTCGTTCCACGGGGCAACCGTCCATTTGATTTGCACGCAGTTGTGTTTCTGGGCTTCTTCCTTCAGCGCGAGCATCAGCTTTTCGCCGATTTTCTGGCCGCGGTAGGCTTCGTCCACATACAGCTCTTTAATATATACGGCGGGGCGGGTGTGCAGGGTGTAGGGCAGGAAGTAGTACACAATCATGCCGGCCAGCTTGTCGCCGTCGGCAGCCACGAAGCTGTAGAAATCGGGCGGGTTTTTGCGGAAGCCGCTGTTCACCACCACTTCGGGGGTGATGGCGAAGGCATCGATGTATTTTTCGAACACGGCCAGGCCTTTCATCAGCTCCCACAGTTGCGGAGCGTCGCTTTCCACGGCTTTACGGATCACAATGCTCATGTTTTGCTCCTATGCAGTTAAACGGGAAATCCGGGCGTAAATATACGCCGCCGTATGGCAAAAGGCTACCTGAAAAATGGATGGGGATGAACGGGGCTTCGCCCGACTCCGGCCGTAGCTCGGGTTAGGCTGCAAGGCGCAACCCAACGGTTGACTAACGATTTTTCAGGTAGCCTTTGCATGGGTTGAGGCTACCTGAAAAACCAAATCAGCCGGTTTGCAGGGCGCATCATCAAAACGCTTGCGCTGTTCCGCGTTACTGCGGCGGCGGGCTAAACAGCGGGTTGAAACCGTCCATTTCCAAGGCCTGCGCATAATCGGGCACGGGCGCATTTTCCGGCAGGATGCCGTGCAGCAGGCGGATGTGTTCCACCCGGCATTCGGCCATCAGGTCGAGGAAGTTGTGCAGCACGCCGTCTAGCGAATCGGCGGGCGAGAGCTGCCAGCGGAACACCTGCGGCACCAGGCCGTAGCTGCTGTCGGCGGTGCTGAAGCTGAAGGCAATCTGCCCGCCTTCCTGCGCCGCCACGGCCACGCCCACGCGCGGGCTTTGCAGGCGCACGGCGCGGATGGCGTTGGCGGCAAATACATCCAGCGCCATGCGTTGCCGCATCTGGCTGCCGCTGATGATGGCGGAGAGCGGCGCGGCGGGGTCGAGCGGGTTGGCAAACAGGGTGAGACCGGGCGCGGCGAGCCGCTCCTGCCAATACTGCATCAGCGGCAGCGCGGCCTGGCCGAGCTTGCCGGCGGCTTCGGGCGCGCCGTAGCCCAGGGCATACACCACATGCACGCTCTGGCCGGCGGGGATGGCGATGTTGTCGGCGGCGGGCAGCCCGGCAGCCAAGGCTTGGGCGGCGGCGCGGCTCTGTTTGGCGGCAAACCATTGCGTCAGCTTGATTTGGCTGATTTGCTCGGCGCCGAGCAGCGCGGGCAGCCATTTGGTGTGCGCCAGAGGACGGGTGGTGTCAAACTCGGCCAGCTTGGCATTGAGCGCGGCGGCATCGAGTGCGGCGGGCAGGGCAAGGGCTTGCTTGCAGCCGGCCACCAGCACCACGGGCAGGGCAATCCAGCCGCATTCTTCGGCGGTTTTCGGCTGCAACACATGCTCCATCGCCTGCCACAGGGCGCGGTAGGCAGCATCGCTCGGCGCCATGCTCAGCGCCACGGAAAGCGCGGTGAGCTGGCGCGTGTGCAGCATTTGGAAAATCAGGCTGTGCAGGGTGTCGCGCGAGAGGGTGGCCTGGGCGCGGGAACGGCCGGTGGCCACGGCTTCGGCATGCAGCAGCAGCTCGTTTTTCACCGGTTCGGCGGGGTAGGGGCGGGGATCGGGGAGGAGGCGGAGGTTCATGATGATGGCGATGGGCTAGGGCTGGGGGTGGGAACGGTGTTGCAGCATGTGCATGATGAGCCGGATGAGGGTGTCTTTTTGCGCGGGCGCGGATTCGGCCACCAACAGGGTGAGCGCGGCCAAGCCGGTGTCGTTGATGACGGCGCGGCCGCTTGCATCGAACAGGCGGCGGTTTTGGTGTAGGAAATCAACAAACAGGAAGGCGCCGCTGCGTTTGTTGCCGTCGGCAAAGGGATGGTTTTTCACGATGAAGTAGAGCAGGTGGGCGGCTTTGCTTTCGATGCTGGGGTAGGCGGGTGCGCCGAATACGCTTTGCGAGAGATTGCCGAGAATGGCGGCCAAGCCGTCTTCGCGTTCGCGGGCAAACAGTTCGCTGGCTTCGCCGCGGGCGATGAGTTCGGCTTTGAGCTGGCCCAGGGTGAGGCGCGCGGCTTCGGGCGTGGGCAGGCTGCCGCCGTTTTCGCCCGCCGGCTCTTGCAGCAGGCCTTCGTCGTATTGTTGCAGCCAGAGGAAGGTGTGGGTGTAGCGGCTGACGATATCGACCAAGCCGCGACCGGCTTCCAGGGTGAGGGCGGGCGAGGCGGCGGTGGTTTGAATCAGCTGCAAGGCGTGTGCGAGCTCGTCGGCGTTTTGCTTTAGGCGTTGTTGGTTGAGCGCGTAGCCTTTGAGCAGGTAGTCTTTCAGGCGGGCGGTGGCCCAGCGGCGGAAGGCGATGCCTTGCGCTGATTTGATGCGGTAGCCTACGGAAATGATGGTTTCTAGGTCGTAGAAGGTAACGGGACGGTCGGCGGAAGCAATTTGCATTTTTTGCAAATTGCTTTTTTCGCTGATTTCTCCTTCGTCTAGTGCATTACGAATATGACGTGAAATAACAGAGACATCACGCCCGAATAGGGTAACCATTTGCGCTTGCGACAGCCATACGGTGTCGGTGTCGAAGCGGACTTCCACTTGGGTCTGCCCGTCTGCGCTTTGGTAGATTTCGATGGGGTTGTTCATGCGTTTGATGTGGTGATGGTGGGATGAGGCTACCTGAAAAATTTGGCCTCACTATTTTTCAGGTAGCCTTTTGCCTAATCGGCCAGCGGGGCGAGCATTTGGGCGAAGGCCTGTTCGAATTGGGCGAGGCCGTCTTGCTGGAGCTTGCCGGCTAGGGTTTCTAGGTTGATGCCGAGGGCGGCGATTTCGTCCAGTACCGGCTGGGCGGGCGCGGCGGGATGGGAGAGGGCGTCGGCGGCATGGCCGTGGTCGATAAAGGCTTCCAGCACGGCGCCGGGCAGGGTGTTCACCGTATGCGGGGCGATGAGATTGTTCACATAGAGGGTGTCGGGGTAGGCGGGGTTTTTCACGCCGGTGCTGGCCCAGAGCAGGCGGACGGTGGGCACGACATCGCCCGGCTGATTAAATTCGCGCTGCCAATCCTGATAGGCGGCCTGAGCCAGGGCGAGGGCGGTTTTGCCTTGCAGGTGGGGCGGCAGCTGCGGGTCGAGCGCGCTGTCGATGCGGGAAATGAAGAAGCTGGCCACCAATTGCGGCGCGGCAAGCCCTGCCCGCTGCGCCAGGCCTTGCCGATAGGCGGCATAGGCGCGCAGGGTTTGGGCGCGGGAGAAGAGCAGGGTGAGGTTGATGTGGATGCCGTCGGCCACCAGATCGGGCAGGGCGGCAAGGCCGGCATCGGTGGCGGGGATTTTGATCATGGCGTTGGGGCGGCCAATCAGTTTCCACAGGCGGCGGGCTTCGGCGATGGTGCCTTCGGTGTCGTGCGAGAGTGCGGGGTCGCATTCGAGGCTCACCAGGCCGCTGTTGCCTTCTGCGGCAAACTGTGCGGCAAATACATCGCAGGCGGCCTGCACGTCGGCAACGGCCAGGGTTTCGTAGCGCGCTTTGGCGGAAAGCGGCTGCCGCTTCAATTCGTCGATTTCGGCTGTGTATAATGTGTCGCCGGCCAGCGCTTGGCGGAAGATGGCCGGATTGGAGGTGACGCCGCTCACGCCGCTTTGCTGCAATTGGGCCAGCGAGCCGGAGCGCACGAGCGAACGGGAAAGATTGTCGAGCCAGATTTGCTGGCCGAGCCGTTTGGTTTCCTGCAAAATAGCCATATTTTGGTGCCTTCGATTGAATGTGTAAATTTTGGAAAATACCCGATTCCAGCAGTCGCCGCAAGCCGGAATCCAGAAAGCGGAACAAAACATGACCGAACCATCCTATCTCGCCCACGCCCGCGAAGTGCTGGCGATTGAAGCCGATGCCCTGCGCGCCCTCTCCGATTCTTTAGATGCCAACTTTGCCCGCGCCTGCGAAACCGTGCTCGCCTGCGAAGGGCGCGTGGTGGTGAGCGGCATCGGCAAGAGCGGGCACATCGGGCGCAAAATTGCTGCCACGCTGGCTTCCACCGGCACGCCCGCCTTTTTCGTGCACCCCGCCGAAGCCGCGCACGGCGATTTGGGCATGATTGTGGACGGCGACGTGGTGCTCGCCATTTCCCACTCCGGCGAAAGCGACGAAATCGCCGTGATCCTGCCCGCGCTCAAACGCAAAAACATCACGCTCATCGCCATGACCGGCCGCCCCGAATCTACGTTGGCGCGCCATGCCGACATCCACCTCACCGTGGCCGTGCCGCAGGAAGCCTGCCCGCTCGGCCTCGCCCCCACCAGCAGCACCACCGCCACGTTGGCGCTGGGCGACGCGCTGGCCGTGGCGCTGCTGCGCGCCCGTTCCTTCACGCGGGACGATTTCGCCCTGAGCCACCCCGCCGGCAGCCTGGGCAAACGCCTGCTGCTGCAAGTGGCCGACGTGATGCACGCGGGCGACGAGCTGCCCGTGGTGCGCTTGGATACGCCCTTTGCCGACGTGATTGTGTGCATGAGCGAAAAAGGCCTAGGCATGGTGGCGGTGGCCGATGAGGCAGGCTACCTGAAAGGCATTTTCACCGACGGCGACTTGCGCCGCCTGTTTCAGCAGCAACGCGATTTATCCGGCCTCACCGCGCAAGCCGTGATGGGCGCACACCCGAAAACCATTACGCCCGAGCGGCTGGCCACCGAGGCGCTGAAAACCATGCAGCAAAACCGCGTGAACGGCCTTCCGGTGTGCGATGCCGAGGGTCGGCTCTTGGGCGCGCTGAATATGCACGATTTGCTCAAGGCGCGGATTGTGTAGCGCGGCTGGGCGAGTGCGATAAGGCTGCTTACGGCTTTCTACGCAGCCAAATTTTTCAGGTAGCCTTGATGCTGATCCAAAAGGCTACCTGAAAACATTGGGGCTAGCTGAAAATGTTAGCTTCGGCAAAGGGAAAAGTTTTGGCTTTACAGAACTGCGTTGCGCTAGGTTTTAACTACCTTGAGGCAGACGCTTTCAGGTAGCCTGATGCCTGGGCAGGATATTTTATTTTGCAACGGCGGATTGCATATCCGCCGTTTGTTTGATTTTATGGATGCATACGATTCAATGGACGGGCGGCTGAGGATGGATATAAAGTCTGCCCCTGCGATGGCTGGAGCCATATTGCGTGAAGATTGCAGGCTGTGAGCCTGGAGAAATATGATGAAACAACAAAACCCTTCTTATGCCGCGCCGCTTTTGGTGCTGGGCTGCGTGGTGTTCGGGCTGGGTAGCCTGATTGTGAAGTTTGTGCAGGTGGGCTCGTATGCGGTGGCATTTTGGCGGCTGCTGGTGGCGGCGTTGGTGTTTTGGCTGCTGATGCGGCGTTTCGGGCAGCGGTTGCCGCAGAGTGCGCGGGCGTGGCGTTGTGCTTTGCTGGCGGGGGTGTTTCTGGCGTTTGATTTGGCGCTGTGGCACGAGAGCATTCATGCGGTGGGGCCGGGGATTTCTACGCTGCTCAATAGTTTGCAGATTTTCTTTTTGTCGGCCATCGGGGTGGCGTTTTACGGGGAGCGGCTGAACCGCTGGCAGGTGGCGAGCCTGCTGTTGGCGGTGGCGGGGGTGGCGCTGATCGGCAGCCCGGAATTTGGGCACAACGGCAGGGCGCTGTGGGGTTTTGTGAGCGGGACGGCTTCGGGGGCGATGTTGGCGCTGTCGATGGTGTTTGTGCGCAAAACGCATGAGACGGAGCGGGTGGCGCTGTTTCCGATGATGATGGTGTTGAGCGCGGGCGGGGCGGCGACGCTGGTGTTGCCCATGCTGCTGTTGGACGGCGGGGCGCTGTATCCGGCGAGCCTGAGGGATGTAGGGCTGGTGTTGGTGTATGGGGTGGTGATGTAGTGTTTTGCCTGGGGCTTGATTGCTTATGCGATTCCGCTGCTGTCGCTGTCGCTCACGGGCTTGCTGCTGCTTTCGGAGCCGGTGGCGGCGCTGCTGATTGATTATCTGCTGCTGGATAAGCCGATTAACGGCTGGCAGTGGCTGGGGGCGGGGCTGACGCTGGCGGCGATTTATTTGGGCTCGCTGAAGCGGCGGGGCGGCTGAATGGGTTGGCATATTTTTCAGGTAGCCTCTGCTGTGATATGAGGCTACCTGAAAACCTAAGGCGGGCTTGGAGTTTGGCAGTTGGTTTTAACGGGCTTGGCTTTTCGTTTTCAGGTAGCCTTTTGTTGGCTTGGTGATTGGTGGGTTGTTGCGCGGGCGGGAGCGAACAATGAATAAAATTGCGCGGCTGCCGCGGGCGGGCACTTGACCGTTGGCGGGCTTGTCTTTACGATTGCTTGCAAAACGTGCCATCTGCGGCAAAACGGCGGTTTTCCGCCGTGAAACAGATACCTGGCGCGCCGGATAGTGAACAAGTTGTCTAAAATCGGCTTGGTTCGGCGGGGCGGGCGGACGGGGCGGCTCAGGCTGCCGCCGGCGGTGGCAGGGAATTGTTGCAGAAAGGCTGCAACGCTTATTTGATAACTGGAGGGCGGTCGGAATCAGCCGGCCGCCGCATATTTTTCAAGAGGTGTCGAACGTGTCTAATCCGCAAAATCCCAAGCGCGAAACCTTTTCCAGCCGGCGGGCGTTTATGTTTGCCGCCATCGGCTCGGCGGTGGGTTTGGGCAATATCTGGCGTTTTCCTTATGTGGCGTATAAAAACGGCGGCGGGGCGTTTATCCTGCCGTATTTGGTGGCGCTGCTCACGGCGGGCATCCCGCTGCTGTTTTTGGATTATGCGGTGGGCCACCGCTACCGCGGTTCGCCGCCTTTGGCTTTCCGCCGCCTGAACCGCAAGTTTGAAACCATCGGCTGGTGGAATGTGCTGGTGAACGTGCTCATCGGGCTGTATTACGCGGTAATCCTCGGCTGGGCGGCGAGCTATACCTATTATTCGCTCAACGCGGCCTGGGGCGCAGACCCTTCTGCCTTCTTCTTTAAGGATTATTTGCAGATGGCGCCTGATGTGTCGGCGCAGATGCAGTTTGTGGCGCAGGTGGCACTGCCGCTGGTGTTGGTGTGGCTGGCTACGTTGCTGATTCTGGCCTTCGGGGTGCAGAAGGGTGTGGCGCGGGCTTCGGCGTTTTTCATGCCGCTGTTGGTGGTGATGTTTGTGCTCTTGGTGGGGATTGCGCTGAGCCTGCCGGGTGCGGCCAAGGGTTTGGACGTGTTGTTTACGCCGGATTGGAGCAAGCTGGCCAGCTCGGAAGTGTGGATTGCGGCCTATGGGCAGATTTTCTTCTCGCTCTCGGTGTGCTTCGGCATCATGATCACTTATTCTTCCTACATGAAGCGCAGCTCGGATTTAACCGGCACGGGCATGGTGGTGGCCTTTGCCAACAGCAGCTTTGAGCTGCTGGCCGGCATCGGCGTGTTTGCCGCGCTGGGCTTTATCGCCACGGCCAGCGGGCAGCAGGTGGGCGATGTGGCGGCGGGCGGTATCGGATTGGCCTTTATCGCGTTTCCCACCATCATCAACCAAGCGCCGTTCGGCGCGGTGATCGGCGTGCTGTTTTTCGGCTCGCTGGTGTTTGCCGGCCTCACTTCGCTGATTTCGGTGCTGGAAGTGGTGATTGCGGCGGTGCAGGACAAGCTGAAAATCGGCCGCGTGGCCGCCACGCTGGCGGTGGGCGTGCCGATGATGACGGCTTCGGTGCTGCTGTTCGGCACCACTACCGGCCTGCCGGTGCTGGATGTGCTGGATAAATTCGTGAACACCTACGGCATTGTGGCGGCTGGCTTTTTGTATGTGTTGTGCGTGGTGTTGGGGCGCAACTTGGGCGTGCTCAGCCGCCATCTGAACAAAACTTCTTCGCTGAAAGTGGGCAA
This sequence comes from Eikenella sp. Marseille-P7795, assembly GCF_916618725.1. Taxonomy (NCBI): domain Bacteria; kingdom Pseudomonadati; phylum Pseudomonadota; class Betaproteobacteria; order Neisseriales; family Neisseriaceae; genus Eikenella; species Eikenella sp. Marseille-P7795. Next base: position 81,321 of record NZ_CAKAJZ010000011.1, on the reverse strand, counting down.
AACCTGGCTGCTGTTTGTGGGCGCGGTTACGCCCTTGGTGTTGGGCACGATGCTGTTTACCGACACGCGCTCGCTGCTCACGGAAGGCTATGGCGGCTACCCGGGCTGGTTTGTGGGCGTATACGGCTGGGGCACGGCCATCGGCGTGGTGCTGCTGGCTTTCGGGCTCTCGCTCTTGCCGTGGCGGGAAGATGCGGGTTTGGATGTGCTGCAAGACGATGAAGAAGAAGGAGAAAAACAATGAGCACGAGCGCGATTGTGATGATGGTGCTGTCTTTGGCGGTGATTTGGGGCGGCTTGGTTGTGGCCGTGCTGCGCCTGCCGGAGGATAAAAGCAAGCAGCAGGATTGATGCGGCTTGATTGGCATGATAAAGGCTACCTGAAAATGGCTTTGCCAGATTTTTCAGGTAGCCTGCATACGCTAAAGAGGCTACCTGAAAAGATGGCGGGGCGGAAAACGCCGAGCCAAAGTTTCAGGTAGCCTTCTGCCCGCATGGTAAAATCGCATTTCGATTTTGAGAGGGCGGCATGCGCCCGTGATAGGAAGTGAGAAGATGACGGAGAATACAACGCGCGACAGCATGCAATACGACGTGGTGATTGTGGGCGCGGGCGTGGCCGGGCTCTCGGCGGCGATACGGCTCAAGCAGCTGGCTGCTGCGGCGGGCAGCGACATCAGCGTGTGCGTGGTGGAAAAAGGCTCGGAAGTGGGCGCGCATATTTTGTCGGGCGCGGTGTTCAACCCCAAAGCGTTAAACGAGCTGCTGCCCGATTGGCGTGAGCAAGGCGCGCCGCTGAACCAGCCGGTGAAAGGCGAGCGGCTGCTGTATCTCACGCGCCAATCCGCGCTGCGCCTGGCGCTGCCGCCCAGCTTCCACAATCAGGGCAACTACATCATCAGCTTAGGCATGCTGTGCCGCTGGCTGGCCGGGCAGGCCGAAGCACTGGGCGTGGAAATCTACCCCGGCTTTGCCGCCGCCGAAGTGCTCTACCGCGCCGACGGCAGCGTGAAAGGCATTGCCACCGGCGACAAGGGCATCGGCAAAAACGGCGAGCCCACCGAAGCCTACCAGCCCGGCATGGAGCTGTGGGGCAGGCAAACGATGTTCGCCGAAGGCTGCCGCGGCTCGCTTTCCGAACAGCTCATCGCCAAGTTCCGCCTCGACCAACACAGCCAGCCGCAAACCTACGGCCTGGGCATCAAGGAAATCTGGGAAGTGCCGCCCGAGCAGTCGCAGCCCGGCAGCGTGCTGCACACCGTGGGCTGGCCGCTGGATTCCCGCACCTACGGCGGCGCCTTCCTCTACCACCTGGCGGAAAACAAAGTGGCCGTGGGCTTCGTGGTAGGGCTGGATTATCAAAACCCCTATCTCTCGCCATTTGAAGAGTTTCAGCGCTTTAAAAATCATCCCACCATCCGCCCCGTGTTTGCCGGCGGGCGGCGCATTGCCTACGGCGCGCGCGCGCTCACTGAAGGCGGTTTGCAGAGCCTGCCCAAACTCACCTTCCCCGGCGGCGTGTTGGTGGGCGATGCGGCCGGCTTCCTCAACGTGCCCAGCATCAAGGGTGCGCACACCGCGATGAAATCGGCCATGCTGGCGGCGGAAGCCGTGTTCGGCGTGCTGCACAACGGCGCGGCGGACGAGGGTGCAGAAGCCGCAGCCTATGCCGACGCCTTCCGCCAATCCTGGCTGCACGACGAGCTCTACCGCGCCCGCAACATCCGCCCCGCCTTCAAATGGGGCTTTTGGCCGGCCATGGGCTACGGCGCGCTGGATGTGTACCTTTTTCGCGGTCGCGCCCCGTGGACGCTTGCCCACCACGGCAGCGACCGCCCCAGCCTCAAGCGCGCCGCAGAGTGCCGCCCCATCGAGTATCCCAAGCCCGACGGCCAAGTTTCCTTCGACCGCGCCAGCAGCGTGTATCTTTCCAACACGCACCACGAAGAAAACCAGCCGCCGCACCTCAAGCTCGCCAGCGAGCAAACCGCCATCGACGTGGGCTACCGCCGCTTCGCCGCCCCCGAAACCCGCTATTGCCCCGCCGGCGTGTATGAAATCGTGCAGGAACAAGGCCAGCCGCGCCTGCACATCCACGCCGCCGACTGCATCCACTGCAAAACCTGCGATATCAAAGACCCCGCCGCCAATATCACCTGGACCTGCCCCGAAGGCGGCGGCGGGCCGAACTACGGCGAAATGTAGCCGCCGGAAATTTTGCCGCGCAGAAACGCGCGCAGAAACGGGCTTGCGCTTCGCAGAAAATTTTAGCTTCGCAGAAACTCGCGGAACTCGTTTTAGCTTCGCAGAAACTCGCGGAACTCGTTTTCAGGTAGCCTTTTGCTTGTGGCGGGGCTTAGCTTGCCTGGCCGATCAGGATTTCGGCAAAGCCTAAGTGGTGTGCCCATTCGCGCATAAGCAGGACTTGGGCGGCGAAGTCCGCGCTGTGGGGCAGCGGCGGCAGGTCGCGGGCGTGGCAGTAGCCGGCGAGGATGGCGAAGGCGGTTTCCAGCGTGTCGGTGCTGAGGGTGCCGCCGGTGCTGTGGGGCAGGGCGGCGAGGGCGTGGGCGCCTTGGAGACGAAGCGTTTCGCCGGCCAGGCGCTTGGGCAGGGGTGCGATGGCGTCTTCAATCTGCATGATGGCGTTTTCCCAGGCGGCTTCGCTCGGGGGAAACGGGGTGAGCCGGGCGGCAATGTCGGCCAGGGCGAAGGGGAGCCGGATGGTTTGGCCCTGGCGTTGCAGTTCGATGGGGCGGGTGTTGATGTTTAAAATGTTTTGCATATCAGTCTCCTATCTTGATGGAGGTCATGCTCAGGGCGCCTTCGGTGAGCTGGTCGTTGAAAATTTCCAGCGGCTCGCCGTTGTCACGTTGGGCGGCGGTGTAGAGCAGGGGCAGGTAGTGCTCGGGGGTGGGTACGGCTAGGGCGGCGGCTTGGCCGAAGCGGGGGTAGTCGATGAGGGCTTCGTGGTCGCCGCGAAGCAGGGCGGCGTTGATTTGCTTGCGGAATTGCTGTGCCCAATCGTAGCCGGGGTGATTCGGACGGAGGGCGCGCAGGTTGTGCACGATGCCGCCGCTGCCGGCAATCAGGATGCCTTGTTCGCGCAGGGGCTTGAGTTTGCGGGCCAGTTTGAAATGCTGCGCGGGGCTGAGGCGGCTATCCAAGCTGAGCTGGACAACGGGGATGTCTGCTTGGGGATATAGGTGTTTCAGCACGCTCCACATGCCGTGGTCGAAGCCGCGCGTGGGATGGAGCTCGGCACCTTCGGCTTGCAGCAGGCGGCATACTTCTGCGGCAAGCTCGGGGCTGCCGGGCGCGGGGTATTGCACTTGGCTGAGCGCGGGCGGAAAGCCGTAGAAGTCGTATATCAGCCCGGGCCGGGCGGCGGCGGTGAGCTGCAGGCCGCGGGTATACCAATGGGCGGAAATCATCAGGATGGCGCGGGGCTTGGGGAAGCCGCGGGCTATGCGGGCAAAGCCTTGGTTGAAGGGGCTGGCGGCATCGAGCACGGTCATCGGGCTGCCGTGGCCGAGGAAGAGGGCGGGGAGTTTGCGCATGATGGGTTTCCTTGCGTGGGTGGTGTGGGCAGGATTATGGGATTGCCTGCAAGGAAAATAAATATGGCAAACTGGAATCTTGTGTTTACGATTGGTTAATCATAAAGTGGGAATGATGGGTTGGGATGAATAAAGGCTACCTGAAAATTTTTCGGAGGTTTTCAGGTAGCCTGATGAGGTGTGCGGCAAGGCGGGGCTGGTATTTTGGCCGGCAAGGCAACGGAGGCTAGGCCGTATCGCTGTGCAGCACCCAGCGGCGGAACGAGCGCTCGATGGCGGCGGGATCCAGCCCGTCGGCAATCAGCACCAGTTGGGAGTGCGGCGGGGCTTCGTGTAGCTGGTTTAGGTGTTGCGGCGGATACACCATGTGCTGCACGGCGTTGATTAGCACGGGATAGCTCTCGCCGATGTGCAGGATGCCTTTCACCCGCAGCAGGGCGTTGCCGTGGGCGTGCAGCAGGGCGGATAGCCATACGCCGAAGGCGATCCAATCGATGGTGTCTTCGATTTCCAGCGCTAGGGATTGCACGCTGCCGTGTTGGTGGGTGGTGCGGTAGGGGGCGGCGTGTCGGGTGGCGGGCAGGGCGTTGAAATCGGGCAGCGGGCTGCTTAAACCGAGCGGCAGAACGGGGGTGCCGGGCAACATGCGGTGTAGGCGTTCGGCCAATGCGGCGGCGGCCTGCGGGGCGAGGTCGGCCTTGCTGATGAGGATGAGGTCGGCGGCGGCGGCCTGGTGCAGCCAAACGCGCTGGCCGCTCTCGGCCATGTGTTCGCCGTTTACGGCGTCAACCACGGTTACGGTACGTTCGGCGGCAAGCTGGTGGGAAAGCTGCGGATCGGCCTGGAGGGTGGCGATGATGGGGGTGGGCTCGGCCAGGCCGGTGGTTTCGATGATGATTTGCCGAAACGGTGGCACGCTGCCGGTGGCGCGGCGGTGGAGCAGGTCGGCGAGGGCGTCTTTGAGTTCGCCGCGTATCTGGCAGCACAGGCAGCCGGAGTCGAGCAGGACGACGTTGGGCGATATGGGGCGCACCAGCTGCTGGTCGATGCCGACTTCGCCGAATTCGTTGATGAGCACGGCGGAATCGCCGTAGTGCTCGCCGGCGAGGATTTTTTGCAGTACGGTGGTTTTGCCGGCACCGAGGAAGCCGGTGAGGATGGTAACGGGGATCATGGCGGGAATTTTCAGGTAGCCTTTGGCGGCGGACGGTTTAGGCCAGGGGATCGAAGGGGCGGCCGGTGATTTTTTCCACGGTGAGCCAGATTTGGCTGAGGTTGTCGGCCAGCTCGGTTTTGCCGGTGGCGGAGCTGATTTGGTAGCTGCTGCCCTGCCAGTCGGATACGGTGAGGCGTTGGGGGGCGAGCATGCGGTTGAGGCAGGCGGTGCGCTGGGCGCGCAGGCGGCGGCGCAATACGGCGTCACTGCTTTGGCTGCTGTGTTCGAGCCGGGTGCTCCAGTGGTTTTGTTCGCCGAATAGGCCGCAGAGTCCGCACATGGTTTTTCCTTAATTAGTGGAAGATTAGGGTGAAAGGCTACCTGAAAACGGGAACAGATGCTTGGGCTTTTATGTTTTCAGGTAGCCTGTGGCCTTGGTATGCCTATGGTTTTACAAAGACGTTAGCCTGAGTGGTTATTTCCACTGGCGCGGGTTGCGGGCGATGAAGTCGTCGGCGATTTGGTCGAAGGTGCACCATTCCACGCCTTCGTGGCTGTTGATGTGTTCGATCAGCCGCTCGTGCATCATCAGCACTTGCGGGCGGCCGGACACGTCGGGGTGGATGGTCATGGCAAACACGGCGTAGTCGTATTCACGGTATACCCAGTCGAACTGGTCGCGCCACATTTGCTCGATGTCGCGCGGGTTTACGAAGCCGTGGCTGTTGGGCGATTTTTTGATGAACATCATCGGCGGCAGGTCGTCGAGATACCAGCTGGCGGGGATTTCCACCAGCGGCGTTTCTTGGCCGCGCACCAAGGGTTTCATCCAGTGGCTGGGGTGTTTGGAGTAGTCGATTTTGGTCCAGCTGTCGCCCACGCGCACGTAGTAGGGGTGGAAATCGTTGTGCATCAGCGAGTGGTCGTATTTGATGCCGCGTTCGAGCAGCAGCTCGTTGGTTACGGGGCTGAATTCCCACCATGGGGCAACGTAGCCGGTGGGCCGTTTGCCGGCCAGATCGGTGATGAGCTCCAGCGAGCGGTCGAGCACGGCGGTTTCCTGCTCGCGGGTCATGGCGATGGGGTTTTCGTGGCTGTAGCCGTGCATGCCAATTTCATGGCCGCGCCGTGCCACTTCCTTCATTTCGTCGGGGAAGGTTTCCACCGAGTGGCCGGGGATGAACCAGGTGGTTTTCAGCCGGTATTTGTCGAACAAATCCAGCAGTCTGGGCGTGCCCACTTCGCCGGCAAACAGGCCGCGCGAAATGTCGTCGGGGCTGTCTTCGCCGCCGTATGAGCCGAGCCAGCCGGCCACTGCGTCCACGTCGATGCCGTAAGCAACAAGGATTTTCTTTGCCATGGTGATACTCCTTTTTGCCTGCGTCCACTGCACACGGGCGGGTGCGGGTACGCAGATTTGAGGGGGGAATGCCCGTTGGAAAGCAGGCGGGTGGTTTGGCTGAGAGGTTGTTTTTATGGCGCCGATATATTTTCAGGTAGCCTGATCGGCGGAAATCAGGCTCGTTGTTCGTTGAGCACGGTATCGCCGGTTAAGGCTTGCGCCACGGCCAATCCGGCGGCCAGCACGTTTTCGTCGCTGCCGCTGGGGGCGGAGAGCATCAGGGCGGCGGGCAGGCCGTTGCCGTCTAGACCGGTGGGGAGGGTGAGGGAGGGGAGGTCGAGGAAGCTGCCGGCCATGGTGTTGCGCAGGATTTTGGCGTTGCATTCGGCGAAATAGCGGTCGTCTGCGGCCAGTTTGCCCAGCGGCGGGGCGTGGATGGCGGTGGTGGGCATGGCCAGCAGTGCGCCTTGCAGCTCTTGGCGCAGGAGTTGTTGCAATTGGCTGCGCCGGTTGAGCAGGTGGGCGAGGTTGGCGGCGGGATAGCTTTGGTTGGATTGCAGGCGCGAGGCCACGCGCGGATCCATCAGCTCGGCTTGCGCGAGGGCGGCGTGGTGCAGGCGGTAGGCTTCGATGCCGACCAAGGTGCCGTATTCGGCAAACAATTCGGGCAGTTGCGCCAAGGCGGCCAGCTGGCGGCGGATGATTTCGCAGCCGGCGGTTTTCAGGTAGCCCAAGGTGCGCTCGAAGGCTTGCTGGATGGAGGGCTCGGCATCTTCTCCGTAGCAGTCAGTTGGCACGACGATTTGCAGGCTACCTGAAAATTTGGCCGGCGCCATGCCAAAGCCCTGCATCACGGCGCAGACGTCGGCCACGGTGTGTGCCAGCGGGCCGATGCTGTCGAGCGTGGGCGAGAGCGGCCACACGCCGATGCGGGAAACGCGCGCGGCGGTGGGTTTGAAGCCGGTCAGGCCGTTGAGGGCGGCGGGAATGCGCACCGAGCCGGAGGAATCGGTGCCGATGGCATAAGCCACGATGCCCTCGGCCACGGATACGGCCGCGCCGGAAGAAGAACCGCCGGGTGTCAGCAGCGTGTGTGCGGGCGACCAGACATTGGCCGGCGTGCCGAAATTCGGGTTCAGCCCCAAGCCGGAAAAGGCGAATTCGGTGAGGTTGGTGCGGCCGACGGACACGGCGCCTTGCTGTTCCAGCAAATCCACGGCGGTGGCGTTATTGCTGGCCGGCGCTTGGTGGGCGGTGGTACGGCTGGCGGCGCGGGTGGTTTCGCCGGCTTGGTCGAACAGGTCTTTCCACGATACGGGGATGCCGTCGAGCAGGCCGAGCCGTTTGCCGCTGCGCAGCCTTTCGGCGGCCTTGCGTGCACCGGCGCGGGCGCGGGCTTCGGTGAGCACGGTGAAGATGTCGCGGCGGGAGGAAGCGGCCTGAAGAGCCTGTTCCGTGATACGCACGGGGTCGGCGCTGCCTTGTTCGAATGCAGCGTTCAGGCGGTGGATGGTGGGGAAGGGGAGGGCATCGCGAATCTCCTGCGGCGGTGGGAGGGAAGGGCAATGTCTTGTTTCGGATAGTAGCATACATCGCGGATTGCGCAAGGGAATTTGCATTTTTCTGCGGCGTTTTATTTGATGATGGTCAGATAAAGGCAGATAATTTCCAGCTGCGCAGAAACGCCGCCGTGCTGTGTTTTCAGGTAGCCCATACACACCGCAGGCTACCTGAAAACGGGCAAAGCGAGTTTCGTTAAAACTAAGTTTCAAGCAGGCTCAAACTTATCGGGTAGATTTTCAGGTAGCCTCTGCCTGCCGCCGAATGCTTTGCAGGCATTGCCCGCGTTGATATGCCGCCGGTTTCCCTATATACTTCACAGCTTTGCCGAACCGCTCGGCGCCCATACATTTCGGAAGCACCCCAATGAGCAAAGAAACCCGCTATTGTTCTTTTTGCGGCAAATCGGAAGACGAAGTCAAAAACCTGATTGAAGGCGACAACGCCTTGATTTGCAACGAATGCGTTGATACTTGCAGCCACATGATCCACAACGGCGGCAGCGAAGCCGCCACGCCGGAAAACAGCAGCGAACGCCTGCCCACCCCGGCCGAAATCGTCAGCAACCTCAACCAGCACGTAATCGGCCAAGAGCAGGCCAAGAAAACCCTGGCCGTGGCCGTGTACAACCACTACAAACGCCTGCGCCACCCGAAAGAGGGCGACAACGTGGAGCTGGCTAAATCCAACATCCTGCTTATCGGCCCCACCGGCTCGGGCAAAACCCTGCTCGCGCAAAGCCTAGCACGCCGGCTGGACGTGCCCTTCGTGATGGCAGACGCCACCACGCTCACCGAAGCTGGCTACGTGGGCGAAGACGTGGAGCAGATCATCACCAAGCTTCTGGGCAACTGCGATTTCAACGTGGAAAAAGCGCAGAAAGGCATTGTCTATATTGACGAAATCGACAAAATCTCGCGCAAGAGTGACAACCCCTCGATTACCCGCGACGTGTCCGGCGAGGGCGTGCAACAGGCATTGCTGAAGCTGATTGAAGGCACGGTGGCCTCCGTGCCGCCGCAGGGCGGGCGCAAACACCCGAATCAGGATTTTATTCAAGTGGATACCACCAATATCCTGTTTATCTGTGGCGGTGCGTTTGCCGGCTTGGAGAAGGTGATCCGCCAGCGCACGGAAAAGGGCGGCATCGGCTTCGGCGCTACTGTGCACAGTAAAGACGAAGACGCCGATGTGACTGAATTGTTTGAAATTGTGGAGCCGGAAGACTTAATCAAATTCGGCCTGATTCCCGAGCTGATCGGCCGCCTGCCGGTGATTGCCACGCTGGCCGAGCTGGATGAGGAAGCGCTCATCAATATCCTCACCGAGCCGAAAAATGCGCTGGTAAAACAGTATCAAACATTGTTTGCGATGGAGGATGTGGAGCTGAAGGTGCAGCCTTCCGCCCTACGCAGTATCGCCAAGCTCGCCATGCAGCGCAAAACCGGTGCGCGCGGCCTGCGTTCGATTGTAGAACGCGCGCTGCTGGACACCATGTTCCGCCTGCCTGATATCAAAGAGCAGGTGAAAACCGTGGTGGTGGACGAAGCGGTGATCAATGAAAACTGCCCGCCCAAGCTGCTCACGGCAGACGGGCAGGAATACCGGCTGCCTGAGTCTGAGTAAGGAAAGAAGCAAAAGGCTACCTGAAAATAGTGTGTCTTGCGGAGCAAGGCTGAGTTTCTGCGAAGCTAAAATACAAGCTTCAATGAAGCTAAAACGAACTTTCCAGAGGCAAGCGGATTTTCAGGTAGCCTTATAATGGGAGCGGTGCGATGTGGCATATTGTATTTATCGGCTATATCTTTGTTACACTGATGTTTTCTCTGGCGCAGCCTTCGCTGGCGCGGATGCTGATTTACTTGGTGGTGTGGACGATTTTGCCCACATTGTTCGCGTTTTGGGTGGCCTACATCCGTTTGCGCAACAAACGCCTCAAACAGGCCGAGCGCCAAGCCGGCCAAACCTTGCCAAAACAATAAATTCCCTCTATAATCCCGCAGCTTTCGTTTTGAAAGCTGTTTCTTTTTAACCCCAACGCTCGCATCCTGCACCAAAGGGTGTCTCCGATTCGGAGATTCTGTGTGCACGGATGTTTGCTATAACCCTTTGTAAGGAAAATAAATGTCTCAAGTTACTATGCGCCAGATGCTGGAAGCCGGCGTTCACTTCGGCCACCAAACCCGTTACTGGAACCCGAAAATGGAACAATACATTTTCGGCGCCCGCAACAAAATCCACATCATCAACCTGGAAAAAACCCTGCCCCTGTTCCAGGAAGCGCAAGACGCCGTACGCCGTTTGGCCGCCAACAAAGGCACCATCCTGTTCGTCGGCACCAAGCGTCAGGCCCGCGACATCGTGCGCGAAGAAGCCACCCGCGCCGGTATGCCCTATGTGGATCACCGCTGGCTGGGCGGCATGCTGACCAACTACAAAACTGTTAAACAATCCATCAAACGCCTGGAAGAGAAAACCGCCATTCTGGAAAATGCCGAAACCAGCGGTTACAACAAAAAAGAACTGCTCACCATCCAGCGTGAAGTGGAAAAACTGGAACGCTCACTGGGCGGCATCAAAGATATGAAAGGCCTGCCCGACGCGATTTTCGTAATCGACACCGGTTATCAGAAAGGCACCCTGACCGAAGCCGGCAAACTGGGTATCCCGGTTATCGGCGTGGTGGATAGCAACAACGATCCGGAAGGCGTGAAATACGTGATCCCGGGCAACGATGACTCCGCCAAAGCCATCCGCCTGTACTGCCGCGGCATCGCCGATGCCGTGCTGGAAGGCAAAAACCAGGCGCTGGCCGAAACCGTAGCCGCCGCACAGCAGGCCGCTGCTGCCGAAGAAGCCCCGTCTGCCTAAGTTTAGCATCACATGAGGCTACCTGAAAACCAAACCAAGCCTTCAGGTAGCCTTCAATCTGTCCAGAGCGCGGCATCCGCCGCGTTTATCCCTGAAAATTAGGAGAAAATAATGTCTGCAATTACTGCAAAAATGGTCGCCGACCTGCGCGCCGCCACCGGTTTGGGCATGATGGAATGCAAAAAAGCCTTGGTGGAAGCCAACGGCGACATGGAAAAAGCCGAAGAAATCCTGCGCATTAAATCCGGCGCCAAAGCCAGCAAACTGGCCGGCCGCACTGCTGCCGAAGGCGTGTTGGCCTATGCCATCGAAGGCAATGTGGGTGCCTTGGTGGAAGTGAACTGCGAAACCGATTTCGTGGCCAAAGACACCGGCTTTATCGCCTTTGCCCAATCCGTAGCCAAAACCGCCGCCCTGAAAAAACCGGTTACAGTGGAAGAACTGGCCGCGCTGGTGGAAAACGAGCGCAAAGCCGTTATCGCCAAATTGGGCGAGAATATTTCCGTGCGCCGCTTCGAAATCATCGAAGCCGCTAACAGCCTGACCACCTACATCCACGGCGCTGCCGCCACCGAAGGCGTGCTGGTGGAATACAAAGGCGACGAAACCACCGCCCGCCACATTGGCATGCACATCGTGGCTTCCAAGCCGCAGTGCATTTCTGCCGATCAGGTTGATCCCGAAGTGGTGGCCAAAGAGCGCCACATCTACACCGAGCAGGCCATCGCTTCCGGCAAGCCGGCCGAAATCGCCGCCAAAATGGTGGAAGGCCGCGTGAAGAAATTCTTGGCCGAAGTTACCTTGCTGGGCCAGCCCTTCGTGATGAACCCCGATCAGACCGTTGAGCAGTTCCTGAAACAGCAGGGCACTGAAATCGTGAACTTTGTTCGCTACAAAGTGGGCGACGGCATCGAGAAAAAAGAAGTGGACTACGCCGCCGAAGTGGCCGCTGCCGCCAAAGTTTAATCGTTACACTGCCAAAACCGGCTTCCTTCCGAATAGAACGGAGGCCGGTTTTTTATGCGCAGATTTAATCTTGTTATGGCATAACAATTTATTTTAAATTGGAATTTGAACCGTTTATTTTGCTAATTCCTGAAAAGCGGATTATAATGACCGCAGTTCTGTATATCGCCGGACGTTTCCCCGCAACCGATTGCCTAGCGGCAGTCTCATCAGGAGAGAATTATGAGTAAGACTATGAAAGCCATGACTTATTACGGTGAAAACGACGTACGTTTCGAAGACCGTCCGGTGCCGACCATCATTGATCCCACCGATGCTATCATTCGTGTTACCAAAACCACCATTTGCGGCACAGACTTGGACATCATGAAGGGCAAAAACCCGGAAATCGAAGCCGTTGCCCGCCAGAAAACCGGCAAATGGGAAGGCCGTATCCTCGGGCACGAAGCAATCGGCGTGGTGGAAGAAGTCGGCTCTGTCGTGAAAGACTTCAAAAAAGGCGACAAAGTCATCGTATCCTGCGTGAGCCGCTGTGGCACCTGCGATAACTGCCAGAAACAGCTCTATGCCCACTGCCGCAAAGACGGCGGCTGGATCATGGGTTACATGATCGACGGCACCCAGGCCGAATACGTGCGCACCCCGTTTGCCGACAATTCGCTCTACCACCTGCCCGAAACCCTGAATACCGACGTGGCAGTGTTCCTTTCCGATGCGTTGCCCACCGGCCACGAAATCGGCGTGCAATACGGCCAGGTGAAACCGGGCGATGCCATCGCTATCGTCGGCGCCGGCCCCGTGGGCATGGGCTGCCTACTCACTTCCCAGTTCTACTCGCCCGCCACCATCATCGTGGTGGATATGGACGACAACCGCCTGGCTATAGCCAAAGAAATGGGTGCCACCCACACCATCAATCCGAGCAAAGAAGATGCTGTGGCCAAGATTCTGGAAATCACCGGCGGCCGCGGCGTGGATTGCGCCATGGAAGCCGTGGGCTATCCCGCCACTTGGGACGTCTGCCAGAAAGTGGTAAAAGAAGGCGGCCACGTGGCCAACGTGGGCGTGCATGGCAAACCGGTTGAGTTTGATCTGGCCAAATTGTGGATTAAAAACATCACGGTAACCACCGGCTTGGTGAACGCCAACACCACCGGCATGCTGCTGAAAGCCTGCGAATCGAGCAAACTGCCGATGGAAAAACTGGCCACCCACCGCTTCAAATTCAGCGAAATGGAAAAAGCCTACGACGTGTTCAAACATGCGGCCGACACCAAAGCGATGAAAGTGATTATCGAGGTATAAAACAGTTCGCTCTTTAGAAATAAGAGGCTACCTGAAAATTACAACATGCTTTATATGGCTGGAGTTTTTAGGTAGCCTTTAGTTTGCTTACAAATGTGGAGAGAAGGATGATGTATTCAAGAAGGATGCTTGCTGTTTGCCTTTCTATTGTCGCAGCGATTGTTTTGCCATTAACCGCGAAAGCACAAACTGTAGAGCAGGAATTACAGCAGATTGTTGCAGCACAGAATCGTCTGATGCCATATAGCTAAGGAGGTGCTCTTACTTTGAACAAGGCATCACTCGAAGGCGATAAATTTATTTTTGATGCTACGTTTGATGATATTTTGGCACAGCCTGGAATAGATACTGCAGTCTTAGAGAAGCTATTACAGTCTGGCACGCCTAATTTTGTGTGTGGCGATCCTGAAATTATCAAAATAAATAACCAGGTGGATATTGTGTACCGATATCGTTTGGTTAGTCAGCCGAAAGTTATTACTAGCATTATTCCTAAAACACAGTGTGCAACACAGTATCGGCATGCGTTAAGAAGCTCTGATATAAGAGAGATGAGAATTGATGCCGCTATAGCCGCAGTTGAAACCATCAGTAAAGAATTACCAAGTAAAATCGGGGATTATTTGACTTTAGATCGCATCAGTTTTAATCGTCCCACCCGTACCATGCATCGATATCTAACGCTGAGTGATCCACAGCTTGCCACTCAAAGTATTGATGCTATACGCGAACATTATCAGCAAATCGAGTCGAACGGTATGTGCGAACACGGAATCTCTGCCAATTCCAATCGATATTACAACGTGGAAGAGCATTTTACCTTGGCTGATAGAGGGGCAACATTCAAGGTAATCATCCATCAGGGGTTTTGTGCCAGTAGATAAACATCAACGTAAACTGAAGGCTACCTGAAATATTTTAGCTTCGCAGAAACTCCGCTGCGCTGCGTTTTCAGGTAGCCTTTGCTTATTTTGAAACGGCTGTTGGGCAAGCAAGCGGTTGGCTAGTGCCGTGGCTGGCGGTAGTTGTCTAGATCCACGATGCGTTCGAGCAGCATGTCGCACAGGTCGTCCATGCTGTCTTCGTCGAAGGAGGCGTTTTCGGCCACGAGGTCTTCGAGCCAGTCGAGGCTGCGGCACAGGCGCTGGTAGTTGATGTCGGTGAAGGCGGCGGGGCTGGCGGTGAGTTCGCGCTGGAGCAGGGCGAGGCCGTCGTCGCACAGGGCGTCCCAGGCGCCGAGGCGGCAGGATTCACAGATGTCTTCGGCTACGCGTACCATCTCGCCGGTATCGCCGCTGCTTTCAAACAGGCGCTGGGCTTCTTTGCCGTAGGGGGTGTCTTCGAAATATTCTTGCCAGGGCTGGAAGCTGAGGCCGGGGAAGTTTTGCGGCACGAATTCGTCGGGCAGGCGCTCAAGCAGGGCGAGCAGTTCGTCGGCGGTGTAGAAGCGGCCATAGTAGCCGCTTTTTACGGGGTCGGGGATTTCGGCCCAGTAGTAGCCGCTGAATTCTTCGAGGACGATTTGGAAGGTGTTGTCGTGCCGGTCGATGATGCCGAGGAAGTCGGGGTGGAGCTGGAGGCGGTGGAAGTAGGCGGGCAGCTCGTCGGTGGCGATGGTGATGGGGCGGTTGCCGTCGACATGGCTGTCGTCGGTGTAGAAGGAGTAGAAAATCTGGCAGTTGCGTTTCATGATTGGGGCGTTTGTGGGCGGTTGCGGCGGCAAGGGAGGGGCTACCTGAAAATGTGTTGTCCTTTGGCAGCCGGTTTTTTGGCGGGGTGTATTTTCAGGTAGCCTTGGCGGGCGGGGCGGCGGGATTAGGGCTTGCCGGTGCGCGGGCTGATGGTGAGGATGTCGCAGCCGCTTTCGGTAACGAGCACTTCGTGCTCCCATTGGGCGGAGAGTTTGCGGTCTTTGGTGACCACGGTCCAGCCGTCGTCGAGGATGCGCAGGTGGCGTTTGCCTTGGTTGATCATGGGCTCGATGGTGAAAATCATGCCGGGCTCGAGCTTGGGGCCTTGGCCGCGACGGCCGTAGTGGAGGATTTGCGGGTCTTCGTGGAAGCCGCGGCCGATGCCGTGGCCGCAGAATTCCTGCACCACGGAGTAGCCGGCGTTTTCGGCTACTTGCTGGCAGGCGTGGCCGATGTCGCCGAGGGTGGCACCGGGCTTCACGGCAGCGATGCCGGCCATCATGCTTTGGTGGGTGATGTCGATGAGGCGCTGTGCCTGCGGGCTGATGCTGCCCACGGCATACATGCGGCTGGAGTCGCCGTGGAAGCCGTCTTTTTTGATGGTGATGTCAATATTGAGGATGTCGCCGTTTTTCAGGGGTTTGTCGTCGGGGATGCCGTGGCAGATGACGTGGTTTACCGAGGTGCAGCAGGATTTGGGGTAGGGCGGGTTGCCGTAGTGCAGGGGGGCGGGGTAGCCGCCTTGCACGTTTACATGGTAGTCGTGCACGAGCTGGTTGAGCTCGTTGGTGGTAACGCCGGGTTTGACGAAGTCGCCGATGTAATCCAGAGCTTCGGCGGCGAGGCGGCCGAGTTCGCGCATTTTGGCGATTTCTTCGGGGGTTTTGATGATGATGGCCATGGGTGTTTTCCTATTGATTGGGGAAGAGGCTACCTGAAATTTTTCAGGTAGCCTTTGCTTATTCTTGCTCGCTGTTGCGGCGCGCTCGGCGGGGCAGGCCGTGGGCGCCGTATTTGCGGGGCACGATGCCGCTGCGGGCGAGCAGCATGAGGCCGCCGAGCAGCATCATGCCGAGGGCGGCGAGCGGAGCGAATGCGATAAACATTTGGTTGCGCAGGTAAATGGCGGCGCCGAGATACATGAGCATGGGGCCGTGCACGATGCTTTGGGTGTTGATGCCGTCGAGCAGGAGCAGGGCCACGCCGCCTGCAGCCAGGGCGAGGGCGACTAGGGTGGCGGTGGTGGGCAGGATGTCGGTGCTACTGAGAAACCAGATGGCGCCGAAGATAATCAGCAGGATGGGGAGGAAGAGGGAACTGCGTTGCATGGTGTTTTCCTGTGGAAGGCTACCTGAAAATTTAATTTGCCATGATGCGGATGCGGGCAAAGAAAGGGTTTGGGCTTAGCTGAAGCGGGCGTTTCAGGTAGCCTCGATGGCGGGCGGGGCGGCAAGGGGATTAGCGGGCTTGTTTCATCAGGCGCTGTTTTTCGCGTTTCCAGTCGGCTTCTTTCATGCTTTGGCGTTTGTCGTGCTGCTTTTTGCCTTTGGCCAGGCCGATGTCCATTTTGATGTAGCCGCGCCGGTAGTGCAGGTTGAGCGGCACGAGGGTGTAGCCGCTGCGCTCCACTTTGCCGATGAGCTTGTTGATTTCGGCTTGTTTGAGCAGGAGTTTGCGCTGCCGCACGGGGTCGGGCTTCACGTGGGTGGAGGCGGTGGGCAGGGCGGTGATGTGGCAGCCCACCAGGTAAAACGCGTCTTTTTTCCAGTGGATATAGCTTTCTTTGAGCTGCACGCGGCCGGCGCGGATGGCTTTCACTTCCCAGCCGTCGAGCACTAGCCCGGCTTCGAGCTGGTCTTCGATGAAATAGTCGTGGAAGGCTTTTTTGTTGTTGGCGATACTCATGATGTCTTGGCTGCGCGGTTTCAGAAGGCGGATTTTAACAGCAAACCGCGCGGCTGAACATTCGCGGGGGAAGGAGGGGAGAAGGCTACCTGAAAAATTTGGCTATGCGGAAACTTGCTTCATTTGCTTTTGCTTCGTGGCAGTTTTGCTTTTTCAGGTAGCCTTTTGCTTGGGCTCGGCAAGGCGTTAGCGGATGGTGTTTTTCAACTCGGGGGCGCGAAGGCGTGTCAGTTGCGTGCCAGCCAAGTTAATATGGCCGAAGCGCGGATGGCCGTCGTTCCAGTCGGCCACGGCCTGCACCAAGGCTTCCTGGCTGTCAGCGACGAAGTTCCACCACATTCGGACGGGGTGCGGCAGCGGTTCGCCGCCCAGCAGCAGGATGCGGCTGCCTGCTTGGGCGCGGATAGGCAGGGTTTGGGCGGTGTCGGCGTGTTCGAATTTGGCCAGTTCGTCTTGCACGAACGTCTGCCCGCCGATTTCCGCTTCGCCCGCCAACACCAGCACGCCGTATTCCCAGCCTGCCTGCGCGGGGATGTCCAGCGTTGCAGGCTGCCTGAAACGGATGTCCAAGCCCAGCAGCGGGCTGTGCTGCTCGGTGGGGGCGGTGCGGCCGGCGAAGCTGCCGTTTACTAATATGAAATCCGCGCTGTTGTCCGACCATTCGGGCAGCTCGGGATAATGGCGGAAACTGGGGGCGATATTCTTGTGCATGGGCAGGGCAATCCAGAGCTGCACGGCGTGCAGGGTGCGGATGCCGTCGGGGGTTTGCTCGGTGTGGCTGATGCCGTGGTTGCCGCCCGTGCCGGCGGTCATGAGGTTGACCTGTTTGGGGCGGATGAGTTGGCGGCTGCCGAGGCTGTCGCGGTGCAGTAGTTCACCTTCGAGCATCCAGGTAAAGGTTTGCAGGTTGGTGTGCGGGTGGGCGCCGACCTGCATGCCGTCTGCATCCGCCGCAAAATACGCGGGGCCGGCGTGGTCAAGAAAGCACCACGCGCCGACGGTGCGGTGCGTGCGGTTCGGCAGCAGGCGGGCGACGGGGATGCCGCCCACGTCGTGGGTTTTGGCGGTGACTTTTTGGAGGGTCATGGGGTTCTTTTGGTTTTCAGGTAGCCTTTTGCATTGGCGGGGTTACCAGTTGTCTTGGGTGGCGGTAAGGCGCTCGGTGTCGGTGTCGTAGATGCCGTAGCATTGGGCGATGTAGGCGAGGTCGTTGGCCAGGGCGTCGCGCAGGGTGTCGCCGCCTTCGATGTCGAATTCGTCGCGCAGGTTGTTGAAGCGCTCGGTGGCGGCTTGGGTGATGAGGTAGAGGCTTTCGACATCGGATGGCGGGTTGGCTTCGATTTGGCGGCAGGTGTTGGCCAGGATCTCTTCGCCGCGTTGGGTGAATTCGAAGGGGAAGGTGTTGTCGTTGTAGAGGTCTTGCAGGAAGGTGTAGTTGGCGAGTTCGGGGTTTTGCAGGCTGTGGCGGCTCATGGCTGGCTCCGTGGGTGGGCGAAATTACTGCGGTATTGTACCTGAAGGGATATATTGCCGCAGGAGTGGGATAACAAGGTATGGATTTTCAGGTAGCCTGTTGTGTGCTTGAGGCTACCTGGAAATCTGTCGGCCAAACAGATTGGGATACTTGGGAACGCTTGATGGCGGTATGGAGAAATGAAAAATCGGTTTCAGGTAGCCTCTTTGCCGGAGGAGGCTGGCTGAAACCGGTTTTGTGCGCGCAGCGGATTAGCGGGCGGGGATGGTGCCCATGCGGCGGGTGAGGGAGGTGTGCGGCTCGTTGAAGAGGCTGGCGTAGTAGGTGGCGTTGGCCATCACGCGCTTCACGTAGTCGCGGGTTTCGTCGAAGGGGATGGTTTCGGCGTATACCGCGCCTTCGAGCGGGCTGGCGGCCTGCCAGTTGCGGGCGCGGCCGGGGCCGGCGTTGTAGCCGGCGGTGGCGAGCACTTCGCTGCCCAGCCGGTTGCGCGCGTCGCCGAGATACCAGGTGCCCATGCGGATGTTGCCTTCGATGCTGTGCAGCTCGGCGGGATCCATGCCGATTTTGCCGGCGATTTCGCGGGCGGTGGCGGGCATCACCTGCATCAGGCCGGTGGCGCCCACGCGGGAGCGCACGCCGATCATGAAGCGGCTTTCTTGGCGGATGATGCCGTAGGCCCAGGCGGGATCAACGTTGGCTTGGGTGGCGTAGCGGGTTACGCTGTCGCGGAAGGGGGCGATGTAGCGCAGGTTGTAGTTGATTTGATTGTGGGTTTTGTCGGCGGCGTAGATGCCCATTTCGTAGAAGCCGGCGTCGTGGGCGAGCTTGGAGGCGGCGAGCAGGGCGGGCTCGTTGTAGCCTTCCACGGCGTAGCGCCATTCGGCTTGAGCTTGCTTGCGCATGTCCCAATCGCCGCTGCGCTGGGAGGCGCGGAACAGGCTGAGCGCTCGGGCCACGGCGCCGTCGGCGGCCACTTGGGCGGTTTGGCTGCTGCCGGGCTCGGCGGCGTTATTGCGGGTGTTCACTTGGCCGCCGATGGCTTCGGTGGCGAGCAGGGCGTAGAAATTGCGGCCGGAGGCGGCGGCCTGGCGGTAGTGCTGCTGGGCTTGGGCGTTGTCGCCGCCAGCGGCCAGGCTGCGGGCTAGCCAGTATTGCCAAGCGGGGTCGGCGCGCAGTTTTTCGGGCATGGCGGCGATGATGTTTTGCAAATCTTGCCAACGGCCGAGGCGCAGGGCGCTGCGGGCATACCATTCCCAATGGGTGTGGCTGAGCTGGCTGCGGTCGGCTTGGTTGAAGGCGGAGAGCGCTGCGGGGAAGCGCTGGTTCAGCGCGTAGTGGTGGCCGAGGATGGCCCAGCCGAAGCCGGTTTGCGCCGGGCTGAGGCTGGGGGCGAGGCTGCGCAGGCGGTCGGCGGCGTCGGCCTGTTTGCGGGCATTTTGGCCGATAACGCTGTGCAGCAGGGCTTCGCGGCCGCCTTGGCTGTCGGGCAGGGCGCTGTTTAGTGGTTCGGGCAGGGGCGAGCCGAGGGCGGCGGCAAGGCGGCGGGCATCGGTGATTTGGTTGTTGGCCAATAGGCCGCGCACGCGCCGCCAGGCGGCTTCGGCGGGGAGCTTGCCTTGGGCGGCGAGTTGTTCGAGCAGGCGGTTGCAGCCTTCGGGCTGGCGGCCGAGTTCGCTCAGGGCTTCTTGGGCGGCATTTTGGTTTTCCAGGCCGGCCAGCGCGGCGTAGCAGCGGGTTTCTTTATCGCGGGCGGCGGGCTTCAGGCGGTTGTATTGTTGGGCAAACTCTTGCCATTGGCCGTTGCGGCCGAGCTGTTTGAGCCATTGGTTGCGCAGGCTGTCGGCCATGGCGCTGGGCTGGGCTTGGGCGAGGAATTGGGCGGCTTGGCTGCCGTCGCCTTGTTTGAGGGCGGCTTGGGCGGATTGGAAGAGCTGGTAGTCGGCCAGCACTTTGTCTTCGGAATCGCTGCGGCGGCCGCCGGGTAGCTGGACGGCGCTGCCTTCTGCGTTGAGGGGCTCGATGGGAGTTTCGGTTTGGCTGGTGCAGGCGGTGAGCAGGGCGGCGGAGAGGAGGGCGAGGGTGTGTTTTTTCATGCTGTATCGGGGGAGGGATAACTGGAACGGCCTAAGGCTACCTGAAAGCAGTGGAGCAATGAAGCGGCAGGCGCAAACAGACGGCGGGTTTTACTGCTTTTTACGCGGGACGGGGGTTTTGGCTTGGCGGGAACTCGTTTATTTGTTTTCGATCGGTTGAAGCCGATGTTTTTGCTTCGCAGAAAACTCACTTTGTCCGTTTTACTGCGTTGAAGCTCACGCTTTCAGGTAGCCTTTGTCCTTTATGTATGGAGCAGGATATGTGCGGCAGGTATGCCGGGTGCTGTTTGTTTTGCTGAATCTATTTTTGCTTAAACATCATAATTCTGCTTAATGAAAGAAATACATTCTTTCAATTTTTCTATCACGATTTTAGTTGGCATAACCACTACGATTTCATCCGTTAATAGGCTGTCTATTTTTGTCATTTCTTTGCCAACGATAACGCCGAAGTGCTCCCGATATTGTTCAACCTCGATACCATTAGGCACTTTTTCTAATATTTCCTTCAATAGGATTTCAGACATTTCTAACAAGTGCTGAATCCGAGTTCCCCCATCATCCATTAAAAAATGTGCTAACCAGACAAAGCCTTCATAACCTTCGGTTTCTTCAAAACGTACGCCAAATAAGTTGCTACCATCTCGAAAAAAATCTTTTGTAAAAATTAAGTCCATATACAATCTACATTAAATTGTTTGATAAAAAAGCGATATTAGATTCCAAAAGCCACCCAACTTTTATTCTGCTGGCAGCAGCCGTAGTTTGGGCGGCAAGCTGAAAAACCAAAGCTGGCTGAAACTTGGCTGCCACAAAGTTGGGGCGATTCGTGAATTTCGCTGAAGCTAGAATTTTCAGGTAGCCTCCAATATGCCGGAGGCTACCTGAAAAATTGGCGCGACAATGCGGGTTTATTCTGCCAAATCATCAATGCTGTCAGCCGCTTCTTCCAGCCCGCCGCCGTCGCTCGACCAAACAAACAGGGTTTCGCCGAGCTGCTGCGGGGATTGGGGCAGGAGCACGAGCAGCTCGCCGCATTGGTTGTCGCCGATCACGACGGCTTGGGCGGGGAAGCCAGGCCAGCTTTGGTGGGCGGCAGCGGTTTCTTTGGCAATGTGGTTGCAGGTGCGGCGAAGGCGTTTTTTGTCGGAAGTGTCGAACACGGGCAGGAGCAGGAAGCTGCTCTGTCTTCGTTGCCGGGCTCGAGCAGGATTTCGCCGCCGTTTTCGGCCGCGAGCCGGGCTTTGAAGCGCGGCGGGAACTGGATGCCGAGGGCTTGTTCGGCGGCTTGGATGTATTGGGGATCAACAGGGAAGGGCATGGGGTGCTCCGGATGGCTGGGATAAGGATTGCGGCGGGCAGGGATGCGGATGATTTTTGGCTTCGCAGAAACCTGCTTGGCTTGTTTTCGCTTCGTTGAAGCCTGCATATACAGTTTTCAGGTAGCCTCAAGCCTTATCTGCCCTGCGCGCGCAACTGCTGCAAATGCGCACGCACTTCGCCCACTTTCTCTTCGGTAAACAAATCTTCGATATTGCGCCAGATGCTGTGGAAGCCATAGGGGCCGTGGCGCATTTCATTTTTGGCGTGCTCCACGCTCCAGCCCTGATAGATGATGCGGTACATGCCGGCGATCAGGCCGGTGCGGTCGGCGCCGTGGTAGCAGTGGACCAACACCGGCCCGGCGGCCTGTCGCTGCTCGATAAGATACAGCGTTTCCGCCACTTGGCGCGGGCTGATCCGCCAAGTGAGCAGCGGGCGGTTGAAGAGCTCGATGCCTTGGTCGGCCAGCACTTTGCGGTCGGCGCTGCGGTTGAAATAGCGCAGGTTCACCACGCTTTTGATGCCGAGCGACTGCAATTTCTCGGCATCTTCGGCCACCGGCTGCTCGCTGCGGTAGAGCTTGCTGTCCACCCGATAGAGGTTGGCTTCTTTGTGCACCGGCTCCGCCCAAGCGGCCTGTCCGGTCGAAGCTGCCGGCGCTTGTGTCTGAGTCTGCGCCTGTGCCGGCGCTTGGGCGCAGGCGGCCAAAGCCAACAGCACAATCAGGCTGCTTATCCAAGATTTGTTCATTTGGTGTGTATCCTGTTTTATCGTTAATTTATTTTTCAGGTAGCCTCAAACGCGGCGGGGCTACCTGAAAAATAGCAGCTTCTGCAAAGCAAAAAAAGCAAAAACGCCGCCACGCAACCATCATCGCGGCAACACATAAGGCGCCGCATTGTAAGCAAGCGAAGCTGGCGCGGCAAGCATTAACTTCCGTCAAACAATTCAAATTATTATCACGGCGCGCCACAAGCCGGAACCATTTTTCAGGTAGCCTCCACGCCGCGCCGCACTTGGAGAGATTGCCTGAAAAATGTACAATCCCAACTTTACATTCGGCACCGTTATGCAAATCGGCCCCTACACCGTTTCCCCCGCCGTGGCACTCGCGCCGATGGCCGGCATCACCGACAAACCTTTCCGCATGCTGGCACGCCAATTCGGCGCCGGCTGGGCGGTGGGAGAGATGATCAGCAGCAACCCCGAGCTGCAAAACACGCGCAAAACCCTCAGCCGCGCCAACCACAGCGGTGAAAGCGGCGTGATTGCCGTGCAGATTGCCGGCAGCGATCCCGCGCAGATGGCCGAAGCCGCCCGCTACAACGTGGCGCAGGGCGCGCAGCTCATCGACATCAACATGGGCTGCCCGGCCAAGAAAGTGTGCCAAGTGCTCGCCGGCAGCGCCCTGCTGCAAAACGAGCCGCTGGTGGCCGAAATTTTAAACGCCGTGGTGCGCGCCGTGGAGGTGCCCGTTACGCTCAAAACCCGCCTGGGCTGGCACGACGAACACAAAAACATCCTCACCATCGCCCGCCTGGCCGAAGAAGCCGGTATTGCCGCCATCGCCATCCACGGCCGCACCCGCACCCAAATGTACCGCGGCCAAGCCGAATACGGCCTGATTGCCGAAGCCAAAAGCCGCCTTTCCATCCCCGTGTGGGCCAACGGCGACATCGACAGCCCGCAGAAAGCCGCGCGCGTGCTGGCTAACACCGGCGCCGACGGCATCATGATCGGCCGCGCCGCCCAAGGCCGGCCCTGGCTGTTTCGCGATGTGGTGCATTATTTGGTGCACGGCAGCCTGCCGCCGCCGCTGCCTTTTCAGGTAGCCTCCGCCGCCCTGCTCGGCCACATCCGCGCCATGCACGAGTTTTACGGCGAGCCCGCCGGCATGCGCATCGCCCGCAAACATATTGGCTGGTATCTGGCCGACCTGCCCGATGGCGAAAGCGAACGCCGCCGCCTGAACACGCTAAACAGCGCCGCCGAACAATATGACACCCTGGCCGCCTTCCTCGCCGCGCAGTCCGCCCGACACGAACACTGGCCCTGCCCCTGGCGGCAGAACGCCGATGGCTAAACCGCTTTTCTTCCGCAGCCCACCCGCCTTCATCGCGCTGCCGCGAAGCAAGCCGTTTGGCCCAAACACCGGTTTCACATCACAATAATAAGGAGAGCAACCATGCTCCGGCAGAACAGCCATATCATCACTTGTATCGAAAACAGCTTGCAGCAATACTTCGCCGACCTCGACGGCGAGCCCGCCCACGACGTGTACCACATGGTGTTGCAGCAGGTGGAACTGCCCCTGCTGCGCTGCGTGATGGCGCACTGCGAAGGCAACCAATCCAAAGCCGCCCAAGTGCTCGGCCTCAACCGCAACACCCTGCGCAAAAAGCTCAGCGCACACGGTTTGATTTAAGCGCACCACACTTTGCAGCATTTCAGGCTACCTGAAAAGCGCAGCGTCAGCGAAGTTGAAATTTTAGGTAGCCCCTGACCCCAAACCACAAGGAACACCCAATGACCCAAATCGGCATCATCATGGGCAGCAACAGCGACTGGGCCGTGATGCAGCACGCCGCCGCCGTGCTCACCCAATTCGGTATCGCCCACGAAACCCGCGTCGTCTCCGCCCACCGCACGCCCGACCTCATGTTTGAATACGCCGAAACCGCCCGCGAGCGCGGCCTGCAAGCCATCATCGCCGGAGCCGGCGGCGCCGCCCACCTGCCCGGCATGGTGGCCGCCAAAACCACCCTACCCGTGCTCGGCGTGCCCGTGCCCAGCAAATACCTGCACGGCGAAGATTCCCTGCTCTCCATCGTGCAAATGCCCAAAGGCATCCCTGTGGCCACCTTCGCCATCGGCGAAGCCGGCGCCGCCAACGCCGCCCTGTTTGCCGTAGCCCTGCTTGCCAACGGCAATCCCGAGCTCGCAGACAAGCTCGCCGTCTTCCGCGAACAGCAGCGGCAAAACGTGCTCGCCATGGCGCTACCCCCCGAAGAATAAGCCCGCCGGGTAAAGGCTGCCCAAAAGCGCCGGCAAGCGTTGTATTTGCGTGCCGCCTGCCCGATTTTATTCGCCAAAACCGCCCTTTCTGTGCCACAATCCCGCCATTCACTCCCCTATACGAGAAACCCCATCATGACACAAGAAACCGCCTTGGGAGCCGCCCTCAAATCTGCCGTGCAAACCATGAGCAAGAAAAAGCAAACCGACCTCATTGCCGACCACATCTACGGCAAATACGACGTGTTCAAACGCTTCAAACCCCTCGCGCTCGGCATCGACAAAGACCTCGTGGCCGCCCTGCCGCAATACGATCCCGCCCTCATCGCCCGCGTCCTCTCCAACCACTGCCGCCGCCCGCGCTACCTCAAATCGCTGGCACGCGGTGGCAAACGCTTCGACCTGAACAACCGCTTCAAAGGCGAAGTCACCCCCGAAGAGCAGGAAATCGCCAAGCAACACCCCGCCGTGCAGGAAATGCTCGCCCGCCAAGCCGCCAAGCAGGCTGAAAAACAAGCTGCCGAGGCCGGCGAAGCCGAAGCCCCGGCGGCGGTTGCAACTGCCGAAGCCGTGACCGAAGCGCCGGCCGCTGCCAGCGTGGCGGAACCCCCCCGCGCCGGCTGCCGAATAAGCCGTCCGTAGGCAAACAAGGCTACCTGAAATTTTCAGGTAGCCTTGTTTGCACCGTATGTTTTATATATACTGTATATATATTTTCAGGAGTACATCATGGCACAATTCATTATGAATATCGCTGATTCGGAAAAAGAAGCCTTTATGGAAGCCGCCCGTATCAGCGATCGCAATGCCTCACAGCTGGTACGCGAATTTATGCGCGACTTTGTTGAACGCCAGCGCTATGAAGCCTACGTGCGCGCCGAAGTGGAGCGCGGTATGGCCGATATTGCCGCCGAGCAAATCCTCAGCGGCAGTGAAGCCGATGCGCAAGTCGATGCCTGGCTTGCGCAAGCTGAGAAAGCCGAAGCGTGAAAACCGTTTGGAGCAAACGGGCGCAGCGGCAGCGTTTGCAGCTGCTGGCCGCCCGCGCAGATTATGCCGGCCTCGCTTCTGCCCGCAAAGCCGATGCCGAAATCCGCCAACTACTCGCCTTGGCCTCCCTGCAACCGGCCATGGGCAAAGCCGGCATAGTGGAAGGCACGCGTGAGCTGTATCCCGCCCGCTACCGCTTGGTGTACCGCCATGAAGCGGATCAGCAAACATTGTTTGTTTTGGTTATTTTGCCTCAATGGCGGAAATGGCCGTGAGGCTACCTGAAAATTTTAGCTGCGCAGAAACTCTGCCTTGCTTTGCAAGACATCGTTTTCAGGTAGCCTTTATCCGACCAATCTAATCAAAAACCGCACCGTATGCCTACGGTGCGGTTTGCTTTTGTTTTGCGCCAATCGTTTATAGCGGCCACTCCAGCCCGCCGTGCTGCTCCACCAAGGTTTGGAACTGCGCCTGGATTTGTGCCAGCGCGGCGGGGTTGTCGGCTTCAAAGCGCAGCACCAGCACGGGCGTGGTGTTGGAGGCGCGCAAAAGGCCGAAGCCGTCGGCAAATTCGGCGCGCAGGCCGTCGATGGTGATGAGCTCTTGCAGGCCGTCGAATTGGGCGGCATCGGCCAGCTTGGCGATTAGCGCGTGGCCGTCGCTGCCTGCGGGCAGGGCGATGTTCAGCTCGGGGGTGGACACGCCTTCGGGCAGGGCTTCCAGCACGGCGCTGGGGTTGGGGCTGGCAGACAGGATTTCCAGCAGGCGTGCGCCGGCGTAGAGGCCGTCGTCGAAGCCGAACCAGCGTTCTTTGAAGAACACGTGGCCGCTCATTTCGCCGGCCAAGAGTGCGCCGTGCTGCTTGATGGCGGCTTTGATGAAGCTGTGGCCGGTTTTGCTCATCACCGGCTCGCCGCCGTGCTGCCGAATCCACGGGGCGAGCAGGCGGGTGGATTTCACGTCGTAAATCACTTTGGCGCCGGGGTTGCGCCCGAGCACGTCTTGTGCGAAGAGCATGAGCTGGCGGTCGGGGTAGATGATGCTGCCGCTGCGCGTTACCACGCCGAGGCGGTCGCCGTCGCCGTCGAAGGCGAGTCCGACTTCGGCTGTGCCGTCCTGCACGGCACGGATGAGGTCTTGCAGGTTGGCGGGTTTGGCGGGGTCGGGGTGGTGGTTGGGGAAGCGGCCGTCCACTTCGCAGAAGAGTTCTTCCACTTCGCAGCCGAGCGCGCGATACAGCCGCCCGGCAAAGGCGCCGGCCACGCCGTTGCCGGCATCCACGGCGATTTTCAGCGGGCGTTGCAGGCGGATATGGCCGGCGATGTGGGCAATGTATTCGTCTGCCACATCCAAACTGCGCACGCTGCCCGGCTGGCTACCTGAAACAAAATCCTGCGCTTCGATGCTGCGGCGCAGTTCTTGGATGTTTTCGCCGGCCAGGGTGTTGCCGCCGAGCATCATTTTGAAGCCGTTGTAGTCGGGCGGGTTGTGGCTGCCGGTGATCATCACGCCGCTGCCGTGGCAATGCTGCACGGCGGCAAAATAGAGCATGGGCGTAGCCACCATGCCCACGTCGGCCACATCGACTCCGCCCGCGGTGAGCCCGCAGATGAGGGCGGCGGCGAGGGTGGGGCCGCTGAGCCGGCCGTCGCGGCCCACGGCGATTTGCCGCAGGCCTTGCTTGGCAGCGCGCGCGGCGATGGCGCGGCCGATTTGTTCGGCGGCTTCTTCGGTGAGGGTTTGGCCGACGATGCCACGGATGTCGTAGGCTTTGAAAATGCTGGGGGAAAGGGGCATGGTGGTTCCTTTGTTTGGGGTATGGAGGATACCTGAAAGTGCAGCTTCAACGAAGCGGAGCGATGTCTGGCGAAGCAAGGTGGAATTTCTGCGCAGCTAAAATCTGGGCGGGGATTTTCAGGTAGCCCACTATACGAAAATAAGGGGCTATATTGGATTTAATGTAAAAATATTGATTAGCCCTCAACTCTTAATCCTTGCGACTCCAAGTTATCTTTAAATCGCATAATAATCGGGCGGTGGTTTGCCGGAGGGAAATCATTATTGTCGGCAGACAGCCTGCTATACAGCCGGTACTCCAGGAATACAATATCACTAAAATCCTCATGGATACTGGTGCAGACTACAGACGAGCAATCTGCTTGGATAAGTCGGCCGCGGTGCACTACCGGATATTGGATTTGACTGCTGGCAGAATCGGCAATAGCTGCCATGCCACTCAACAGCATAATTAATAGGGCAAAATATCGGGCAAATTCCATATTATTTTTCTGTGAATATATTTTCAGGTAGCCTTTAGATGGAGCAGTAAGGCTGCCTGAAGGATTCAGCTTCAATGCAACGAAAGCAATGAAACAAAATCGACAGCCGCTGATTATGGCTCGCGGCGGGGGGTTTCTGTGCCTTCCGGCGGGGTGGCCGACACGCAAATCATGGTGCTGCCGCTGCGCGTTTTGAGGCACCGGGTATCGTTGCCGAAGCGGTGGTTTCGCACTTGGACGGCGGGCTGGTTGTTGATGGAGGCGGAGGAGCGGTTGCTGCCGATGGAGGTGCTGCTATACAGGCGGTATTGCCCAAACTCGATTTCTTCCATGTGTTCGCGCGCGTTGGAGCAGACGAAAACTTGGCAGCTGCCTTGGCTGATGATGCGGTTATCGCGTACGGCAAAGCATTGGCGGGTGCCGTCGCTGCCGCAGGCGGCAAAGGCGGCGGCGCTGCTCAACAGGATGGGCAGCAGGATGGAATATCGGGGAAGTTTCATGTTTGTTCCTTTGTAATATGTATTTTCAGGTAGCCTTTATGCGGATAAAGGCTACCTGAAAATTTATTGCGGCTTGCTGCTGAGCTGCTGGGCTTGCTCAATCAGGTGCACAAACTGGCGGCGCAGGCCGTGGCGGTCGGGGGATTGGGCGCTTCGGGCGAGCTCGAGGGTTTGCGGCCAGCCGAAGCTGCCGCTGTATTTGCCGCCGCGCAACAGTTCGCCAAACGAAGCGGCGGCGAGAGCCTGGCGGGTGGCGTTGCTGCCTTGGGCGAGCGGCTTGCTGCCGGCGGCCACGGGGCTGCTGATGAGGGTGCTGCTGCTCTGGCCGGGCAGTTTGTAGCGCAGGTTGATGAAGGCGTATTCGCTGCCGGCCTTGTCGTTTGCCGCACGGGCGGGGGCGGCCTGGTAGCGGCTTTCGGGCAGCCAGCCGGTTTGGCCTGCGGGGATGATTTCATACAGGGCGGTAACGTTGTGGCCGGCGCCGATGTCGCCTGCGTCCACTTGGTCGTTGTTGAAGTCTTCGCGGGCGAGCAGGCGGTTTTCATAGCCGATGAGGCGGTATTCTTTCATGGTGGCGGGGTTGAATTCCACTTGGGTTTTCACATCTTGCGCCACGGTGGCCAGGGTGGAGGAGAGCTGGCGGTGCAGCACTTTTTGGGCTTCTTCGGGGCTGTCGATGTAGCTGTGGTTGCCGTCGCCGGCGTCGGCGAGCTGCTCCATCAGGCGGTCGTTGTAGTTGCCGCTGCCGAAGCCGAGGGTGGTGAGGGAGATGCCGCTCTTGCGTTTTTCGGCCACCATGCTGCGCAGGGTGTTGAAATTGGTGATGCCCACGTTGAAATCGCCGTCGGTGGCGAGCAGGATGCGGTTGATACCGTTGCGGATATAGGCGCGCTGGGCGGCTTGGTAGGCCTGCTGGATGGCGTTTTCGCCGGCGGTTGAGCCGCCTGCGCGCAGGCCGTCGAGCGCGGCGAGGATTTTCTGCCGCTGGTTACCGGGCGTGGGCGGGAGCACGACTTTGTTGCCGTCGGCATAGGTAACGAGGGTGATGCGGTCTTGGGCGCGGGTTTGGTGCGCAAGGGTGCAGAGGGTGTATTTCACCAGCGGCAGCTTGTCGCGGCTATACATGGAGCCGGACACGTCCACCAAAAACACGAGGTTGGCCGGCGGCAGGGCGGCGTGGCTCATTTCTTTGGCCTGGATGCCGATGCGCAGAATTTTGGCGCCGCTGCGGAAGGGCGAATCCACGGTTTCGGTGTGCACGGCGAAGGGTTTGCCGTCGGCGGGGGCGGCGTAGCCGTAGTCGAAATAGTTGATGATTTCTTCAATGCGCACGGCATCGGCGGGCGGCAGGCGGTGGTTTTGGCTGAGGAAGCGGCGCACGTTGGCATAGCTGCCGGTGTCTACGTCGATGCTGAAGGTGGAAACGGGCTGCTCGGCCACGGCGTGCACGGGGTTGGGCTCGTGGTGGGCGTAGCGCTCGGTGTTTTGGCGCGGGAGCGGCGGGCGGATTACCTGCGGCCGCGCGCGAAGCGAGCCGTGTGCGCCTTCAAGGCCGATAAATGAATCTTTGGTGGCTGCCGCTTGCGGCGCGGGCGCGGCGGAAGGCGCCACTTCATACGAAGCCACCGAGCGGTTCATCATGGCTGCCGGCGGCACGGCGCGGGTGCCACCGAACCTTTGGTGGCGGCTCAAGCCCATCACGGGGCCGTAATCATTGCGCGGCTGTTCGTTTAAATAGTGCGAACAGGCCTGGTGGACGCGCTGGGCATTGTCGGCCAGCGCGGGCAGGACGGAGAGAGAGAGCAGCGCCAGCAAAGCGGCGCGGGCAAACGGCGGATAGCGCATGAAAACCCCCTTGGGCAAAAGCGTTGGAAACGGGTTGTATTATAGCCAAAGCCGGCCGCTTCTAACACTGCCCCGCCTGCCAACAGACTACCTGAAAAATACCGCCCGCGCAGGCAAACGCTTCCCGGCCGGGCAGAAACACCGCCCCGCTGTGTTTTAAGCGTTGAAGCTGCCGTTTTCAGGTAGCCTTTGCCATCCGAATGCCACCCGCCCGCGCCGATAGGTTAAAATACGCGCCGCCCAAACAGGCTACCTGAAAACTCCGCGCGCCCGCGGTGCCCGCTGCCATGTACCACAAACTCGCCCCCATCATCCACGTTCTCTCCCGCCTCGGCTTCATCTTTTCGCTGCTGCTCTTGGCGCCCACGCTGGTGTCTTATATTTATCAAGACGCGGCCTTTTGGGTGTTTGCCGACACCGCCATCGCCACCATCTGCGCCTCCGGCATCATCTGGCTCATCACCCGCCGCCATCAGCGCGAGCTGCGCACCCGCGACGGCTTCACCCTCGTTTTCCTGCTGTGGGTGGGTTTTGCCGTGGTCGCCTCCCTGCCGTTTTATTGGTATCTGCCCGGCATCAGCTACACCGACGCCTTCTTCGAAGCCATCTCCGGCCTCACCACCGCCGGCGCCACCGTTTTCACCAACCTCGACAGCTTCCCTCCCTCGCTCAACTTCTGGCGCCACCTGCTCAATTGGGTGGGCGGCATGGGCATCATCGTTTTGGCAGTGGCCATTCTGCCCATGATCGGCGTGGGCGGCACCCAGCTGTTCAAAGCCGAAATCCCCGGCATCCACAAAGACAGCAAGCTCGCCCCCCGCATCTCCCAAACCGCCAAGAACCTTTGGCTGATCTACGTTTTCTTCACCCTCGCCGTCTGCCTCGCCCTGCGCCTGGCCGGCATGAGCTGGCTTGATGCCGTGTGCCACGCCATGTCCTGCCTCGGCCTGGGCGGCTTCTCCACCCACGATCAAAACATCGCCTATTTCGATTCCGTGCCCATCGAAATGATTTTATCCGTCGGCAGCGTCATCGCCGCCATCAACTTCACCAACCACTACTACGCCTTCCGCCAACGCAGCCTCAACGTCTACCGCCGCGACAGCGAAGTGCGCGTGATGATCACCACCCTGATTACCAGCATCATCGTGTGCGCCCTCTATTTGTGGCACAAAGACTTCTACCCCGATTGGTCGCAATCCCTGCGCTTTGTCGGCTTCAACTTCATCTCCATCGGCCTGGCCAACGGCTACGCCAACACCGACTTCGCCGCCTGGCCGCTGCCCGTGTCCCTCTGGATGTTTTTCCTCGCCAATATCCTCGCTAACGCCGGCAGCGCCGGCGGCGGGCTCAAAACCATCCGCGCCATCGTATTGTTTAAATTCAGCCTGCGCGAAATGATGCTGCTGCTGCACCCCAACGCCGTGCACACCGTAAAAATCAACGGCATGCACATCGCCGAGCGCACCGCCATGACCGTGCTCGTGTTCACCGCCGTTTATTTCCTCACCATCATCTTCGCCACCTTCGCCCTCATGGCCACCGGCCTCGATTTCGTTACCGCCCTCACCGCCGCCACCGCCTGCATCACCAACGCCGGCCCCGGCCTCGGCAGCGTCGGCCCCGCCGGCAGCTACGCCAACCTTGCCGCCGTGCAAAAATGGCTGTGCGCCGCCGTCATGCTGCTCGGCCGCCTGGAAATCTTCACCGTGTTCATGCTCTTCACCCCCGCCTATTGGCGCAAATAGCGGAAAATTTTCAGGTAGCCTCTTCCCCCGCTTGAGGCTACCTGAAAACGAGCAAAGCGAGTTTCTGCGAAGCTAAAGCAGGTAAAGCGATTTTCAGGTAGCCTTTCCCCGCCTGCCGCGCGGGTTTACAATAGCCGCTTTATTAACATACACGCTTCCCCTATGCCTTTCCTTCCCCTTTCCCTGCTCGCCACCGGCAAGGCTCTGCCTGCACGCATCGTTAGCTCCGCCGAGCTGGACGAACGTTTGGGCAAACCGCGCGGCTATGTGCAGAAACGCAGCGGCATTGTGCACCGCCATCACGCCGAGCTGGGCCTGCTGCAATCCGATCTGGCGGCGCGGGCGGTGCGCGATGCCTGCGCTCGCGGCGGCATCGCGCCGGAGAGCATCGATTTGCTGATTAATGTGAACGGCGTGCCCGAACAGGCGCTGCCGTGCACCGCCGCGCATGTGCTGGCCGCGCTGGGCTGGCGGGGCAGGGCGGGCTACGACCTCAACGCCAGCTGTGTGGGCTTCCTGCCCGCGTTGCAACACGCCGCTGCGCTGCTCAACAGCGGCTGCCACCGGCGCATCGCCATCGTGGCTTGCGACCTCGCCTCGCGCGGCTTGAACTGGGCCGACGAAGAATCCTCGCTGATTTTCGGCGATGGCGCCGCAGCCGCCATCGTGGAGCGCGGCTGCGGCGAGGGCGGTATCCGACGCTTTGTGATGAAAAACTATCCCGACGCGGTTTCCCTGTGCCAAATCCCCGCCGGCGGCACGCGCCGCAATATGGTGTCCGGCATGCGGCCGCAGGATTTTTATTTCAAAATGCACGGGCGCGAATTGTTCCGCCGCAGCGCCGAAGTGCTGCCCGAAATCTTGGGCGAACTGCTCGCCGGCATGAGCATTGCCGATTGCGACCTGTGGCTGGTGCACCAGGCCAGCCACCTCGGCATGCAGCACATCACCAAACGCCTGGGCATCAGCGAGCGCCGCCTGGTCAATATCTACCCCACCCACGGCAACCAGGTATCCGCCTCCCTGCCCACCGTGTTGCACGAAGCGTTTACCGGCAATCTCTGGCAGCGCGGCAGCCGCGTGGCCATGGTCGGCACCGCCGCCGGCTTGGCCGTGGCCGGGCTGATATGGGAAGTGTGAACTCTTCCCCACACAGGCTACCTGAAAAATTGGATGCAAGCGAAATCATGAGCAACACCCCTCCCAACTACCTTACCCCCGCCGGCTGGCAGGCGCTGAAAAACGAGCTCTACCAGCTGGTAAACAAAGAACGCCCCGAAATCGTGCAAATCGTAAATTGGGCGGCCTCCAACGGCGACCGCAGCGAAAACGGCGACTACCTCTACGGCAAACGCCGCATGCGCGAAATCGACCGCCGCATCCGCTTCCTCACCAAACGGCTCGAAGCCGCGCAAGTGGTGGACCCCGCCACCCGCGAGCCCACCGACCAAATCTTCTTCGGCGCCACCGTGGAGATTTTGCGCGGCAACGGCAGCGAGCAAACCGTACACATCGTGGGCGTGGACGAAATCGACACCGCCCGCAACAAAATCTCCTGGACTTCCCCACTGGCCCGCGCCCTGTTCAAAGCCCGCGAGGGCGACGAAATCGTGTTCCACGGGCCGGAGGGCAGGGAGGAAATCGAAGTGTTGTCTGTGGCTTATGTGGCCATCGAGTAGAACTGCCGTTCCCAAAATTTTCAGGTAGCCTCCCAAGCATGAAAGAGGCTACCTGAAAATTTTCCACCATGGGCAGCGGCGCTGGAACGCCAATGGTTCTCATCTGCAAGCCAATGTTTCCCAAAGCATTCCAAAAAAGGCACACTTGCAGTGCAAAGAAAGGTAAAGATGGCGGGCAATGAGAATTGTTGGCAGATTCAGTTGCCTGGCCGCCCGCAGTCAAGCCTTTTATTTTATTTGGCTTTAGGCTACCTGAAAAATAGCGAAGCGCTTGTTTTGCAGGATAATTGTTCGCATTTATAACTGCGATATGAGAATTTTCGCAACAAGCTGCGTATAATTCCGCCCCAGCAAAAGGGCAGCACCGAAATCCCGCTGCCACACACCATCCATCACAAAAATCAGGAGCAAAAAATGCAAGGCAACAAAGAAGTTATCGATTACATGAACCAGCTGCTGGCCGGCGAGCTCGCCGCCCGCGACCAATATTTCATCCACTCCCGCATGTACGACGAATGGGGCTACAGCAAGCTCTTCGCCCGCATCGGCCACGAAATGGAAGACGAAACCGAGCACGCCGCCGATTTCATCCGCCGCATCCTCATGCTCGGCGGCACCCCGCAGATGGTGCCCGCTCCGCTGCGCATCGGCCGCACCGTGCGCGAAATGCTGCAACTCGATTTGGACACCGAATACGAAGTGCGCGAAAACCTCAAGCGCGGCATCAAACTGTGCGAAGAAAAACAAGACTATGTTACCCGCGATCTGATGGTGGCCCAGCTCAAAGACACCGAAGAAGACCACGCACACTGGCTCGAACAGCAGCTGCGCCTCATCGACCTGCTCGGCGAGCAAAACTACCTGCAAAGCCAGCTGTAAACCGGAAAGGACAAGCCATGAAAGGCGACCGCGAAGTTATCCGCCAGCTGAATAAAAACCTCGGCATCCTGCTCATCACCATCAACCAGTATTTCCTGCATGCCCGCATCCTGAAAAACTGGGGCTTGGAAGAGCTCGGCGGCTATTTCTACAAACAATCCATCACCGAAATGAAGGCAGCCGACGCCCTGATTGAGCGCATCCTGCTGCTCGAAGGCCTGCCCAACCTACAAGAGCTCGGCAAACTGCTCATCGGCGAAACCGCCGAAGAAATCATCCGCTGCGACCTGCAAAAAGAGCAGGACAAACACCAAGCACTGATTGAAGCCATCGCCGTGTGCGAAGAGAAGCAAGACTACGTTTCCCGCCAGCTGCTGGAAAAGCAGAAAGACGAAAACGAAGAACGCCTCGACTGGCTCGACACCCAGCTCGACTTGGTGGAGAATATGGGCTTGCAGAACTATCTGCAACTGGCGGCGCAAGAGGACTAAAACACAAACCACTGCCAAATCTCGAAGCGCTATCGCCAACAGCCTGCCCGCATCTGCGGCAGGCTGTTTTTTTGCACTGTGTGTTGCATCGCTCGGATTTCCGTTGCAGCACAGAATGAAAAGGCTACCTGAAAAACGTTCGGCCTGTATTGCCCAAACGTTTTCAGGTAGCCTTTTGCCGTTACGGCGGGGTGTCGGCGCTTAAGCGATGCTTTGCCGCAGTTGCGAAAGCGTGGCCGGGCCTTGCTCCAAGTTTTCCGGCGACACGGCGCGCACGTCGGCACGGGCGAGGAATGTTGCCAAGGCGCGCTGGTTGGCGGGGCTGAGCTGCGGCTGCAATTCGGGCAGGCGGGATTGCATGAAGGCGAAGGCCATGCCCAGCGCGAGATGGGCTACATCGCCGCTCTCGGCATCAAGCTGCGGGGCGTTGGCCAAACCGCGCTTGCAGGCGGCGCGGGCGCGTTCGGCAAGCGGGTGGTCGGGGGTGTTTTCGGCTTTGAATTTTTGCAGGCCGAAGGCTTTCACCAGTTGGTCGAGCAGGGCGAAGGCGTAGGCGGCGGTGGCGGTTTGCCCGGCGTTGTGCAGGGGGTGGCCGAGCAGGAAGTCGAGGATAAACGGGCTGTTGCAGATGGTGGTGCCGTTGTCGAACTGGAGGATGGGCACTTGGGAGAAGGGGTTGAGGGCTTGGAGCTCGGCAGGGTTTCCCAAGGATTGACGTAGGCGATGGCAAAATTAAGGTCGTGCCGGGGCAGGGCGGTGAGCAGGACGAGGCGGCCGTAGGGGGAGGTGGGGCTGATGTAGAGTTTCATATTTTTCTCCTGTTTGGTGCTTGTTTTGTGAGCTGATTTTGTTTTCAGGTAGCCTGCTATGCGGTGTGGAGGCTACCTGAAATTTATCCGGCTTGGCGGGCGGCGACGAGGGCGTTGCTTTGATGGCGGAACAGTTCGGCGGTGCCTTTTTGGCCGAGCTCGAGCAGGCGGGTGAGCTCGGGGATGCTGAAGGGGGCGCCTTCGGCGGTGCCTTGGATTTCGATGATTTTGCCGGAGGCGGTCATCACGAGGTTGACGTCGCTGTCGCAGCCGGAATCTTCGGGGTAGTCGAGGTCGAGCAGGGGGGTGCCGTCAACCACGCCGACGGAAACGGCGGCGATTTGTTCGCGCAGGGGGTTTTGTGTGATTTTGTCTTCGGCGAGGAGTTTGCCGATGGCGAGGTGCAGGGCGACGTAGGCGCCGGTGATGCTGGCGGTGCGGGTGCCGCCGTCGGCTTGGATCACGTCGCAGTCAATGAGGATTTGGCGTTCGCCCAGCAGGCTCAAATCGACGGCGGCGCGCAGGGAGCGGCCGATAAGGCGCTGGATTTCCTGGGTGCGGCCGGATTGTTTGCCTTGGGCGGCTTCGCGGCGCATGCGGGAGGCGGTGGAGGCGGGGAGCATGCCGTATTCGGCGGTTACCCAGCCTTGGTTTTTGCCGCGCAGGAAGGGGGGCACGCTCTCTTCGATGCTGGCGGTGCAGATGATTTTGGTGTGGCCGCAGGCGATGAGGGCGGAGCCGTGGGCGTGGGGGAGGAAGTGGGGGGTGATGCTCACGGGGCGGAGCTGGTCGGCAGCGCGGCCGGTGCGGATGGGGGCGGCATGGCGGTCTCGTTGGGGAAGGTGGAATCATTTCAGGTAGCCTCAAGCGGGCCGGGGGTGATTATACTGCTGCGCGGGGCGGGGCGCTTGGAAATACGGCGGACGGCGGGGCGGGTATGGCTGGAATGGCAATGGTTTCAGCTATATAATTCAGTTGTTTTGTTCACAGGCAGGCTACCTGAAAATGTTAGCGATAAAATGAGCGCCATGAAGTTCATTCCTTTGGCCGAACGGGTTTATGCCGATTTGGATAACGAGCGTTTAAGCCGGCACATTGTCGGGCTGACGCAAACGGATAGCGTTTGCTGTTTCGATGGCGATATGCGCACGATTAAAGCCGGTGATTATCTCTATTTGTATATGGATTGCGGCGACGATTATTGCGTGAGCGAAGGCGTCGTGATTGCCAACCCTTATCCGACTGCACACCGATACTGCTGCGTGTTGGATGAAGACATTCTCTTTTGGCAGGATTATTGTGCTGCAACCAATCGTTGATATGCTTCTAAACTTTTAGCTATCTTGTTTTTAGCTTTGCAGAAACTCAGCCTTGGCTGCGCCAAGACATCGTTTTCAGGTAGCCTTTATCTCCCATACCGCCATGTCCGATTTAATCGTTTTCAACAAGCCCTACGGTGTGATCTGCCAATTCAGCCCGCACGAAAAACACCGCACGCTCAAGGAATTTATCCCGCTGCCAGACGTCTATCCCGCCGGCCGGCTGGACACCGACAGCGAAGGCCTGCTGCTGCTCACCGCCAACGGCCGCCTGCAGGCCAAAATCGCCGACCCGCGCCACAAAATGGTGAAAACCTATTGGGCGCAGCTCGAAGGCAGCCCGGACGACGCCAAGCTGGATAGGCTGCGGCAAGGCGTGGATTTGGGCGACTTCATTACCCGCCCGGCGCAAATCAGGCTACCTGAAAAATGGGAAACCGACCGCCTGTGGCCGCGCGTGCCGCCGATACGGGTGCGCAAAAGCGTGCCGGACTTTTGGCTGGAAATCCGCATCAGCGAAGGCAAAAACCGCCAAGTGCGCCGCATGACGGCCAAGGCGGACTACCCCTGCCTGCGGCTGGTGCGCGTGGGCATCGGGCGGCTGGATTTGTGGCAGCTCGGCTTGGCGCAGGGGCAGTGGCGGGAAGCGCCGTTTTTGCCCTAGCTCAAGATTCCTGACGGCAGCCGCGCGGTCGGTATGCCGTTTGCTTGGCATTTCGTTAATTTTCATCACACGAGGTTTGATATGGCGGATTTACCCGAGTTTTTAGCGCAGTGGCAGCACACCGCGCGTTTCCGTTTCCCCCTGCTGGCCAAGCCGCGCGCCGAAGACAGCCACAAAGGCAAATTCGGCACGGTGGCGGTGATCGGCAGTGCGGCCGGCATGAGCGGCGCCGGCGTGCTGGCGGCCACGGCGGCGCTCAAGGGCGGCGCGGGCAAGGTGTGGCTCGGGGTTGCGCAAAACGGCCTACCGCTGCCCTATCTGCCCGCCTACCCCGAAATCATGCTTGCCACCGCCCTGCAGCTGCTGCAACGGCGCGACATCACCGTGTATGCCGTGGGTTGCGGGCTGGGCATGAGCGACGGCTCGCGCCAGCTGCTGGAGCAGGCCACCGCCGCCGCCATCCATGCCGACGCGCCACTGCTGCTCGATGCCGACGCGCTCAATATGCTGGCGGTGGAGCGCCTGTTTTTGCCCAACAACGTGGTGCTCACGCCGCACCCGCTGGAAGCCGCGCGCCTGCTGGATATTTCTGTGGAAGAAGTGCAGGGCAACCGCTATCTGGCCGCCGCGCAGATTGCCGAGCGCTACGGCAGCTATGTGGTGCTCAAAGGCGCGAACACCGTGGTGTGCACGCCCAACGGCCGCATCGTGTATGAAAACGACAGCGGCAACCCCGGGCTGGCCACCGCCGGCAGCGGCGACGTGCTCAGCGGCCTGCTTGCTGCGCTTCTGGCGCAGCAGCTGCCCATGCAGGAAGCCGCCTGCGCCGCGGTGTGGCTGCACGGCACGGCAGCGGAGCTTTTGGCCGCACGCGGCATCGGCCCCATCGGCCTCACCGCCGGCGAAATTGCCGACGCCGCGCGCGAACTGCGCAATTTGGCGGCGTGCTAGCGAGCCTACTTGCGCTGTATATTTGGAGGCTACCTGAAAACTATTTTTCAGGTAGCCTGTTTATTTATAGGATGAAGTAAGCGGAGTGTTGTTGCTCCGAGCATGATTTGCGGGAAGCCGCTTGAAGCATAGCAACACAGGCTACCTGAAAGTTTGAGCGGCAGGGAAGCTTAAATGGCAGGGCCGATATGGTTTTAACTTCGTTGAAGTTTGCGCTTTAGCTCCGCAGAAACTCAGCCTTGGCTGCGCCAAGACATCGTTTTAACTTCGTTGAAGCTCACGCTTTCAGGTAGCCGTTGCTCGCTAAAAGTTGGGTTTGAGCGCAAGCGTTGTCATACATTTCAAGCGAAATGAAACCTGCCATTTCCAATCAAAACAGGCTACCTGAAAAATAGTTTTCAGGTAGCCTGTTGGCATCGGGTGGAGGTGGGTTGCTACTCGTCCGGATTCAGTTTCTGGTTGCCGCTGCGCAGCGGGAATTTCTGCTCGAGGCCGCGGATGAATTGGGTGTAGAACTGTTCGCCGTTGCGCTGGCCGGCCAGTTGGCGCACCTGCGGCAGCTGCTCCTTGCTGTTTTCCGGTAGGGATACGGAGCGGACTTCCACCAGCGCGGCGCCGCTACCGGGCAGGTTCACCAGCGCATAGCCGGGCTTGCCGTTTTGCGGGCGGGCTTTCACGATGGCGGCGAAGTTTTCCATGCCTAGGTTTTGCTGCAGCTGGCTGGCGCCCACTTTTTCTACCTGGCCCCATTGCAGGGCAGGTGCGGCTTGGCCGGCTTGCAGTTTGCGCAGGGCTTCGGCGGCGGCGGCTTGGGCGAGCTTGGCACTTTCGGCGGCTATATAGTCGCGGCGCACGGCATCTTTGGCTTCTTCAAACGATTGGTTGCGCGCTTTGCTCACATCGGTGGCGCGCACGATGCGCAGCACGCCGTTGCCCATGTCGAGCAGCTCGGAATTGTGTCGGCGCTCCACCACTTCGGCGCTGAACAGGGCTTCTTTCACGGCGTCGGGCAGCTGGGAGGCGGCCACGTCGGGCTGGCTGAGCCATTCGTCTTGTTTTTGCAGCGGCAGCTTCATTTGCTCGGCCACTTTTTGCAGGCTATTGGGGTTGTCGAAGGCGAGCTGTTCCAGCTCTTCTCGGGCTTTGCCCATGGCCTGCGAGGCTTTGCGCTGGCGCACGCTGTCTTCCAGCTGGGCTTTCACGCTGTCAAACGAGGGCTTGGCTTCGCTGCCGGCGGCGAGCAGGTTTTGATAGGCTTCCTGCAATTCCTGCGCGCTCACGGGTTGCTGTTTGGCCAGCTCTTCCAGGCTCAGTTCGACGTATTCCAGCTTCACGGCCAGGGGCAGGGCGTAGCGGGCTTTGTTGGCCTCAAAATAGGTTTTCAGCACGGCGTCGGTGGGCTGCACTTTGCCGGCGTAATCGCTGGCTTGGAAGGGGGCGCTGCGCAGTTCGCGTTCGCTGTTGATCATGCCTAAAAGCTGTTCGGCCTGGCTGGTGCTGACGATGCTGCCGTTGGTGATCAGGCCGAGCAGGGTTTGGCGGCGGTATTGGCGGCGCATGTTGTCGATCAGCCGGTCTTCGCTCAGGCCGGCCGCGCTCAGGTAGTTGCGGAGCTTGGTGGGATCGAATTGGCCGTTGGTTTGAAATTCGGGGTCGCGCGCAATCACGCTTTTAATCTGCTCGACAGAGAGTTCGCCCACGCCCAGCTCGAGCGCGCCCTGTTCGATATAGGCCTGCTGTACCAGCGATTGGAAGGCGGATTCGTTGGTGGCGCCGGCGTTGCCGTTTTGATGTGCGGCGCGGACGATGCTCTGCACTTCTTCGGCGGTGATGGTGGTGTCGCCCACCTTGCCGACGTAGTGGCCGCGGATGCCGGAGGAGAGGCTTTCGGCACCGAAACC
This sequence comes from Eikenella sp. Marseille-P7795, assembly GCF_916618725.1. Lineage (NCBI taxonomy): Bacteria > Pseudomonadati > Pseudomonadota > Betaproteobacteria > Neisseriales > Neisseriaceae > Eikenella > Eikenella sp. Marseille-P7795. Next base: position 41,005 of record NZ_CAKAJZ010000011.1, on the reverse strand, counting down.
GATGAAGGTGATGCTGACCAGCGCCAGCAGGATTTGGGACAGGCGGCGGTGTTTTTCGACTATGGCAAACATAAGCGTGATGCGGTGGTTGGATGAAAGGCGGTATTGTAACGGTTCTGACGATGTCGGGCTAGGTGTTTGCTTAAACGGATTGGCCGGAGAGCAAAGGGAGTGATGCGGGCGATGCAATGGGTTTCAGCCAATATTTTTCAGGTAGCCTGATTGTGTGCGTCAAAGGCTACCTGAAAATCAAGGAAGGCTACCTGAAAACGGAGCTTTCGCTGGCTCGGGGCAAAATAAAAAGACAGGCGGAATACCTGTCTTTTTGGCAATCATAAGGCGCTTGATTTACAGCGCGTCTTTCAGCGCCTTGCCGGCACGGAATTTGGGAGACTTGGCAGCCGGGATAACCAGCTCGGCGCCGGTTTTCGGGTTGCGGCCTTTGCGCTCGGCGCGTTCGCCCACATAGAAGGTACCGAAGCCGACCAGCGTTACGGTGTCGCCTTTTTTCAGGGCGGTGGTAACGGCTTTAGTCAAACCATCCAATGCCTTACCGGCAGCAGCCTTGGAAATATCGGCTTCCTTGGCAATCGCTTCAATCAATTCAGACTTGTTCACAATAAGTCCCTTTCTGGTTGAGGAGTAACGAAAAGCTGCCGATTCGCACCGGCGAGCAATGCTTTTATTTGTAACAGGCTGCTTTATAGCAAGTCCAAAATCATTGGTCAAGCAAATAAGCGGCTTGCGGGCGGCTATTTTCAACGAATCCGGCAGGATTGAGCCTTTCGCACAACAAAGCCTGCCGGATTGCACGCTAATGCTTGGTGGCGCGGCCGCCGGTTTTGGCCGGAGTTTTCGGCTTGGCTGCCGGGTCTTCCTGCCAAGGCTGCGGCTGGTATTCCAGGCCGAAGGAGAGCACTTCGTCGATCCAGCGCACGGGGTGGATGCTCAAGCCTTCCTTCACGTTTTGCGGGATTTCTTCCAAATCCTTCACGTTTTCCTTGGGAATCAGCACATGCTTGATGCCGCCGCGCAGCGCGGCCAGCAGTTTTTCTTTCAAGCCGCCGATGGGCAGCACTTCGCCGCGCAGAGTGATTTCGCCGGTCATGGCCACGTCGGCGCGCACCGGAATGCCGGTGAGGGCGGACACGATAGCCAGCGTCATGCCGATACCGGCGCTGGGGCCGTCTTTCGGCGTGGCGCCTTCCGGCACGTGCACGTGGATGTCGGTTTTCTCGTAGAAATCCGGCGCGATGCCCAGCACTTCGGCGCGCGAGCGCACCACGCTCCAGGCGGCGGAAATGGATTCCTGCATCACATCACCCAGCTTGCCGGTGCGCAGGATGTTGCCTTTGCCTTTTAGGGCCACAGCTTCGATAGTGAGCAGCTCGCCGCCCACTTCGGTCCACGCCAAGCCGGTAACTTGGCCGATGCGGTTTTCGCTTTCGGCCACGCCGTAGTCGAAGCGGCGCACGCCGAGGTAGTCGTGCAGGTTGGCGGCATCCACCACTTCCGGCTCCAATTTGGCAGCACGTTGGCCGGCGGCAGACTGTTTGTCTTTCTCCAGCACTTTTTTCATCACCACTTTGCGGCAGATTTTGGCGATTTCGCGGTCTAGTGAGCGCACACCGGCTTCGCGAGTGTAGTAGCGGATGATGTCGCGCACGGCACTCTCTTCGATCACGATTTCGCCGCTTTTCACGCCGTTGCGCTCAATCTGCTTGGGCACGAGGTATTGCAAGGCGATGTTGACTTTCTCGTCTTCGGTGTAGCCGGAGAGGCGGATGATTTCCATGCGGTCGAGCAGGGCCGGCGGGATGTCCATGCTGTTGGAGGTGGCGAGGAACATCACGTTGCTCAAGTCGAAATCCACTTCCACATAGTGGTCGGCGAAGGAATGGTTTTGCTCGGGGTCGAGCACTTCCAGCAGGGCGCTGGCCGGGTCGCCGCGGAAATCGCGGCCGAGCTTGTCGATTTCGTCGAGCAGGAACAGCGGGTTGTTTACGCCGGCCTTGATCATGTTCTGGATGATTTTGCCGGGCATGGAGCCGATGTAGGTGCGGCGGTGGCCGCGGATTTCGCTCTCGTCGTGGATGCCGCCCAAGGCCATGCGCACGTATTTGCGGCCGGTGGCTTTGGCAATGGATTGGCCGAGCGAGGTTTTGCCCACGCCGGGCGGGCCCACCAGGCACAAAATCGGGCCTTTGAGCTTGTTCATGCGTTTTTGCACGGCCAAGTATTCCAAAATCCGCTCTTTCACTTTTTCCAGGCCATAGTGGTCGGCATTGAGCACCAAATCGGCCTGCACAATATCTTTGCTAACCTTGCTTTTCTTCTTCCAAGGAATATCCACCAGCGTTTCGATATAGTTGCGCACCACGGAAGATTCGGCCGACATCGGCGGCATCATGCGCAGCTTTTTCATTTCACCCAGGGCTTTTTCTTCCGCTTCCTTGCTCATGCCGGCTTCGCGGATTTGCTGTTCGAGTTGGTCGAGCTCTTCGCGCTCGTCGCCTTCGCCCAGCTCTTTTTGGATGGCTTTCACCTGCTCGTTCAGGTAATAGTCGCGCTGGGATTTTTCCATCTGGCGTTTCACTCGGCCGCGGATGCGTTTTTCCACGTGCAGGATGTCCAGCTCGGCTTCAAGCTGGCCGAGCAGGTGTTCCATGCGTTCGGCCACGTCGATGATTTCCAGGATTTCCTGCCGCTGTTCGAGCTTGAGCTGCAAGTGGGCGGCGATGGTGTCCACCAGGCGGCCTGGCTCGGCGATGCCGTGGATGGTGCTGGCCACTTCGCCGGGGATTTTCTTGTTGAGCTTGATGAATTGGTCGAACTGGGCGAGCAGGGTGCGGCGCAGGGCTTCGTAGTCGCAGCTGTCGGCTTGTTCGGCGGGCTCGAGCACCTCGACTCGGGCTTGGAAATAATCGCCGCTGTCGTCGATTTCGATGGCGCGGGCGCGGCGCACGCCTTCCACCAGCACTTTCACCGTGCCGTCGGGTAGTTTGAGCACTTGCAGGATGTTGGCCAGCGTGCCGATGGCGTGCAAATCATCGGCGTTCGGGTCTTCGTTGGCGGGGTTTTTCTGCGCCAAGAGGAATACGGGGCCGTCTTGCTCGATGGCGGCGTCGAGCGCGGCGATGGATTTGGGGCGGCCCACAAACAGGGGCAGCACCATGTGGGGATACACCACCACGTCGCGCAGCGGCAACATCGGCAGGGTTTGGATGTTGCTGGATGTATGTTGGTTTTGGCTCATTGTTTTCTCTTGTTATCTCGGTTGAAATAGGGTTGAGGCTTTGGATTTTCCTCATTGCGGGGCAACGTGGGGGCGGGCGGCGGGTTTTCAAGCGGCAGTTTGCTGTGATTGTATGTTGGCTGGTTTGCGTGCGGCCTGCCAAACCGCATGGAGGCTACCTGAAAAGGCTACCTGAAAACGAAGAAAGTGAGTTTTAGCGAAGTTAAAATGCTTAAAGCGGATTTTCCCATGCGCTGTTGTGGCGAAGCTGAGGCTACCTGAAAAACGGCTTCGGCATCTTAACTTCGTTGAAGATATTTTTCAGGTATCCTTTTACTCTTGCAGGGTGCGGTGCCGGATAGGATATGATAAAAATCTATACCGCCGGGCGGCAGTTGTGGCAGAATGGCCGCTTGATTTTGTTTCCGCACAAAGGAGTGCCACCATGTCCGTTACCGATGTAGTGAGAATGATTGAAGAAAACGACGTGCGTTTCGTCGATTTGCGCTTTACCGACACCAAGGGCAAGCAGCACCATTTCACCGTGCCCGCTTCCGTGGTGCTGGAAGACCCGGAAGAATGGTTTGAAAACGGCCAGCCCTTCGACGGCTCCTCCATCGGCGGCTGGAAAGGCGTACAGGCCTCCGATATGCTGCTGCGCCCCGACCCGGCCACTGCCTTCATCGACCCCTTCTACGACGACGCCACCGTGGTGCTCACTTGCGACGTGATCGATCCCGCCAGCGGCCAAGGCTACGACCGCGACCCGCGCTCCATTGCCCGCCGCGCCGAAGCCTACCTCAAAGCCAGCGGCGTGGGCGACACCGCCTATTTCGGACCCGAGCCCGAATTTTTCGTGTTCGACGGCATCGAATTTGAAACCCATATGCACAAAGCCCGCTTCGAAATCACCTCCGAAAGCGGCGCCTGGGCCAGCGGCCTGCACCTGGAAGGCCAAAACACCGGCCATCGCCCGACGGTGAAAGGCGGCTACGCTCCCGTTGCCCCCGTGGACAGCGGGCAAGACTTGCGCTCCGCCATGGTCAATATCTTGGAAGAAATCGGCATTCCCGTAGAAGTGCACCATGGCGAAGTGGGCACCGGCAGCCAGATGGAAATCGGCACCAAATTCAGCACCCTCGTGCACCGTGCCGACCAAACCCAAGACATGAAATACGTGATCCACAACGTGGCGCACAACTTCGGCAAAACCGCCACCTTCATGCCCAAACCCCTGATGGGCGACAACGGCAGCGGCATGCACGTGCACCAATCCATCTGGAAAAACGGCCAAAACCTGTTTGCCGGCGACGGCTACGCCGGCTTGAGCGACACCGCCCTCTACTACATCGGCGGCATCATCAAACACGCCAAAGCCCTCAACGCCATCGCCAACCCCTCCACCAACTCCTACAAACGCCTCGTGCCGCACTTTGAAGCGCCCACCAAATTGGCCTATTCCGCCAAAAACCGCTCCGCTTCCATCCGCATCCCCACCGTGCACAGCGTGAAAGCCCGCCGCGTGGAAGTGCGCTTCCCCGACCCCACGGCCAACCCCTACCTCATGTTTGCCGCGCTTCTGATGGCCGGGCTCGACGGCATCCAAAACAAAATCCACCCCGGCGACCCGGCCGACAAAAATCTCTACGACCTGCCGCCGGAAGAAGACGCGCTCGTGCCCACCGTGTGCGCCTCCCTGGAAGAAGCGTTGGAAGCCCTCAAAGCCGACCACGAATTCCTGCTGCGCGGCGGCGTATTCAGCCAAGATTGGATCAACAGCTACATCGCCTTCAAGGAAGAAGACGTGCGCCGCATCCGCATGGCACCGCACCCGCTGGAATTTGAAATGTATTACTCGCTGTAAGGTGATTGATAAACGCGCTTGTTTTGCTAGGTAGCTACCTGAAAACAAGCGCGTTTAATTATCCATCTCTTAAATAATGTGCTTTTTAGTTATTGGATATAAATTGGGGAAAACAGCATGAGCAAACTCCAATCCGATGAACAAGGAAATATTTCAAATTCTAGAATTATCGTAATGCAGCCAGTAGGAAATCAGGATAGTAGAGAATTAGAACTGGCTACACCAGGACTGAGATTAATATCAGGATTATTGGATAGGCTTCTATTTGTAATTTTCGGATTCTCGTTTTTAGCTACTTTATCTCAAGCGGTGCTTGCTATGGGTTCAAGTGGTGATACAGTTGTAATGGCAATGGTAGTAACGGGAATTTTATTGGTGCCATGGACAATACTCGAATTAATTTTTATGAGCATAAAAGGCCAATCAATTGGCCAGATGATAATTGACATTAAAGTGATTGCTGAGAATGGAGAGAGTCCTGGATTTTTGCGATATGTATTAGTGCGTGAAGTTGCATTTGCTTTTTTGTTGAAAGTTATTACTTATCCAATAGCTAAATATTGTGGGTGGCCGTTTATTTTCATTATCCCAGCATCTATATATTTTATTTGTTTTGTGATGATGTATAACAAAAAACGTAATCGTCAAACGCTTCAAGACATGATAGCTGGAACTTTTGTCGTTTTTACATAGCAGTTATAAGCGAAAGAAGGCTACCTGAAAAACCGTTTATCAGTTTTTCAGGTAGCCTTTTGTGCTGCGGGGCAATCAGGCTAAACCGAGCTGTTGCAGGGCTTGTTGCAGCTGGCCGGCTGTCCAGCGGTTGCCGGCGGCGAGGGTCATGAGGGCGGTGGCGGTTTCGATGTTGCATTTGCCGCCGCCCACGGCGCCGGCTTGGCGCAGGGCGTTGCCTTGGGCGTAGTCGGTGCCGGTGCGGCCGTGGTGGGCTTGGCTGAGGTTGAGCAGGAGGCCGCCGTGTTGGGTGAAGTGCTGGATGGCGTGGAGCAGCTCGGGGCTTTCGGGGGCGTGGCCTTGGCCGTAGCCGAGGAGGATGGCGGCCTGTTGGGGGAAGTGGCGCAGGCTGTGGGCGATTTGTTCGGCGCTGCTGCCGGGGGTGAGTAGGTGGCTGCACACGCGGGCTTGGGGCTGGAATTGGGCGCTCAGGGGGCTGAGCAGGCTGTGGGGCTGGGCTTGGCCGGGCTGCCAGGTGCCGAAGTGGGGGTTGTCGAAGCCGTCGTCGCGTTCGGTGCTGTATTTGCTGCTGCCGATGGCGGGGTAGAGCCGGCCGTCGAAGGCGATGACGGTGCTGTGCAACTGGGGGTTTTGCAGGGCGGCAACGGCGGTGCGGAGGTTGGCGGGGGCATCGCTGTGCGGGGCGTGGTAGGGCTTTTGCGAGCCGGTGAGGACGATGGGTTTGGCTTGGTTGTCGAGGGCGAGGGCGAGGAGGTTGGCGGTGTAGGCGAGGGTGTCGGTGCCGTGGAGGACGAGGATGCCGTCGTGTGCGGGGAGGGCGGCTTGGATGATGGCGAGCCATTCTGCCCAGTGTGCGGGGGTGAGGTTGGAGCTGTCGATGAGGGGCTGGCAGATGTGCCAGTGGAAGGTGGCTTGGCTTGAGTAGGGGCGGAGGGCGCTTTCGGCGAGCTCGGTGTCGGGAAGGAGACCGAAGGGAGTGGATTTCATGCCGATGGTGCCGCCGGTGTAGAGGACGAAGATTTTTTGCATGGTGGGCGTTTCGCTGGATAGGGATGGGGGATTATAGAGGCTACCTGAAAAGTTGTGATAGGGGTTTGGGTTTCTTTTTCAGGTAGCCTGGATGTGTTTGGGGCTAAACAAAAGGCTACCTGAAAATGCTTTTTGCTTTTCAGGTAGCCTTTGGGGTGGCTGACGGCTTACTGGACTTTAATCAGCTTCACGTTAAACACGAGCACGGCATTGGGCGGGATGTTGCCGCTGCCTTTTTCACCGTAGGCGAGCTCGGCGGGGATGTAGAGGGTGTATTCGCCGCCTTCTTTCATCAGTTGCAGGCCTTCGGTCCAGCCTTTGATGACTTGGTTCAGCTTGAAGGTGGCGGGCTCGCCGCGCTGGATGGAGCTGTCGAACACGGTGCCGTCGAGCAGCTTGCCTTCGTAGTGTACGGTAACGGTGCTGTTGGCGTTGGGCTGTTTGCCGGTGCCTTCGGTTTTCACGCTGTATTGCAGGCCGGAAGCAGTGGTTTTCACGCCTTCTTTGGCTTTGTTGGCTTCGAGGAAGGTTTTGCCTTCTTCTTGCTGGCGGGTGGCGAGCTTGGCCATCTGCGAGGCTTGGTATTGCTGGAGGATGTTGTTGGCTTCTTCATCGCTCACGGGCTGCGGCTCGCTGGCCATGCCGGCTTGCAGGCCTTTCACCACGGCTTCCATATCCAATTCCATGCCGCTGTCGCTGGCTTCTTTGAGCTGGGTGCCTTGCAGGTAGCCGATTAAGAAGCTGGCTTTCTGCTGGTCGTTCATATTGGCCAGGGCGCCGGAAGCGGCGGGGGCGCTGGCGGATGCGGCGGCGGAAGCCGAAGAAGCGGCTGCCGGGGCAGAAGCGCTGCCGGAAGCGGGCTGTTGGTTACAGGCGGCCAGGGCAAACATCACGGCGGCGGCCAGCAAACCGGTGCGGAACATATTTTTTTGCATAACACTCCCTAATTGAGGACAAAGAAAATAACGGCTGGCATTACAACATTTCCGCCGCGCCGTTTCAATCGGTTTTACCAGAATTAAAAGGCTGCGGCTTGTGTTTTGGCGGCGGAAGTGATGAAATCCGCGCTTTCATTGATACGCAGAAAGATTGATATGCCAGTTTGCCTGCCGCGCGGCCCGGTTATGGCCGATGTTGCCGCCTACCGTTTGACCGAAGAAGAAAAACAGCGCCTGCTGCATCCGGCCGTGGGCGGGGTGATTTTATTTCGCCGCAATTATCAGAGCCGCAGCCAGCTTCAGGAGTTGTGCGCCGAAATCAAGGCGCTGCGTACGCCGGAGCTGGTGATTGCAGTGGACCACGAAGGCGGGCGCGTGCAGCGTTTTATCGAAGGCTTCACCCGCCTGCCGGCCATGAACGTGCTGGGCAAAATCTGGGAAGAACAGGGGCAGGCTGCGGCGGAAGCGGCGGCGGAGAAAATAGGCTGGGTACTGGCGGCGGAGCTGCGCGCCTGCGGCGTGGATTTGTCGTTTACGCCGGTGCTGGATTTGGATTGGGGGCAGTGCGCCGTGATTGGCAACCGCAGCTTCCACCGCCAGGCCGAAATCGTGGGCGCGCTGGCTTTGGCGCTGCAACGCGGCCTGAACCGCGGCGGCATGCAGAGCTGCGGCAAACATTTTCCTGGCCACGGCTTTGTGGCGGGCGACAGCCACCATGTGCTGCCGGAAGACCCGCGCAGCCTGGCCGAGCTGATGGCGGCGGATATCCAGCCCTTCCGCGCTTTGGCTGCCGCGGGCATGGCCGCCGTGATGCCGGCGCACGTGGTGTATCCGGCGGTGGACAATCAGCCGGCCGGTTTCTCCGGCGTGTGGCTGAAGCAGATTCTGCGGCAGGAGCTGGGTTTCAACGGCGTGATTTTTTCTGACGACCTCACCATGGAAGGTGCGGGCGCGGCAGGCGGCATCCGCGAGCGGGCGGCGCAATCCTTTGCCGCCGGCTGCGATATTGTGTTGGTGTGCAACCGCCCGGATTGGGTGGACGAACTGCTGGAAGGCTTCAGGCTACCTGAAAACCCGCAGCTGGCCGCGCGCTGGCAATACATGGCCGGGCGCGGCACGAGTGCCGACTATGCCGCGGTGATGGCGCAACCCGAATTTCAAGCCGCCCAAGCCTTCACCGCCGCGCTGGCCTCGCCGCAGGATGTGGCCGGCGGCGTGAAAGTGGGCGAGGCGTTTTGATGGTGGATGAGGGGCTACCTGAAATTTTCAGGTAGCCTTCCCGTTGCTTGCCACACCAACTGTATTCCCATGCCGGAATACGGTTTTTCATTTTTCAGGTAGCCTTTCCAGCCTGCTTCTTCACACAAATTCATACTTTCTAGCTAGATATTTCCCCACGCAAAATCGCTATAGTGACAGCGGGAACGGATGCGGCCGCGCGGCGTGCAGCACGGTTGAAACGCCTGCCAAACAGCAAACTGCCCGCCGCACAGCCGCTTTCCGTTTCCGCATCACGGCGCAAACCGCCGCCAACAAAACCATCACTAGAGGAATGACCATGGGACAATATAAGAAACTCTGGTTGTCGCTCATCATTGTGTTGACGATAACCTTCTCCATATTGGGCTACCTGGGCGTGGAGGTGTACCGCAAGGCGCCGCCCTTCCCGGAAGCCTATGTATCCGCCAACGGGCAAACCGTCATCAGCAAGGCCGACATCCTGGCCGGGCAATCCGCCTGGCAGAGCACCGGCGGCATGGAGCTGGGCTCGATTCTCGGCCACGGTGCCTACCAAGCCCCCGATTGGACGGCCGACTGGCTGCACCGCGAGCTGGTGGCCTGGCTGAACATCAGCGCGCAAGCCCAGCACGGCAAAATGTTCGACGAGCTGAATGCCGATCAACAGGCCGCGCTGAAAGCCGCCATGACCGAAGAATACCGCAACGGCAGCCGCATGGGCGCCGACGGCAAAGTAGTGCTCAGCGACACCCGCATCCAAGCCATCCGGACCGTGGCTCCGTACTACATCGCGCTCTACGGCAACGACCCTGCCATGGAGCAGACGCGCGAACACTTCGCGATGAAAAACAACACGCTGCCGGATGAAGCACGCCGCGAGCGCCTCACCAACTTCTTCTTCTGGACGGCCTGGGCCTCCGCCACCAACCGCCCCGACCACAACGCCACCTACACCAACAACTGGCCGCACGAGCCGCTCATCAACAACGTGCCCACTGCGGAAAACGTGATGTGGTCGGTGGCCAGCATCGTGTTTTTGCTGGCCAGCATCGGCTTGCTCGTGTGGGGCTGGTCGTTCCTGCACCGCCACGAGCCCGATCCGCAAATGCCGGAGCGCGACCCCATCAGCAAGGTGCAGCTCACCCCCTCGCAGCGCGCGCTGGGCAAATATGTGTTCCTCACCGTGGCGCTGTTTGTGGTGCAAATCCTGCTCGGCGGGCTCACCGCGCACTACACGGTGGAAGGCCAGCGCTTCTTCGGCATCCCGCTCTCCGACTGGTTCCCCTATGCCTTGGTGCGCACTTGGCACTTGCAATCCGCCATTTTCTGGATTGCCACCGGCTTCCTCACCGCCGGCCTGTTTCTCGCGCCGGTGGTGAACGGCGGCAAAGACCCGAAATTCCAGGCGCTGGGCGTGAACGCGCTGTTTGTGGCGCTGTTTATCGTGGTGGGCGGCTCCTACGGCGGCAACTTCCTGGCCTTGAGCCACGCCATGCCCGCGCATCTGAACTTCTGGTTCGGCCACCAGGGCTACGAATACTTGGATTTAGGCCGCTTCTGGCAGATTCTGCTGATGGTCGGCCTCCTGCTGTGGTTGTTCCTGATGCTGCGCTGCACCGTGGCTGCGTTTAAAGACAAAACCAGCGATAAAAACCTGCTGGCGATTTTCGTGGCCTCCATGGTGGGCGTGGGCGTGTTTTATGCGCCGGGCCTGTTCTACGGCGAGCACGACAGCCTCACCGTGATGGAATACTGGCGCTGGTGGGTGGTGCACCTGTGGGTGGAAGGCTTCTTTGAAGTGTTTGCCACCGTGGCGCTGGCCTTTATTTTCTACACCCTGGGCTTGGTGAGCCGCAAATCGGCCACCGTGGCTTCTCTTGTGGCCGCTTCGCTGTTTATGATCGGCGGTGTGCCCGGCACTTTCCATCACCTCTATTTCTCCGGCACCACCACGCCGATTATGGCTGTGGGCGCTTCCTTCTCCGCGCTGGAAGTGGTGCCGCTGATCCTGCTGGGCAAAGAGGCGCACGAGCATTGGTCTTACCAGCATGCCACACCGTGGATGAAACGCCTGCGCTGGCCGCTGATGTGCTTTGTGGCCGTGGCGTTTTGGAACATGATCGGCGCCGGCGTGTTCGGTTTCCTCATCAACCCGCCGATTTCGCTGTTTTACCTGCAAGGCCTGAACACCACTGCGGTGCACGCCCATGCCGCGTTGTTCGGCGTGTATGGCTTCCTCGCCTTGGGCTTCGTGCTCTTGGTAGCACGCTACCTGAAACCGGACTACGAGTTTGAAGAAAAGCTGATGAGCTACGGCTTCTGGCTGCTGAACTTGGGCTTGGTGGGCATGATTATCACCAGCCTGCTGCCGGCCGGCATCATCCAAATCCACGCCGCCATCACCGACGGCCTGTGGATGGCGCGCAGCGAACACTTTATGCAGCAGGATTCGCTGGTGATGCTGCGCTGGATTCGCACCATTTCTGATTTGGTGTTTATCGCCGGCAGCTGCTGCGTGGCCTGGCAGGCAACGAAAATTGTGTTCAGCAAAGGCAGCGGCGGGCAGGAGCAGAAGTCTGCCTGATGCCTGGTAATTAAACGCTGAATGAAGCAAAGGCTACCTGAAAAATATTTCAGGTAGCCTTTTTGGCATGGGCGGTTGCGTTTATGCGTTAGCTTAGCTTTTTGGCAGCTTATGTTTTCAGGTAGCCCTTCTTGGCGTAAGGGGCTACCTGAAAATCAAACAGGCAAAGCAAGGCGTGTTCGAAGCGCTAAAAATTTTCAGGTAGCCTCCGAACGGATAGAGGCTACCTGAAAAGCAAGCGTCTGCAGCGAAGCCAGCCGTTGGTTTCAACGGCGCGGAACGGCTTACGCTTCGCCCAGCAGCTGCTCGCGGGTGAGCAGGAAGACGCTGCTGCCGCCGTCGCTCTGTTCGGGCCAGAAGAAGGGCAGGTCGGGGCGGGCGGCTTCGAGGACTTCGCGGTTGTGGCCGATTTCCACCAGCAATATGCCGTTGGGGTTGAGGAAGCGGGCGGCTTGGTTGAGGATTTGGTGGGTGGCGTCGAGGCCGTCTTCACCGCTGCCGAGCGCCATTTCGGGCTCGTGCAGGTATTCGGCGGGCAGCGCGGCCACGCTTTCGGCATTGACATAGGGCGGGTTGGAGATGATGAGGTCGTAGGTGCCGGAAAGATTGTCGAAGAGGTCGCTTTGGATGAGGCGGATGCGTTCTTCGAGGCCGTAGTTGGCCACGTTGATGGCGGCCACTTCGAGGGCGTCGGGGCTGAGGTCGGCGGCGTCGATTTGGGCTTCTGGGTAGTGGTGGGCGGCTTGGATGGCGAGGCAGCCGCTGCCGGTGCAGAGGTCGAGCACGCGGCGGACGCGGTCGGCTCCGTCTGTCCACAGGGCGATGGGTTCGCCGAGCATTTCGTAGATGAAGGAGCGGGGGATGAGCACGCGTTCGTCCACATAAAATTCGAAGTCGCCCTGCCAGGCTTGGCGGGTGAGGTAGGCCATGGGGATGCGTTCGTTTACGCGGCGTTCGGCTAGGCTGAGCACGGCGTCGATTTCTTGGGGCAGTAGGGCGGCGTCGAGGTAGGGCTCGAGGGTGTCGAGCGGGAGGTTTAGGGTGTGGAGGATGAGGTAGGCAGCTTCGTCGTGGGCGTTGTCGCTGCCGTGGCCGAAGCTGAGGCGGGCTTGGTTGAAGCGGCTGATGCAGAAGCGCAGGAGGTCGCGCGGGGTGCGGAGGTGCTGGCGGACTTGGGTAAACATGGTTTGCGGTGTTGGGAAAAGGAAAAGAGGGAAAGGCGGGATTATAGCGGATTTGGGCGGGCGATTGGCTTGGGGAAAGCTGGCAGGAGACAGCTGAATTGAAGGTATCGGCCAAGCCGGAAGGGTTTTCAGGTAGCCTTTTATCATTCGCGCAAAGCAAACTCCCCAACCGCCAGGTTGGGGAGTTTGGATGTTGGCGGAGTAGGAGGGATTCGAACCCTCGATACAGGTTTTAGCCCATATGCACCCTTAGCAGGGGTGTGCCTTCAGCCTCTCAGCCACTACTCCGAATTCGGAACGGCGGATAATATAGGAAACGTGCGTAAAAGGCAAGATGTTTTGTGCGGGAAATGCGCGGTTTTTGGTGAGCGGCTTGAGATTGCTGGATTTTATTCCGCCAAAAGCCGGGTTTGGCGCGGGCGTTTGCGGCAGCGGCTTACGCTTGGCATGCGGTTTGCTATAATGCGCAAAGAAATGTTTGTGTGTGTTTACATTAAACGGCGGCTCGGAACGCTCGGCAATTGGCTGAAGCCAAGGCTGTTTCCGAACTGCGGCGGATAGAAACGGTATGAAACGATTAGGCATTAAGGTGAGCGGCAAAATCGGCAGGGGTTTGTCGCACAAAATCAAGCAAACGCAGCGGCTGTCGCGCAAAACGGCGGCGGTGATTCTGCTGCTGATGGGCGCGGCGCTGGTGTCGCTGGTGTCGCTGGGCTTTGCCAAGCTGGCGGATTATGCGCTGGAGCTAAACCGGGAATGGGCGCGGCAATATCCGCTGGCGGCATTTGCGGTGCTGCCCTTGGGGCTGATGCTGATTGTGTGGCTCACGCGCCGTTTTGCGCCTTATACGGCGGGCAGCGGCATCCCGCAGGTGCTGGCCACGCTGTCGATGCCGAAAGTGAAGGGCGGCAACCGTTTGGTGGCATTGGGTCGCACGATTTTGAAAATCCCGCTCACATTTTTGGGCATGTTGGCCGGGGCTTCGGTGGGCCGCGAGGGGCCGTCGGTGCAGGTGGGTGCGGCGGTGATGCTGGCTTGGGGCAGCTGGTGCAAACGCTACAATTTGGCGTTTAAGCGTTTGCAGGAAAAAGAATTGCTGGCGGCCGGCGCGGCTGGCGGTTTGGCGGCGGCGTTTAATGCGCCGCTGGCCGGGGTGATTTTTGCGATTGAGGAGCTGGGGCGTTCGGTGTCGTTGCACTGGGAGCGGCAGATTTTTATCGGCGTGCTGGCTGCGGGTTTCTTTTTGGTGGCGATTGAGGGTAACAGCACGTATTTTCAGGGCTTCAACGCCGGGCAGCCGGTGGAAAACATGCTGCAATGGGCGCTGTTGTGTGCGGTGGTGTGCGGGGCGGCGGGCGGTTTGTTTGCCCGTTTTCTGAGCAAGGGTGCCACTTGGCTGGCGCCGCCGAAGTGGCGCAGCTGGATGCGGCGGCACCCGATTTGGCTGGCGGGCATTTTCGGCCTGATGTTGGCGGCTTTGGGCGTGCTGTTTGACGGCCAAACCTACGGCACGGGCTACGCCATCGCGGCCGCTTCGCTGCACGGGCACACGAATTTGACGCCGGGCCTGGCCGGGGCGAAGTGGGCGGCCACGGTGCTGTCGTATTGGGCGGGCATTCCGGGCGGGATTTTCACGCCGTCGCTGGCCATCGGCGCGGTGCTGGGGGTGCACATTGCGCAGATTGGCGGCGATACGGCGCCGGTAGCGATTTTGGCGCTGCTGTGCATGGCGGCGTTTCTGGCGGCGGCCACGCAGGCGCCGCTCACGGCCAGCGTGGTGGTGATGGAGATGACGGGCAGCCAGTCGCTGCTGTTTTGGATGCTGGTGTCGTCGATTGCCGCTTCGGTGATTGCGCGCCAATTCTGCCCGCAGCCATTTTATCATTTCGCGGCGGGTCGTTTCCGCCAGCGGCTGCGTGAGGAATTACAGCAGGAGCAGGCGAATAGGCTGGAGCAAGATAAGGCGGCGCAGGAGGCGGCGAAAGCGGAGTAGGGCTGCATGAAGAAGGCTACCTGAAAACCGGTTTAGGGTTTTCAGGTAGCCTTGCTTATGCAGCAAACGTTTGAACGGCCGATGATATAGATATAGTGGATTCAATTTAAACCAGGACTGCGTTGCCTCGCCTTGCCGTACTATCTGTACTGTCTGCGGCTTCGTCGCCTTGTCCTGATTTTTGTTAAGCCACTATATGGGAAGGATAAAGGCTACCTGAAATTTTTCAGGTAGCCTTCATTGCAGAGACAAGCAGTTTGCCGGAAACGGGTTTACCAATTCACCCAGCCGCCCAGCCAAGTGAGCAGGATGATGCCGCCGAACACGATGCGGTAGTAGGCGAAGGGCACGAAGTTTTTGCTCGACACAAAGCGCAGCAAGGCTTTTACCGCCACCAGGCCGGACACGAAAGCGGCAATAAAGCCCACGGCGATCAGGCCGAAAACCTGCGCGCTGAAGGCGCTCAGGTTTTTTAAAATGCTGTAGCCGGAAGCGACCACCATAATCGGCACCGCCAAGAAGAAGGAAAACTCGGTGGCGGTTTTGCGGTCGAGCCCCCACACCATGCCGCCCATGATGGTGCTGCCGGAGCGGGAAGTGCCGGGAATCAGCGCCAAAATCTGAAACAGGCCCACGGCAAGCGCGTCGCGCGGGCGCATATCGTCCACGCTGCGCACCCTCGGTGGGATGCGGCTCTGCCGTTTTTCAATCCACAAAATCAAAAAGCCGCCCACCACCAGCGCGGCGGCCACGCTCACCGGGTTGAACAGCACTTTTTCAATAAAATCATTTAGCAGCAGGCCGACGGCGGCGGCGGGAACGAAGGCGATGGCGAGGTTGAGCACGAAGCGGTTGGCCAGCCGGTCTTTGCCCAAATGGGTGGCCACATGGAGGAAGCGGGCGCGGTATTCATACACCACGGCGAGGATGGCGCCGAGCTGGATGGCGATGTTGAACACGGCATGGCTTTCGGCATCAAAGCCGATCAGGCTGCCGGCCACAATCAGATGACCGGTGCTGGAGATGGGCAGGAATTCGGTGAGGCCTTCCACGATGCCGAGAATCAGGGCTTTGAAGGCGAGGAGCAAACTCATGGTGAAACTCTTGAAAACAATCTGAAAAATGTTTCAGGTAGCCCATAGTCCCGGCTACAGGCTACCTGAAAATCCAGGCGCGGTTTAGCGGTTGGCCTGGCCGGCAAGCCCGGCGGCTCGGCTGCGCACGGTGGCGCGCGGGGCGGGGGCGGGCATGCCGCGTTCGGCGCGCACTTTCTCAATCAGCTCCTGCAACACCTGCATGTTTTTGGAGTCGGTGAGCTCGTATTTGCCGCCCACGATGATGACCGGAGTTTTGGTGATGTTGTAGGTAACAGTTTGCTGCTGCATGATTTGGGCGGCGGCGGCGGCCTGCGGGCTGTTATAGGCGGCGAGCAGGCGGCTGCCGTAGGGCTGCTGCTGAATCCAGTTTTTCAGGCTGGCTTCGTCGGTTACTTTGCCGTCCATCAGCGCTTTGAAAATGGGCTGGTTGGCCTGGCGGGTGAGGCCGGTGGATTTCACGGCGGCGAGCAGACGGGCCAGGGTTTGGTGCGCAGGCTGCCACACCACGTGTTCTTGGCGCAGCACGGTGTCGGAGGCGAAGCGTTTGCTTTGCTGCTCGAGGGCGGGCTCCAAGTGTTGGCAGTGAACGCAGAAATAGCCGAAGAATTCGGTTACTTCGATTTTGTTGGGGTTTACGGGCTTGATGACGTTGGTGCGCACGATGTAGTCGGTGTTTTCCACGGCTTTGGCTTGGGCGGTGCCGACGGCGAAAACGGTGAGTGCGGCGAGGAATAGGGCTTTCAGTTTCATTTTAATCTTTCGTGGTGGGTGGAATGGGGTTAGTCGGCTTGGCGGGTGAGGCTGTCGATGCCGTTGCCGCGCAGGCGCTGGCTTAAGGCGTCGGCTTGGGCGCGGCTGAGGCGGCCGCTTTGGATGCGGTATACGGTTTGGCCGTTGCGCTGGCTGCTGCTCACGCGGGCGTCGATGCCGAGCATGGCGAGTTTGGCGCGTTGGGAATCGGCGGCTTCGGGGTTGTTGAAGGAGCCCATCTGCACGATGTAGCGGCCGCCGCTGTTGCCGCGTGCTTCGGCATCGCGCTGGCTGTTGCGCTGTTCGGCGGCTTTGGCCTGGGCTTCGCGTGCTTCGGCTTCGCGGCGTTCGCGCCTGGCCTGCTCGCGGGCGCGCTCTACGTTGCCGCTTTCCAGAATCTGCTGCGGGGTGGGCTTGGCTTCAGGCTCGGGTTTGCGCTGCGGCTCGCGTGGCTTGGCCTGCTGTTGCGGCTTGGGCTGCTCGGGGCGGGCTTCGGGGGCGCTGGCTTGGGCGGGCACGGAAGCGGCCACGGGCGGTTTGTCGGTGATGTCGCCGGGGGGCAGGGCGTAGTGGCCGCTGCTGCCGGAGGCGTCGCTGCCGGCGGCGGTGTCGGGTGCGCGCTGCTGGCGGGGGGTGAGGATTTCGGGCTGGATGTCGGTTTTCGGGGCTTCGGGCTGCTTGATGCCGGAGGGCGTGTTGTTGAGGAAATATAACACGACGCCGATGATGAGGGTGGCGAGCAGGAGGCCGAAGATAAAGCCGGAAAGGCCTTTGCCGTGGGGTTTGGTTTGCATGGGGAAAAGGGCTTGCTAAAAATGTGCCGCATTTTATCAAAACCGTTTGCGGCGGCGGAAGGTTTTTACATGTTCTTTCAGGCTGGGCGGGCGGGAATGGTTTTCAGGTAGCCTGTTTGGCTGGCGGGAAGGGGAAAAGGCTACCTGAAAAATGGATTGGAGCTGGGGGATGTGGCGCGTTTGATTTTTCAGGTAGCCTTTCAAGACGGGGTGCGGCGGAAGCTCACGGCCTGCATGACGTGGCGCTGGTTTACGCTATCGCTGCCGGCGAGGTCGGCCAGGGTGCGGGCGATGCGTAGGATGCGGTGGTAGCTGCGGGCGGAGAGGGAGAGTTTTTCCAGCACGGCGGAGAGGGCGGCTTTGGCTTCGGGCTCGATGGTGGCGAGGTCGTCGAGTTCGCTTACGTTAAGCTCGGCGTTGCTTTTGCCTTGGCGGAGGTATTGCCTTTCACGGGCGGCGAGCACGCGCTGCAACACGGCGGCGCTGCTTTCGCCGGGGGCGGCCTGGGTGAGCTCGGCGGCGGTGAAGGCGGGCACTTCGATAATCAAATCAATCCTATCCAAGAGCGGGCCGGAGATTTTGCCGCGATAACGGGCGATGCTCTCGGGTGTGCAGCGGCAGGGCTTGGCGGGGTGGCCGAGGTAGCCGCAGGGGCAGGGGTTCATGGCGGCCACGAGCTGGAAGCGGGCGGGATAGGTGGCCTGGCGGCTGGCGCGGGAAATGTGGATGAGGCCGTTTTCCAACGGTTCGCGCAGCATTTCGAGCACTTTGCGGTCGAACTCGGGCAGCTCATCAAGAAAGAGTACGCCGTTGTGCGCCAAGGAAATTTCGCCGGGCTTGGGGTCGGAGCCGCCGCCCACCATGGCGGCGCTGCTGGCACTGTGATGCGGCGAACGGAAGGGGCGGCGGCGGGAGAAGCCGTGCTGCTGGGGCAGCAGCGAGCGCAGCGCCCAGGTTTCGGTCATTTCGTGGTCGGAGAGGGGCGGCAGGATGCCGGGCAGGCGCTGGGCGAGCATGGATTTGCCGGTGCCGGGCGGGCCGCTCATCAGCAGGCTGTGGCCGCCGGCGGCGGCGATTTCCAGCGCGAGGCGGGCGGTGTGCTGGCCTTTTACGTCTTGCAGGTCGGGATAGGGGGTTTCTTTGCTGATGTGGATTTCGGGGCGGCAGCGCTCGAGTGCGGCGATGCCGTTGAGGTGGGCGGCCACGGCGCCGAGGCTGTCGGCGGCGAGCACTTCGGCGCTTTCAATCAGCGCGGCCTGTTCGGCGCTTTGCTGCGGCAGGATGAAGCGGCGCTGCGCCTGCGTGCTCTGCCACACCATCGCCAGTGCGCCGCGCACCGGGCGCAATAAGCCGGAAAGGGCGAGTTCGCCGGCCATTTCGTAGCGGGCGAGCTCTTCGGGGGCGATGGCGATTTGGCCGGAGGCGGCGAGGATGCCGATGGCAATCGGCAGGTCGAAGCGGCCGGATTCTTTGGGCAGGTCGGCCGGAGCGAGGTTTACAGTGATTTTCTTGGCGGGGAAATCGAAGCCGCTTTGGATGATGGCGGCGCGCACGCGGTCGCGGCTTTCCTTCACTTCGGTGTCGGGCAGGCCGACGATGTTGAACGCGGGCAGGCCGTTGGCCAAGTGGGCTTCCACTTCCACTAAGGGCGCGGCCATGCCGCTGAGGGCACGGCTGTATACCACCGCCAAGCTCATGTCGCGCTTCCTATTGCTGTTCGGAACGGTTGGGCAGGGCGGCTGCCGGGGCGGCGGCTTCCAGCTTGGCCAGGCGCGCTTCTAGGGCGGCCAGCTTTTCGCGGGTTTTGATGAGCACCTGCTGCTGGATGTCGAACTCTTCGCGCGTTACCAAATCCAGCTTGTTAAACGTGCTGCCGAGCAGGGTTTTCACGTTTTTCTCGGCATCTTTCACCGGGCTTGCGGCGATGGTGCTGCTGATTTTTTCGGCGAGTTCGTCGAGGATTTTTTTGGCCAGCATGGCGGTTTCCTTGTGTTGGGATGTGAACGGCTGCATTTTATCGGCGCAGGGGTGGGGCAGCAAGCATTAAGGGCGGCAAACGTGAAAAAGGCTACCTGAAAACCCTGCGGCAGATATTTTCAGGTAGCCTTTCATTTTTCAGGTAGCCTTTAATGCCACTCGAAGCGCACCAGCCGCATCAGCAGCACCAAGCCCAGCAGGCTCACCAGCATATACAGGCTGCTCGACATGCCGTGCCAGAAGCCCATTTCGCCGCCGAGCAGGTTGGATAGCCAATGCGTTTGCCCCGTGCGCAGCGCGCGGATGAGCGGCACCAGCACGAATTGCGACACCGCCAGCAGCAGCCAGGTGAACGCCACCAAGCGCGAGGAAAGCTTGCTGTTGCCTCCCCGGCCAAACGACTGCCGCCGCGCCGAAACGCCGGCCAGATACACCACCGCCCACACAAACAGCCCGATATAGTTCACCGTGCTAAACAGCACCCCGGCCAGCGTGCCGGCCTGCTCCTTGGGCAGCGATTGGAACAACAAAGGCGCCACGCCGTAGCCCGCCAGCACATAAGCCCCGAACCACACCGACACCAACAGCGCCAACACTCGATTTGCAAACATTCGCATCCTTTCTCTGCCAAAATAGGTAAAACAAGGCGCAGTGTACCGTATTCTTCACATTCTTTCAGCCGCTCCCGCGCTGATTTACCTGCTATAAAATCCGCCTACACTGCGTTACAATCCCGCATTTTTCGTTTCCGCCCCATACCCGCGCCATGTCGAACAAACCGAAAACCGAACACGAAGCCAACAAACTGCACAAACGCCTGCGCCACGCCGTAGGCCAAGCCATCAACGATTTCAACATGATCGAGCCGGGCGACAAAATCATGGTCTGCCTCTCCGGCGGCAAAGACAGCTACGCCTTGCTCGACATCCTGCGCCAGCTGCAAGCCAGCGCGCCGATTGATTTCGAGCTGGTGGCCGTGAATCTCGACCAAAAACAGCCCGGCTTCCCCGAAGACGTGCTCCCAGGCTACCTGAAAAGCATCGGCGTACCCTTCAAAATCGTGGAAGAAGACACCTATTCCACCGTAAAACGCGTGCTCGACGAAGGCAAAACCACCTGCTCGCTATGCAGCCGCCTGCGCCGCGGCATCCTCTACCGCACGGCTAAAGAGCTGGGCTGCACCAAAATCGCCCTCGGCCACCACCGCGACGATATTCTCGCCACGCTGTTTTTAAACATGTTTTACGGCGGCAAACTCAAAGCCATGCCGCCCAAGCTGGTGAGCGACAACGGCGAGCATATCGTGATCCGCCCGCTGGCTTATGTGAAAGAGAAAGATTTGATTAAATATGCGGAACTGAAGCAGTTTCCGATTATCCCGTGCAACCTGTGCGGCTCGCAGCCGAATTTGCAGCGGCAGGTGGTGGGCGAGATGCTGAAAGATTGGGACAAGCGCTTCCCCGGCCGCATCGAAAGCATGTTTTCCGCGCTGCAAAACGTGGTGCCCTCGCATTTGGCCGATACCGAACTGTTTGACTTCGCCAACCTGCAACGCGGCCAGAGCTTGAAACATGGCGGCGATTTGGCGTTCGACAGCGAAACGGTGTCGTTTGATGCGCCGCGCGATGAAGAAGACGAAAGGCTACCTGAAAAATCCGGCCGCAAGGTAATCAACATCTTGGCCAGCAAGCCGAAGGAAGGGGGTTGCGGTGCGCGATAACGTGCTGGCCGTGCTGCGGCTGCTGGGCCTGCTGCTGGTGATGACTGCGTTGCCGATGTTGGCGGGATTGTTCATATATGCCAACGCGGTGCAGGGCTGGCACGCGGCAGGCGGCATGGCTTGGTATGCGGCGCAGGGCGTGGAAACGCTGCTGTTTGGCGCGGCGGGCGGGGCGGTGGTGTATTGGTTTGCCCGGATTTACCGGCGCGGCGCCAAGGGACATTTCCTGGCGCTGTCTGAGCCGATCTGCGCCAAAAAGCTGCTGCTCGCGGCGGGCTACCTGCTGCTTCTGCTTGCCGTGGGGCCGCTGTATGAGTCGCTGATGCGCGCGCTGGGCGTGGATGTGGGGGTGGACAATTTGGCCAACCAGCAGATTTTGCTGCATTTGGTGCGCCAATTGCCGCTGCCGATGGTGCTGTATATCGTGCTGCTGGCGCCGCTGCTGGAAGAGCTGTTGCTGCGCGGCATTTTCTTCCAGAGCTTCGGCGTGCCGCACGGCCGCGGTAAACGCCTGGCCTTGCTGGCGGCTTCGGCCTTTGTGTTCGGCAGCCTGCACAACCCGCCCGCGGAGCCTGCCTTTTTGCTGTATTTTTCCATGGGACTGGTGCTGGGCGGCGCGTATCTGCACACCAAAGATTTGAAATATCCGGTGCTGATTCATATGCTAAACAACGCCATCAGCCTGGTATCGGCGTTTTGGCCGGAGTAGGGCGCGGCAATCCGGAAGGCTACCTGAAAACGCAGCTTCAACGAGGTTAAAACGAAGCTGCCGAAGGAAGCGGAGTTTCTGCGAAGCTAAAAATCACAGCGGCAGGGCGTTTCGGTTTTCAGGTAGCCTGGCGGGAAAGGAGAACATCATGCAGACACAAACAGACGAACAGGCAGGGCTCAAAAGCAAAGCAGAACGCTACCGCCGCCGCGTGCGCGAATTTGTGCGGCAACATGGGCTGGTGGGGGCGATGAACAACACCAAATGGCGGGAGCTGCGCGGGGCGATGGACGAGTGGGAAAATGCGCCGGCCTATGAAATCAAGTATTTGTTTGATGAAATATCGGAAGCAGAAGTTGAGCAAGCCATAGTGGAAACCACGGTGGCAATCGGCGATTGGGGCGATGAGCATTTCTATCCAATGTTTGACATCGAATGGGTGAAAATCCGCAAATTGCGTTCGGTGTTCCGCGGGCATTTGATTGCGCCGGAAATTGTGGACAACAGCGCGGGCATCCGCGCGATATTGGAGCGCTTCAGTATTCCGTATGTGGAAAATGAGTTTTGCTTTACGGTGTATGGCTACCTGAAAGGCTATAGCGAACCAACTTAACTTTCGCTACGGTGTATGGCTACCTGAAAGGCTATAGCGAACCAACTTAACTTTCGCTACGGTGTTAGCTCGCCTTGCCGTACTCCTGTACTGTCTGCGGCTCGCTGCCTGGTATCGAAAGCCAATTTGATTCGCTATAAATTGCCGGAAGGTAAGGATAAAGGCTACCTGAAAATGAGCTTTGCGCGTGTTTGCGAAGTTAAATTTTCAGGTAGCCTTTTTCTGTGTTCAGCCAGTCTGGCGGCTTTTCACTACACCCAGCCACCGAGGTTTTCCAGGGCGATGTCGGCGAGGGCTTCGATGAAGACGGGGTTGTCGTTGAGGCAGAGGATGAAGCGGAAGGTTTGGCCGCCGGCTTCGTGGAATTGTTCGCGCCCTTGGATGGCGAGCTCTTCGAGGGTTTCGAGGCAGTCGCTCACGAAGCCGGGGCAGAAGAGGTCGAGCTCGCGGATATTGTGTTTGGCGGGGAGCTCGGTGAGCAGTTGGTCGGTGGCGGGGCCAATCCAGCGGGCGCGGCCGAAGCGGCTTTGGAAGGCGAGATACCACTCTTGGGGGGAGAGGTGGAGGGCTTCGGCCAAGAGTTGGGCGCTGGCGCGGCATTCGGCGGCGTAGGGGTCGCCTTGTTGCACGGAGGCTTCGGGGATGCCGTGGAAGCTGAAGAGGATGCGCTGGCCGCGGCCGTGCTGCTGCCAGTAGGCGCGGATGTGGGCGGCCATGGCTTGGATGTAGTCGGGGTGGTTGTAGAAGCGGCTGATGGTGCGCAGGCTGATTTGGTTGCGCTGTTTGACAAGTTCGTTCAGCACTTTATCGAGCGCGGCGCCGCTGCTGCTGGCGGCGTATTGGGGATAGAGGGGCAGCACGAGCAGGCGGTCTACGCCTTGGGCTTTCATGGTGGCGAGGGTGTGGGCCACGGAGGGCTCGCCGTAGGACATGGCGTGCTCCACCAATACTTGCGGCAGCAGTTTTTGCAGGGCGGCGGCTTGTTTGGCGGTGAACACGGCCAGCGGGGAGCCTTGGGGCTGCCAGATTTGCCGGTAGCCGTGGGCGCTTTTTTTGGCGCGGAAGGGGAGGATGAGGCCGCGCAGCAGGGGCTGCCACAGCAGGCGGGGCAGCTCGACCACGCGCTGGTCGGAGAGGAATTGGCGCAGATAGGGGCGTACGGCTTCGGCGGTGGGGGCGGAGGGGGTGCCGAGGTTGATGAGCAGGATGCCGACGCGGGTGGGGTGGCTGCCGTGGGGCGGCTCGGGAAGGAAGTGGGGCATGGGCGGGTGTTCCTTGCGGTGTGGTTGGGTGTTGTGTTGTTGTTGGGCTACCTGAAAAGGGTTGGCAAGCCGGTTTTGTTTTTCAGGTAGCCTGTTGTGTGCTTGGGGCTACCTGAAAAATATTGCTGCTTTGCCGGGCATGAATGCCCGGCCTACGTTGCTTGTTTTCAGGTAGCCTTTTCTGTTGCCAAAGGCTACCTGAAAAGTTGCGCTACAAATCATCCTTCCTGGCCAATATTTTGCGCGCGCCGCTCACATCGGCGGGGGAGACGATGCCGGCGTCTTCCAGCGCCTGCATCAGGTTGGCGGCGCGGTTGTAGCCGATGCGCAGCTGGCGTTGCAGCGAGGAAATGGAGGTTTTGCGGCTTTCCAGGATGAAGGCGACGGCTTGGTCGAACATTTCGTCGCTGCCGGCATTGGGGTGCACGGCGTTCACGGTTTCCTGCGCGGCTTCGCCGGAGAGCAGGCCTTCGATGTAGTCG
This sequence comes from Eikenella sp. Marseille-P7795, assembly GCF_916618725.1. Lineage (NCBI taxonomy): Bacteria > Pseudomonadati > Pseudomonadota > Betaproteobacteria > Neisseriales > Neisseriaceae > Eikenella > Eikenella sp. Marseille-P7795. The sequence goes on along the minus strand of NZ_CAKAJZ010000011.1, from coordinate 16,842 downwards.
GCGCCCTGCTGGCGTTTGGCGAAGGAGGCCACTTCGTGCACTTCGTGGTCGCTCACAAAGGCGCCCTGCAGGCGCACGGGCTCGGCGCTGCCGGGCTGGAGGAAGAGCAAATCACCGTATTTGAGCAGGTCTTCGGCGCCCATTTGGTCGAGGATGGTGCGGCTGTCGATGCGGCTTTGCACGGTGTAGGCCATGCGGGTGGGGATGTTGGCTTTAATCAGGCCGGTTACCACGTCCACGCTGGGGCGCTGTGTGGCCACGATGAGGTGCATGCCGGCGGCGCGGGCTTTTTGTGCCAGGCGGGCGATTTGCGTTTCCACCGCCTTTTTCTCGGTCATCATCAAATCGGCCAATTCATCAATCACAATCACGATATAGGGCAGCTTTTGCAGCGGCTTGGGCTCGTCGGGATTGGGGCTGAAGGGGTTGGGCAGCGGCTTGCCGGCTGCGGCGGCTTCGGCCACTTTCTGATTGAAGCCGGCCAGGTTGCGCACGCCGGCGTGGGAGAGCAGGCGGTAGCGTTTTTCCATTTCGGCCACGCACCAATTGAGCGCCTGCCCGGCCTCGCGCATATCGGTTACCACCGGGCAGAGCAGGTGCGGGATGCCTTCATACACGGAAAGCTCCAGCATTTTCGGGTCGATCATGATGAAGCGCACTTCATCCGGCGCGGCCTTATACAGAATCGACATAATCATGGCGTTCACGCCCACCGATTTGCCCGAGCCGGTCATGCCGCCCACCAGGAGGTGCGGCATTTTGCCCAAATCGGCCACCACCGGCTGCCCGGCAATATCCTTGCCCAGCGCCACGGTGAGCTTGGATTGCGCCTCGGTGAACACCGGGGAGGAGAAAATCTCGCGCAGCAGCACTTCCTGCCGCTTCTCGTTCGGCACTTCGATGCCCATGGTGCTCTTGCCGGAGATGGTTTCCACCACGCGCACCGACTGCATGGAAAGCGAGCGCGCCAAATCTTTGGCAAGATGCGTAATCTGGCTGCCCTTCACGCCCTGCGCCGGCTCGATTTCAAAACGCGTGATCACCGGCCCGGCGGTGGCGCTCACCACGGTTACCTGAATGCCGAACTCCGCCAGCTTGGCTTCGATGCGCTCGGCCATGCGTTGCAGCGCTTCGGGGTTGATTTCCGATTTGTGCTCCTGCGGGCGCGTGAGCAAATCCAGCTCGGGCAGGCGGTATTCGCCGTCTTCCGCGTGGCGTTTCGGGTCGAACAAATCCTTCTGCCGCTCCGGCGCCGGTTTTTCAGGTAGCCTCTGCTCAGCCGGCTGGCTAATCTGCACCGCCACCGGCTTGCGGTTGCTGCTGGCGCCGGCCACGGTTTCCACCTCTTCCGCCGTGATGCTTTTCGCCGCGCGCACCATACGGCGGGCAAACTTCGCATTCGGCATTTCGCGCACAAACTGGTGCGGCCGGCGGATCAGCCGATACCACAGCCATTCCAGCTGCGCCCCCGCCTTTTCCAAAAGCGTGAGCCACGACACCTGCAACAGCAGCGAAAGCCCCGCCACAATCAGCACCACCTGCACCAGCAGGCTGCCCGACACCCCCAACAGCCGCGTAAAACCGCCGCCAATCGACTGCCCGATTAAGCCGCCCGCGCCCATCGGCAGGCTCTCGCGCAATTCCGCCGACCAAGCCGCCGCCTCCAAAAGCGGGCTGCCAAACAGCAACAGCGCCGCCCCGCCCAAGCCCATGCCCAAGTGATACGGCTTCTCGCTGCTCTGCTTCACGCTGCGGAAATTGTGATACAGCCACACCGCCGCCGCCAGCAGCAGCCACCACACCGACAGCCCAAACAAATAATAAGCCACATCCGCCGTATAAGCCCCCGCGAGCCCCGCCAGATTGCGCGGCGCCGCATCGTTGGGAATACTGCGCGACCAGGCCGGGTCTTCCATGGTGAAGCTTGCCAGCGCCAGCGCCAGGCACACCGTGAGCAGCAGCACCAAGAGCCACAGCATATCCGCCAGCAGCGAAATGGATTGCGACGCCGCCGCAGCCGCCGAAGGCACATGGCTCCGGCGCGCGGATTTGGAAGGGGGATTATGCCGGTTCGGCTTCGGCTTGGCGGGTTTGCGGGAAGGTTTCTTGCTCATATTTCACAACTGCCGGCAGCCCGATAGGGGCTACCTGAAAAACGGTGGATAACTGATTACAGCCTGGGATGACGGCCGGGCGCGGCCATACAAAACGCCGCATTATAGCAGCATTGCCCAAGGCTCGGCGCGGCAGGGGCGGGAGGAAAAGGCTACCTGAAAATTTCAGGTAGCCTTTTGGGTTTGGGCTTACGGCTGGGAGGAGACAGTGGGTTCGCTGGCTCAAGGTGGTGGGATTAAAACTTTAATAGCAAATGTAATCGTTTTTTGCTTAAACTCACTTTCCCTAGGACAGCGCATCCCTCTGCCCCAAGGGTTTGGATTCTGCTCAAATTTGGAATAGCCTAATTCTGGCACAAAGGCATACATGGTTTTCTCAGCCATCAGCTCATTGGTTTGGGTATCGATAATCTTGATAGTTGTTCCGGCTATCCAATGTTTGCGGTTTCCCAAGAAACATCGTTTTCGTAGGTAACGGCATAGCGGGCGCGGAGATGGGGATTGGGTTGTTTATCTAAACTCCATTCCTGATCTGCCTTGTAAGCGCTGTAACGAATAATTGAATTGTCTTTCTGTAAGGGACTGACGTAGATTAGCAGCTATGCTAGGCTACGAAAATGCAAATAACCAATTGTAAACTAAGTGGGAAAATACAAAAGAAACTGCTCGAGTTTTTGTACTCGAAGTTACCGCCCGTGCCGCTGCTGATATTTTGGGCATACAGCCCAACTCTGCTATCCTGTTCTACCACAAAATCCGCCAAGTCATCAGCCATCATCTGGCACTGGCGGCCGATGAAATTTTCGCCGGCCCGGTCGAATTGGACGAAAGCTATTTCGGCGGACGCCGCAAAGGCAGGCGAGGACGTGGTGCGGCAGGCAAGGTAGTGGTATTCGGCATCCTGAAACGGCAGGGACGGGTCTACACTATTGTGGTGGATAATGCCAAGTCTGAAACATTGATGCCTGTAATAAAAAGGAAAATTATGCCGGACAGCATTGTCTATACCGACAGCCTGAGCAGTTACGACAAGTTGGGCGTGAGTGGTTTTATCCATCACCGTATTAACCATTCCAAGGAATTTGCAGACCGTCAAAACCACATTAACGGCATTGAGAATTTCTGGAATCAGGCAAAACGTGTCTTACGCAAATACAACGGAATCGACCGCAAATCTTTCCTGCTGTTCTTGAAAGAATGCGAATTTCGGTTTAACTTCGGTACACCGTCTCAACAGCTTAAAATCCTGCGGAGATGGTGTGGAATTTAGGGCTAATCTACGTCAACCCAAACGAAATGAAATGCGGCGCGGGTAGCGTTTGCCATGCGGAAGATTAAGCCGCATACCGCCGCGCGCGCTAAACGGCGGTTTACATTTGCCTGCGCTACAATCCGCGCCCTTTTCTTATGCAAACGGATGAAAGCTTATGTGGTGGGTTTTGCTGCTGACGGTGTTGCTGATGCAGCTGTTTACTTGGCTGTTTGGGCGCGGCTTGCTGTGGCTGCTGGAAGGCTACCTGAAAAAGGGCGGCCGGCGTGCGGTGTGGTTGCTGGTGTTTGGAGGGGGCAATGCGCTGCTGGCTTTGTCGTTGCTGCGCGTGTGGCCGGGCGCGTTCCGGCTCACGGCGCTGTGGATGGTGGTGCTGAATTACGGCGCGCTCACCATGCTGGCGGTGTGGCTTTTAGGGCGGCTGTTGCGGCTGAAGTGGGCGCCGGAGCGCACGGCGCGGCTGCGGCGGGTGGCGGCCGTGTTGTTGTTTGGCGGGCTGTTTGCGCTCTCGCTGTATAACGCCTACACGCCGGTGGTGCGGCATTATTCTGTTAGGATTAACAAGCCTTTGGGCAAGCCGGTGCGTATCGGGCTGGCCAGCGATTTGCATTTGGGCGTGCTGTTTGGCAGCCGGCAGATCGACGAACTGGTGGCCATCATGCAGCGCGAGCGGGTGGACATCATCCTCTTGCCCGGCGATTTGATGGACGACAACACCGTGGCCTACGGTGGAAAACATGCGCCCGCATTTGCAGCGGCTGCGCGCGGCTTTGGGCGTGTATGCCACGCTGGGCAACCATGATTTGTTTGGGCATCAGGCGGAAATCGCCGCCGCGCTGCAAGAGGCGGGGATTAGCGTGCTGCACGACAGCGCGGTGCTGGTGGACAACCGTTTTTGGGTGCTCGGCCGGCCGGACGAGCTGGACAGGCAGCGCGCCGACACCGCCGATTTGCTGGCCAAAATCGACACCGAGCGCCCCGTGTTCCTGCTCGACCACCGCCCCACTTCCATCGCGCGGCACGAAAAGCTGCCGATCGACGTGCAGGTGTCCGGCCATGTGCACAACGGGCAGATTTTCCCCGCCAACCTGCTGGTGAAGCTGTTCAACGATTTAGCCTACGGCTACGAGGCGCGCGGGCGCGGGCATTATTTTGTTACCTCGGGCTACGGCTTCTGGGGCGTGCCGCTGCGGCTGGGCTCGCAATCGGAGGTGGTGGTGATTGATGTGGCGGGGGAGTAGGGCTGGGTTGATGATGAAGTGGAGAGGCTACCTGAAAAAGCTAGGCAGGTTGGGCATTGATGTTTGGTTGATGGTAGGGGAAACGAGGCAAGAGAAATTTTTCAGGTAGCCTTTTGCCGGATAGATGGGCTACCTGAAAAAAGATGGGTGCGAATTTGGCAGAAATGAGATGCGCTAGCCCTGCTGATTAGGAAAGTGCAATAATTTCCGACGCTCTGGATGTACCCAGCTTTCAAACACACAGGCCCTCCCGCTGTAAAAATCGGGATTGAATAAGTCGATACCGAAATGGCTGCAATAGCGCTCCACCATTTCCGGAGTCAGCCGGTCTTTGATGCGCCGGGCTTGGTATTGTTCAAATTCCTCAAATGGGAGGGGGTCACCCCTTCCTTCAAACTCCCAGCGGCTTTCATGATGTGCCGCAATATAACGGTAGGGAAATTGATTGTGCCAGCCTGTCCCTGTTGCAGAAAGCACTTTTTCTGGCCGTGTACCATCTTTATAAAGAAACTGTGTTGAACCTGGTTTGATTTTAGGAATATTCCGCACCAAGGTTACGGCTATTTCGCGCACTCCTAATTTCTCACATAAATAAGGAGGATCCGAATTAAGACAGGTGCCATGCATACTATTATTAACATAAACGCACCAATTAGACTTGGTTTCGGAAACCATCACTTTGGAACGGTTGAGCGGCAGCAGGCTATTCAATCGCTGCTCCCATGTGCCACCGATGTCGATTTTTCTAGTGGGAATAGGATATTCACTAATCACATCCCGATTACGCTCCCATTGCACGATAAAATCGACCAGCTCGTCATAGGGGATGTCAAAAAAAAAGCCATAAAATTTGAGACTAATAGACAAAAGGGATGATTTTTCATCCCTTTTGTCCTTTCTTGACTCTGAAGAAATTATCTATAAACAATTTCTTAGTCTGCACACCCATCCCCGCATGACAGCGGATTTTGACCTTCAATTCACCAAATCGCCCTTCCAACATATTGGTGGTGTTCGGCATCATCCATTCCCGGTTCCGTTCAAAAGTAAACAGGTATGGCAGGCCGCTGTTCAGGCTGTGATATGCACGCCTCAGGTGTTTGTGGGTAACCACCATCGTGCCCCCCCTTCTTCTTCCCCATAGCTCTTCTCGTTCAGGTAGTCGCGGTATCGGCTGTGCCATTGTTGCAATTGTCGGGTGAAGTCTGCCTGGGATAGCCGGAACAGGCTGTCTGCCAGGGCTTTGAGTTCCTTAGCGGCTGCGGATTTGGGTTTGCGTGTCAGGTAGCGCCGTATGGTTTGCTGTTGATGAAACTGGCATAGCTGAAAGGGAATGTCGGGAAGAAGCTTGGCTAGGCCTTTGAAGCCATCGGCAGTAATGCTCTGGATGGAGATGCCTTGCCTGAGGATGTGCCTCAATCCTGCTTGGTAGAGGGCGGCGGTTTCGCGTTCGACGTATTGGTGGTGCAGTACTTGTCCGCTCAGGCTGTCGAGAAACACCATGACGCCGAAGTTCCTGCCGAAGTAGGTGGTGTCCATAATGAGGTTGGCGGCCCATACTTTTTGGGCGGTGTTTGCAGGCGGAGCGACTTGCCGGATATGGCGTTGGATGGTTTTGGCGCTGCATTGGTAACGGACGGCCAATTGTGCGAGCGTTTGCTTGCCGTGGATGTACTCTTGCAACAGTTGGCTGGGAGAAGGGAGTTTGGAGACGGGCAGGTACTTTTGGCAGGCGGAACATTTATATCTTTGCCGGCCGTTTTTACAGCCGTTCTTAACGAGGGTACTTTTATGGCAAAAAGGGCATTTTTAACGAACATTGGCAAAAAATCGCTGAAAGCCATGTATGGTAAGGCTTCCAGCGATTTTTATCATCCCATTTGTCCTTTAGTCCGAAAAATGGTTCCGTGCTGGGTGTAGTGCAACGAGCCATTCGCTTTGTTCCCGTTGTTTGATTGTGTTCCCGTCAAGCCAAAAGGCTACCTGAAAAACATGTCGTTGTTTTTCAGGTAGCCTTGGCAATGGGCTTTATGAACGGGGTTGCCTGGTTTATTCAGGCGCAATGCTTCGCGCAAGGGGCCGTCGTGCAGCCAAATCATGGCGCACAGGCCGTAGAGGCAGGCGGAGGCGGGGCGTTGCCGCTGCGCATCATGGCGAGGGCGGCCGGGTCTTGCCATGACCAATAAAGCCAGTAGATGCCGTCCACGGAAAACCACATGCCGAACAGGGCGAGCGGCAGCCATTTCCAGCGGCGGTGGGCGAGGGTACGCGAGGTGATGGGAGCAAACAGATAGGTGCTGAAGGCCATCGGGAAGCTGATGGGGATGTCCCAATCGGGAGCGGGCTGGAGGTAGGAGCCGGCGATGAGGATGGCGATGCCGCAGGCTAGGGTAAAGAGTTTCCAGGGGCGGAGGTAGTCGTGCAGGGAGATAAGAGGTATGGCGGGGTTTGGGGTGGGCATATTGGGTATTTGGACTGTGTTGAAGCTGCGTTTTTAGCTTTGCAGAAACTCAGCCTTGCTGCGCAAGACATCGTTTTAGCTTCGCATTAGCTTCGCAGAAACTCGTCTTCCTTCGGAAGCCTCGTTTTCAGGTAGCCTGAAGCCAGCCGGCTATGTTGTGCCACAGCTGCCACGCTGCCCACAGGCTCACGGAAAGCCCGGCGGCCAAACGGAAACGGCGGTGTTGCAGCAGCGGCTTGAGCTGTTGGGCAAACAGCCCCATCGCCAAGAGGTTGGGCAGGGTGCCCAGGCCGAAGGCGAGCATCATCAGTGCGCCGTCGGCGGCGCGGCCGCTGCCCAGCGCATACAACGAGGCGCTATACACCATGCCGCAGGGCAGCCAGCCCCACAACACGCCCACGCCGAAGCAGGCGGGCGTGTTTTTAATCGGCAGCAGGCGGTTGAGCAGCGGGTTGAGCCGCCGCCAGATGGGGCGGCCGAGTTTTTCCACTTGCGCGGCGTAGGCGTTGAGCCCGGCCAGATAGAGGCCGATAAACAGCAGCAACAGGTTGGCGGCGAGGGCGAGGCCATGTTGCAGCAGGCGGGTGTGGTCGAGCGAGATGCCGAGCTGCCCGAGGCCGCCCAGCATCAGGCCGATGAAGGTGTAGCTGGTGATGCGGCCGAGGTTCATCAGCACAATCAGTTTCGTGCGCCCCACCTGCGGCGGCAGTTGCAGGGCGAAGGCGGTGCTCAGCCCGCCGCACATGCCGGCGCAATGGCCGCCGCCGAGAAAGCCGGTGGCGGCGAGGGAGAGTAGGGTGAGGGTGGAAACCATTTTTCAGGTAGCCTTTGGCGGGGGTGAGCGGAATAGGTGTCGGATTACATCCATTTTGGGTACAAGACCGCAGCGGGAATGAAGTTAATCCGCTGTGGGCTACCTGAAAATAGGTTTGCCATGTCAGGCAGCCCGGATGAACGGCATGGGGCGCTTGGCAATACAGGCTACCTGAAAAAGGTTGCCTGATTTTTCAGGTAGCCTGTTGGTTGGGTAAGCTTGAAGAATCAGGCTTTTTGCTTGGTGCCGAAAATTTTGTCGCCGGCATCGCCCAGGCCGGGGATGATGTAGCCGTTTTCGTTCAGGTGGCTGTCAAGTGCGGCGCTGTAGATTTTCACGTCGGGGTGTTTTTCGTTCACCAGCTTCACGCCTTCGGGCGCGGCCACAAGCACCAGGGCGGTGATGTTGCGGCAGCCTTTTTTCTTCAGCAGATCGATGGTGGCCACCATGGAGCCGCCGGTGGCGAGCATGGGGTCGAGGATCATGGCGGGGCGTTTGTCCATCTTGCTCACCAGTTTTTCGAAGTAGGAAACGGGCTGCAAGGTTTCTTCGTCGCGCTGGAGGCCGACCACGCTGATTTTGGCGGTGGGCAAAAGGTCGAGCACGCCGTCGAGCATGCCCAGGCCGGCACGCAAAATCGGCACCACGGTTACGGTTTTGCCCTTAATCTGCTGCCCTTCGATGCGGCCGCACCAGCCTTCGATGGCCAAGGGCTCGGTTTCCAGATGGCGGCTGGCTTCGTAGGCCATCAGGCGGGCGAGCTCTTTCACCAGGGTGCGGAATTGGTAGGTGTTGCAGCTGGTTTTGCGCATCAGCGTGATTTTGTGCTTAATCAGCGGATGGTCGATAACGGTGATGTTCATTTTGTCTCCTTTGGGTTGGTTTGGCGGGGCGTATTGTAGCGCAAGGGCCGGGGCGGAAAAAGCGGCCTTGCGCGGGGCGGATTGTTTGCCGGCGCTTTTTTGCCTACAATCCGCCTGCCGCAGATTAAATGCCGAAACAGCGGTGTTATCTCGCAAAGATAAACCTGTGCGGGCGGCGTGCCGATTCCGTATGCAGTTTTGCCTTTATGATGCGCGCTTGGTTTGGCTCAGGCGCTTTCAAGCGGCTGTGCCCACACCAAAACCCTTTGAATTAGCTCATTCGGTAGAGCATAAGACTGTAAATCTTAGTGTAGCGGGTTCGATTCCCGCATTCAAAACCAATGGTTTAAGAGAGCAATCTCGAGGGGGTTCGAGTCCCCCCCTTTGTTATGGGAACAAAGTAGTATCTGGCAGTATCAGGCAGTACCCGCAATTTGCGTCGCCCGCCTTTTGCCTTGCGCCGCGCTGTGCCGTTTGGCAACAACGCGCAGGGCAAACCGGCCTCTTGGCCGCAGGCACGGCTGAAGCGGCAGCGGGCAAGCCCGTTTCCCCCGCAGAACGGTTTAGGCAGGATGTGAAACCTATGCGGGCGGGCGGCTGGCAGAACATCGCCGCCGCCCCAGGCAACCGGCTTGCTCCCCGCCGCCCACACGCTGCCTGCCGCCAATCAGGCCGGCACGGCGGCGGCGCAGATTGCTCCATTTCTATTTTCAGGTAGCCTCACTATGTTTCTAAAGGCTACCTGAAAACTCAAGCTTGCAAATTTTCAAACACGGAAAACATCATGTTCTTCAGCAAACTCAAGCTCCTTCCCAACGAACGCGCCATCATTGTGTTCGACGGCAGCCTGCACGGCATCCGCGGCAGCGGCAAGCATACCGTGTGGCACCTTGGCAAAAAATGCGAAACCATCGTAAACAAACTGGACAGCCTGGCCGTGCAATGGAACGGTGCGGCGGCCTGCCTGCGCTTCCAACGCGAAAAAGCCGAGCAATTCTGGCAAATCATCGATAGCCCCGTGGGCACCGACACGCTGGTGTAGCACGACCGCTATCTCACGCCGCAAATCATCCCCAGCGGTGAGAGCCGCGCCTTTTGGAAGCCGGAAAGCGGCGAAATCCACACCTGCCCCTTGCCACAAGAGGCCTTCAGGCTACCTGAAAACGTGGAAGCCGCCCTGTTGCAGCAGCCGAAATTGCAGGCGCCGCTGAAAAAATACACCGTGAGCGCCGACGAAAAAATGCTGGTGACGGTGCGCGGCGAATTGCAGGCCGTGTTTGGCACGGGCGAATATGTGCTGCACCTGCCGGCGGGAAACGACATAAAGGCATTGTTTGCCAACAGCCGGCAGCCCGTGTTCGACGATACCGCCGCAGTACAGGTGTGGGCGAAAACCCAGCCCGCGTTGGTGGCCGAGCATTTCGAATGCGTAGAAGCCGGGGCAGACGAGCTGAAACTGTATTTCGTGGGCGGCAAGCTGGCAGGCTACATCGCGCCCGACACCCGCACCTATTTCTGGAAGCAGGCCGCCGCGCCGTATGCCATCCAAACCGTTGATTTGAAAAACAGCCTGCGGATTGATGCCGATATGCAGGCCAAGCTCAAAGCCGCCGATTTCTGGCGCAGCAGCCTGGCCGATATCGTGTATTTCTTCCAAGTGCCCGCCCAGCACCAGGGCCTGCTGTATATCAATCAGGAGCTGCAGCCCGTGCTGCCCGCCGGCGAGTATTACTATTGGTCGGCCAACCGCGAGCTGCAAGCCGAAATCATCGACCTGCGCCCGCAAACCTGCGAAATTTTCGGCCAGGAGCTGCTGAGCGAAGACAAAGTTACCCTGCGCGTGAACGCCGTGTGCAACTACCGCATCACCGACGCGCCGCTGTGGCTGGCCCAGCACCGCGAGCCGGAGCAATACCTCTACCGTGAGCTGCAATTCGCCATCCGCGCCGTGGTGGGCGGCAAAACGATGGACCAGCTCCTGGCCGACAAGCAGGCCATCGACGCCGAGCTTTCCGCCGCCATGCGTGCCAAACACCTGCGCGGCATCGAAATCAGCGATGCGGGCGTGAAAGACATCATCCTGCCCGGCGAAATCCGCAGCATCCTCACCCGCGTGGTGGAAGCCGAAAAATCCGCGCTGGCCAACAACATCCGCCGCCGCGAAGAAACCGCGTCCACCCGCTCGCTGCTCAACACCTCGCGCGTGATGGAGGAAAACCCGGTGGCCCTGCGCCTGAAAGAGCTGGAAACGCTGGAGAAGGTAACCGAGAAAATCGACAAGATTTCCGTGTACGGCGCTTGGACGGCGTGCTCAACGGGCTAATCAACATCAACACGCCGAAACCGTAGGGCAGACTTTCGCGGCGCGCAAACCGTGCCGATTGTGCCGAAATATTTTTCAGGTAGCCTCCGAGCGATAGGGGCTACCTGAAAAATTTTGGCGGCGAGAAAACATCGTTTTAGCTTCGCAGAAACTCTGCTTCCTTCGGGAACATTGTTTTAGCTTCGCAGAAACTCTGCTTCCTTCGGGAACATTGTTTTAGCTTCGCAGAAACTCTGCTTCCTTCGGGAACATCGTTTTAGCTTCGCAGAAACTCTGCTTCCTTCGGGAACATCGTTTTAGCTTCGCAGAAACTCTGCTTCCTTCGGGAACATCGTTTTAGCTTCGCAGAAACTCTGCCTTGCTGCGCAAGACATCGTTTTCAGGTAGCCTCCCCGCCGCAGAATTCCTATAATACCGCTCCCACACCACCGCAAAGGAATAATCATGACCGAAGCCGAATTCTCCGCCTGGAGCATGAAAATCGGCCTCAGCGTGCTGATTGTGTTTATCGGTTTTATCATTTGGGATTTGGGCAAAAAGTCCGGCGCCAGCAAGTTTGGCATGGCCGTGCTGTTTTTCGTGCTCGGGCTGGGCGTGATGGGCTTTTTGCTGAAAGAAGTGCTGGTAAACCTGGTGCTGAATTAAGGCCGCTTCGGGCTACCTGAAAGCCGATTGCCAGAAACTATAAGCACTATTGCCGCGCCGCCCTTGTTATTTTGCCGCAAAACCCTTATCTTGCCCGCCATCTGCCAATCCCTATCTGAAAAGGAAAAAACATGAGCAATTTGATTATCCATTCTTCCGACGCCGCTTTCGAACAAGACGTGCTGAAGTCCGACCTGCCCGTATTGCTGGATTTTTGGGCGCCCTGGTGCGGCCCCTGCAAAATGATCGCCCCGATTTTGGACGACATCGCCGAAGAGCTGCAAGGCAAGCTGAAAGTGGTGAAAATCAACATCGACGACAACGAGCAAACCCCCGCCCAATTCGGCGTGCGCGGTATCCCCACGCTGATGGTGTTCAACAACGGCCAGCGCGTGGCCACCAAAGTGGGCGCCCTGAGCAAAGGCCAGCTTGTTGATTTCCTGAACGCTTCCCTGTAAGCCGCCATACTCTGCCACCGCTGCTTTGCCGGCGGTGGCTTTCCTTGACAAGCCGCCGGCAAAATCCTAGAATGCCGCCCGTTTTATCGCCCGGTTTTCTGCGGGCAACCCGTTTCTCAGGCGCACTGCCACACCGTTCTTAAAGTTTCCATCCCGTTTCCACACACAATCTTTCCGTTCCCCATGATCTGAACCGCCGTTCACATCATCCCCGTTTCATATTTTTATTTAACAGCACAACACCCTATGCACGTTTCCGAACTACAAACCCAGCATATTTCCAAACTGCTGGAAATGGCCGAGCAGCACGGCATTGAAAACGCCAACCGCCTGCGCAAACAAGATTTGGTATTCGCCATCGTCCGCCACATGATGAAGCAGGGCGAGAGCTTCACCTGCTCCGGCACGCTCGAAATCCTGCCCGACGGCTTCGGCTTCCTGCGCAGCACCGATACCTCCTATCTGGCCAGCCCCGACGATATTTATGTGTCGCCCAACCAAATCCGCCGCTTCAACCTGCACACCGGCGACACCATCGAAGGCAGCGTGCGCGTGCCCAAAGACAACGAGCGCTACTTCGCCCTGGTGCGCCTCGACACCATCAACGGCGACGACCCGGAAGTGTGCAAACACAAGATTTTGTTTGAAAACCTCACCCCGTTGTTTCCCACCCGCCCGCTCAAATTGGAGCGCGACATCAAGGCTGAGGAAAACATCACCGCCCGCGCCATCGATTTGGTTTCCCCCATCGGCATGGGGCAGCGCGGCCTCTTGGTGGCGCCGCCGAAAACCGGCAAAACCGTGATGCTGCAAAATATCGCCCATGCCATCACCGCCAACTATCCCGACGTGGTGCTGATTGTGCTGCTGATCGACGAGCGCCCGGAAGAAGTTACCGAAATGACCCGCTCCGTGCGCGGCGAAGTGGTGGCCTCCACCTTCGACGAACCGGCCGCGCGCCACGTACAAGTGGCAGAGATGGTGATTGAAAAAGCCAAGCGTATGGTGGAACACAAAAAAGACGTGGTCATCCTGCTCGATTCCATCACCCGCCTTGCCCGCGCCTACAACGCCGTGGCACCCACCTCCGGCAAAATCCTCACCGGCGGCATGGACGCCAACGCGCTGCACCGCCCCAAACGCTTCTTCGGCGCCGCCCGCAACATCGAAGAAGGCGGCTCGCTCACCATCATCGCCACCGCGCTGGTGGAAACCGGCAGCCGCATGGACGACGTGATTTTCGAAGAGTTCAAAGGCACCGGCAACATGGAGCTGCACCTCGACCGCCGCATGGCCGAAAAACGCGTGTTCCCCGCCATCAACATCAACAAATCCGGCACCCGCCGCGAAGAGCTGCTCGTGCCCAACGACCAGCTCCAGCGCATGTGGCTGCTGCGCAAATTCCTGCATCCGATGGACGATTTGGAAGCCACCGAGTTCCTGGTGGGCAAGCTCAAAGACAGCAAAACCAACGACGAATTTTTCGAGCTGATGCGCGGCAAATAAGCCCCAATATTTCAGGTAGCCTCACACCAAGGCTACCTGAAAACCATATCAGCCCCGCTGCAAAACCCAGCTCCTAGCCGCCCAAAGGCTACCTGAAAAACAAAATGACCACCCTCGATTACGAAGACAGCCGCACCCTGTGGCAAACCATCCTGGCCGAAACCGCCCAAGCCGCCGAAAGCGAGCCCATGCTGGCCAGCTTCCTGCACCAAACCGTGCTGCGCCACAGCAGCATCGACCGCGTGCTTGCCTTCCATCTTTCCAGCAAGCTCACCAGCCCCGTGATGGACAGCCGCGCGCTCAACGAAATCTTCTTCCAAGCCCTCAGCAGCGACACCCACATCTCCAAAGCCATGCAGGCCGACATCGTCGCCTACTACGAGCGCGACCCCGCCTGCGACGCCTACTACCTGCCTCTGCTCTACTACAAAGGCTTCCACGCCATACAAGCCCACCGCATCAACCACTGGCTGTGGCAGCACGGTCGAAAAACCCTTGCCTACTTCCTGCAAAACCGCGCCTCCGAAGTGTTCGGCATCGACATCCACCCCGCCGCCCGCTTCGGCCACGGCATCATGGTCGACCACGGCACCGGCCTCGTGGTGGGCGAAACCGCCGTGCTCGGCAACGACATCTCCATCCTGCACGGCGTCACGCTGGGCGGTTCCGGCAAAGAAGGCGGCGACCGCCACCCCAAAATCGGCGACGGCGTGATGATTGGCGCCAACGCCTCCATCCTCGGCAACATCCGCGTAAACGAATGCGCCAAAGTCGGCGCCGGCAGCGTGGTGGTGAGCGACGTGCCCGCCCACAGCACCGTGGTCGGCGTGCCCGCCCGCGTGATTGGGCAGGGCAACGTGCGCCCCTCCGCCGATATGGACCAAAGCCTGGATGCGTGATGGCTGCATATCAAGGCTACCTGAAAATGTGCCCCAATCATTTTCAGGTAGCCTTTTTCAGGTAGCCTTCCCGCCCGCTGCGCTATAATCCGGCCAACCCTTTCCACCGCACCCCGCCCATGAAAGCCGCCTTCTTCCTGCTCTACCTCATCCAGCTCCTGCCCTTCGCCGCCATCCAAAAGCTGGCCGACGCCATCGGCACGCTCGCCTACTACGCCGTCGCCCCCCGTCGCCGCATCGGCCAAATCAACCTGCGCCTGTGTTTTCCCGAATTAAGCGAAGCGCAGCGCCAAACCCTGCTCAAGCGCCACTTCCGCCACATGGCCAAGCTCGTGCTCGAATACGGCCTCTATTGGTACGGCAGCGCCGCGCGGCTCAAATCCCTGGTGCGCTACCAAGACAAACATCATCTCGACAACGAACTCGCCGCCGGGCACAAAGTCATCCTGCTCTACCCGCACTTCACCGCCTTCGAGCTCGCCGTATACGCCCTCAACCAAGACGTGCCGCTCACCAGCATGTATTCCCACCAGAAAAACCCCGAGCTCGACGCGCAAATCCTGCGCGGCCGCCATCGCTACGATAACGTCTTCCTCATCGGCCGCACCGAAGGCCTGCGCGCCATCATCAAACACTTGCGCGCCGACCCCGCCCCCTTCCTCTACCTGCCCGACCAAGATTTCGGCCGCAAAGATTCCATCTTCGCTGATTTCTTCGGCATCCCCACCGCCACCATCGCTGGCCTGCCCCGCATCGCCGCGCTCACCCAAGCCAAAGTCGTACCCGCCATCCCCACCCGCCAGCCAAACGGCCGCGTCGTGCTGCGCTTCTATCCCGCTTGGGAGCACTTCCCCGGCGAAGACACTGCCGCCGACGTGCAGCGCATGAACGACTTCATCGAAGCGCGCGTGCGCGAGCAGCCCGAGCAATATTTCTGGCTGCATAAACGCTTCAAAACCCGCCCCGAAGGCAGCCACGATTTCTACGCCAAGCCCGAAAAAGCCGATTAGGCGCCCGCCCGGCAAAGGCTACCTGAAAATGATTTTTCAGGTAGCCTCATCTATATGAAAGAAAACAAAAATGGAAGAAGCCGATTATCTCGCCGCCCGCCGCGAAGTGCGCGAATGGTCGTTTGGCAGTACGCTGCTCAACGGCTGGGCAACGCTGTTTGGCGCGGCGGCTTTATTGTCCGTTATCAGCCGGATTCTGCTGCTCACCCGGCAGCACCGCGTGATGTGGATATTATTGTTGCTGCTGCTATTGCTCGCCGCGGCGCTCGGCCTGGCGGTACGCTCGTGGCGGCGCCGCGCCCACTTGGGCGGCAAACCGCAGTTTCTGCGCTTGGAAGAAGCAGGCATCCGCTATTGCCTGGCCGGCGCGGGCGAAGGCTTTGTTGGCTACGACGGGCTGCAATTTGTAAACCTGCGCGGAGGCAACTTCCCCACCAAGATGTTGCTGCAATACCGCGAGCCGGGGCAAACGGGCGTGTTGCCGCAAAAAATAACGCTGGATTTGGGCAAAATCCGTCCGCTGCCCGGCCAAGGCTCGCGGCTGTGGCGCGACAGCGCCAGCGAGGCGATGAAAGTGGCGGAGGAAATCCGCCGCCGCTGCAAGCCTGGGCAGCTTTATGGGAAATTGGTGTTTTGACTGGGCGCGAAGAGGCTACCTGAAAGCGATGTCTTGCGCAGCAAGGCGGGGTATTAAGAAGCGGGGGACGCTGCGCATTTTCAGGTAGCCTTTTGTGCCGCCCAATAGCAAACCACAGCATCGATAGGGATGCTGTGGTTTTGTGTGCCATGATTGCCGAAGGTTAGCGCGGCGGCCGAGCTTCGCTGGCGGGCATTTGGAAGTGGCAGCGGGCCACGACGATGGGTTTGGCGGGGTCGGACTGCCAGGCTTCCACGGCTACGTTGGCGATGCGGCTGCCTTGGCGGGTGAGGGAGCAGCGGGCGTAGGTGGTTTCGGGCTTGCCGCTGCGCAGGTAGTCGAGAGAGAAGTCGATCATTTTGGGCAGCTCGTTGAGGCCGGCTTGGTGGTAGAGGAAGAGGACGGCGCAGCTTTCGATGAAGCCGCCGAGCATGCCGCCGTGCAGGGCAGGGAGGAATACGTTGCCGATGTTTTCGCGTTTGTAGGGCAGGGCGAAGAGGGGGCTGCCGTTGGATTCGCCGCATTGCAGACCGATGAATTCGGTGTAGGGGATGAGGTCGGCGGCTCGGGCGGTAAACTCGGGGATGGGGGTGAAGGGGGT
>NZ_CAKAJZ010000010.1:0-101634 GCF_916618725.1 Eikenella sp. Marseille-P7795 | reverse complement strand
GGCGGAATCGTCGTCCATCAGGATGCGGTGGGCGGGGCCTTCCAAATCGTCAAACTGGCCGCTGTGGCCGGACCACCAGAAAAAGTAGCCGATGATGAAGGCCAGCACAATGCTGATGGGGATGAGGATAAACACGCTGTCCATCAAAGGTTTCCTTCCAAATCGGTGAGCAGCAGGGTGTGGCCGCCGAGGCGCAGGTATTGCTGGCGGATGTCGGCGGCGGGGCTGCCTTCGGCATCGTATAAGGCGATGCCCTCGCCCTGCGGCTGCCAGGCGAGCATTTGGCCGGCCAGGGCGGCGAGCGCGCGGGCAGCTGCGGCATCGGCGGGCGGCAGCGGGGCTTCGTGCAGCTGGAGCATGGCGTGGCCGGATTGGGGCTCGTCGCCGCTGTCAGCAGTGAGCACGAGGAAGCCGAGCAGGGTGCCGTTTTCGGTGCTGAGGGTGAATTGGCGCATGGTTCAGGTAGCCTTTGGTTTTTCAGGTAGCCTTTTTAGTGGGCAGTTTGGATGATGACCCAAGCTGTTTTTCAGGTAGCCTTAATCGGCGGGCGGGCTGTTGAGCAGCCAGTATTGCAGGCCGATCAGGGTTTTGGCGTCTTGGATTTGGTTGGCGGCGATGGCTTCGCGCACGGCTTGGCGGGAAAGCAATACGGTTTCGACGAATTCGTCCGGGTCGGGCTCGCGGGTGCTGGTGGGCGTGATGCCTTCGGCGAGGTAGAGGTACATTTTTTCGTCGCAGAAGCCGGGGGCGGTGTAGAAGGTGTGCAGGAGGCGCACGCTTTGGGCGCGGTATGGGGTTTCTTCTTCGAGCTCGCGCGCGGCGCACAGGGCCGGGTCTTCGCCGGGGTCGAGCTTGCCGGCGGGCAGTTCGAGCAGGGCTTGGCCGGTGGCGTAGCGCCATTGGCGCACAAGCACGATTTCGTCTTGCGCGGTAACGGCGAGCACACAGGCGGCGCCGGGGTGGCGGATGACGATGCGGTAGCTTTGGTTGCCATTGGGCAGGCGCACGGTGTCGCGGGCGATGGTGACGAATTTGCCGTCGAAGATGGGTTCGCTGGAGAGATGGGTTTCGGTGAGGTTCATGGTGTGTGGAGGGGTTAAGGCTACCTGAAAGCAATGCCTTGGCGGAAGCGGATATTTTTCAGGTAGCCTTTAGTGGGGCGGTTATTGGGAAACGTAGCCGCGCAGTTCTCTGGCTTTGCTGCGGGCTTCGGCAGCGGTGCATTCGAGGCGGGCGAGCTGGCCGCTGTTGCCGCCGCCGGCCTGCTGGCCTGCCTGGGCGCATTTGGCGGCGCTGCTGGCGCTCCAGGATTGGTAGTCTTGGCCGATGATGTCTTTCACGTCGGCGGGCACGCTCTGCCATACGTTGCGCAATTCCTGCTGGGCGGATTGGGCGCGCTGGGTGGCTTCGGCCAGCTGGTTGCCGGTGTAGGCTTCGGCTTCCTGCTTGAGGTTGGGGATGCGCTGCTGCACTTCGCGGGTGTCGCACTCAATACGCAGGGCTTCCTGCTCCAGCGGGTCGGTGGCGTCGGCCTTGCTTTGGTAGGCGCATTGGCTGGCGCGCACGCGGTTCCATTGGTTTTGGGCATCTCTGAGCGAGGCTTGGGCAGCGGCGGGCAGGGCTTGCCAGGCTTTGTTGAGGTTGTCGTGCGCCTGTTTGTTTTCGGTGCGCAAGAGCTCGATGCGGGCTTGCAGGCGGGTTTGGTCGAGGGCGCTGAGCTCTTGCTGGCGGGTTTCTTCGGCGGCGGTTTGCTGGCGGATTTCGGCCACTTGTTTGGCTAAATCGGGGGCGGCGAGGTAGAAGGCCAGCGGCGGTTGCAGGCCGGAGGAGGCGGCTTTGCTGTCTACGTTGATCACGAGTTTGTCGCCGCTGTCGGTTTGGCTCACGCTGTAGCTGAGCGGGCGGATGTAGCCGCCTTGGCCGTCGGGCTTGAGGGTGGGGTCGCCGGCGGTCATCATTTCGTTGTATTCGATGCCGTCGCTTTCGTTGATTTCCATATAGTCGGAAATACTTTGCTTCAGGCGCGCTTGGGCGTCGGCTTTGGGGGCGAAGCGCAGGGTGGCTTCGCAAGCAAGCTGTTTGCTGCCTTCGGAGGCGGCTTGGGTGGTGCGGATGTCGGTGATTTCGAAGCCGAGCTGCTCGAGTGCGGCTTGAATTTCGGCGGCACCGGCCTGCGGGGTGGGCAACTCGTGGTCGGCAGGCGGGAAGGCGGTGGCTTGGATTTGGGCCTTGAGCTGCTCGAGTGCTTCAGGCGCTTCGCAGCTGAGGGTAACGGCGGGTTTGGTGTCTTCTTTGCCGCAGCCGGCGAGGGCGGCGGCGATGAGGATGGCGAGGGCGGGTTTCATCAGGGCTTTCATGGCGGTTTCCTTAGAGGAGGACATAGATGGTATTTTACCTGCAACGGAGTGGCGGCGGCAGGAAATTTTGTGGGTGCCGGGCTGAGTGAAGCTTTGGTTTTCAGGTAGTCTCTTGCGGGGCAGGAAGGCTACCTGAAAAATGGTCCGCGCAAATGGACGCGATATTTTTCAGGTAGCCTTTCTGTGTGCAGCCGAGCTCGCTCAGGGCTGCCTAAAGCTGAACTGTGTGTGCGCGGGCTGCTATTGCAGCAGGAGCCCGAAACGGATGCCGATTTTGCGCCATTGGGCGGCGTCGTCGGCCAGGGCGCCGGCGGTGAGGGGGTTCTCTTCGGGCCATTGGCGGCTGATGGCGAGGGTGTAGTGTTTGTTTTCGTAGCTCAGGCGGGTGCCGGGCGGGAGGGTGATGGGCAGGCGGGCGCGGCAGAACAAAACGGCAAGCCGCAAGGCGGCGATGGCGAGCCACATGGCGGGGCTAACGGGCAGCTCGACCATTTTTTTCAGGTCACCGCGCTGACCGAGCACGAGAGTGGCAAGAATGCGCTGCTCTTGGCGAGAAAAGCCGGGCATGTCGGCCTGCTCGAGGATGTAGGCAGAATGTTTGTGGTAGGCGGGGTAGGCGATGTCGGTGCCGATTTCGTGCACGAGGGCGGCCCAACGCAGGTATTGCTGCCAGTAGCGGCGTTCTTTTTCGGGCTCGTGTTCGGCGAGCATATCGAAAAACTGGGCGGCGAGTGTGGCAACGCGCTCGGCTTGGTTGGCACTCACATGGTAGCGCTCTTGGAAGCGGGCGATGGTTTGGTCGCGCATGTCTGCGTTGAGCTGGCGGCCGATGAGGTCGTAGAACACGCCGTCGCGTAGGGCGGCGTCGGTTACGCTCATGCTGTCGATGTCGAGCTCGGCAAACACGGCGCTCATCACGGCCAGCCCGCCGGCAAACACTTCGATGCGGTCGGCCTTCATGCCTTCGAATTTGGCTTTTTTGGCGCTGCCGGCTTCGATGAGGCGCTGGCTGATGCGTTGCAGGGTGGTGCGGGTGATGCGGTTGTCTTCGGGGTTGGCGGCGGCGATGAGGTCGCGCAGGGTGCGGGCGGTGCCGGAAGTGCCCACGGCGAGCTGCCAGCCGGTGGTTTTCAGGAGCTTGGCAATGCGCTGGATTTCGCTGCGGGCGGTGTTAACAGCGAGCTTGAAGGATTCGGCGGACACTTTGCCTTTGGGGAAGAAGCGCAGGGTGTAGCTCACGCAGCCGAGGTTGAGGCTTTCGGTGATCTCAGGCTGGAGCGCGCTGCCGATTACGAATTCGGTGGAGCCGCCGCCGATGTCCACCACCAGCATCTGCCCGCTGCCGGGCGGCAGGGTGTGGATAACGCCGGTGTAGATAAGGCGGGCTTCTTCGCGCCCGGCGATGATTTCAATGGGAAAGCCCAAGGCGGCTTCGGCGCGGGGCATGAAGGGGGCGATGTTTTTGGCCACGCGGAAGGTGTTGGTGGCCACGGCGCGCACTTGCTCGGGCGGGAAGCCGCGCAGGCGTTCGTGGAATTTGGCCAGGCAGGCGAGCGCGCGCTCTTGGGCGGCTTCGTCGAGCCGTTTGTGTTCGTCCAGCCCGGCGGCAAAGCGCACCATGTCTTTTATGGAATCAATAATTTGCAGCTGGCCGTTGTGGTTGGTGCAGATTTGCAGGCGGAAGCTGTTGGAGCCGAGGTCTACTGCGGCCAGCATATTGGCAGGGATGGTCATATCGGATAGGCCGGATGGAAAGCGCGTATCTTACCTTGCGGCGCCGGGCGTGTCATTACGGGCGGGATTTCAGGTAGCCTCCGGCGCCAACGGCTTTGCTATAATGCGCTTGAGGCTACCTGAAAAACGGTTTTTCTATTTTTCAGGTAGCCTGCATTATGGTTTGAATGATTGGAAAGGGTTGCAATGCGGATTAGTGCATACGGCGGAATGCTGAAACGGATGGCGGCAGAGGGGCTTTTGCTGTGGCTCTCGGCCTGCTCGCTGGTGAACTACCGGCCGGTGGCCACCATCTCCCAAGTGGACACCAACAGCGGCTACCGCTTGGAGCAAAGCATGGCGCAGCAGGATGACGACGTGTTTGTGGTGCTGCTGTTTTCCGGCGGCGGCACGCGCGCGGCGGCCTTGGGCTACGGCGTGCTGGAAGAGCTAGCCAAGCAGCGGGTGCACATCGGCGGGCGCGAAAAGCCGCTGCTCGACAGCGTGGATTTGGTGTACGGCGTATCCGGCGGCTCGGTGCTGGCCACCTATTATTCGCTGCACGGCCGCGACACCATTCCCGCCTTCGAGCAGCAGTTTCTCAAGCAGAATTTCCAACGGCAGGTGTCGCGCCAAATATTCTCCCTCGGCAACCTGCCGCGCCTCACCTCGCCCGAATTCGGCCGCGGCGACTTATTGCAGGAGCAGTTTGAAAGCACCCTGTTCGGCCACGCCACCTTCGGCGATTTGGCGCGGCGGCGCAAAGGCCCGTTTGCCGTGGTGTCCGCCACCGATATGTCGGTGGGTAAGCGCATTGATTTCACGCAGGAATTTTTCGACATCATGTGCCTAAACCTTTCCGATTTGCGCCTTGCCCGCGCCGTGGCCGCCTCCAGCGCCGTGCCCGTGGTGTTCAGCCCCATCACCCTCAACAACAACGGCGGTAACTGCGGCTACACCCTGCCCCCGCGCCTGCAATACGCCCTCGAGCATGGCAGCAGCGGGCAGCAGCAAAGCCAAACCCGCCGCGAAATCAGCCAGCAGCTCGAGCTCTACCAAAACAGCAAAGCACGCCCCTACATCCACCTGCTCGACGGCGGCCTCACCGACAACCTCGGCCTGCGCGGCCTGCTGGATGCCACCGAAATCTACCCCAGCCAAACCCTGCAACGGCAGATGGCCAACCAAAACATACGCAAAATCATCGTGATCAGCGTAAACGCGCAAAACCAGCTCGACAGCAGCATCGACCAAAGCGCCAAAGTGCCCGGCCTCTCCGACGTGCTGGGCGCCATCATCAACGTGCCCATCGACCAAAACTCGCAGGAATCCTTGCGCCGCGTCCGCGCCGTGGCCGACCAATGGAACGCCGGCGCCCAAGGCAAAGGCCGCCCCATCAGCCTGCACTTTATCAACCTCAGCCTGCGCGACCTGCCCGATTCCTCCCTGCGCAAAAACGTGCTCAACATCTCCACCAGCTTCTACCTGCCGCGCGAAGACGTGAACAACCTGAAAGAAGCCGCCCGCGTGCTCATGCGCCAATCGCCCGACTACGAGCGCATGCTGGCCGCCTTGTCGGAACACGCCGCCCCCGAAGCCCCGCTGCCGCCGCCAAGGGCGGCAACCGCCCCGCTGCCGCCGAAAGCCCAGCCGCCCCGCTCGCCTGCGCCAACGCATCCGCACCGGCGGCGGATTGTTTGCCCTCTGGCAAATAGCCGAAGCCCGGAGGCAAGGCTTCGGGAGGCTACCTGAAAAACGGGCGAAGCGAATTTCAGCGGAGCAAACGTGATATTTGTGTGAGTTCCGCCAAGCGCTTACCTGCAAGGAACAGCATGCCGTTTTCCGCCATTCGCGGCATGGCTGACGGTTTGGTTTGGAATCTTGGCATGGGCTGCATCTTGCGCCGATTGGCGTTGGGCTACCGCTTCCGATTAAGACAATGAAAAGGCTACCTGAAAGCGCAAGCTTCAAAGAAGTTAAAACGATCTCCGCGAGTTTCTACGAAGCTAAAATTTTTCAGGTAGCCTTTTTGAGTTGGAACGCAATCAAGGATGGGCGTGTTAAAAAACAGGGCAAGCTAGCGATAGGCTTCTTTGGTATCGATGATTTCCGAATAGTTCGGGTCAATATCCCGCTGCAGAAATGCTAACCATTTTTCCATGGCATACGCTACCTCCTTGCGAGGGAGGAATAAGATCGGTTGATAATCCTCATCCTCCGGATCTTCTGATGCAAATGCAAATCGCATCTGCACTTCATCGCCGACAATTTCTGCATCCCATCCTTCAGTACTAATAAGCTGGCGCTTAACTGATGGGTTGTTCAATTTATCTTTGGCAAATGGAGCAGAATATAATGAATCAGAATTACCTAACAAAGCTGCCAGTATCCTTTCCTCTTCAAAATCTGTTGTATGATCTGGTTCACTAGGCAAGTTACGTTCATTTGCCTCATATGATAAACAAATTGGTTCATGTTGATTATAACCAGGATTAAACTAATACGCATAAATAAGTTTCATAATTACTTACCTTTTTGTGGATAGAAATTAGTGATACGTCCGCTATTTTTATCAACGAACCACTCTATTTTTATTCCCGAAGGAGAATCACCTCGAAATTTATGGGTTGTTCCTTTTACACGATTTCCATTCTCAAAAGCCCTAGCTCCTTCCACCTTAATCCTATCCACCGACCAATGATCCGGGAACATGGTGGAAACGCCGTTACCGGCTTTAGGCACATACCGCCCGGTTTTGGGATCGTAGATGGAGACTTTGGCATCGTATGTGCCGTTCGGGTAGGTTCGCTCAATCCTGTCCACGCGTACCCTGCCGGTTGCGGTGGAATAGCCGCCCCTCGCGAATTGTCCGCATAGTCCGCCGATGATGAGGCTACCTGAAAGCGCAAGCTTCAACGAAGTTAAAACGCAGCATAGCGGGTTTCTGCGAAGCTAAACTTTTCAGGTAGCCGTTTATTGCTTTGCCCTGGCTTTAGTCGGTTTCGCTTTCGTCTTGCGGGGGACTGCCTTCGGGCGTGCCGGATTGGCGTTGGGCGCGGGGGTGGGCATCGTCGTACACGCGGGCGAGGTGGTCGAAGTCGAGGCGGGTGTAGTGCTGTGTGGTGGCAAGCTGGCTGTGGCCGAGCAGCTCTTGCACGGCGCGGATGTCGCGGGCGTTTTGCAGCAGGTGGCTGGCGTAGCTGTGGCGCAGCATGTGGGGACTGAGGTGGGGACTGCCGTGTTGGGCGGCGAATTGTTGCAGGCGTTTTTGGATTTGTCGGCTGCCGAGTCGCTTGCCGCTGCGGCCGGTGAAGAGTGCGTTTTCGCCGGGGGCGGCGGCTCGGGTTTTCAGGTAGCCTTGGATGGTACGGATGCTGTGCGCGGTGAGGGGGACGTGGCGCTGTTTGCGCCCTTTGCCGGTTACGGCCACCCAGCCGCTTTGCAGGTCGAGGTCGGCCAGGTTGAGGGCGCAGGCTTCGGCAAGGCGCAGGCCGCTGCCGTAGAGCAGCTCGAAGATGGCGAGGTCGCGCTGGCTGAGTTCGCTGCCGGGGGTTTGGTCAAGCAGTTGGTTGAGCGGCTCGGCGCTCACGGCTTTGGGCAGGCGTTCGGGGGCTTTGGGGGCTTTGAGGCCGTGGGTGGGATCGGCTTTCAGGTAGCCTTTTTGCACCAGCCAGCGGCAAAATTGCCGCCAGGCGCTGAGGCGGCGGGCGATGCTGCGGGGGTGCTGGCCTTCTTGGGTGAGCTGGCGCAGGGCGGCGGTGAACAGGGGGCGGCTGAGCTCGGCTTGGGGCTGGAAGCGGGCAAGCCAGGCGAGGTCGCGGCGGTAGGCAGCTTGGGTGTGGGCGGAGAGGTTTTGCTGTTGCAAAGTGTGCAGCCAGGGCTCGATTTGCTGTGTCCACGGCTGTGTCATCGCCCTGCTCCGTTTGGGGCGAAATGTGCGCGGAAGGCGGCGGGGGTGCGGGCGAGGCGTTGGGCGGCGTAGTCGTAAAACGCCATGCCGCATTGCACGCGGGCGATTTCGGCTTGGTCGGCTTCGCGGGTGAGCTTGGCAAATAAAGGGAAACCGGCGCGGCCGATTTCGCCGAGGGCTACCTGAATGAGCAATTCATCGCCGTGAAAGGCTTGGGCGCGGTATTGCACGGCGGCATCGGCCATAATCAGGCCGGCGCCGAAGATGTCGGTTTCGGTGCAGCCGTGCGCGGCTAGGAAGCGCAGGCGGGCTTCGTGCACCATGCGCAGCACGGCGTCGTTGGCGAGATGGTTGCCGTAGTTGAGGTGGCCGACTTCCACGGTCAGGCGGGTGGCAAAATCGAATTGCGGCGGCAGGGCGATTTGGATGCGGGCGGCAGGCAAGGGGTGGCTCCGATAGCGGGAAAGACAGGCATTATAGTGGATTCAATTTAAATCGGGACAAGGCGGCAAGCTGCAGATAGTACAAGCAGTACGGCAAGGTGAGCCAACGCCGTAGCAGTTTAAATTGAATCCACTATAGCATTTATTTCCTGCCAATAGAACGGATTGCATGAACACCCGACAAAAATAGCAGATTCCTTCTTGACAAACCTTCTTCCAAACCCATATAGCCTGCGAACCAAAATTTAAGCAAAGGAAAACGAATATGCGATTTGATAAACTCACCGCCAAATTCCAGCAAGCCCTGCAAGAGGGGCAGAGTTTGGCCTTGGCTGCCGACAGCAGCTATCTGGAAGCGGGCTTTGTGCTCAAGGCTCTGCTTGACGACCAAAACAGCGGGGCTGCCGCGCTGCTGGCTCATGCGGGCGTGAACGTGCCGCAGGTGAAACAGCGTTTGCAGCAGCAATTAAGCAGCCTGCCCAAAGTATCCGGCCAGGGCGGCGATATGGTGCCCAGCCGCGAATTGCAGGCAGTGCTGAACCTGATGGACAAAGCCGCCATTAAACGCGGCGACGCCTATATCGCCAGCGAACTTTTTCTGCTTGCCTTGGTGCAGCAGAACGACGCCACCGGCAAAATCCTGAAAGAAGCCGGTGCAACCGAACAAAATATCAACGCCGCGATTGATGCGGTTCGAGGAGGACAAAACGTGAACGATGCCAATGCCGAAGACCAACGCGAAGCCCTGAAGAAATACACCACCGACCTCACTCAACGCGCCCGCGACGGCAAGCTTGACCCGGTTATTGGCCGCGACGACGAAATCCGCCGCGCGATTCAGGTGCTGCAACGCCGTACTAAAAACAACCCCGTACTCATCGGCGAGCCGGGCGTGGGTAAAACCGCGATTGTGGAAGGTTTGGCGCAGCGGATTGTGAACGGCGAAGTCCCCGAATCTTTGCGCAACAAACGCCTGCTGGTGTTGGATTTGGCGGCTTTGATTGCCGGTGCGAAATATCGCGGCGAGTTTGAAGAACGTCTCAAAGCCGTATTGAACGAATTATCCAAAGATGACGGCAATACTTTGATTTTCATTGATGAAATCCACACTTTGGTCGGCGCAGGCAAAACCGACGGCGCAATGGATGCGAGCAATATGCTCAAACCCGCCCTGTCGCGCGGCGAGCTGCACTGTATCGGCGCGACCACTTTGGACGAATACCGCCAATACATCGAAAAAGACGCGGCACTCGAACGCCGCTTCCAAAAAGTATTGGTCGGCGAGCCCAGCGTGGAAGACACCATCGCCATCCTGCGCGGCTTGCAGGAACGCTACGAAATCCACCACGGCATCGACATCACCGACCCCGCCATCGTTGCCGCCGCCGAGTTGAGCGACCGCTACATCACCGACCGCTTCCTGCCCGACAAAGCAATCGATCTGATTGACGAAGCCGCCAGCCGAATCAAAATGGAATTGGACAGCAAACCCGAGCAGATGGATAAACTTGACCGCCGCATCATCCAGCTCAAAATGGAAAAAATGCACGTGGCCAAAGAAAGCGACGACGCCAGCAAAAAACGTTTGGAGCTGATAGACGAAGAAATCGACGGCCTGCAAAAAGAATACGCCGATTTGGACGAAATCTGGAAAGCCGAAAAAGCCGCCTCCTCCAGCACTGCCGACATCAAAAAACAGATGGACGACATTAAAGTCAAAATCGAGCAGGCCAAACGCCAAGGCGACTTCGCCCGCGCCTCCGAGCTCGAATACGGCGAATTGCCGAAATTGGGTGCGCAGCTTCAAGCGGCAGAAAGCAATGCCGACGGCAAAAAACAAAACAAACTCTTCCGTACCGAAGTCGGCGCGGACGAAGTAGCAGAAATCGTATCGCGCATGACCGGCATCCCCGTGTCCAAAATGATGGAAGGCGAACGTGACAAGCTGCTGAAAATGGAAGAAGTATTGCACCGCCGCGTGGTCGGTCAGGACGAAGCCGTGCGCGCCGTGTCCGATGCCATCCGCCGCAGCCGCTCCGGTCTTGCCGACCCGAACAAACCCTACGGCAGCTTCCTGTTCCTCGGCCCGACCGGCGTGGGTAAAACCGAATTGTGCAAAGCATTGGCAGGCTTCCTGTTCGACAGCGAAGACCACCTCATCCGCATCGATATGTCCGAATACATGGAAAAACACGCCGTTGCCCGCTTAATCGGCGCGCCTCCCGGATATGTCGGCTACGAAGAAGGCGGCTACCTGACCGAACAGGTGCGCCGCAAACCGTACAGCGTGATTCTGTTGGACGAAGTGGAAAAAGCCCATCCCGACGTGTTCAACATCCTTTTGCAGGTATTGGATGACGGTCGCCTGACTGACGGACAAGGCCGCACGGTGGACTTTAAAAACACAGTCATCGTCATGACGTCCAACATCGGCAGCCAGCACATCCAGCAGATGGGCACGGATGACTACGAAGCGGTGAAAGAAGTGGTGATGGAAGATGTGAAAACCCACTTCCGCCCCGAAATGATCAACCGTATCGACGAAGTGGTCGTGTTCCACGGATTGGATCAGGCAAACATCCGCAGTATTGCCAAAATCCAGCTCAAAGGTTTGGAAAAACGTTTGGAAAAACAAAACCTGCGCCTTTCCGTTTCCGATGCCGCTCTGGACATCATCGCCAAAGCCGGTTTCGACCCGATTTACGGTGCGCGCCCGCTCAAACGCGCCATCCAGTCGGAAATCGAAAACCCGCTGGCTAAAGCCCTGCTCGAAGGCAGATACGTGCCTGAAAGCACAATCAAAGTGGAAGCCGATGGCGACAGGCTGGTGTTCGCATAAGCTAAAGATGCAAGCATAAAAGGCTACCTGAAAACGGTGAATCGGTTTTCAGGTAGCCTTTACTATATAGACCATAATAAACGCAGGCTGTTTCCAGCCTGCGTTGTTTGTTTCAGCCAAGTTTAATGTACGTCTTTCCAGTATTCCTTTTTCAGGAAGTAGGCCAAGGGCAGCAAAACGGCAAACAGGAACAGCAATACGCCATAGCCGATTTGTTTGCGTTGCAGCTGGGCGGGTTCGCCCATATACACCAGATAGGCCACCAGATCTTTGGCGTAGCGATCGTATTCTTTCTGAACAACCGTGCCGTTGGGCAGGCGGCGGCTATGCAGGCCGGTGGATTCCCAATACAGCTTGGGCACCAGATTGCCGTGCTCGTCTTTCTCCATCACGGGCTGGCCTTTGTCGTCCAGCTCCACGGCGCGCACGCCCTGCTGCTCCCACAAGGGGTGCGGCATGCCCACTTTGTCGAACACCAAGTTATTCCAGCCGGTGGGGAGGGTTGGGTCTTTGTAGAAGCCGCGCATATAGGCATACAGGTAATCGGCACCGCGCGAACGGGCAATCAGGGTGAGATCTGGCGGCTCGGCGCCAAACCAGCGTTTGGCGTCTTCCGGATTCATCGAAGAATGCATCACATCGCCGATTTTATCGGTGGTGAACATCAAGTTTTTGCGGATTTCGTCTTCGCTCAAGCCCAAATCCTGCAAGCGGTTGTAGCGCATACCGCTGGCCGAATGGCAGGAGAGGCAGTAGTTGGCGAAAATTTGTGCGCCGTGTTGCAGGCTCACTTGGTCGCCCAAGTCGATATCCACATGCTCATAATTGCCGCCGCCGGCAGCATAGCTGCCCAAAGGCATGGCCAAAATCAGCGCGGCAAACCAGTTTTTCCATAATTTTTTCATTTTGCCGCTCCCATTAAATACTGCCAGCAAACAGATAAGCACCCACCAATGCAATCGCAGCATACACGAAGAACATAATCTTCTGGCGCGTGGTGCTCATGGTAACGCGTTCCGGCACTGCTTTATCCACATTCAGTTTGGTGTTCAGCAGCGTGCTCACAAAGAAGAACGCCATATACAGCACGGAGAACACGCGGATAATCAGCGTTTGAATCTGGAACGGATCGGCAAAGAACAGGCGGGCAAGCAGGTACAGGTCGTAAATGCTCACCAAAAGGGCAATCAAATACACCCCACCCACCCAGCCGGCGGCAAACAAGGCAGCCAAGGGCTGGGCGCCCAGCTTCTGCTTAAACGCGGCCAAGCTCGGGCGCTCTGGGCTGGTGTAAATCGGCATGCCGAGGAAGAACAGGAAATAGAAAATCGTGAACGATTGGGCGATTTCCGTTCTCAAATCGGTGGCCACCTGCGCACCCAAAATCCCCAAGCCGATGAAGGCAATCAGGAACAGCACCAGCATGGTTTTGAAAATGGTGTTGCGGTAGCGCACGGATTTCACCGGCGAGCGGTCGAGCCAGGGCAGCAAGGCAATCAGGATGACTGCCGCACCCATGCCGATTACGCCCCACACCTGCGTGCCGGCGAAAGAAGGAATGGCGCGCAAAATGGCATAGAAGGGGGTGAAATACCACACCGGGGCGATGTGTGCTGGAGTTTTCAGCGAATTAGCAGGGTCGAAGTTTGGCGCTTCCAGGAAGTAGCCGCCGCCTTCGGGCGCGAAGAACATGATGGCGCAGAACACGATGAGGAACACCACCACACCCAAAATATCTTTCACGGTGTAATACGGATGGAAAGGAATGCCGTCGAGCGGGATGCCGTTTTCGTCTTTCAGTTTTTTGATTTCCACACCGTCGGGGTTGTTGGAGCCGACTTCGTGCAGCGCAATCAGATGCGCCACCACCAAGCCAACCAGCACCAGCGGCACGGCAATCACGTGCAGGGCGAAGAAGCGGTTGAGCGTAACGTCGGAAACGTTGAAATCGCCGCGAATCCAAGTGGACAAATCCGGGCCGATAACCGGAATCGCGCCAAACAGGTTAATGATCACCTGCGCGCCCCAGAACGACATCTGCCCCCAAGGCAGCAGGTAGCCCATAAAGGCTTCCGCCATCAAGGCCAAGAAAATCAAAGCGCCGCACACCCACACCAGCTCGCGCGGTTTCTTAAACGAGCCGTAAATCAGGCCGCGGAACATATGCAGATACACCACCACGAAGAACATCGAAGCGCCGGTGGAGTGCATATAGCGGATAATCCAGCCGCCGGACACATCGCGCATGATGTATTCCACCGCGGTGAAGGCAGCGGGCAGGTGGTATTGGTTCAGATTGCCGTCGGGTTTGTAATTCATGGTCAGGAAGATGCCGCTGACAATCTGAATCACCAGCACCAGCAAAGCTAGCGAACCGAAGAAATACCAAAAGTTGAAGTTTTTCGGGGCGTAATACTCGGTTACGTGTTCCTTCATCATTTTAGACAGGGGGAAACGCGCGTCCACCCAATTTAACAATGCTTTGGCTTTATTATTGGTTTGGTTTGTCATTGTCTTTTTCCCCGGTATCAGCTGTCTTCGCCCACGCGGATGGTGGTTTCAGACAGATATTTATAAGGAGGAATCACCAGATTGGTGGGCGCCGGCACGCCTTTATACACACGGCCGGCCAAGTCGAACTTGGAGCCGTGGCACGGGCAGAAGAAGCCGCCTTTCCAGTTTGCGCCCAAATCGGCCGGAGCCAAATCGGGGCGGAAGGTGGGCGAACAGCCCAAGTGCGTGCAAATGCCGATGGCCACCCAAATATTGTCTTTGCCCTTGATGGAGCGCAGAGGGTTTTGGCAGTATTCCGGCTGCTGGTCTGCCGCCGTGGAATTGGGATCGACCAGCTGGCTGTCTAGCGAGGCCAAATCCTTGATTTGCTCAGGCGTGCGGTTGAGCACCCAAATCGGCTTGCCGCGCCATTCTGCCGTAATCAGCTGGCCGGCTTCGATTTTGCTCACGTCGATGTTGATCGGCGCGCCGGCCGCCTTGGCCTTTTCCGAGGGGAAAAAGCTGGCAACAAAAGGTGTGGCCGCGCCCACTGCGGCCACACCGGCCGCTCCGGCAGTGGCCAACACCAAAAAGCGCCGCCTCTCCTGATTGATTTCTTGATTATTCATTACTCAATCATCCTAATACTGTAAAAATACCGAAATACTGCAGATTTCGCAGCAGCGTGATTTTACCTTAATCTAAATCAACACTTAAAGCAATTTTTGAAATAACGTAAAGTTCTGTCTGATGGCGGTTGCCGGAGAAGTGGCAAATAAGGCAAGGTTGCCAACTATTTATCCTTGATAAAGCCAGGCTTTCAGGCTACCTGAAAAAGTGAGTTTCCGCGCAGCCAAAATAATCGCCACCCTGCCCTGCCCGCTCACCCGCGCTGCGATTGCCCGTATTTTTCCGCCACTTGCACATAATGCGCCGCCGAATACGGCAGAAAGGCCAGCTCCTCCGCCGTGAGCCGCCGCACCTGTTTCACCGGCGAGCCCACATATAAATAGCCGCTTTCCAGCCGTTTGCGAGGCGGCACCAGGCTGCCCGCGCCAATCATCACATCATCTTCAATCACCGCATCGTCCAACACAATGCTGCCCATGCCCACCAGCACGCGGTGGCCAACGGTGCAGCCGTGCAGTGTAACGTGGTGGCCGATGGTGCAATCCTCGCCGATGATGAGCGGCGAGCCCTCCGGCTTATCCTCCGTTTTGTGGCTCACATGCAGCATCACATGATCCTGAATATTGCTGCCTCGCCCCACGCGGATGCGGTTCACATCCCCGCGCAACACGGCAAACGGCCACACCGACACCCGCTCCGCCAGCACCACATCACCAATCACCGCGCACATCGGGTCGATATAGCAGCCCGCCCCGATTTGCGGCACAAAATCCAAATAAGGCCGGATATTGCTCATAAAAAACTCCTTTTCCATCCATTTATCAAAACCCCGAAGGCTACCTGAAAACTGGGTTGCGGCATAGTCGCAACCCAGTTTCTGCGTAGCTAAAATGAAATTTTGGCATAGCCAAAAGGAATTTCTGCGAAGCAAAAACGACACAAAGACGAAGCCAGCACAAGCACAATCTTATTTTTCAGGTAGCCTCATCCCGCAGATACAAACCAAGCAAACCGCCAACCTGCCCACTATCCAGGCTACCTGAAAACAAAGTTCAAACCCCGCCACACTTTTCAGGTAGCCTGCCCTTGTGAAAACCCGCCCCGCCCCTATCTGCCCCCATCATCCATCCAACCGCACAGAGGAAACCCCGTGAACACCCTGCTCCACCTCGGCGACCAGCCGCAATTCGACCAAATCCGCACCGAACACATCAAACCCGCCCTGCAAAGCGCCATCGCCGAAGCCCGCCAAGCCATTGCCGAAGTCAAAGCCCAAACCGGCGCCACCTGGGGCAACACCGTCGAGCCGCTCACCGGCATCACCGAGCGCGTCGGCCGCATTTGGGGCGTCGTCTCCCACCTCAACTCCGTAGCCGACACCCCCGAGCTGCGCGCCGTGTATAACGAACTCATGCCCGAAATCACCTTATTCTTCACCGAAATCGGCCAAGACATCGAGCTCTACGAACGATTCAAAACCATCAAAAATTCCCCCGAATTCGCCCGCCTCAGCCCCGCCCAGCAAACCAAGCTCAACCACGACCTGCGCGATTTCGTCCTCAGCGGCGCCGAGCTTCCGCCCGAAAAACAAACCCAATTCGCCGCCCTGCAAACCGAAGGCGCCCAGCTCGCCGCCAAATTCTCGCAAAACGTGCTCGACGCCACCGACGCCTTCGCCCTCTATTTCGACAGCGCCGAACCCCTTTCCGGCCTGCCTGAAGACGCACTCTCCATGTTTGCCGCCGCCGCACAGGCCGAAGGCAAAAGCGGCTACAAAATCGGCCTACAAATGCCGCACTACCTCGCCGTGATGCAATACGCCGACAACCGAGAGCTGCGCGAGCAGGTTTACCGCGCCTACGTTACCCGCGCCAGCGAGCTCTCCAACGAAGGCAAATTCGACAACAGCGCCAACATCACCCGCCGCCTCGAAATCACCCTGCAAGAAGCCAAACTGCTCGGTTACGCCAACTACGCCGAGCTCTCCCTGGTGGCCAAAATGGCCGTCTCCCCCGCCCAAGTGCTCGACTTCCTGCACGACCTCGCCCGCCGCGCCAAACCCTTCGCCAAAAAAGACCTCGCCGCCGTGCAGGCCTTCGCCCGCCAAAGCCTCGCTATCGACAACCCGCAGCCCTGGGATTTGGCCTACGCCTCCGAAAAACTGCGCCAGGCCGAATACGCCTTCTCCGAAACCGAAGTGAAGAAATACTTCCCCGTGGGCAAAGTGCTGGCCGGCCTGTTTGCCCAAATCAAGCGGCTCTACGGCATCGATTTTGCCGAGCAAACCGTGCCCGTGTGGCACCCCGACGTGCGCTATTTCGAGCTTTCGCAACACGGCGCCCCCATCGGCGGCGTGTACATGGATTTGTATGCCCGCGAAGGCAAACGCGGCGGCGCCTGGATGAACGACTACAAAGGCCGCCGCCGCCTGCCCAACGGCCAAATCCAGCTGCCCACCGCCTACCTCGTGTGCAACTTCACCCCGCCCTCAGGCGGCAAAGAAGCCCGCTTGAGCCACGATGAAATCCTCACCCTCTTCCACGAAACCGGCCACGGCCTGCACCACCTGCTCACCCAAGTGGACGAGCTCGGCGTATCCGGCATCAACGGCGTAGAATGGGACGCCGTGGAGCTGCCCAGCCAGTTTATGGAAAACTTCGTGTGGGAATACGACGTGCTACGCGGCATGTCTGCCCACGAAGACGACGGCGCGCCGCTGCCGCAGGAATTGTTCCGCAAAATGCTCGCCGCCAAAAACTTCCAGCGCGGCATGTTCCTCGTGCGCCAGATGGAATTCGCCCTCTTCGACATGCTGATCTACAGCGAAACCGACCCTGCGCGCCTGGCCGGCTGGGCGCAGGTGCTCGACGATGTGCGCCGCGAAGTGGCCGTGGTGCAGCCGCCCGAATACAACCGCTTTGCCAACAGCTTCGGCCACATCTTCGCCGGCGGCTATTCGGCCGGCTACTACAGCTACGCCTGGGCGGAAGTGCTCAGCGCGGATGCCTACGCCGCGTTTGAAGAAAGCGGCGACGTGGCCGAATGCGGCCGCCGCTTCTGGCAGGAAATCCTCGCCGTGGGCGGCTCGCGCAGCGCTGCCGAATCCTTCCGCGCCTTCCGCGGTCGTGCCCCCAGCATAGATGCCCTGCTGCGGCACAGCGGGTTTGATATGCAAGCGGCTTAAGCTTTGATTAGAATCGTATTACCAAACGAAGAAAAGGCTACCTGAAATTTTTCAGGTAGCCTTTTTTCAGGTAGCCTCAATGCCCGTGATGGCAGCCGCCGCTGTGGTGGGACTGCATGGCTTCGGCGGCTTGGGCGTCGGCGTGGTAGCTGGAGCGGACCATGGCGCCGATGGCGGCGTTGGTGAAGCCCATGGCGTAGGCTTCGCACTCGAACTGTTTGAACATGTCGGGGGTAACGTAGCGCAATACGGGCAGGTGGCTGTTGCTGGGCTGGAGGTATTGCCCCACGGTAATCATTTCGATGTTGTTGGCACGCATGTCGCGCATGATTTCGCGCACTTCGTCGTCGGTTTCGCCGAGGCCGACCATGATGCCGGATTTGGTGGGGATGTGGGGCATCATTTCTTTGTAGCGGCGCAGGAGTTCGAGCGAATGCTGGTAGTTGGCGCCGGGGCGGGCTTGTTTATACAGGCGGGGGTGGGTTTCGAGGTTGTGGTTCATCACGTCGGGCGGGGTTTGGGCGAGGATGTCGAGCGCGATGTCGAGGCGGCCGCGGAAGTCGGGCACGAGGATTTCGATTTTGGTGTGCGGGCTGCGTTCGCGGATGGCGGTGATGCAGTCGGCAAAGTGCTGGGCGCCGCCGTCGCGCAGGTCGTCGCGGTCCACCGAGGTGATGACGACGTAGCGCAGGTTCATGGCGGCCACGCTGGAGGCGAGGTGCTGGGGCTCTTCGGCATCGAGCGCGTTGGGGCGGCCGTGGCCGACGTCGCAGAAGGGGCAGCGGCGGGTGCAGATGTCGCCCATGATCATGAAGGTGGCGGTGCCGCGGCTGAAGCATTCGCCGATGTTGGGGCAGGAGGCTTCTTCGCACACGGTGTGCATTTTTTGGTCGCGCAGGATGTTTTTAATTTCGAAGAATTTCTTGCCGGTGGGCAGCGGAGCGCGAATCCAGTCGGGCTTTTTCAGCTTCTGTTCGAGCGGCACGACTTTAATCGGGATGCGGGCGACTTTGGCGGCGCCTTTATGTTTGACGCCGCGGGCGTTGTCTTGTTTGTTTTCTGTGGTCATGGTTGATACCTTTGCTGTGTTTTTAATGTGATGTGTGGGTTCAGGTAGCCTGCCGGCTCGGGGTAAGGCTACCTGAAAATCCAATCCGCCTGTTTCAGCTGCTTGGCGATTCTATTTTTAGATTCCTGCGGAAACATCGTTTTAGCTTCGCAGAAACTCAGCTTCCTGCGGAAACATCGTTTTCAGGTAGCCTCAGCTGCTGCTGCAAATGAGCGGTCAGCTTGGCGGCCACGTCGTCCACGCTCGGGGCGGGCTGCACGAAGTCGGCGATTTGGGTCATTTCCAGCCCGGCATAGCCGCAGGGATTGATTTGGTGGAAAGGGCTCAAATCCATGTTTACATTGAGCGCGAGGCCGTGATACACGGCGCCGCGTTTGATGCGCAAGCCGAGCGAGGCGATTTTTTTGCCTTCCACATACACGCCGGGGCGTTTCGGGTCGGCGGCGGCGGCGATGCCGTATTCGGCCAGGGTGGCGATGATGCTGTTTTCCAGGCGGCTCACCAAATCGCGCACGCTGATTTTGCGGCGTTTGAAGTCGATGAGGGTGTACACCACGAGCTGGCCGGGGCCGTGGTAGGTGATTTGGCCGCCGCGGTCAATCTGCACCACGGGGATGTTGCTGTGCACCAAGAGGTGCTCGGCTTTGCCGGCCATGCCCTGCGTGAACACGGGCGGATGCTGCACCACCCAGAGCTCGTCTTCGGTGCGCTCGCTGCGGGCGTCGGTGAAGGCTTCCATGGCGTGGAAAATCGGGCTGTATTCGGCCAGACCGAGCGGGATGACTTTCATCACAGCACCACTTTCACCATCGGGTGGGCGGTGAGCGCGAGATAGATGTTATCAAGCTGCTCTTTGCTTTCGGCGTTCAGGGTAACGGTAACGCCCTGGTAGTTGCCTTGACTGCTTTCGCGGTGCTGCAAATCGTGTTCGGCGGTGTCCGGCGCGTGTTTTTGCACGGTTTCCAACACGTTGGCGGCAAATTCGGGGTGTTTGGCGCCCATCACTTTGATGGAAAAACGGCAGGGGAATTCCAGCAGGGTTTCTTGCTTGCTATCGCTCATTTATTTTCTCCAAACGGCTGCGGCATGAGGCGCGGCGGCCGATATATTCAGGCCGGCATTTTACTGGAAAACACCCTGCTTGAACAACACGCGGCGCGGCTTGCGGCATGGGCGAATACCCGTATTTTCCGGCGGGTTATCGCGCTGTTTCCCAAAAGCTGAAGCGGTTGAGGTGCGGCAAAAGCCGCAGGGTTCGTTTGAACTGCGTTGAAGCCCTATTTTCAGGTAGCCTCAAGCCTGTGGCTACCTGAAAAATACCGGGCTTGGCAAAGCAAACATTCCCAGCCGGCTCCAATATGCCGCCTGGTTTCCCGCAGAGTGAAAACCGTTTTTCAGGTAGCCTTCCCGCCCTGCTTCGGCGCTCGTCATAAATAATTTCTATCTTCACAATCGCTTGCCAACCGCCCCGCCCGGTGCTAGAAAAGCGCCCAAAGTCCGCCCGAACGGCGCCCTTGCCCACCCATCCGTTTGGAAGCCAAGCATGCTGAAAAAAGTGTTACTCTTCCTCTGCGCCGCCATCCCCGTCGTCCTCATCATCGGCCTGCTGGCGCCCAAAATCATCGCCCAACCCAAACACGGAGCCCCCGCCATGCCCGACACCGCCTTCGCCACACACCTCGCCGCCCTGCACACCCCGGGCGGCACGCCCGTGCGCACCCTGCTCCGGCCCGGCCGCCCCACGCTGGTGAAATTCTGGGCTAGCTGGTGCCCGCTGTGCCTCAGCGAGCTGCAAAGCACCGCCGAATGGCAGCAATCCGCCGAATTTTCCGGCGAGCACGCCCGCGCCAACCTGATTGCCGTCGCCTCGCCCGGCTTCCTCGGCGAAAAGCCCGAAGCCGAATTCAGAGAATGGTTTGCCAAATTCGACTACCCCGGTTTCCAGGTAGCCCTCGACGACGGCACCCTAGCCAAAACCGCCGGCGTGGGCGTGTATCCCAGCTGGGTGCTGCTCTCCGCCGACGGGCAAATCCTGCGCGTGCACAAAGGCAGCCTGCCGCGCGAACAAGCCCTCGCCCTGCTCGACAACCCCAATGCCGACCTCGCCGCCGCCCCCGTGCAGCCGCACTACGCCGACGCCCAAGGCAGCCCCCGCGCCGCCCGCACCCAAACCATCTATCTGGCCGGCGGCTGTTTCTGGGGCGTGGAAGCCTATATGCAGCACCTGCCCGGCGTGGTGGACGCCGTATCCGGCTATGCCAACGGCCGCACCGCCCATCCCAGCTACGAAGACGTGATCCACGGCAGCGGCCACGCCGAAACCGTGAAAGTAGACTACGACCCCGCGCGCATCAGCCTGGCCGACCTCCTGCGCTACTACTTCCGCGTGATCGACCCCACCTCGCTCAACAAACAAGGCAACGACCGCGGCCGCCAATACCGCACCGGCATCTACTACACCAACCCCGCCGACGCCCCCGTTATCCGCACCGCCCTCCAAGCCGAACAGCGCAAACACAGCCGTCCCCTCGTGGTGGAAGCCCAGCCCCTACAACACTTCTACCCCGCCGAAGCCTACCACCAAGACTACCTGGCCAAAAACCCGCACGGCTACTGCCACATCGACATCCGCCTCGCCGACCAGCCCCTCGAGCCCGCCGAGGGCAGCAGCCCCGCCCCGGCCAAAGGCTTCAACCCCGCCACCTACCGCAAACCCGACGACGCCACCCTGCGCCGTACCCTCACCGACGAGCAATACCGCGTCACCCAGCAAGGCGACACCGAACGCGCCTTCAGCCACCAATACGACCACCTCTTCGAGCCCGGCCTGTACGTTGACATCGTGAGCGGCCAACCCCTCTTCAGCAGCCGCGACAAATTCCAATCCCACTGCGGCTGGCCCAGCTTCACCCGCCCCATCAGCCCCGACGCCGTGACCGAACACGACGACTACAGCTACCACATGCACCGCACCGAAGTGCGCAGCAGCGCTGCCGGCTCCCACCTCGGCCACGTCTTCCCCGACGGCCCCAAAGACCGCGGTGGCCTGCGCTACTGCATCAACGGCGCCAGCCTGCGCTTCATCCCCCAAGCCCAAATGCAGCAGCAAGGCTACGGCAGTTATTTGAAAGATTTGCATTAAGGCAGCAAGTACGCCAGAGCAAAAGGCTACCTGAAAATTTCAGCTTCGCAGAAACTTTGCCGCACGGCGTTTTAACTGCGTTCAAGCTTGTGTTTTCAGGTAGCCTTTATTCATCAGGCAGCCAATGCCAGGCTACCTGAACGTGTTAGCTTCGGCAAAGCTAACACCGCCCAACCCTTTCCCGCTTTGCCTAATATTTTCAGGTAGCCTCAAACAGACGGAAGGCTACCTGAAAACATATCGCGGGCATCAACAAACAAATATCCCACCCAAACGGCAAACCAAACTATTCCAAATCGTTCTCAATTGTTTTCAACACCCTGGCAGGAACCCCGCCCGCCACGCAGTTATCAGGAATATCCTTAGTTACCACTGCACCGGCGGCAATCACCACATTGCTGCCGATGGTAATGCCCGGAAGAATGGTTACATTGCCGCCGATCCAAACATCGTTACCGATAACCACCGGCCGTGCCATACCGAGATTGGCGCGACGGCCTTTAGGCGACAGCGGATGCCCCACGGTGGTAATCAGCGTGTTCGGCCCGATCATCACATGGTCACCAATGCTGACGCGCTCGATATCAAGAATCGTGCCATTGTAGTTCATCAGGAAATGATCACCCACATGGATATTCTTACCGTTGTCACAGTTGAACACGGGCAGGATGTTCGGCGACACGCCTGACGAGCCGAGTAGCTCATGAATGGCCGCTTCGCGCTTATCCTGCTCCAACACACTGATCCCGTTTAATTTCTGACATGCCCGCACCGCATTCAATTTCAAGGCGTTCACTTCCGGATCGGTAAAATCATAAGGCAGCCCCGCCTTCAGTTTTTCCAGTTCGCTCATTGCCATAGCCGACTCCTTCCTTGTTGATCATTAGCCCCACGATTATACGCTTGGCTCATCGGCAGCCAAACAGCTACGGTTTAGAGGCTACCTGAAAAAATTTAGCTTCAACACAATTCAAACAAGCTGGCGAGTGCCTGCTATCTGCAAAGCCAAACGTTTTCAGGTAGCCTTTGCTACTACCACTCCGGTCAAAGGCAACAAAAAAGCAGCAGGGAACCCTTGCTGCTTTTTGCTGCCGACCGCTGCTTAGGCGGTTTCGGCGGCCTCTTCCGCTTCCGCCGCCTGTTCCTGCTGATCGTGAAACTGCATGCGGTAGAGGTCGGCATAGCGGCCGCCGCGCGCGAGCAATTCGGCGTGTTTGCCCTGCTCCATGATGCGGCCTTCGTGCATCACCACGATGTTGTCGGCCTGCTCGATGGTGGAGAGGCGGTGCGCCACCACCAGCGTGGTGCGCTGCTGCATGAGCTTGTCGAGCGCGGATTGCACCAGGCGTTCGGATTTGGTGTCGAGCGCGCTGGTGGCTTCGTCCAAAATCAGGATGGGCGCGTTTTTCAGCAGTGCGCGGGCGATGGCGATGCGCTGGCGCTGGCCGCCGGAAAGTTTGAGGCCGTTCTGCCCGATTTCGGTTTGCAAACCCTGCGGCATGGCGGAGATGAATTCCCAGGCGTTGGCGGCGCGGGCGGCGGCTTCTATGGCGGCGGGGTCGGCATCGAAACGGCCGTAGGCGATGTTCTCGGCCACGGTGCCGTTGAACAGCACCACATCTTGACTCACCAGCGCCATCTGTTCGCGCAATGAGGCCATGCTGTACTCGCGGATGTCGCGCCCGCCGATGCGCACTTCGCCGGCGGTGGGGTCGTAGAAGCGCGGCAGCAAGTTGGCCAGCGTGGTTTTGCCGCAGCCGGAAGCGCCCACCAAGGCCACCACGCTGCCGTTGGGAATGGACAGGCTGATGTTGTCCAAACTGTTGCGGTTGGCGCCTTCGTAGCAGTGGGTTACGCTGCGCAGCTCGATGTCGCCGGTGTCGGCGCTGAGGGTTTCTTTGCCGTTATCGGGCTCAACCGGCTCGTCTAAAAAGCCGAACACGCTCTCGGCGGCAGCCAAGCCACGTTGCAGCGAGGAGGAAATGCCGGTCATGCGTTTGATGGGGTCGAACATCATCAGCATGGCAGAAAGGAAAGACATAAAATCGCCGGCGCTGAAGGAATCGGAAACGGCGCGAGCGGCGGCCAGATAGAGGATAGTGGCCAGGGCGGTGGCAATCATCAGCTGGGTTAGCGCCGTGCTGAAGGAGTTGGCGGCAGTTTGCTTCACGCCGTTGCGGCGCACGTTGATGGCGGTGCTGTCGAAACGGTTTTTCTCGTGTTCCTGCCCACCATATACCTTAATCACGCGCTCGCCGGTGATGCTTTCGCCCAACACCTGCGTCATCTGCCCGGCATATTGCTGGCTTTCGCGCGAAAGCTGGCGCAGCCGCTTGCTCACCTGCCGCACGCACCACGCCAGCACCGGAATCATCACCAGCGTGATAATCGTGAGCTGCCAATCCAGATACAGCAGGAAAAACAAAAGCCCTACCACGGTGATGCCGTCTTTGGCGGTAACGGTAACCACATTAAAGCCCGCTTCGGTAATCTGGCTGGCATCGTTCATAATGCGCGACATAATCCGCCCGCTGCCGTGTTTGCTGTAATAGCCGGCCGGCAGGCTGAGCATCTTGGCAAACATTTCGCGGCGGATTTGCTGCACCAGATGGCCGGATAGGTAGCTGGTGCTGTATTCGTTGATGAAATTGAAAATGCCGCGGATGATAAACAGCCCGATAATCGCCAGCGGCACCCAGCGCATGGCGGCCAGGTTTTTTTCCACAAAGCCTTCGTTAATCAGCGGCTTGAGCAGCCAGGCGAAAATCGGCCCCGTGGCCGCCACCACAATCATGCCGATCACGGCGGCAATAAAAATCCGCAGATAATTTTTCAGGTAGCCAAACAGGCGGCGGTAGAGCGCCCAGCTGCTTTGCGTAGAAGGAGACGACATGCTTATCCCTGCTGGATGAAAGTGCCGAATTGTAAGGCAAAAGCGGCCGGGCAACAATGCAGCCACAGGCAGCTTTACCCGATTTGCCATCCGCCCGCACAGGCCGCCCCGAAGGCTAACTGAAACCCCTGCCCGCCCCAACGATTAACTTTTGACCTACCGCAACACTCCGCTTTTCAGGTAGCCACATTTCCCGCCCAGCAAGCCTTTTAGCCAGCATAAAACAGCAATTTGAGCTACAATACCAGCCCGTTTGTTTCAACCGCGCCGCTTTCCGGCGGGGTATTCATCATCCAATCGTTATCAAGTTAAGGAGCCCAGCATGTTTTCCAAGAGCGTAACCATCAAACAATACGATCCCGAACTGGCCGCCGCCATTGCCGCCGAAGAAGCGCGCCAGCAAGACCATGTGGAACTGATTGCTTCCGAAAACTACGTCAGCTGCGCCGTGATGGAAGCGCAAGGCAGCCAGCTCACCAACAAATACGCCGAAGGCTACCCCGGCAAACGCTACTACGGCGGCTGCGAACACGTAGACGTGGCCGAACAGCTCGCCCTCGACCGCATTAAAAAACTCTTCGGCGCCGCCTATGCCAATGTGCAGCCCCACTCCGGCTCCCAAGCCAACCAAGCC
The DNA here is from genome assembly GCF_916618725.1 of Eikenella sp. Marseille-P7795. Classification (NCBI taxonomy): domain Bacteria; kingdom Pseudomonadati; phylum Pseudomonadota; class Betaproteobacteria; order Neisseriales; family Neisseriaceae; genus Eikenella; species Eikenella sp. Marseille-P7795. The sequence continues at coordinate 76,327 of NZ_CAKAJZ010000010.1, read as the reverse complement.
GTGTACACCTCCGTGCTCAAACCCGGCGACACCATCCTCGGCATGAGCCTCGCCCACGGCGGCCACCTCACCCACGGCGCCTCCGTAAACATTTCCGGCAAACTCTATAACGCCATCACCTACGGCCTCGACGAGAACGAAGTGCTCGACTACGCCGAAGTAGAACGCCTCGCCCTCGAACACAAGCCCAAAATGATCGTGGCCGGCGCCTCAGCCTACGCCCTGGAAATCGACTGGGCCCGCTTCCGCGAAATCGCCGACAAAGTGGGCGCCTATCTATTTGTCGACATGGCCCACTACGCCGGCCTGATTGCCGCCGGCGAATACCCCAGCCCCGTGCCCTACGCCGACTTCGTGACCACCACCACCCACAAAACCCTGCGCGGCCCGCGCGGCGGCGTGATTTTGTGCCGCGACACCACCCACGAAAAAGCGCTCAACTCCGCCATTTTCCCCAGCCTGCAAGGCGGCCCGCTGATGCACGTGATTGCCGCCAAAGCCGTGGCCTTCAAAGAAGCCCTCGCGCCCGAGTTTAAAGAATACGCCAAACAGGTGAAAATCAACGCCAAAGCCATGGCGGAAGAATTGGTGAAACGCGGCCTGCGCATCGTGTCCGGCCGCACCGAAAGCCACGTATTCCTCGTAGACCTGCGCCCGAAACACATCACCGGCAAAGCCGCCGAAGCCGCGCTGGGCAAAGCCATGATCACCATCAATAAAAACGCCATCCCCAACGACCCGGAAAAACCCTTCGTTACCTCCGGCATCCGCGTGGGCAGCGCCGCCATCACCACGCGCGGTTTCAAAGAAGCCGATGCCCGCAAGCTCGCCAACCTGGTGGCCGACGTGCTGGAAAAACCGGAAGACGAAGCCACCCTCGCCCGTGTGGCCAAAGAAGTGAAAGCCCTCTGCGACGCCCATCCGGTGTACGGCGCCTAACCGATTGATTGAACAACACCCGGCCGGCTGGAAACAGCCGGCTTTTTTCTTGCCGCATTCACGCCCACACGATTGAGGCTACCTGAAAAATCCAGCCTCGGCGCAAGCAAGCAGCCTTCACCGCACCAAAATAATTTTCAGGTAGCCTCTAAGCCAAACCAAAGGCTACCTGAAAACGGCGAAGCAAGGCTGAGTTTCTGCCAAGCTAAAACGAGCCAGGCAAGCTTCTGCAAAACCGGCACTAAAAATCCAATCCAACTCAATCTATTCAAACAGAAAACATGCCGCCCCATTTTTCAGGTAGCCTCAAGCGCGGTAAGGCTACCTGAAAACCAAGCTTCAACAGAATGAAAACCAACAAAGCCAGTTTTCGCAAACCGGATTTATTCATGCCCGGCAAACTCCTCCGCCGCCAACGGCTGCCGCCCGAGCAGCTCGGCGAAGGGGCGGCAGCTGGCACAAGCACCTTGTTGCAGCAGAGCCAAACTGCCCGCGCTAACCATGCCGTTGCTGAACAGATTGGCCAGCGGCAGCACGGGGCGCAGCAGCGGCAGCGCTATCGGCAGGATGCGCGGCGGCGGCTTGCGGTGCAGGGTGGCGAGGTAGGTGGCCAGCGTGAGGGCGCGGCTGCCCGTCATGTTTACTACTGCGCCGTGCGGCAGTCGGCTTGCCGGCAAACCGGCCAAACCCTGCACCACATCGGCAATGTGCACCGGCTGCACAAGGAAACGACCGCCGCCCGGCAGAGGCAGCACAGGCAGGCGGGCAAGGCGGATAAACAGCTCGCAGCTCGCGCCGCCGCGCCCGTACACGAGGGATGGTCGTGCCACCAGCACGCGCATCCCGCCCGCCGCGCCGATTTGGCACACAGCCTCGTCGCCGCGCCCTTTGCTGCCCACAAAAGCCACGGCGTGCGCCAGATGGGCGCCGAGCGCGGAAAGCTGCACCCAATGGCGCACGCCTGCCTGCGCCGCCAACCGGGCCAACAGCGCGGGCGTGCGGTGGTGCACGGTTTCCAGCACCTCGGCATGGCGGCTCATCACGCCGATACAGTTAAACACGGCGTCCATGCCGTGCAGCAGGCGGCGGGCGGCGGCTTCGTTTGGGTGCAGATAGTTGAAATCGCAGCGTGAAGGCGTGTGCACGGTATGGCCGCTTTGGCGCAGCAGATGCGCGGTGCGTTTGCCGATAAAGCCGCTGCCACCGAAGAGGAGGATGTTCATAATAATCTGATATTGTTTGATTTTATTTTTAGCTTCACAGGATATCGCTTTCAGGTAGCCTCCAGCCCGCTCAAGGCTACCTGAAAACTGTGGTAATCCACCCTCTAATCGGCGTATTTCCCAAGATTATTCGACACAAACACCGTGCCCGCAGGCCAATCCTGCACGATGCCGTCGCGGGTCAAGGCCGCAGACTGCCAGCGCCCGTAGGCAAACGCCGCCAGCAACATGACCGCCGACACGCTGACCCATATTGCCGCTGCACGGCGCAGCCCGGCAGATTCTTCCCCGGTCATACCCGCCGCCCACGGCAGCCACAAGGCCGCCAGCCACACCAACACGCCCCAGCCGACCGCCCCGATATCCGAAAACGGGTTAGCGCCCAGCATGAACGGGAATGTAAACAAAGACAACACCATGCAGGCATTCAACGCGTGGCGCGGCTGCCTGCCCTCCAGCATCCGCACCACCGACCACAAATAAAACACATTGGCATAGGCGGCCAACGTGGCCAACTTCCCGGTAAAAATCCCCATCCAGCCGAACACGATGCCCGCCATCAAAACCGCCACGCCCGGCTGCTCGCCAAGCGACGGCAGGCACAGCGACAGCAGATACAGCGCAAGCGACAACATAATCAAGCGTTTTTTGGTATGCATGATTTCCTCCATGACCGGCTTCCATATTTTTCAGGTAGCCTTTGGGCAGCCGGAGTTTACCTGAAAATTACCACAGCACCCATTCCCCGCCCTCGCCCTCTATCACCAGCTCGCTTTCTTGCAGGCCATAGTTTTCGGCGCGGCGGCGGGTTGCCATGCGGCGGATGCCGGCAAGCCAGGCTTGCGGCTGCACGGCGGCTTGTTTGAGCACGGCGTGGTTTGTCTGATCCGGATAGCGGGTGGCGCGGTATTTTTCCACGGGCAGCATATCGCGGCGGCGGATGAGCACGGCGCTCAATTCAACGCTGTCGTCGTAGCTTTGGTATGCGGGGGCGTTGAGCCAGAGAATGTAGTCTGCATTACACAGGATGCGGCTTTGGGCAAGCGGGCTTCGGTATTTGTCGGAATAGATTTTGCCGTCGATTTGCAGCGGTTCGTGCAGTTTGAACGGGGCGCTATATGGCTCAATCGGGCAGGCTTCGGCAAAGGTTTGCGCGGGGTTGGCGTCAAACTCGGCGGCGATTTCGGTGTGTTTGGGCGGCTGCCACAGGCTTTGGATGGTTTTGCCGTAATCGGGATACTGCCCCAAATCTGCGCGTTTCACCGGCGCCTGCCAAACGGTGTGCCCGTTTGCTTGTTGGATAAATTGGATTTGTTCGCCCTGCTCGCCGCTTTGTGCGGGGCGGTAGCCGTAGCGGTAGTCGGCGGGCTTTTCGGCGGGCACGATGGAGAGGATACCGTCTTCGTGGAAGTATTCCTGTATCAGGTAGCCTTGATAAATGAAGCGTTTGGGCGGGCGGTATTCTTTGAGGCTACCTGAAACGAAAGTCAGGCTGTTGTCTTCGGAAATTTCCAGCCCGCCCAGCCATTCGGCGCTGCCATTGCCCGCTTCGGGCAGGGAAGCCGGTGGGGCAATATAGGGAAGCGACGAGGGCAGCATAAAGGCAAACACGGTGCCAACGAGGAAATATTGTTCGCGCTGTTGGGCATTGGCGGCGGCATATTGCCAACGGCCAAAGGCGAACAGGGAAAAGGTGATCACGGCGCATACTTTCGCCCATTTTTTGAAGGCGCGATTTAAGGCTTCGGGGGTGTTTTCGGTCATCACTGCCAAACGCATCAGCCACAGCGCAGAAAACCACAGCAACGCGCCCCAACCTACCGCGGTAAACTCCGCTCTGTCCCGCATGATCGGCATCAACGGAATAACCAGGCTAAATGAGGAGAAAACCATGAAAAACCAAGAAGCTACTATCGGCTCTTTGCCGCGCAGCAGTTGCACCGCCGTCCACCAATAAAACAAATTGGCATAGCCCGCCAACGCAGGCAGCATCCCCACCGCCATCGCCAGCCAGCCGAAAGCAATACTGGCATACATCACAACCAAGCCAATCTGCCCACCCAGCACGGGCAAAAACAGGGAAACCACATACAGGGCGAGAGAAAGGGCAAGCAGCCGTTTTTTGCTATCCATCATTTCCTCCATAATTTCCTCCATAATTAGCTTTTATCTTTTTCAGGTAGCCCCTACATCGGCTTCAACACCATCAGAAAATACATCACCACCGTGGCGCAGAAAGCCGGATAGCCCAGCAGCTCCCACCAAAACTGATCACGCCGATAGCTCCCCGGCAGCGTCTCCTCCCCCGCCACCCAAGCCGCAGCCGCCTGCCGTGCCATCTTAATTTGCAGCCACACCACCGGCAGCCAGCAAGCCCCCGCCAACGCATAAAGCCCCAGCGTCCACTTCACCCACAGCCACGCCCCGTCCCAAGTGAGCGGCATGCCCAGATAGTGCAGCATCCACAAGCCCGAGAGCGGCTGGAACACCACCGCCGGCGTGGTAAACCACCAATCCGCCTTCATCACCCACTTCGACACCACCGCCTGCGCCGCCACCGAGCCCGAGCGGTTCGCCCAAAACAGGTAAAACGCCGTGCCGAAGCCCGTGCCCACCATCAGCGTGGCCGAAATAATATGCAAGGTTTTCACAATCAGATAAGCATTCATCATTCACTCCAACTCACTGTTATACAAAAAGAACAACACCGCCAAAATCGGCACATTCTTCACCAGCGGCGCAAACGGATGCGCCCACATTTCCGGCAGCCGCAGCGCCGCAATCAGCGAATAGCCCGCCACCGTGGCCAGCTGCGCCAACCACAGCCGCGCCCGCCAAGCCCGCCACCCCGGCCAAAAACACAACAGCCCGAAACACACATCCAGCAGCGAAGCCCCCGCAAACCCCGGCCACAACCAACCCTCCGGCAGCCCCACCGCACGCAGCAGCGCCAGCGATTCCCCCGCCGCGCAACACAGCGGCTGAATCCCGCTCCACAGCCACAACACCCCCAGCGAATACGCCAGATAAGCCGGAGCAGACGGCTTGTTCGGCACGTTTTCCATTTTTCAGGTAGCCTTTCACGAGTTATCTGTATTTTCTAAATTTCTGCATAAAGAGAAATATGGGCTTAAAAATTTAGCGGGCTTAGCCGCATGATTGGTTTGCAAGCTTTCCACTCTCTTTCAGGCTACCTGAAAACCCAAGCGCATTTTCAGGTAGCCCCAATCTTCCAAACCAAAATATTCAGCGGAAAAACTTCTGTATCCCCGCGCCCAGCTTCAGGATTTTCACCATCGTGCCGGTGGAAAGCTTCAGCATCTCGTTGGCCCACACCGTGAGCGTGTCGATGAAGTCGTGGGTTTGGCGGATTTTCTGCTGCGCCGCCTCGTTTTCCTGCGCAAACTCGGGGCTGTCGATGAGCGCTTGCAGAAACTGCCGCGTGGGCTCGATTTCGCGCTGCATGCGCACTTCGGCGATGGTGCGGAACAGCGCCCACACATCGTCGGAAGTGGCGAAATGGTCGCGCCTGTCGCCCATGATGTGCACGGTGTGCACCAGGAGCATGCCCTGCAATTCTTTGATGCTGTTGGAAACATTGGAGCGCGCCATATTCAGCGTTTCGCAAATTTCTTCGGCGTGCATCGGGCGGCCGATGATGTAGAGCAGCGCGTGGATTTGCGCCACGCTGCGGTTTACGCCCCATTTGGAGCCCATCTCGCCCCAATGCAGGATGAATTTTTCTGTGGTGGGATTCAGTTTCATAGTGGGGCGGAGTGTATGCGCGTCTTTTATTTCTGTCAATACAGAAATTAGAAAATAATTTTTCAGGTAGCCTGTTTGCCGTATGCAGGCTACCTGAAAATCTTTCCCCGCCTAAGCTTCGTCGTCAGCGGCCAATTCGATTTGTGTGGCGCCCTGCTCTTTCAGTTGGGCTTGGGCTTCCTGCCAGGCTTGGTCGAGCTGTGCGCAGGCGGTTCCTTCGGCTTTGAGGCCGAACAGCAGGCGGTAGCGGCGCTCGGCGGTGGGGGTGGCGGGCAGGCTGAAGCTGCGGATGCCGGGGTGGCGCTGCTCGATGCTGCTCATCACGGGGCTGACGCGGGATTCGGGCAGGTCGATCCAGGCGCTGATGCTGCGGCGTTCGGTTTGGTGCTGGAGGTGGGCGTAGAGCTGGTCGAGCACCCAGGCGGCCATGGGCTGCGCCATCACGGGGAAGCCGGGCAGGAAGTAGTGTTCGCGGATGGAGAAGCCGGCGATGTTGTTGTAGGGGTTGGGGATGAGGCTGCTGCCTTGGGGGAATTCGGCCATGCGCAGGCGGATGCGGTGGGCGGGGCTGTCGAGGCTGTCGCCGTGTTTGAGGGAGACGGTTTCGATATGGGCGGCGGCTTGGGGGTGCAGCGCCAGCGGCAGGCCGAGGGCTTCTGCGGCGGCTTGGCGGGTGTGGTCGTCGGGGGTGCTGCCGATGCCGCCGGTGATGAAGGTGGGCCGGCCTTCGGCAAAGCTTTGACGCAGGCGGTGTGCGAGGATGGGGCGGTTGTCGGGCAGGTATTGCACGGAATCGAGCTGGAGGCCGCGTTTTTTGAGCAGCTGTTTGAAAAAGGCGAAGTGTTTGTCTTGGCGGCTGCCGTGCAGGATTTCGTCGCCAACAACGATGAGGGAGAAGGTCATGGGGTTCCTCTGGTGTGCAGGCTACCTGAAATTTTGTGTTCTATAGTGGATTAAAATCAGAATGGGACAAGGCAGCGAGCTGCAGACAGTACAAACAGTACGGCAAGGCGAGCCAACGCGGTAGCATTCTGATTTTAATCCACTATATTTTTCAGGTAGCCTCTAGGGATAACAGGCTACCTGAAAAGTTATCTGCATTTTTCAGGTAGCCTTTGCTGCTTAATAGCTGGTGCCCGGCATGGGGCAGTATTGGATGGGCGCGGGGCGGGTGGGGTGCACTTCGCCGCTGGCCTGCGGCAGGATTTCCACCACGGCCACATCGCAGCTGTTTCCGCCGCGCGAATATTGCACTTCGTAGTCTTTGCCGGGCTGCGGGGTGAGGCTGGCGGCAAGTCGGCAGCGATCCACGCGGCCGATCGTTTCCGTGGAAAACGCGCCATCCAACACCAGCGCTTTGCCGGCGGGCACCACGAATTCTTTATACGATTCGCGGAACACCACGCCGGTGTCTTCGTTCACTATATTGCTGCGCTGGGTGGCGGGCATGCCCACGGAAAGGTTGCGGATGCGGCGCGGCAGCCCGCCGGTAAAGCGGGTGTGGCGGCGCCGGCCTTGTTTTTCCGCCCATTGCTCACAGGTGCTGTTTGGAATCATGCGCACCACGTCGCGGCCGTATTGGCCGTAGATGCGCAGGCGCGCCTGGTTTTGCGCGCTATAAGGCACCTCGCGGCGCACGATTTGTGATTTCTGCGACATAAAACAGCCGCTCAAAGCCAAGGCGGCGCAAACAGGCAGCAATAATTTGATTTTCTTCATCAGGCGTTCTCCATTATCAAGGGAAGGGTGAAACTGCTTAAATATAGCGAACCAACTTAACTTTCGCTACGTCGTTAGCTCGCCTTGTATCGAAAGCCAATTTGATTCGCTATAAATGCTTACAGCAAATCCAAAATCTGCCCAGGCGCATCCAGCCGCGCATCGGCCGGCCATTCGTGCACCGGGTCGCTCTCGGCGATGTAGCCCCAGTTGGCCAGCGCCGTGCGCATGCCCGCGTTTTTGCCGGCCACCATATCGCGCTCGGCATCGCCCACATACAGGCAGCGCTCGGGCTCAATGCCGATTTGGCGGCAGGCATAGTGCATGGGCAGCGTGCTGGGCTTGGATTCGGCACAGGTGTCGCCGCTCACCACCACGGCGGGCGGAACGGCAAAGCCCAGCTCGGGCACCAGGCGGCTGGTGAACACATGCGGCTTGTTGGTGATGATGCCCCAGGCAATGCTGCGCCCGGCAAGCTGCTCAATCATGGGGTTGATGCCTTCAAACAACACGGTTTCTTCATGAAAGCAGCGGCCGTATTCGGCCAAGTATTCCTGCCGCCAGCGCGGATGGTCGGGGTGGCCCTTTTCAATGCCGGTGCCCAGTTTAATCAAATAGTTCGCACCGTGGCTGGCCACCGGCCGAATCTGCGCCATCGGCACGGCGGGCAGGCCATTTTTGGCCAGCAGGCGGTTGAGCGCGCCGCCCAAATCCAGCGCCGTATCGGCCAGCGTGCCGTCTAAATCGAACAATACTGCTTGAATCATAAAGTCTCCCAATGTCTCGCCCATATTTTGAACAACATATCGGCATGGCAACTTTTCAGGTAACCTCAACACGCACGCAGGCTACCTGAAAATATCTTTACCGCAGCCGCGAATTATAACGCAGGAATAAAATCCGGTTAAAAAACCGCCGCAAAAAGCCGCCTAATTCCTTGCCTTTTCGGCAAAACCCCGCCACCGCGCCATCTTTACAATTCTCTCCGCCCTACCCCGCCGCGCCCAAGCTGGTACAATGCGCCGCATCCCTTTTCACCCCAGCAAAGGAAACCCCATGCCCCGCAAACCCTTCCGCCTCGCCGCCGCAGCCCTCTTCGCCCTCATCATCGGCACCGCCCAGGCCGGCGGCATCGAAGCCCTGCAAAAATTCAACGCCGACACCGACGGCATCAGCGGCAGCTTCAGCCAAAGCGTGCAAAGCCGCAACCGCACCCGCAGCGCCCAAGGCCGATTCAGCATTTTGCGCCCCGGCCTTTTCAAATGGGAATACACCAGCCCCTACAAGCAAACCATCGTAGGCGACGGCAGCCACATCTGGCTCTACGACATCGACCTCGCCCAAATCACCAAAACCGCGCAAAACCAAGCCATCGGCGACAGCCCCGCCGCCATCCTTTCCAACAAAGACGCCCTCACCGCCAGCTACACCCTCAAAGAAGACGGCTCCGCAAACGGCATCGACTACGTATTGGCCACCCCCAAGCGCTCCAACGCCGGCTACCAATACATCCGCCTCGGCTTCAAAGGCGACAACCTCGCCGAAATGCGCCTGAAAGACAGCTTCGGCAACCAAACCACCATCAAATTCAACGGCCTGAACACCAAGCCCAACCTCTCGCGCAGCCAATTCCGCTTCACCCCCCCGCAAGGCGTGGACGTACTCACCCAATAAGCCCCGTTTCGCATCGGCAAAGCAAAGGCTACCTGAAAACCCGCCAACTGTTTTCAGGTAGCCTTATTGCACCGCCAAACGGCATAGCTTAACATCCGCCCATTTACCGCCTGCCGAAAGCCACGCCATGCGCGATCCCGAATTCTTCCTCCACTGCTACGCCCCACTACCAATTTCGGACTAAAGGACAAAAGGGATGGTAAAAATCGCTGGAAGCCTTACCATACGCGGCTTTCAGCGATTTTTTGCCAATGTTCGTTAAAAATGCCCCTTTTGCTATAAAAATGCCCTAATCAAATACGGTCGTAAAAACGGCCGGCAAAGATATAAATGTTCCGCCTGCCAAAAGTACCTGCCCGTCTCCAAACTCCCTTCTCCCAGCCAACTGTTGCAAGAGTACATCCACGGCAAGCAAACGCTCGCACAATTGGCCGTCCGTTACCAATGCAGCGCCAAAACCATCCAACGCCATATCCGGCAAGTCGCTCCGCCTGCAAACACCGCCCAAAAAGTATGGGCCGCCAACCTCATCATGGATACCACCTACTTCGGCAGGAACTTCGGCGTCATGGTGTTTCTCGACAGCCTGAGCGGACAAGTACTGTACCACCAATACGTCGAACGCGAAACCGCCGCCCTCTACCAAGCAGGATTGAGGCACATCCTCAGGCAAGGCATCTCCATCCAGAGCATTACTGCCGATGGCTTCAAAGGCCTAGCCAAGCTTCTTCCCGACATTCCCTTTCAGCTATGCCAGTTTCATCAACAGCAAACCATACGGCGCTACCTGACACGCAAACCCAAATCCGCAGCCGCTAAGGAACTCAAAGCCCTGGCAGACAGCCTGTTCCGGCTATCCCAGGCAGACTTCACCCGACAATTGCAACAATGGCACAGCCGATACCGCGACTACCTGAACGAGAAGAGCTATGGGGAAGAGGAAGGGGGGCACGATGGTGGTTACCCACAAACACCTGAGGCGTGCATATCACAGCCTGAACAGCGGCCTGCCATACCTGTTTACTTTTGAACGGGACCGGGAATGGATGATGCCGAACACCACCAATATGTTGGAAGGGCGATTTGGTGAATTGAAGGTCAAAATCCGCTGTCATGCGGGGATGGGTGTGCAGACTAAGAAATTGTTTATAGATAATTTCTTCAGAGTCAAGAAAGGACAAAAGGGATGAAAAATCATCCTTTTGTCTATTAGTCCGAAAAATTTCAGGTAGCCTGCCAACGCTTCGGGCTACCTGCAAACCAGTTCCGACCACCTCGCAAGTAAGCAGCCTTGCTCAACCGCCCTTCCTTCCGCTCAAATGCCCGCCGTCACCCGAATGCAGCTTGGAAAGCAGCCACAACAACACCACCCCGCACACCGAAAGCGACACATAAGTATGGCTAAACGCCCGCTCCAACAGCGCCCCGCTCTCGCCCACCGCCGCGCGGTACACCCCCAGCACCACCGCCGCCACCGCAATCCCGATGCCGATGCCCACCTGCTGCACCATGCTCAGCATGGTCGAGCCCGCGCTCGCCTCCGCATCGGATAAATCCCCGATGGTCAGCGTATTGATGGCCGTGAACATCAGCGACTGGCACAGCCCGTAGGCCCCCGCCAGCAGCATATAAAACGTAATCGAGCTGCCCGAATCCAGCAGCCCCAGCGAAGCCACAATCAGCGACATCGCCAGCGCCGTGCCCAACAGCGTGTTCTTATAGCCAAAGCGCACCAAAATCGGCGCAGTGAAAGGCTTCATCACAATCGAGCTCAAAGCCACCGGCGCCAGCATCCAGCCCGCCATCTCCGCGTTGTAGCCGAAAGCCACCTGAAGCATCAGCGGCACCAAAAACGGGATGCCCGAAGCCAGCAGGCGAAACATCAAATTCGCCGCCAGCCCGATGCGGAAAGTGTGCACCCGAAACAGCGACAACGGCAGCAGCGGGTTGGCCGACCGCCGCGCATACAGCGCATACAGGCACATCGCCGCCGCGCCCGCAGCCATCACCGCCAGCGCCCGGGCGGCATTACCCAGACTTTCCGCCGCCAGCTCCAGCCCGTAAGTCAGCCCCACCAGGCCGCCGGCAAACAGCAAAAACCCTTTCCAATCCAATGGCTGCGTTTCCATGCGCACATTCGGCATATAGCGCCCCGAAATCAGTATCCCCGCCAGGCCGATGGGGATATTGATGAAGAAAATCCAGTGCCACGACAAATTCACCGCCAGCCAACCGCCCAAAATCGGCCCCACAATCGGCCCGACCAGCCCCGTCATCGCCATCAGGTTCCACGCCGCCACCAGCTCCGACTTCGGCACGGTGCGGATAATCGCCAGCCGTGCCACCGGCATCATCAGCGCCCCGCCCACGCCCTGAAGGATACGCGCCGCCACCAGCCAATCCAGCGTGGGCGCCATCGCGCAGGCCACCGAACCCAACACAAACACTATCACCGCCAGCCGGAACACGCGAAGCGTGCCCAGCCGGTCAGCCAGCCAGCCCGAAAGCGGAATCAGCGCCGCCACAGTGAGCGCGTAGCTGATGATGGCCAGCTCCATCTGCAAGGGCGATTCGTGCAGGCTCGCCGACATCACCGGCAGCGCCGTGTTTAAAATGGTGGAATCCAGCGACTGCATAAACAGCGCCACGGCCGCCGTCCAGGCCAGCCCTTTTTGTTGAGCGTTCATAAAGATAAGATTGATTGAAGATAAGCGGCGGGCATGCCGCCCGGCTCGGGCAAAGGAAAGGCTACCTGAAAAAGCTGTCTGAAAGCATCAGCTTCAGCGCGTCTGAAGCCAAAATCCCGTTTGCGCTGTTCAGCAAGCCGGCCTCGGCTGCACTGAAATATCGTTTTCAGGTAGCCTTTCGATAGCAAACAACAGGCTACCTGAAAAAAAGGGCGGCATTTTTCAGGTAGCCCCTCCACTCCCCAAGCCGGGCCGGCCAGCCACGAAAACACGCCCAAACCACCCAGCCTGTTTCAGATAACCGCCAATTTTACAGGAAAATACAAGTTTTCCTTTATTTATCCCGCCATCTTTATTTACAATGAACTGTTTTTAGCAAAACTGCAAAAAATTTTACTGAAAAGGGAGTTTCAAAAGCCATGCAGATTACCGACCTACTCGCCTTCAGCGTGAAAAACAAAGCGTCCGACTTGCACCTCTCCTCCGGCCTGCCGCCCATGATCCGCGTGCACGGCGACGTGCGCCGCATCAACCTGCCCGAAATGAGCGCCGAAGAAGTCGGCAACATGATCGCCTCCATCATGAACGACCACCAGCGCAAAGACTACCAACAAAGGCTGGAAACCGACTTTTCCTTCGAGCTGCCCAACATCGCCCGTTTCCGTGTGAACGCATTCAACACCGAGCGCGGCCCGGCTGCCGTATTCCGTACCATTCCCAGCAAAGTGCTCACGCTGGAAGAATTGAACGCCCCAAAAGTGTTCCAAAAAATTTCCGACCAGCCACGCGGCCTCGTGCTCGTTACCGGCCCCACCGGCTCCGGTAAATCCACCACCCTGGCGGCGATGATCAACTACATCAACGAAAACCACCATCACCACATCCTCACCATCGAAGACCCGATTGAGTTTGTGCACCAGAGTAAGCTGTGCCTGGTAAACCAGCGCGAACTGCACCAGCATACCCACAGCTTCGCCAACGCCCTGCGCTCCGCATTGCGTGAAGACCCGGACATCATCCTGGTGGGCGAGATGCGCGACCCCGAAACCATCGGCCTGGCGCTTACCGCCGCCGAAACCGGCCACTTGGTATTCGCCACCCTGCATACCACCGGCGCCGCCAAAACTGTGGACCGTATCATTGACGTGTTCCCCGCCGGCGAAAAAGAGATGGTGCGCTCCATGCTTTCCGAATCGCTGCGCGCTGTGATTTCGCAAACCCTGCTCAAAACCAAAGACGGCAAAGGCCGCGTGGCCGCGCACGAAATCCTGATTTCCACCGCCGCCGTGCGCAACCTGATCCGCGAAAACAAAATCGCCCAGATCGGCTCCGCCCTGCAAACCGGCCAGGCACACGGCATGCAGACGCTCGACCAATCGCTGCAAGCCCTGCTCAAACGCGGCATCATCAGCATTGACGCCGCCCGCGCCAAAGCGCAAAACCCCGACCAACTGGTCTAACCAGCCAACAAAACAAGGGAAAACATTATGTCAAACGATCAGCACAAACAAAATCTGGCCGAGCTGCTCTCCGAAATGGCCAACAGCGACAACCTGCCGCCCGAGCCTACCCCTGTTTCCGCTGCCATCACGCCGGAAGGGGATTTATCCGACATCGAAAGCCAGTTTGCCATCCCGCAAATACAAGATGACAGCCTCAGCCCGCAGGCCATCGACATCCCGTCGCTGCCGGATATGCCCGATCCGCAATTCGCCCAGCCGGAAATCGTGGCACAAGCCGTGCCGCCTGCCCAGCCGCAGCCCCAAGCCAAGCCCGCGCAGCCGCTCAGATCGCGCTTCGCCCAAGTAGCGCAAGGCCAAATGCAGGTTGCGCCGTCGCAGCCGCAACCTGCTCCTGCCCAAGCCCAGCCCGCGCCTGCTCCGCAGCAGCCGGCTCAAGCCGCGCCGCAACCGCAAGCCCGCCCCGCTGCCGCCGTGCCCAACCATCCTCCGCTGCACGCCGCACCGGCGCAACCCGTCGGCCACGGCCCAAACCAACACCTCACCCGCGAGCGCGCCAAGCTGCACCCGCTGCTGGAAAAAATGGCCGACGAATCGCTCAAGCGCAACGCTTCCGATATTTTCATCAGCAGCAACTTCCCGCCTTCGTTCAAAATCGACGGCACCTTGGTGCCCGTGCCGGTGAAACCGCTCACCGAAGAAGAAGCCGCACAAATCGTGTATTCCACCTTCAACGACGAGCAGAAAGCCAAATTCCCGGTGGAATGGGAGCTGAACTATTCCCTGCAATCGCAAAACGGCATCCGTTTCCGTGTGAATGCTTATCACGAGCAAGGCCGCATCGGCCTGGTGATGCGCCGCATCACCACCAATATCCTCACCGTGGACGACCTGCGCCTGCCGCAAGTGCTCAAAGAACTTTCCATGCGCAAGCGCGGCCTGATTATCCTGGCCGGCCCCACCGGCTCCGGTAAATCCACTTCGCAGGCCGCGATGCTCGACTGGCGCAACAAACATTCCGCCGGCCACATCGTTACCATCGAAGACCCGATCGAGTATATCCACAGCCCGATCAAGAGCATCATCACCCAGCGCGAAGTCGGCCTCGACACCCACAGCTGGGGCGCCGCCGTGCAGAGCGCCATGCGTCAGGCACCCGACGTGGTCTGCGTGGGTGAGGTGCGTAACGAACACTCCATGGAATACGCCCTGCAACTGGCGCAAACCGGCCACCTGTGCTTCTTCACCATCCACGCCACCAACGCCAGCCAAACCGTTGAGCGTATTATGAACTTGTACCCCGAAGAGCGGCACCAGCAGATTCTGATGGACTTGGCGCTGAACTTGGTGGCCATCATCGGCCAGCGCTTGGTGCTGAAAAAAGGCGGCAAGGGCCGAAACGCCATCATCGACCTGCTCATCAACACCCCCGCCATGCAGGACCACGTGTTCAAAAACGAGCTGCTCGAAGCCCGCGAGCTGATGGAGCGCGCCGAAGACGACGGCATGCAAACCTTCGACCAAGACTTGTTCCGCCTCTACATCAACGGCGAAATCGACTACGACGAAGCCCTGCGCCAGGCCGAATCCGCCAACGACTTGCGCCTGCGCATCAAGCTCTACGAAGAAGGCCGCGAAAGCACGCACATCTTCGAGCGCGTAAACGATTTGAACTTGATGTAACAGCCCATGGCTGATGGAGGCTACCTGAAAAACGCCCGGCGGATTTTCAGGTAGCCTCTGCCGTTTTCATGCATCAGCCGCCGCCTGTTTTTGCTTCGCTGAAGCTCGCCTTTCTTTGGAAACCCCGTTTTAGCTTCGCAGAAACTCGTCTTCCTTCGGAAATCCCGTTTTTTCAGGTAGCCTGATCCGCCACATTGAGCACACCATGCACACCACCAATCCCACCGAATACCGCCGCGGCCTCTACAGCGTGCTCGCCTGCTACCTCATCTGGGGCTTCTTCCCGCTCTATTGGCTGCCCCTCGTCGGCCAGCCCATCAGCGCCGGGCAGCTCATGGCGCCCCGCATCGTGTGGGCCTCACTGCTCGCCATCGGCGCCATCGCCTATCCCCGCCCCAGCCGCGCCCTGCTGCTGCAAGCCCTGCGACACAAAAAAACCCTGCTCACCTTCGCCGCCTGCGCCGCACTGCTCGCCGCAAACTGGCTGCTCTACCTCGCCGCCATCACCCAACGGCAAGTGCTGCAAGCCAGCCTCGGCTACTTCGTTACCCCGCTGGTGAGCATCTTTTTCGGCCGGATTTTTCTCGGCGAAACCCTGCGCCCGCTGCAAATTGGCGCCATCGCCCTGGCCGCCGTGGGCGTGGTGTGGCTTTCCGCGTGGGGCGGGCAGATGCCCTGGCTCGCGCTCGGCATCGGCCTGAGCTGGAGCCTCTACGGCCTGTTGCGCAAACTCGCCCCGCTGCCCGCCCTGCCCGGCTTCACGCTGGAAACCCTGTTGCTACTGCCCTTCGCCGCCCTCTACCTCGGCTGGCACCACGCCCACGGCAGCCTCGTGTTTGCCCAACTGCCGCCGCTGCCCTTGGCCATCGTAATCGGCAGCGGCGCCGCCACCATGATTCCCCTGCTGCTGTTTGCCGCCGCCGCGCAACGCATCCGCCTCTCCACCATCGGCATCCTGCAATACCTCTCGCCCAGCCTGCAATTCCTGCTCGGCCTCACCGCCTTCCACGAGCCCTTCAGCCGCACCCAGTTTGCCGGCTACCTCTGGGTGTGGGCCGGCGTGGCACTGTTTATCTGGGGCGCCCGCAAACGGCAGGCTTAAACCGCAGAGGCTACCTGAAAACTTTTCCCGCCCTTCAAAGCCATACAAGCCAACCCTAAAATCACCCGAAACCCGCCAAACAGATTTTAGCTTCGCAGAAACTCACTTCATTCGTTTTAACTGCGTTGAAGCTCAAGCTTTCAGGTAGCCTCAACCACAAATCAGGCCGCATAAAAACCAAGTTTCCGAAGGCAGCGAAGTTTCTGCCAAACCAAAACGCAAACTTCAGCCAAGCCGAAACACAACACCCCATTCCGCTATATAATCCCCCATTTCCACAAAGGCTACCTGAAAACATGAAAGCCATGATTCTGGCCGCCGGCCGCGGCGAAAGAATGCGCCCGCTTACCGACACCCTGCCCAAACCCATGCTCCCCTGCGGCCGCGAGCCACTCATCGGCTGGCACCTGCGCCGCCTCGCCGCCGCCGGCATCCGCGAAGTCGTCATCAACCACGCCTGGCTCGGCCACAAAATCGAGCAAGCCCTCGGCAACGGCAGCCGCTACGGCCTCTCCATCCAATATTCCCCCGAAGCCCCCGGCGGGCTCGAAACCGCCGGCGGCATCGCCACCGCCCTGCCTCTCCTGGGCAACGAGCCATTCCTCGTCATCAACGGCGACATCCTCACCGATTTCGACTGCCGCCCCGCCATCCGGCTCGCCGCCACCCTGCCCGAGCACATTTTTGCCCACCTCTGGCTCGTGCCCAACCCCCGCACCACCCCCAAGGCGACTTCCGCCTCCTGCCCGGCGGCCAAACGCCGACAATCAAACCGGCAGCCACAGCCCGCCCACACCTTCAGCGGCATCGGCCTCTACCGCCCCCAGCTCTTCGCCCACACCCCCGCCCACCAGCATGCCAAACTCCCCCCTCCTGCGCCAAGCCATGAGCAGCAGCCAAGTGAGCGGCGAAATGCACCGCGGCCTCTGGCTCGACGTCGGCACCCCCGAACGCCTGCAAGAAGCCGCCGCCCTCACCGCGCAATGGTAAGCCCAACCCAGTTTCACAGAAACCCAGCCTTGTCCACGCAAAAACATCATTTGATCTTCCTTGAAGCCCACGCCTTCAGGTAGCCCCGCCCCTTACCGAGCCAACATCATGAATCCCACACTCCAGCACTACGCCGAAGAACAGCAAACCGCCACCGAAGCCCAGCGCCTCGCCCAGCAAATCATCTTCGGCCCCATCGCCTTCCAAGCCTCCCGCCTGATGGTGAAATTCGGCATCCTCCAGTGCCTCAACCGCGCCCGCGAAGGCCAAACCCTCGAGCACATCGCCAGCGAAGCCAAAATCAGCCACTACGCTGCCCAAGTGCTGCTCGAAGCCTCCCTCTCCATCGGCACCGTGCTGCTCCAAAACGAGCGCTACTTCATCAGCAAAGCCGGCTGGTTCCTCATCCAAGACCCCATGTCTCCCATCAACATGGATTTCGTACACGACGTGTGCTACCAAGGCATGTTCCACCTCGAAGCCGCCCTGCTCGAAGGCCGCCCCGCCGGGCTCGAAGAATTCGGCAGCTGGCCCACCATCTACCAAGGCCTCTCCCAGCTCCCCGAGCGCACCCGCGAAAAATGGCTCGCCTTCGACCACTTCTATTCCGACCAATCCTTCCCCGCCGCCCTCCAAATCGTCTTCGCCCAACCCGTGCGCCGCCTGCTCGACGTGGGCGGCAACACCGGCCGCTGGGCCCTGGCCTGCGCCGCCCACAACCCCAACGTGCACATCACCATCATGGATTTGCCCCAGCAGCTCGAGCTCATGCGCGCCCACACCGCCGGCCGGCCCGGCGCCGAACGCATCCACGGCCACCCCACCAACCTGCTCGACCCCGCCGCCCCCTTCCCTAGCGGCTTCGACGCCATCTGGATGAGCCAATTCCTCGACTGCTTCACCGAAGAGCAAGCCGCCTCCATCCTCCGCCGCGCCGCCGCCAGCATGAGCCCAGAGAGCACCCTCTACATCCTCGAGCCCCTGTGGGACAGGCAGAAACACGAAACCGCCGCCTACTGCCTCACCCACACCAGCCTCTACTTCACCGCGCTGGCCAACGGCAACAGCAAACTCTTCCGCAGCAACGACCTCATCCGCTGCATCGAAAGCGCCGGCCTCACCATCGCCCACATCCACGACCAACTCGGCCTCGGCCACAGCCTCTTGTGCTGCAAGAAAGCCTGAAGCAAAAGAAAGGCTACCTGAAAACTGTAATCCAAGTTTTCAGGTAGCCTTTTGTCTGCGGCAAGCCGCTTTGTGTGACAGCTTCCAAACTTTGCCGACCATTTTTCAGGTAGCCTCTTCCGCCCCATAATCCAGCAGCCGCCCGTTGCAGGCAAACGCTGCCCACACCAGCAATGCCAAGCCCGCCGCCACGCCGTAGGCTGCCGGATAGCCCCAAGCCTCCGCCAGCCGCAGCCCGGCAAAGCCCGCCGCGTAAGTGCCCGCCAGCAGCACGGAAAATTGCAGGCTGCTGTCTAGGGCTGCGGTGGCCGGCTCGGATTTGTCCATCATCAGAGCCAGCATCACCGGCAAAAGCAGCGTGTAGCTCAAGCTCAAAGCCACGATTTGCAGCGGCGGCAACCACGGATGCAGCATGGCTGACCGGTCGATCCACACAAACGACAACACCAGCGGCAGCTGCAACATGCACAGCCGGCCGACTATCCGCCGGCGCGATTGCCGCCGCGCCAGCCAGCCTGCCAGCGGCGTAACCGTCATGCAGGCAAGCGGAATGGCCACCGCCAGAATGGCGCCAGTTTGCGCCGCATCGAAGCCCAAATCGCCCAGTTTGGGCACAAAAGTGGCGGCAATCCAGGCATAGGGAGTGGCTGCCGCCACCAACAGCAACAGCCAACGCAAGCCGCGCCCCGGCAGCCGCCAAAAGCCGAGCATACGGGCAAACAGTTCGGCAAAACCGGCAGCCGGCGGGGTTTGTGCCGGCGGTTCGCGGTAGAGCCAAACTTGTAGCATCAGCAACATGTTAAACAACAGCATCAAGCCAACCGCCGCCTGCCAGCCCCAGCGGCGGAACACCAGCAGTACCAGTGCGCCGCCGATCATCTTGCCGGCGCGGGCGGCCACAGTTTGAATCACCCCGCCGAAACCGCGCTCGCGATACGGCAGCACGATACAGCTCAAACCCAGCACCGCGCAGCCGTAGAGCGTGCCGCAAGCGCACAGCAACAGGCAGGCGGCAGCCAGCGGCGGGAAAGCGTGCAGCGGATTGATAAACAGCAATACCGAAAGCGCGGCGCCGATGCCGCCGAGCGACAGCAGCATCCAGCCGCGGAAACGCCCGCAGCGGCCGATGCGGTAGCGTTCGATCAGGGTGGAAAACAGGATTTTTCCGCTCTCCACGCTGCCGATGAGGTAAACCCAGCCCAGCTGTTTCAGGCTAAAGCCGCCGCTTTTGAGGATGGTCATCAGCGCCACCAGATAAAAGCCGATCAGGGTGAATTTGTAGGTGGCGGCAGTGGCGAGCAGCAGCCAGTCGCGCAGCTGCGGGCGGGCTGTCGGAATAGAGGGCACGGGCGGCCTCCCTAAACTTTTTCGGGTTGGAAGGCAGCCAGGGCGGCTTGGGCGGAGGCCAGGGCGGCGGCGTAATCGGCTTCCACGATATAGTTCACGCCCAAGGCGGGCGCCATTTTGCCCGACTGCTGCCGCATCAGTGCCAGTTGTTCGGCATCCGGCTCAATCAGCAGCATGGCGGCGCATCGATCGGCCAACAGCGGCTGGTGGGCGCGAATCCAATCCAAATAGAGCTTGCGGTCGGCCACAATCTGCGTTTCTTCTTTTTGCAGGCGCATCGGCGCGCATACGGTGGCTAGGCGTTGGTGACTGTGCAGCAGCACTTCGAATGCGTCCAGCCAGGCGGCAAACACGGAGACACCGGCGAGATCGGTGTAGAAGATGCTGCCTTCGGGCAGGGTTTTGACGGGGGTGAACATGAGTCGGGTTCCTTTTGGAGAGTGGGTTGGGAGGGTTTAGGCAGCTTTTTCTGTATTGCGAATGAGGCTACCTGAAAAAGGGCGTGGCAGCGGGCGGCTATATAACCTGCCCCTACGGCGTTTCAGGTAGCCTTTGCGGTACTACGGATGGGCTACCTGAAAATTATTCTGCCGTTTTCACTACATTGAAGCTCACGCTTTAACTTCGCAGAAACCCACTGTGTTCGTTTTCAGGTAGCCTTTCTTTGCCTAAAAGCGCAATTCAGTACTGATGCCGACGGCACGCGGGCGTTGGAACAGGGCATCATGCCGGTCGTTGGAGGAGATGAAAATCGGGCGGCGGCTGTTGAACACGTTGTCGGCATACAGCGATACGCGGCCTTGTTTGAAATTGTAGGCGGCGTAGAGGTTGAACTGGCCGTAGCGTTTGATGCGGCCGACTTCGGTATTGTTGGCGGCGGAGAAGTAGCCGCCGCTGAAGCGGGCGTCGCCGCCGGCTTCCCAGCCTGAGGGGTGTTTCCAGGCCAGGCCGAGGGTGGCGGTGTAGCCTGGGGCACGGCCGAGGCGGTGGCCTTCGATGCCGCTGTTCGGATAGCGGCGGATGTCGGTGTGCAGCAAGCCGAGGGCGGTGGTGAGGCGCAGCTGTTCCAGCGCCTGCCAACCGGCTTGCAGCTCGGCGCCATAGGTTTGCACGCTGTCGGCGTTGCGAATGACAACGGAGTTGGGGCCGAGGTAAAACGGCAGCTGCATGTCTTTGTAGCGGTTGAGGAACAGGTTGCCGCTTAATTCGAGCCGCTTATCGGGCGTGCGCCAGCGGGTGTAGAGCTCGAAGTTGTTGATGTATTCGGGCTGGAAGTCATAAGTGACCACGGGGCGGCCGAAGGTGATGCCTGCACCGCCGGGGTTGTAGCCGCGGGCGATTTTCAGGCCGCCGGCAAAATGCTCGTTCGGGCGGTAGGAAAGGTCGATTTTGGGCAGGAACACGGTTTGACCTTTGTCCAAATCCAGATGCAGGCTGGCACCGCCGCCGTGGCGCCGGTGTTCTTCGCGTTCGAGGCGGCCGGCGAGAGTGAGGTGCCATTGCGGGGCAAAACGCCAATCCGCTTCAGCAAAGGCGGCGTACACACGGTTGGCGTCGTCGAACTCGTTGCGCCCGCCCACGCTGCGGATATCCACGGTTTCATACTGGCTGCTGCGGAAGAAATACAGCCCGGCCAAGCCTTTTACGCTGCCGCCTTCGGGGCGGAAGTGCAACACCGGCTCCCATTGCACTTCATGACCGCGCAAAGTAGCGGGCACGCCCTGCGGGTGCACGGACATGGGCAGGTGGATGCGGTCGTTATCATAGCGGGCATACACCAGCTTGTTTTCCAGCTTGAAGCTGTCGCTGATTTGCCAAGACACATCCCAAATGCCGGAACGCGAACCGGTTTCAAACACCGGCTTTTGCGGCAGGAAGCGGGTGCTGGCGGTATTGCCGAGAATTTCGTTTTGCGGGGCGCGCGATTTGATGTAGTTGAAGGTGAAGCGGCTGAGGAAGCCGGGATAGGCTTCGGGCGTGAGGAACAATTTGAAGCGGATATTGGTGTTTTCCACGCGGCGTGGGTTGCCGGCGGGGTGGTAAGACACAAACGGTTCGTAGCTTTCGCGCTGCTGCCGCTCGGCACTCAATCGGAAAGCCAAGTTGTTGCGTATAATCGGGCCGGAGAGCATCAGCGCACCATTGCGGGTTTGCTGGTTGCCCGCGCCCAAGCGCACCGCACCTTCCCATTCCTGAGTCGGGTCGTTGGAACGCATCACGATGGCGCCGGCCACTGCGTTCTGCCCGCGCACCAGGCTCTGCGGCCCACGCAGCACTTCCACCTGCCGCATATCCCACAGCGACTGCGTGCCAAAAGCATACTCGTTGTAAGTGGCCGAGCGGCCGTCGATGGACAAATTCAATCGCGGCCGCGTGCCAGCAAAAAAGGCCACCGCGCCCACCGCCGGGCCGGAGCCGTCCACCCCGCGCACGGCGGGCAAATCATTGCCGCTGCCCAAATCTACGGTGTTGACGGTTTGCTTGAGCAGATCGGTGGCGGAGAGCTTGTGGCCGCTGCGGTCGATGTCGGGCGCAGTGAAAACGTTGTGCGAAGTGCCGGTTTGGAATACCGTGCGGCTGCCGCGCTCGCCGGTGATGACGATATCCGGCAACTGCCCGCTCGGCTCCGCTTCCTCCGCATGGGCAAGATACGGTGCGGAGGCCAACAGCGCCAGCAGGCAGGCGGTAGGGCGGGTGTTCACATTCATGGCATTCTCCTCATGGCAGCCGAGCTGTACCGACTGCAAAGTTTACATATTTACATTAAAATTACGTATATTGTAAATTATAAAAAGCCACAAAAGAGAATGCAAGCAATTCTCAACCAGCTCCAACCACGCCAAAAAAGAAAACCACGCTATGCCTCTAAGCAAAAAACAGCAAACTCTGCGCGAAACCGCTAGGAAATTATTTTATCAACAAGGATTTGCCGCCGTATCGGTGGAGGCCTTATGCGCGGCGGCAGAAGTAAGCCGCGTAACGTTCTACAAATATTACGCCGGCAAAAACGCATTGGTGGCCGAACTGTTTGCCGAACACAAAGAAGGCGTGCGCCTGCGGCTGGAATCGCTGCTGGCGCAGCAATGCAGCTTGGAACAGGCCGCCGCCGAGCTGTTCCGTATCCAGCAGGCATCGCTGGCCGATCTCTATTCCGCCGCCGTGCTGCGCGACATCGAAAACATCACCGATTTAGAATTGGAACGCTTCTTCCACGATATGGAAGAAGAAAAATACCGCTTCATGCGCGGCTTCTTTCACACCCTACAACAGCGCAACCTCATCCAGCCCAGCCTGCCGGTGGAACTGATCGAGCTATTTATCCGCCAAATGGACGGCTTGATGCGCCTCCCACAAATATCGGCACACTACGCAGCCAACCCGCAGCAACTGCCGCAAGACATCCTGCACCTATTGCTCTACGGCCTAACCAGCCGAGAACACCGAGCAGATTGAAAAAGGCTACCTGAAAATACAAGCTTCAACGGAGTGAAAACCAAAAGGCTACCTGAAAACCGTAATCCAAGTTTTCAGGTAGCCTTTTGTCTGCGGCAAGCCGCTTTGTTTGGCAGCTTCCAAGCTTGGCAGATAGTTTTCAGGTAGCCTCTTCCGCTTCTGTCCCCGGCCACAATTCCGGCTGGCTGCCCTGCGGCAGCAGATGGCTGATACCCAGGCCGATCAGGCGGTATTCGGCGGCGGGCATGCGGCGGGCGAGCTGGCGGGCGGCCTGCTCCAGCGCGGCGGCGTCGGGCAGCACGGAAGAATAGGTTTGCGAGCGGGTGAGGATGCGGAAATCGGCGGTTTTCAGCTTGAGGGTGAGCGTGTGCGCCTGCACTTGTTTGCGCTGCGCCTGCTGCCACAAATCTTGCGCCAAATCAGGCAGGTGGCGGAGGATTTGGGCCAGCGGCAGGTCTTCCGGCAGGGTGATTTCGGTGGAGATTTGCAATCGTTCGCGCTGCGGCTGCACGGGGCGGTTGTCGATGCCGCGGGCGAGGTCGTAGAGACGGTAGCCCCAGCGGCCGAACAGGTTGACCAATTCGCCGCGCTGCATTTTTTGCAAATCGCCGGCAGTGTGCAGGCCGAGGGCGTGCATTTTTTGCAGGGTTTTCTTGCCCACGCCGGGGATTTTGCCCAGCGGCAGGGTGAGCAGGAATTCAGCAATGCGCGGCGGGGGGATGACGAATTGGCCGTTGGGCTTGCGCCAGTCGGAGGCGATTTTGGCGAGGAATTTGTTGGGCGCGATGCCGGCGGAGGCGGGGAGGCCGGGTTGGCGCAGGATTTCGGCGCGGATGGCGCAGGCGATTTTGCTGGCGTAGGGCAGGTTTTGCTTGTTTTGGGTCACATCCAGATAGGCTTCATCCAGCGAGAGCGGCTCAACCAAATCGGTATGCTGGCGGAACACGGCGTGAATCTGTTGCGACACTTCGCGGTAGAGCGGAAAGCGCGGGGGCACAAACACGGCCTGCGGGCACAGCCGCCGCGCGGTAAGGGCCGACATGGCCGAATGCAGGCCGAAACGCCGCGCCTCATAGGAAGCGGCGCACACCACCGAGCGCTTGCCTTCCCACGCCACCACCAAGGGCTGGCCGCGCAAATGCGGCTGCTCGCGCAGTTCTACCGAGGCGTAGAAGGCGTCCATATCGATGTGGATGATTTTGCGATCGGCGGGCATGGCGGGACGACGGTGGGGGAATAAAACAGATTATACGCGGGCGGCGCAGGGCAAATAAATGGAAAGGCTACCTGAAAAAAGGCTGGCGGGTTTGGCTTGCATTGCGGCTAGCATTTTATAGCGAACCAACTTAACTTTCGCTACGGCGTTAGCTCGCCTTGCCGTACTCCTGTACTGTCTGCGGCTCGCTGCCTTGTATCAAAAGCTAATTTGATTCGCTATAGCTTCGCAGAAACGCGTCTTCCTGCGCTTTCAGGTAGCCTTGGCTTGGCATGGCTTATTTTTCGACTTCCGGCAAGGCAGAAGTAAACATAAACCGCTCTACTGTGCGGATAAATTCGGCTTTATCCCGGGTTTCAAACTTGCCCAAGAATTGGTCCACTTCCAAATCTGGTTTGCCCGCCCCTTTTTTCATGGAGAAAAAGCGGACAACCAGGCAGCCATCGGGGTCGCCCTCCGGCTCGAATGAGGAATCGAAACACAGTTTTTTATGCGGATTGGTGGCGCATAGCAGATATTCGCCGTAATACCAATCCAGGTTGTCCGGCGAAAGCGGCGCTTCGTATAAATTGTTGATGTCGATAGTCCAGCCGTTGGCTACTCTCAACGGCTGGATGCTTTGCCACAGTTCGCTCATATTCCGATTGCCTCCATCGCAAAACCGCCCGCAGATTTTTCAGGTAGCCTGCACGGGCGCGGTGGCTACCTGAAAATTTCACTCCACCTCTTGCCCGGCTTCTTCTTCCTCTTCCCCTTCCGTTTCCGCGCCCACGCCCAATTCGGGCAACACCAGCTCCCCCAGCTCGGCCAGCGGCGGCAGGGCTTCGAGGCTGCTCAGCTGCAAATCGGTGAGGAAGGCCTGGGTGGTGGCCCACAGGCTGGGGCGACCCACGGTGTCGCGTTTGCCGATGCTTTCTATCCAGCCGCGCTCTTGCAGGGTTTGCATCACGTTTTGCGACACGGCCACGCCGCGGATGGCTTCGATGTCGCCGCGCGTTACCGGCTGGCGGTAGGCGATGATGGCCAGGGTTTCCATCACGGCGCGGGAGTAGCGCGGGATGCGCTGCTCTTGCAGGCTGCCCAGACGCTCGAAGGCGGCAGAGGTTACCTGAAAACGCCAGCCTTCGGCGCTGCGCACCAATTGCAGCGCCCTGCCCTGCCAGCGCTGTTGCAGGGCTTCGAGCACGTCTTCGAGCTTGTCGGCGGAAAGCGGCGGCTGGCACAGCTGGCGCAGGGTGCGCTCGGGCAGCGGCTCGGCTTGGGTGAGCAGCGCGGCTTCGATCAGGCTTTCGGGGGAAAGGGAGGATGGCATGGGTGGTTTGATGTGTGTTGGGTGGGTTTGGCAAAACGCCGGGCATGGATGCGAGGCTGTTTTTCAGGTAGCCTCAAAACAGTAGAACAACTTTACCGCGACGGCGTGCTATTGCTTGCTATTTCATTGCAAACCGCAGTGGCGTAGTCTTCTCTGCTTTTGCTGGCATAGGGTTCGTATTGCACAGCTTGTTGGC
Organism: Eikenella sp. Marseille-P7795; assembly: GCF_916618725.1. Taxonomy (NCBI): domain Bacteria; kingdom Pseudomonadati; phylum Pseudomonadota; class Betaproteobacteria; order Neisseriales; family Neisseriaceae; genus Eikenella; species Eikenella sp. Marseille-P7795. The sequence goes on along the minus strand of NZ_CAKAJZ010000010.1, from coordinate 50,376 downwards.
CGGCATACACTTGGCCATTTCTCTGCCGCAGGCGCAGGCCGTTGCCGAGACGAATGCCGCCCCCGCTGCGCTGCCACCTGCCGGCAGCGCTGTCTTCTTTGTAATCCATGACGGAAAGCAGGCAGTATCGGCTGTTGGGCAACACTTCGATCACCAGCATTTTTCGGATGTCGGCACCGCCGTGAACGCCCCATTCGACGTGTTTGTAGGTGCCTGCGCCAAGCGGTTGGGCTGAAGCGCACAAGGGGGCGAGCAGCAGGAAGGGGAGGAGTTTTTTCATGGGCGTTGTCGATGAATGATGGGATGCGGGCAGCCTCAAGCCACAGGCTACCTGAAAGCGAAAACTGTTTCACTGCGTTAAAGCTTCGCAGAAACGCCATTACAGCTTTTTTCAGGTAGCCTTTAATCTATTGATTATTCTTGATACACATAATGGGCGCGCTTGATGTGGCACAGGATTTCGTAGGGAATGGTGCCGGCGGATTGGGCCACGGTATCCACGGAAACGGCGTCGCCCCAGAGCTCCACTTCGCTGCCCACGCCTTGGTGGTGGTCGAGCTCCACAGCAAGCATGTCCATGCTCACGCGGCCGATGAGGCGGCTGGGCTGGCCGTTTACGGTGAGCGGGCAGCCGTTTTGCGCGGTGCGCGGGTAGCCGTCGGCATAACCGCAGGCGGCGATGCCGATGCGGGTGGAGCGCTCGGTAACGAAGGTGGCGCCGTAGCCCACGGGTTCGCCGGGCTGGAGGGCGCGTTCGGCGAAAATGCGGCTGGTGAGGCGCATCACGGGTTTGAGCTCGGGGCAGGCGCCGGGAAAGGGCTCGATGCCGTAGAGGGCGAGGCCGGCACGCCCCCAATCGCGGCGGGCGGCGGGGTGTGCGAGGATGGCGGCGGAGTTGGCCAGGCTCTGCGCGCCGGAAAGGCCGGCCACGGCGGTGTCGAAGGCGGCGAGCTGGGCGGCGGTCATGGGGTTTTCCGGCTCGTCGGCGCGGGCGAAGTGGGTCATGTTCACAATGTGCGCCACTTGCGGGCTTTGGCGCAGGGCTTGGTGCGCGGGGGCGAAGTTTTGCGGGAAAAAGCCCACGCGGTGCATGCCGGAATCCATTTTCAGCCACACGGTTACCGGCTCTTGCCAGCGGTGTGCCAAAAGGCTTTCGAGCTGCCATTGGTTTTGCACGCCGGGCCACAGGCGGTATTCGTCTACGGCGGCGTATTCGGCAGGCTCAAACACGCCTTCGAGCATCACGATGGGCGCGGTAATGCCGGCTTCGCGCAGCTCGATGGCTTCATCCAGCGTGGCCACGGCGAAACCGTCGGCCAAATCAGCCAGCGCGCGGGCGCAGCGCACGGCGCCGTGGCCGTAGGCATCGGCTTTGATCACAGCGAGCAGCTTGTTGCCGTGCAGGCGTTTGAGCAGTTGGTAGTTGTGGCGCAGGTGGCCGAGGCGGATGGTGGCGGTGAGCGGGCGCATGGTGTTTCTTCTCTCTAAATGGTTTGGATGAATCGGGTTGGGTAAACAAATATGGTTCGCGCAGGATGAAGCGCAAGGGGAATAGGCAACCATGATAAAGACTACCTGAAAATGATTTATGGCGGAAACGCAAAACTCCGTGCAATACCGCCTGCATCGAGGCCGGCCGAAACCGGTGCCGCCATGCCTGCCAATGCCCTAGGCAAACACGCCGGCAAGCAAAAGGCTACCTGAAAATTTCAGGTAGCCTCCCGTGCCGCTACATGCGGATGGAAATAAAGCTGCCTTCGTGCAACTGCTGAAGCAGGCGCTGCATGGCGGCTTGGGTTTTCTGCGCGGCGATGGCGTCGTGCACTCCGGCGCGGATGCGGTCTTCCGGCGTATTCGGCGTGCGCACTTCCACCAGTCGGATCACGTGCCAGCCAAACTGGCTGCGCACCGGCCGGCTGATTTCGCCCGGCTTCAGGGCGCTCATGGCACGCTCAAACTCGGGCACAGTCTCGCCCACCGACAGCCAGCCCAGCTCGCCGCCGTTGCCCGCGCTGCCCGCATCCTGCGAATACTGCCGCGCCAGCTGGCCAAAATCGGCGCCGGCCTTGGCATCTTGCGACAGGCGTTGCGCCAGGCGCTGGGCGCGCTCGCCCTGGCCGCTAATCAGAATATGCTGCGCATGGTAGCGCGGTTTGGGCGTGGCCTGCGGCAGGGTCATGCCTTGGGCGCGGGCGCGGTTGATGGCGGCGCTCACTTCTTCGTCGCTCACTTTGGCCGCGCTCGCCACCTGCCCCTGCTGCACGCGCTGGGCAATCAGGCTGTCGCGCACCTGGCGGCGCAGCCCGGCTTTGTCGATGCCCAAACGCGCCTGGGCGGCCTCAAACTGCGCCACGCTCTGGTGGCGCGCGGCGGCGATGCGGGCGATTTCGCCTTCCACTTCGCCATCCGGCACTTCGATATTGTTGCGTTTGCCGGCCTGCACCAGCAGCGACTGGTTCACCAGCTGCATGAGCGTTTGCCGCTGCAAATCCTGCTCCGGCACCTGGCTGCCGCGCGGCAGCTGGCTGCGGCTGTGAGCGATGGCCTGGCTCAGCTCGCGCTGGGTGATGACTTCGTTTTCCACCACGGCCACGATATTGTCCACCGATTTAACCGTGTCGGCAGAGGCTACCTGAAAAGTCAGGCACAGGCCCAAGGCCGCAAGCAAAGGTTTCATTTTCATTTACGCATTACCTCATCAATGTTGGTGTAGCCAGGAATCGACTGGCGCAGTTGCTCGAAAGGATTATTGCCCAGGCTGCTCAAGTCGCGCAGGCGCAGCTGGAGGAAGAAGGCGTTTTTGCTGGAGTTCACGCCGTTCACATAATGCTGGCCGACGGCGCTCAGACTCCAGCAGCCACAGTTGCTCACGTATTCCATGCCCAGGAGGTGTTCCACCGGCTTGTGTTCGCTGAAGGAATAGCTGTGGCGGCCCACCAGATACAGGTTGCGGCGAACCGGCCATTGGAAATACACGTCGGCCTGGCGCACTTTGCCGTACACGTCGTCATAAATTTCGCCGCGGCGGCGGTATTGGTAGCGCGCGCCCACGGTTTTGCCGGGCTCGGGGCTGTAGCGCAGGCCGAGGTTGTATTTGGCGGCGGCGTTTTGGCTGGTGTCGTAGTGCACTTCGCTGTTGAGCCACACGCTGTCGGTTACGCGGCCGTGGGCGAAGGCGAGCAGATCGGAATGGCCGCTGCGGCGCTGCACGCGGCTGCCGTCGAGTAGCACGTCGTCGCGGGTGAAATACAGGCGCTGGCCGATGCCGGCGGAAAGGCGTTCTTCGCCGTTTTTTGCGTCGTACAAACGGGTTTGCACGGCCATGGTAAGGAAGTTGGCGGCATTGATGCGGTCGTGGCCGGCAAAGCGATTTTCGCGGAACAGCTGGTCGTAGCTGAAGCCGTTTTCCGAGGTATCGAACAGCGGGATATCGTTTTGCTCTTTGGTGGGGATGTAGGTGTAGAACAGGCGCGGCTCAAGGGTTTGCACGTAATCGCGCCCGCGCCAGCTGGCCGGCCGCTCGAAAGTCATGCCGCTATCCACGCTGAAAATGGGCAGCACGCGGCTGAAACGGCGGGCTTGCTGGCCGTTGAAGCTTTCCAAATCGTAGTAGGTGGCGTGCAGAGCGGCTTTCGGGCGGATGTAGCCCCACTCGCGGTTGAATTCGGTGCTGATACTGGGGTTCAGCACCAGGCGGCTGCCTTCCTGCTTGCTGTCGTGGCGGAAATTGGTGTATTGGCCAAACAGCTGGAAGCTGGCGATGCCGAAGCGTTTCTGCCACTGGCTGCTTAGGCGAGGCAGCAGGGCATAGGGCTGGTCGCCTTTATAGCCGTCGGCATTGGCCAGGGTTTGGTATTTCTGCACCGTGGCGTAGCTGTTGAGGCTACCGCCCCACAGCTCGGTTTGATGGCTCAGCCATGCTTGGCGATTGAGGTTCACATTGGTGGCGATGTCGGTGCGGTTGTAGAAATCGCGGTAGTAGTCATCGTCGGAAACCTGGTGGAAATCAATGCCGCCGCTGAGGCTGCGGCTGAATTGATGCTGGTGTTTCCAATCCACTTGGCTGCGCGTGTCGTGGCTGCTGAGCTGGTCTTTCGGCAACACGGCCAGGCTGATGTCGCCCTGGTATTTGGGCTGCAGATAGCGGAACTGGCCGGCCAGCTGCAAGCCTCGTCGGCTGTAGAGCTTGGGCGTGAGGGTGAGGTCGTAGTTCGGCGCGAGGTTGAAATAGTAGGGAACGGTTACTTCCACGCCATCTGAGCCGGCCTTGAGGGTGGGCACGAGTAAGCCGCTTTTGCGGTTGCCGTTGAGCGGGAAATCGATCCACGGCGTGTAGAACAAAGGCACTCCGCCCACCACCAGCGAGGCATCCCGCGCCACACCGATGTTACTGGCGTAGTCCGCTTCAATGCTTTTGGCACGGATATACCAGCTTTCGTCACCCGGGTTACAGGTGTTGAAACGGCCGTTTTCCAAGCGGTAGCGGTTTTCACCGTCCATGCGCAGGGTTTGGCTGGTGCCTTGCAGGCGGCGGCCGTCGCGGCTTTCGGCTTCGAAGCGGGCGTTGGTGGCTTCGCCTTGGCGGGTGTCCATCTTATAGCGCAGGTTTTCGCCGCTCACGCGCCCCGCACCCTGCTCCAGCGTAAAGCGGTTGCCGGCACGCACAGTGTCCTGCGCTTGGTTGTAGTCGATCCATTGCGCATTGAGCACCTGGTTGCCGCGCTCCACCACCACATCGCCTTCCGCCCGCACGCGCACGTCGCTCTGACCGATAACGCGGTCGGCATTCACGCGGGTGGCGTCTTCGGGCGGCTCGCCTTCGCCGCTGGTTTGGGCGGGCGCAATCATGTGTTTGGGTGCGTTCGGTTGGTGGCAGGCGGCGCCGTCTGCCGCGAGCGACAGGGGTTCGGCCAGCAGCGCGCTGGGCAGGCTCAAACCTGCAACCACGGCTGCCGCCATCGGGCTCAATCGGAAAAAGCAAGACAAAGAATCACCCCAAATTTCTTGTGGCCAGTTAAAATGGCGCATATTTTAACCCGAAAAATACCATGGAACGAGAAAAAGAATTGCAAAGCTGGCTGCAGGAACGTTATCCGCAGCAGGAATTCACCCTATCCTTCGCCGCTGCCGATGCCGATTTCCGCCGCTATTTCCGCGCGGTATTCGCCAACGGCGAGAGCGTGATCTGCATGGATGCGCCGCCGGATAAAATGAGCATCGAGCCTTATCTGCGCGTGCGCGAGATTTTTGCCGCCGTGCATGTGCCGCAAGTGTTTCATCACGACGTGGCGCGCGGTTTTGCCGCGCTGGAAGACTTCGGCAAAGTGCCCTATCTGGCCGCGTTGCAACACGACCAGCGCCCCGAAGTACACCGCGCCCTGCTCTTGGATGCGATCGACACCTTGGTGGCGCTGCAAGCATCCAGCCAGCCCGGCAGGCTACCTGAATACGACAAAGCCGTGTTCCGACGCGAGATGCAGCTCTTTCCCGATTGGTTTGTGGCCAAAGAGCTGAATCGAAGCCTGAATTTCAAACAGCAACAGCTGTGGCGGCAAGCGCTCGACACCCTGCTGCCCGTGCTCACCGCCCAAGCGCAGGTGTATGTGCACCGCGACTTCATCGTCCGCAACCTGATGCTCACGCCCGGCCGACCCGGCGTGCTCGACTTCCAAGACGCGCTCTACGGCCCGATTTCTTATGATTTGGTTTCCCTGCTGCGCGATGCGTTTATCGAATGGGAAGAAGAATTTGTGATTGATCTGGCCGTGCGCTATTGGGAAAAAGCCCGCGCCGCCGGCCTGCCCGTGCCCGCCGATTTCGATCGTTTCTACCGCGATTTCGAATGGATGGGCGTGCAGCGGCATTTGAAAGTGGCCGGCATTTTCGCCCGGTTGTGGCACCGCGACGGCAAAGGCAAATACCGCCCCGAAATCCCCCGCTTCCTCAACTACCTGCGCCGCACCACCCGTCGCTACCGCGAGCTCGCCCCGCTCTACGAGCTACTGCTGGAGCTGGTGGGCGATGAAGAATTGCAAACCGGTTATACTTTCTAATCAAACTGTTATACAGAGCAAAGGCTACCTGAAAACGGGCAACCCTGTTTTTCAGGTAGCCTTTATTCCAGTTTGCCCATTTAAACACTCTCTTCACCATTCAAATATTCCAAAGCGTGCCAACCCGTTTCACAAAAAATCTTTTACACAATATAGGGTTTACAAACACTCCGTTTTTGCCGAAAATAACTAAGTTTTCATTATTCACCGTTAAAACAAATATTTGCCCATTCGGCGCAGCATCCGCCGGGTGGAAACCATGCTTCAAACCCAATACAACATATTGATAGGTAAGAAATGTTTGCATTCAAAAAACACTGTGCGCTCATCCTCGCCGGCCTAGGCCTCGCCCTGGCCAGCCTGCCCGCCGCCGCACAGGACGACATCGACGTACTCGGCCAATTCCTCGAGCAAAACCTGCCCGTGCAAGACGACCCGCTCGGCACTTTCCTCAGCAGCCGCCCCGCCGAGCGCGTGGAAGCCCAAGCCGCCGTGGCAGGCCCCCTGCTCTCCTCACAATCCGCCCTCATCATGAACGGCCGCAGCGGCGAAATCCTTTATCAGAAAGGCATCGACCAAGTCCGCCCCATCGCCTCCATTTCCAAGCTCATGTCCGCCATGGTGGTGCTCGACGCCCGCCAAAACATGAACGAAACGCTGGAAATCACCGAAGCCGAAATCGACCGCCTCAAAGGCACTGGCAGCCGCCTCTCCGTCGGCACCACCCTCAGCCGCCGCGAAATGCTGCACCTAGGCCTGATGAGCAGCGAAAACCGCGCCATCCACTCACTAGCCCGCAACTATCCCGGCGGCCTGCCCGCCTTCATGTCGGCCATGAACCGCAAAGCGCAAAGCCTCGGCATGCAGCAAACCCGTTTCTACGACCCCACCGGCCTCGACTTCCGCAACGTGTCCACCGCCCGCGACCTGAGCCTGCTCGTGCGCGCCGCCCACGAATACCCGCTCATCCGCCAGTTTTCCACCTCCAATTCCGGCTCCGCGCACACCAGCAACGGCCGCACCCAGCAATACCGCAATTCCAACGCCCTTGTGCGCGAAGGCAGCTGGAACATCTCCCTGCAGAAAACCGGCTACATCCGCGAAAGCGGCCGCTCCATGGTGCTGTATGCCAACGTACAGCGCCAGCCGCTGATTATCGTGCTGCTCAACTCCCCCTCGCCCACCACCCGCGTGAACGACGCCCGCGCCATCCAAAACTGGGTAAGCGGCCGAGAAATCTGAAGCCCGGCTTCGGTTTAACCCGAATACGGCAACACAAAGGCTACCTGAAAACATTTTTCAGGTAGCCTCTTGCGCTACAATACCGCCACCCCAATCCACAGAAAGAAAAACATGAGCATCCAATGGTTTCCCGGGCACATGCACAAAACCAAAAAAGCCCTCATCGAGCGCCTCAAAAGCACCGACATGGTGATCGAAATGCTCGACGCCCGCCTGCCCGCCTCCAGCCAAAACCCCCTGCTCGCCCAACTCTCACGCGGCAAACCCAAGCTCTACCTCCTCAACAAACAAGACCTCGCCGACCCCGAGCTCACCCAAATCTGGCTTGCCGAACTGCAAAACCGCCCCAGCACCCAAGCCATCCCCCTCGACGCCTCCGAGCGCCAAGCCGCCCAAAAAATCACCGCCGCCTGCCGCGCCCTCGTTCCCCACCGGCAAGGCATCGACCGCCCCCTGCGCGTCCTCATCTGCGGCATCCCCAACGTAGGCAAATCCACCCTCATCAACGGCATGACCGGCAAAAAATCCGCCAAAACCGGCAACGAGCCCGGCATCACCAAAACCGAGCAGCGCCTCCTCCTCGCCGACGACTTCTGGCTCTACGACACCCCCGGCATGCTCTGGCCCAAAATCATTGTCCCCCAAAGCGGCTACAACCTCGCCGCTAGCGGCGCCGTCGGCCGCAACGCCCTCGACGAAGAAGTCGTCGCCCTCGAACTGCTCGACTACCTGCGCCAACACTACCTCCCCCAACTGCAAGCGCGCTACCAGGCCAACCCCGAAGACAGCCCGCTCTGGCAAGACAGCGACTGGCTCGAATGGATCGGCCGCCGGCGCGGCGCCCTGCTCGGCGGCGGCCGCATCAACTACCAAAAAGCCGCCGAAGCCCTCCTCACCGACTTCCGCGACGGCCAAATCGGCCGCATCACCCTGGAAACCCCCGAGCAATGGCAAAACTGGCTCGCCGCCGCCCGCGAGCACGAAGCCCAGCTGCAAGCCAAACGCGCCGAACGCCAAGCCGAACGCCGCAGCAAAGCCAAATAAGCCCGCAAGCAAAAGGCTACCTGAAAAATTTTTCCATTTTCAGGTAGCCTCCAACTTTTTTATATCACCAACAACCAAACAGGCCGGATTTTGCCCCGGCCTGTTTCTTCGCTCGCGTTCAGTTTAAGCCGCCACCGGCTGGTTGCGCAGCAGGCGGATAAGTTTGGCGATTCGCACCTTCATTTCGCGGCGGTCCACAATCTGGTCGATGGCGCCTTTTTCCAGCAGGAACTCGGCACGCTGGAAGCCTTCGGGCAATTTTTCGCGCACGGTCTGCTCGATCACGCGCGGGCCGGCGAAGCCCACCAGCGCGTTCGGCTCGGCCAGCACCACGTCGCCCAAAAAGGCGAAGCTGGCAGACACGCCGCCCATGGTCGGGTCGGTGAGCACGGAGATGAAGGGCAGCCGTTTGTCGCTCAAAAGGTGCAGCACGGCGCTGGTTTTGGTCATCTGCATCAGCGAGCTCAAGCCTTCCTGCATGCGCGCCCCGCCAGAAGCGGCCACGCACACGAAAGCGCAGCCGTGTTCCGCCGCCGCGCGCACGCCGCGCACGAAGCGCTCGCCCACCACCGAGCCCATCGAGCCGCCGATGAAGCGGAATTCAAACGCGGCCACTACCACGGGCAGGCCGTCCATCTCGCCCTTCATCACCACCAATGCGTCGTTTTCGCCGGTGGCCTTGCGGGCAGCGCTAAGGCGGTCGGGGTATTTTTTGCTGTCTTTAAACTTGAGGATGTCGGTGGGCTTCACGCTCTCACCGATTTCTTCGCGGCCGTTTTCGTCTAACAGCAAATCGAGGCGCTCGCGGGCGCTGAGCGGGTTGTGGTGCCCGCATTTGGGGCAGACTTGGTGGTTGTGTTCCAAATCGGAGGCATACAGCACTTCGGCGCAGGCGGGGCATTTGCGCCACAGTCCTTCGGGCACGCCGGATTTGCCGTTGTCTTCGCGTTTGATTTTCGGGGGGAGGATTTTGTCGAGCCAACTCATGATTTACTCCATTTGCTCCTAATTTGGGTTTGGTTTGCCGCTCGGGGCAACAGCCGGGCGGGATGGTAGCCAATGGCGGCGGTTTAGGCAAGTTTTGCCCGGTGGCGGCACTTTGGCAAGCTGCTCACAGGCACACCGGCCGGTAGGCCAGGCAGGCATCCACCACTTCTTCCGCCGTCGGCGCATAATCGGCCAAGCTGCCGCTGCGGGCGTTCCAGCCTGCGGGGTAGAAAAACAGGCTGCTGCCTTCGGGGTGCGGCACGTGGCGGTCGAACTGCGCCATCAAGTCTTCCAGCAGGGCTTCATCGTCTTCCGCGGCCAGGATGCGTTCGCCCAAGCGGATCAGTTCGGTGCGGGTCATTTTCAGGCAGCCTCAAATTTTTCAGGTAGCCTCACACGGCTTCTTTCAGGCTTTTCACCAGTTTGCCCACCGCTTCGCTTTCGCGGCCGGGATTGGCTTCGATTTCTTTCACAATGCGGCTGCCGATCACCACGCCGTCGGCCACGGCGGCGATTTGCCGCGCGCTTTCGGCGTCGCTGATGCCGAAGCCCACGCAAATCGGAATCGGCACATGGCGGCGCAGCACGGCGATTTTTTCCGCCACTTCGGCGGTGTCGAGCTGGCTGGAGCCGGTTACGCCTTTGAGCGAAACGTAATACACGAAGCCGGAGGCGAGCTTGGCGATTTCGGCAATGCGCGATTCGCCGGTGGTGGGGGCGATGAGGAAGATGGTGTCGATGTGTTCGGCTTTGAGCGCCTGTTGCAGCGGGGCGATGGTTTCGATCGGGCTGTCCACGGTGAGCACGCCGTCCACGCCGGCACGGGCGGCGGCGTGGGCGAATTCGGCATAGCCCATTTTGTGGATGGGGTTCAGGTAGCCCATGAGCACCACGGGGGTGTTTTGGTTGCTTTGGCGGAAGCGGCGCACGGTTTCCAATACGTCTTTCAGGCTTACGCCGTTGGCCAGGGCGCGTTCGGCGGCGCGCTGGATGGTGGGGCCGTCGGCCATCGGGTCGGAAAAGGGCACGCCCAGCTCGATGATGTCGGCGCCGTTGGCGGCGAGGCTGTGCATCAGCTCCAGCGTGGTTTCCAGATTGGGATCGCCGGCAGTGATGTAGGTAACGAGGGCTTTACGGCCTTGCGGGTGTTGGAAGATGCGTTTCATTGTGTTCTTTCCATCTCTCGATTGTTGATTGTTTGAGGCTACCTGAAACTGCTTGAGGCTACCTGAAAAAGTGTGGCGGCTTGCGGCAAAGCCGGCAGCCGCTAAAGGCTACCTGAAAAAATATTTTTTGCAACACGGTTTACCGCCGCCTCCAATACGGCGGTTTCACCTGCCGTCCAATTTTCGCGGCTGTCGATCATCTGCCCCCAGCCGAAATCATATTTGAAGCGGAAGGACTTTTGCATGGGCAAGAATACAAAGCAAAAAATATCGGCTTCGGGCGCGAAAATCTTTTCTAAGAAAACAAAATCGGGCGAGCTTTGGAGCGCAGCGGCCAGGGCGCGGCAACGTTCGGCATCATCGCCTGCCAAATGGCAGTAAAACAGGTTTTGCATTTCGTGCTCGGTTTGTTTCGTACTGGGGGCAGGCTACCTGAAAACGTTTCATTGCAACATTAACTCACATTTAGGCAAACCAAACTACCATACTTTATATTCCACAAAACGCACGCTCATTTGCTGTATCAGAGCGTTTTGCAGTGTATCGCGTTGGGCAGTTTCTTTTGGCGTGGCATTTTCGGGCAGATTGAATGCGGGCAGCGCCCATTTTTTATCATTGAACTTCATATCTTTGCTTGAAATACCATCGGTAACAACCACGAAGCGCCGTTTTGCGAAATTCACGCAGATGCGGTATTCAATATTTTCTTTACTTAATTCCTTTTGCCGATCTTTACCATTTTTCCGCACTGACCATACCGCAACAGCAACCGAAATGACAGCGCCAACACTTCCACCAATCGTTCCAAAAACTTTCGATCCGACACCAATCAGCATAAAAGCCAGCAGGAATGTCGTCATTGCTGTCATGCAATAGGCCCGCCAGCCATGTTGTTTCCTTACCTGCTTCCGATAACCGTCAAGGTCGATAATCGGGTCGTAAACCGTCCACGAAATTTCATTTTTGCCTTGTGCCAGCTCGGTTTGAACTCGCGTTAAAGTATCTCTTGCGGTTTGGTTGAAATCCATATTTCACCCTTTAGCATGCTACCTGAAAACCAGAAAGCAGCCTGTACCTTACTCAATAATTATGCAGGCTACTTTTTACGCTAGTTCTTCAACGACTGCACCGGCGCGGGAATCCGCCCACCTCGGTTTACAAACACTTCGCAGCTCCCTTCCTTCACCGGCATTATCGGCGCGTAGCCCAAGAGCCCGCCGAAGTTCACGCTCTCGCCCACATCCTTGCCCGGCACGGGGATAATCCGCACGGCGGTGGTTTTGCTGTTAATCATGCCGATGGCGGCTTCGTCGGCGATGATGCCGGCAATGGTGGCGGCGGAGGTGTCGCCCGGCACGGCCACCATGTCCAGCCCCACGGAGCACACGGCGGTCATGGCTTCCAGTTTGTCCAGCGTCAGGATGCCGCTTTCGGCCGCCGCAATCATGCCTTCGTCTTCGGAAACGGGGATGAACGCGCCGCTCAGCCCGCCCACCGCGCTGCTGGCCATCATGCCGCCTTTTTTCACCGCGTCGTTCAACAGCGCGAGCGCGGCAGTCGTGCCGTGCGTGCCGCACACAGTCAGGCCCATCGCTTCCAAAATGCGGGCAACGGAATCGCCGACGGCGGGCGTGGGCGCGAGCGACAAATCCAAAATGCCGAACGGGATGTTCAGGCGGCGTGCTGCTTCATGCCCGATAAGCTCGCCCACACGGGTGATTTTAAAGGCAGTTTTCTTCACGATTTCGGCAATTTCGGTCAGGTTTTTGCCCGCACAATCGGCCAAGGCTGCCTGCACCACGCCGGGGCCAGACACGCCCACGTTCAGCATCACGTCGCCTTCGCCCGCGCCGTGGAACGCGCCCGCCATAAAGGGGTTGTCGTCCACCGCGTTGCAGAACACGACGATTTTGGCGCAGCCGAAGCCTTCGGGCGTGATGTCTGCCGTGCGCTTGATGGTTTCGCCCATCAGCTTCACCGCATCCATATTGATGCCGGCACGGGTGCTGCCGATATTGACCGAGCTGCACACAATATCGGTGGTTTTCATGGCTTCGGGGATGGAGCGGATGAGGATTTCGTCTGCTGGCGACAAGCCTTTCTGCGCCAGCGCAGAAAAGCCGCCGATAAACGACACGCCGATGGCTTTCGCCGCTTTATCGAGCGTTTGCGCCACGGAAACATAGCTGTCTGCGCCCGTGGCCGCCGCGATTTGGGCAATGGGCGTTACGGAAATACGCTGGTTCACAATCGGCACGCCGTATTTGGCCGACAAAAATTGTGCCGTTGCCACCAAGTCTTTGCCGACTCGGGTGATTTTGTTGTAGATATTTTGGTTGAGCGTGTCGAGGTCGGGCGAGATGCAGTCGTGCAGGTCAATGCCGATGGTGAGCGTGCGCACGTCGAAGTTTTGGTCGGCGACCATGCGGACGGTTTCGAGGATTTCGGAAAATCGGAAGGACATTTTTCAGGTAGCCTTTTACATTGCTTGACTTGGTTAAATTTTGAGTCGGACATACATATGCTCTTGTGTCCCTTCCTCATTTTTCCTCATCTGGTAATCAAATATATTTGAATATTTTTTCACCAAATCGGTAAACTTTTTACAGCCGTAAGTACGCGGATCGAAATCAACCTGCAACCGCTTCCAAGTTGCTCCAAAAGCAGTCATCGCCATCCACTCGTTGTCAACATGTTCAAAAACCTTGCGTATAGTTTCCAAAGGTAGTGACATTTCAGGCAGTTTTTCTGTGGGTTGTGCTTTTGTATTTACTGGATTGAGAGATACTTCCACCACTGCTTTTTTCATTTTCTCAACATTTGCTGTTTTTTCTACAGCTTCGGGCACTAGGTTCTCCACATAAATAAACTGGCTACATGCATTACGGAAGGCTTCTGGAGTTTGTTTTTTACCAAAGCCATAAACTGTTACACCCTGTTCCTTCAAACGAATGGCCAGCGCGGTAAAATCGCTGTCACTAGATACTAAGCAAAAACCATCAAAACGGCCTGTGTAGAGCAAATCCATCGCGTCGATAATCATAAAGCCGTCAGTTGCATTTTTACCTGTGGTATAGGCAAACTGCTGCATCGGCTTGATAGCGTGTTCGTTGATAACAGCTTTCCATTTGCCGTTATCTCCAACAAAGTTACCATAGATCCGTTTAGCCATTGCCTCGCCGAACTTAGCTGTTTCTTCCAAAATAGCATCAATGCTTTGCGCTGAGGCATTATCGGCATCAATCAACACAGCCAGTCGCGCAGATTTTTCTTCAGCCACATTAAAACTGATTTTACTTTTGGACATAAAGGCTACCTGAAAACTCAAATCCGGTGCATGGCTTGAAACAGCGCTTCGTTTTGCATACGTATATCCAGCCCCAGCCGTTTGCCGGCTTCATCGAACACGCGCAGCATATCTTCACGGCTGTCCGGGCAGCGGGCGGTGTCCATTAAGATAATCATGGTGAAATAGCCGCCCATCAGCTGCTGGCTGATATTGAGGATGTTGATTTGGTGTTCGGCCAAGAGTTTGGACACGTCAAACACGATGCCGATGCGGTCTCTGCCAATCACGGTGAGCATGGAATGGGTGTGGGACATAATCGTTTAATTCCTATCAAAAGCCGCCGGCATCCGCTGTTTGCCGGCTTTATTCATCCTGTTTGCCGCCTTCGGCCGCGGTTACCATCTGCTCGGCTTCTTCCTGCGTTACAGCGGCAAAGCCGGCGGGCAAATCGAGCGATTCCAAGGCGGTTTGGCCGGCCGGCTTGCCTGCCATTTCCACAAAAGCCTGCTGCAACCGCTCCCGCTGCTCGGCAAAATCGGGATGCAGCACCACCATATGCGTTACCGCTTCAAATTTGCCTTCCTGCAACACGCGCAGCTGCTCCAGCGTGCGCTTGCTCATGTGGGCATAAGTGTCGGCCATAAAGAAACCGGCTTGCGCGTCGCCCTTAATCAGCGCGGAAGCGGCCTGCGTGAAGGTGGGCGCTTCTTCGATTTTCAGCCCCTCTGCTTCCAGCCCGGCTTCTTTGAGCAGGCGCAGGCCGAGGCAGCGGATGTCTGGGTTCGGGCCGGTTTTGATCAGCGCGTCGGCGGGCAAATCTTCCGGTTTTTGGTATTCCGATGCCGCCGACACGGCCACCACGGCTTCGTCGAACTTGTCTTTCAAGCGCACCAGCGGCAGGTAGCCCTTGTCTTTCATCAGCGCCACGGCGTCGAAAGCGTTGGCATACAGCATGGCCATTTTGCCGGCCTCGGCCAGCTCCTGTATTTCCGCTGCCGAAGAAGGCAGCTGCAAATGAATAACCAGCTCGGTTTCCCGCTGCAAACAGCTGCTGAGCAGATACCAATTGCTGAAGTGGTCGGGCAGGTAATCCGGCGCCACCACAAAGTCTATTCCAGCTTGTTGTACCATAAACGTTTTCCTTGCTTGAAGCCGATTCATCCAGCCCTCGGAAGGCTACCTGAAAACCTATCGCATGGTTTATTGCGGCTGCCCGGCTGCGCTGAAATCTCGGCTTTTTGAGAATAGATACCGTTATTTTTGTCTTAGTTTAACTATCTTACCACCTTTGCCGCACAGAAAACACCGCCCATTAGTAGCAGGCGCGGCAAAATTTTTGCCGTATGCCAAAGCCATGGCGAAAACCGTTTGCGCCGTGCTGCTCCGCGCATAACCGGCTTTGAATTTTTGTCTTTGATTTCATAGAAGGACAGCAGGTGCTTGCAGGCTGAGTATAAACGACCATTGCCACGCAAAATCCATCCGACAAACCCGCAAAATCCTTTCAAAATGTAGAACAAGCGCAGAAATGTAGAACAAAACCGCCCCGAAAACAGGGGCGGTGGAGCACAGAAAAACAGCCTGAAACGTTTTTCGCTTCAGGCTGTTATATATCTTGGTGCCCAGGGTCGGACTCGAACCGACACACCTTGCGGCGGGGGATTTTGAGTCCGTCGCATATTTATTTATAAACAAACGTTTGACGTAAGTTTAAATCTACACAAGGCAGAAAATAGAGTTATAAATATGATTGATTTCAATGGAAAATATAAAATAATGTAGAACAGAGCTAGAAGCAGGAAACTGGCTCGCACAATTAAGCCGAATTTTGATTATTCGTGAATAAATCTGCGTAAATTTTAAGCACGCATTTTTTAGCCAAAACCCAAGGCAGAGCTAGGTTTTGCCAAAGTAGAAGTGTTGCATAAAAAATACTCATTTTTTAAAGGCCGGGCAGGCGGGAGGGGAGCGCACGGGCGAAGCCTGCAGGGTGGTAAAAATAAAAAAATCAGCTCCGAAAAAATCGGAGCTGATTTTGTGGAAGCGGGCGGGGTGTCAGGCTGCCTGCGGCTCTATCTCGTAGGGTGCGAACCTAAACACCTCCAGCCCTAGCCGCTCGTTGATGTCGATAAACGTTTGCTGCAGCGGTGTCACCTCGTTGCGGGCAAACACCTTGGCCGCCGTCATCGCATCGCCCAGCCCGCCGGTTGCCTTGGGCACGATACCCATCAGCGACGGCGGCACGCGGTGGATAGCCAGCATATCCTCGGCGCTCACGGATTTAATATTTAAAAACTCATCCTTCGCCGCGATCTCCGCAATCGGAATCAGCTTGATGCCATCTGGATTGCCGCCGGGCGCACGCAGCACCACGTTTTTAAAATTGCCTGCGCCCTTGGCATTGCGGAGCTGCTGCTTAACTGTATCCCAGCCCTCATCATCAATTTTGGTATCCGTCGCATACAGGATAAACCCAGCGTGCGAGCCGTTTTTGTAGTAGCGCACCCTGAATCTCGTCGCGCTCTCGTTGAGGTCGATAGAGTTGAGCGCCGCCAGGTAGTACGGCATCCCATACACCTCCTGCTTAAGGTTGGGCTGCATGATGTGTACGATTTGCTTGCCGCTGATTTTTTCGTAGTCCACGCCGAAATCGTCATTACGCAAATAGATAAAATCTTTGAGATTCGATGCGCGGCGCATATACAGCGCCAGCCTGCTCTGCATCCCCAGCACCTCGCCGAAGCGGTTGCGCTGCATCTCCAAGTAGCCGTTGCCCAGCACCAAATAATTAAACGCCAGCTTTTCAAACTCCGCCCGCGATAAATACTTGGTCGGCTCAAACGTTACCTTGAGGATATTGATTTTGGCTTGAATGGCCGAGGCATGATGCACCCCCTGCTCCAGCAGGCGCACCACATCAAACCAGCTCACCGGCGTCTCGTAGTACACCCCGTTATTCAGGCAGCCTAAAAAATCAAACAACCCGTGTTCGCCGGGCAAATCCTCAAAACTAAACACCTCAACATCCATTTTGCTCATTGCTTGCTCCATTTAAAAAATCTCCACTTCGCCGCCGCCGGTCGCCAGCGATCCGTCCAACGGCTCCTGATAAAACACCTGCAGCGCCGCCCAAGCCACATCCGAATGGCTCAACTCATTGGAGCGGCCGCTGGCATAAGTCACATGCTTGCCGCTGGCCGTCGCCACCGTGCGGATGCTCAAAAACGCCGCCGTAACATCCTTGTAATCCAGCTCCCACTCCACGCGCCGGTCGCGCAGCAGCGAGTGCATCTTATTAACCATCAAATACTTTTCTTGCAGCGAGTATTGCACCCCGACCACCGGCGGGAAAAAGCCCTGCACCAGTTGCAGCACCGCCGCCCCCAGCCCCGTCTTGTCCACCACAATCTTTTGCACGTTGTAGCGCTCGGTGGTTTTTTTAATAAACGCCGCCTGCTCCTCGAAATTATTGCCGCGCAACATGTGCCGCTCAATGATCCTAAATTTGTCGCTGGCAAAGCGCGGCGGCAATACCACCACCAGCGCTGCCGCATCGCCTGAATCGGTCGGGTCGTAACCAATCCACACCGGCAGCATCCCCACCGGCCGCGCCGCAAACGGCTTATAAAAATCACGCCACTCATCCCACGAATCCACCGCACAACGCTGCAGCAGCTCAAAACCAAACACATTGCTGCCGTCCTCGGTAAATTCGCACAAAAAGAGCTGGCGGAACTCTTCGGGCGAGTTTTCCAGCAGTAGTTGCTGGCGGTCGAACAGGGTGCAGCCGCCCGCCTCGGCATCGTCCAAGGTCACGATTTGGCGATACTGTCCATCCTCGCAGGCGCGCCCCGCCGCCAGTGCTGCGTGCGACACATCTAGCTTAATCTGCTCTGCTTCCGGTCGGCCGCGATTAAACCGCTCGCCCGTCCAAAACGGATAAGCCGCATGCGCCGTGCTAGACGGCGTAGAGAAATAAGTAATGCGGTATTGCTTTTGTGCCGCCATCGGCTTCGCCAGCCTCGTCAGCTCCTCAAAGTCCGGTATCCAAAAATACTCGTCCACATACAAATCACCATGCCGCCCCTGTGCGGTGCGGCTGTTGGTGCCCAAAAAATGCAGCTCGGCCCCATTCTGCAGCAGAATCACATCCCCTTTGAGCTCCACATCCACCATCTGCGCTAGGCTGATCATGTATTGCTTAAAGATAAACGCCTGCGCCCGCGAGGCCGACAGGAAAATCTTGTTTTTGCCCGATACCAGCGCATCAATCAGCGCCTCACGGGCAAAGAAAAAGGTCGCCCCGATTTGGCGGCTTTTAAGCAGGTTGCGGAAACGCGCCTTGTTCAGCCACCAGGCGCGCTGATAGGCAAACTGCTGTTCGCGGAAAATCTCCTGCACACGCAGCATTTGCTCCGCAGTAAACACATTCGGCTCTTGCTTCCGATTGCTCGGCACCCGCTCCCGCTTTTCGCGCGGCGGCTGCGGCGGATTGTCGATGGTCGGGATTGGATGCCCGTGATCCACCACCATGCGCAGCCCCTTTTTCTTCGGCGGCTCGGCCGCCTTCGGCGCATCCGGCAACACCTCGCCCAGCCCGGCCACTTCCGGCGGCGCCTCTTTGCGCGCCTGCCCGCCCATCAATCCAAAGAGCTGCTTAATCTCCTTGTAATCCGCATCCGATTTTTTCGGCCTGCTGATGAGCTGGTGCAGCCGCATTTCCGCGCTGGCCGCCACCCGCTGGATCGGCGTGCCGCCGTCCCAGTTATCGCGGTTTTTCCAACTGTAAACGGCCGGCGGCTTGAGCCCGAGCAGGCGGGCAATGTCGGAGATACGCCAGCCCTGCCAATACAGCAGCCGCGCCTGAATGCGCGGGTCGAGGTTGCTGGCAATCGCTGCCGGCGGCAGCGGCGGGGTGTGTTTGCTCATGTTTGCAGGTGCGTAATCAAATAAAGCCAACAATCGCCCGTTTTGCGACTGCTGGCATCATCCCGTATTTGTAAAAAATCCCCCAAAAACAACAGCGGATAGACCACGCCACCCGCTGCCGCCAAACTATCCGCATCTTATTACGCGCCAACCCGCCCCACACCCAAGACAGCGAGAGCAATCCCATGCCCGATAACAAAGCCACCACCGACTGGCGCATTGTCGGCGTATCCGGCGACACCATCGACGGCCGCCTCATCAACGCCCAAGAGTTACAGGAGATGGCCGAGCAGTACGACCCCGAAATCTACGGCGCCCGCATCAACTTGGAGCACGTCAATTTCCTGCTGCCCGATTACGCCGGCGGCTATGGCGACGTACTCGAGCTCAAAACCGCCCCCTGGTTTAAAGACGAGAGTAAAACCGCCCTGCTCGCCAAGCTCGCCATCATGCCCGCCCTGCAAAAACTGTGGGACGAGGGCAAAAAAATCTATACCAGCATGGAGATCGTGCGCCCCTTTGCCGACACCGGCAAAGCCTACCTCGCCGGCCTCGCCATCACCGACACCCCCGCCAGCCTCGGCACCACCGCCAACTTTTCCCGCGCCGCCGAACAGGCCGGCAGCCAAAAAACCGTTTTTTCCGCCTACCGCCTACTCGAGGAAACCGTCATGCCGCAAACCCCGAACCCAGCACCCGCCCAAACCGCCGACCAACCGCTCACCGAAGCCGGCGCCGAAAGCCTGTTTGCCCGCCTGCTCACCAAATTCACCGCCGCCCACAAACCCGAGCAGCCGGAAACCCCGCCCGCCGCGCCCGCCGTAGAACAGCAGCAAGACTACAGCCAAGCCATTGCCGAGCTGCGCCAGGAATACCAAGCCGCCGGCGAACTGGTGCAGAAGCTGCTCGACAAACAGGAGGCCGACGCCAAAGCCTACAACGAGCTGGCCGCCAACCACGAAAAACTGCGCCAAGAATTTGACAACCTGAAACAGCGTCTCGAAACCGAAACCGCCGCCGGCGAGCGCCAAGAGCACACCGGCAGCGGCGACCCCACCCCCACCGTCAGCTGGTAACAGCAGGCTACCTGAAACGCCACACCTAAACCGCCATATCACATCAAACGAAAGCCAAAACCATGCGCAAAACCCAATTAAGCCTTGCCATCAGCGGCCTGTTTAGCGCCGTCGCCGCCGCCAACCACATCGCCCCCGAAGAAGTCGGCAAAGACTTTGCCGTCGACCCCGCCGCCGTGCAGAAGATGTACGACGAAATAGCCCTCTCCAGCGAGCTCTTGCAAAAAATCAACATCCTCGGCAAAACCGAAAAAATCGGCGAAATCATCGGCCTCTCCAGTGGCCTCATTGGCTCCAACACCGACACCGCCGCCAACAATAAAACCCGAACCCCGCGCAGCATCCACAGCTTGAGCAGCCGCAAATACCTGCTGGAAAAAACCAATTTCGACGTGGCTTTGCGCTACGACGAAATCGACGGCTGGGCTGCCGTTGCCAAAGATTTCCCCGCCCGCATCAACAAAAAAATCGCCGAATCCATCGCCATCAGCCTGATTACCATCGGCGTGAACGGCAAGAAACGTGTCAAAGACAGCGACTTTAGCTCTAATCCGCTGCTGCAAGACGTGGCCAAAGGCTGGCTACAAAAAATGCGCGAAGAAAACCAAACCCGCGTCATGGGCTGGCAGTCCGGCCAAATCGGCACCACCAAGCAGGCGGTCAAATACGGCCCCGGCGCGCCCGACTACAAAAACCTCGACGCCGTCGTCACCGACGTGCTCAACGAGATGATGGACGAGCGCTTCGCCGACCGCACCGACTTCGTCGTGCTCGCCAGCCGCCGCACCGTGGGCGACAAATACCTGCGCATCGTCAATGCCAGCGGCGACAAAGCCACCGAAATCGAGGCCGGCGGCCGCCTGAACGAAAAACGCACCCTCGGCGGTCTGCCCGTGATGTATGTGCCCAACTTCCCCGCCGACGTCATCTTGATTACGCCGCTGCAAAACCTCTCCATCTACTACCAGACCGGAGGCGAGCGCCGCCACATCAAAGACGCCCCCGAACGCGACCAAATCGAGAGCTACCAGTCCAAAAACATCGACTACATCGTCGAAGAGTACGGCGCCGCCGTGCTGGTGGAAAACCTCGAATACGCCGCCTAACCACCCCGCCAGCCGGCTGCCTCTTTCGGCAGCCGGCCGTTTACCGAACACATAAGGGATACACCATGACCAGCCCCGCCCGCCGCCATTTTTTGCAGGAGACCGCCCGCCTGGCCGCCGAAGCCGGCGGCGACATCCCTCTCGCCGAATTGAGCGTTTACCAGCAACTGCTCAAACAACTGTATCAAGACAAAACCACACTCAAAGCCATCAACAGCAACACCGACAAAGCCAAGGCCAAAGCCGACATGCTGCCCGCCTACGCCGAATGGATTGCCGGCGTGCTGCAGGGCGAGCAAGCCCAGGCCGACGACAAAATCACGCCAACCGTGCTGATTTGGATGATTGACTGCGGCCTCTTGGATGAGGCCATGCCGCTCGCCGCCTTTGCCCTCGAGCACAAGCTGCCCACTGCCGACGAGTTTCAGCGCGAAATGCCGGATTTGTTGTTGGAGGAGTACGCCGACCAGCTTGCCGCCGGCCACGCCCTCACCGGCGACCACCTGAAAACCCTAGTCGGATGGGCTACCGCCAAAGGCGAAGACGGCCTGCACCAATACAACATCAACGACAACATCCGCGCCAAGCTGCTCAAAGCCGCCGGCGAATGGGCCGAAGAGCAGCAGATGCCAGACTACGCCTGCAGCCTCTACGAAACCGCGCTCACCTACAACGACCGCGTCGGCGTCAAAACCCGCATCGCCGCCTTAAGCAAAGGCAGCTAACCCTCTCCCCCGCCGTATGGGGCGCGGCGGCCAGTCTGCCGGATTTCCCTCTTTCCTTTGCCGCCAGCCTGCGCCGCCGCTGCCGCCATACCCCAACACCGAAACCGAGCCGCGCCATGTCCGAACTCACCTTTCCCACCGCGCCCACCAACGCGCAGCCGCCCAAGCTGAAAAGCATCAGCTCGGGCAGCTTTTGGCCGGAAATCGACCTCGACCACCTGCGCGCCGCCGCCCGCATCGACACCACCGTCACCGCCGAGCGCCTGCACCACACCGCCATCGAGGCCGTGGCCTACGTCAATGCCCAGTTGGCCGAGCTGCTGCCGCTGCGCTCCCGGCTCGCCCGCGCCGACGACCTCACCATCAACGGCGAGAGCATCCGCATCCACCGCTACCGCCGCGCGGTGTACTGCTACACCAAAGCCCTGCTGCTCGAGGCTTATGCCGACTACGACGCCACCGGCAAAACCGCCGAACGCGCCGCCGCCAAGCAGGAACAGGCCGAAGACTACCGCCGCGAGGGGCATCACGCCATCGCCTGGCTGCTCGGCCGCCGCCGCATCGACAGCGAACTGATTTAAGGCTACCTGAAAGAGGCTACCTGAAAATGCGCCCCGCCAACCTACCCGCCGACACCGTCATCAGCGCTGAAGGCGACACCGTCAGCGCCATCGCCTACCGCCTCTACGGCAGCAGCCGCAACCGCGTGGAAGAGATTTTGGAGCGCAACCCCGGCCTATGCCGCTATCCCGCGCTGCTGCCAGCCGGCATCGCCATCAGCCTGCCCACCCAACAAAACAACAACGGGCCGGCCGTGATTAAAACCGTCAATTTGTGGGACTAAACCAATCATGACTCCAACCCCTGCATCCGACAAACACACCGCCCTAGTCAATACCGCCGTCATCGTACTCGGCAGCTACCACCTGCCCATCTCCATCGCCTTCGGCGCGCTGGTCGGCTCCAGCCTGTTTATCCTAAGCCGTCGCGGCCACGGCCCGGTTTATAAAGCCTGGCTGTTCGCGCTCTCCTACTTTTCCGGCGTGTTCGGCGGCGAAGACGCGGCCGCCATCATCAATTGGCTGCTGCCCGAGCGTGGTCTGCTGCAGGTCAATGAGTTCACCGGCGCCGTGCTCGCCTCTGCCTTTTCCGTCGCCCTGATCCAATACGCCTACTCAATCATCGACCGCCGCAAACGAGAGGAGACAGATTTATGATCACCCCCCTGCAATACGGCATCATCGGCGCCCTTGCCGCCGCCTCGGCCATCAGCGTGATGTTTTTTGACAAACGCGGCAAAACGCACAAACCGCTGGCCTCCGTCATCGCCTACCTGATTTTTCTGCAAATGGCCGCGCTGGCCGGCGCCGCCTATCTGCGCGCCGACCGCCTCATCGTGTGGCTGCTCATCCTCGGCCTCGCGCTCTACACCGGCAGCATCCTTATGGCGCGCGGCAACGTCACCAAAATCCAACCGCCATCCAATAGGAGTAAACCATCATGACCCTGCTTAAACACGGCAGCAAAGGTGAAGCCGTCGCCGTCTTGCAACGCGCCCTCATTGCCGCCGGCCACCCCCTCGCCGCCGACGGCGACTTCGGCGACAAAACCGAAGCCGCCCTCACCGCCTACCAGCAGCAGCGCGGCCTCGTCGCCGACGGCATTTGCGGGCCCGCCACCCAAGCCGCCATCGCCCACGCTCCCACTAAAGGCTACCTGAAAGAGGCCGACATCCGTTATGCCGCCGAGCTGCTGCAGGTCGATCCCGCTGCCGTCAAGGCCGTGGTGCAGGTGGAGAGCGCCGGTACAGGCTACCTGAAAGACGGCCGCGTCAAAATCCTGTTCGAGCGCCACATTTTTTATAAAGAGCTGGTCAAAGCCAAAGGCAAGGCTTTTGCCGAGCGCATGGCCGCCGAAGCCCCGCACGTCTGCCACCCGCAGCCGGGCGGCTATCGCGGCGGTGTGGCCGAATATCCGCGCCTTGCCCGCGCCATGAGCATCGACAAACCCGCCGGCATGGCCGCTGCCTCGTGGGGCTTGTTCCAAATCATGGGCTTTAACCACGATGCTGCCGGCTTCGACAGCGTGGATGAGTTCGTGGACGCCATGAAGGAGGGCGAAGGGCAGCAGCTCCGAGCCTTTGCCAACTTTATCCGAGCCAACAAAACCATGCACACCGCCCTGCAGAAAAAAGATTGGGCCAAATTCGCCAGCCTCTACAACGGCCCCGCCTACAAACGCCACAACTACGACAGCAAGCTCGCCAACGCCTACGCACGCTACGCCGCCCAAGCTGCGCCTGCTGAAAAATAAACCGAACTCTTTCCGTTTTGGAAATAGTTCACTTTGAACTGGTGCATTTTTTGCACCAGTTCAGGCTACCTGAAAACCGAAACCATGCTCCCCGTCAAATTAAACCTCCCCCTCATCCTCGCCGCGCTGCTTGCCGCCTCGGGCATTGCCCAAACCGTGCAGCACTACCGCCTCAAGTCGGTGCAGACCCAGCTCGCCTCCGCCAAAACCGACCTCGAAACCAGTCGCAGCGAGCTCCAGCAGGCCAATGAGCGCGCCGCTGCGCTGGCCGCTGCCAACCAACAAATGCAGCAGCAGCTCACCGCCGCCCAGGCCGAAGCCGCCGCCCGCCGCGACGCCCTCGCCCAGGCGCTGCAGGCTAATGCCGCCTGGCGCGACGCCGAGCTGCCCGCCGCCGTTAAGGAGCAATTAAAAAAATGACCGACCCCGTCCAAATCACCCCGCATTTTTCACTTGCCGAGCTCACCCGCAGCAGCGTCGCTACCGCCCACGGCCTCGACAACACCCCCAATGAAGAACAGCTAGAGAACATCAAAGCCACCGCCGCGCGCTTGGAAAAAATCCGCGCGTGCTTAGGCCAAAAATACCAGCGCAGCGTTGCCATCCGCATCACCTCCTGCTTCCGCAGCCCGGCGGTCAATCGCGCCGCCGGCGGCTCGCCCACCTCCGCCCACCTGCACGGCTCCGCCGCCGACATCCGCGCCGGCGGCCTCACCAGCCGCCAACTGGCTGAAGACATCGTGCAGATGCGCGACGAGGGGCTGATTACTTTTGACCAATTGATTTTGGAGTTTCCCGATACTCCCGGCATCCGCTCTTGGGTGCATTTCGGCTGCCGCCACCGCAGCGCCGAGCGCAACCAGGTCAAAACCTCGGTCAAGCGCCGCATTGGCGGCAAACTGCAAACCGTCTATTTGGAGGGATTAGAGCCATGAGCCACACCCAAGCCGTGATTGCCGCCACGCTGCTGCTGGCCGCCTGCACCCCGAAAACCGTCGTCCGTTATCTGCCGCCGAGCTGCCCCGCCGTGCCCGAGTGCACCCGTGCACCCGTCAGCCTCACCACCAACGGCGATCTCGCCCAAGCCTACCTGCAGCGCGACGCCGAGCTGGCGCAGTGCAAAATCGCCCGCGATACCCTGCAGCAATGCCTCACCGCCACGTCGAAACCATGAGCCGCCAAATCGATAAAGCCTGCGAAATAGAGGAAATGCACCGACGCATCGCCATCGAAGAGCAGGCGCGAAAAAGCCAGGCCGCCGCAGCCGTCTCCGCCTACGAATGCGAAGAGTGCGGCGAGCCCATCCCCGAAGCCCGCCGCCAAGCCGTCATCGGCTGCCGCTGCTGCATCGACTGCCAAGAAGAGATCGAACACTATGGAAAAACCCGCTTCGCTCCGCGCCGCGATTGAAAAAAGCCTGCCTGAAATCGGGCAGTCTCCGGAAAAATTTGCCATGTTTGTCGGCAACGGCCGCATCCGCGCCTACAAAGCCACCCTGTCGCATACCGTCGAATTTACCCTGTCCGTGCTCATCACCGACTTTACGGGCAACCTCAACGTGCTGCACACCACCGTCGTCCATTGGCTGCAAACCAACCAGCCCGACATCCTCGGCCCCGGCGATACCGATCCAGCCGCCTACAGCTTCGAAGCCGACATCCTCGCCAACGACCGCTACGACATCCTCATCGAGCTCAAACTGTCCGAGCGCACCCGCGCCCTGGTGGACGACCAAGGCAGCGTCCAAATCGACCACCCGGGCGAGCCGCAGCATAAACAAGACCTCACTGGCATCCTCGGCCTCGGCGGTTAAGGCTACCCGAAAGAGGCTACCTGAAAAATGTATCCCGAACTCGACCGCTATATCGAAAACCTCGACACCCTCATCCGCAAGTTGTCGCCAGCCGAACGCCGCCGCCTCGCCGGCGACATCGGCCGCCAAATCCGCCAGGCCAACAAACGCCGCATCCAAGCAAACATCGCGCCCGATGGCAGCCGCTTCACCCCGCGCCGTGGCGTGGCCGCGCGCAAATTCGGCGGCCGGCTGCGCCCAGAGCAGGATTTTGTTTACAACGGCAAGCTGCGCCGCTTTCGCACCTTGCGCCAGCTACCGGATACCGATGCCGTGGCCGGCTGGGAATACACCACCGGCCACCTGTTTAAAGCCATCCGCAGCAAAATCGGCAAGCCGGATAACAGCCCGCGCGGCAAGCTGATGTTTAAAAAGCTGCACCAATACAAATATCTCAAGCTCAAAGCCACCGATAACGAGGCCGCCGTCGGCTTTATGACCGGCCTGGCCGCCTACATCGCCGCCGCCCACCACTACGGCGAAGACGGTCGTCCCACCCGCGAGCTGCTCGGCTTTTCGTCGGAGGATTTGAGCCTGATTGAGGAGCTGGTTATTCAGCATTTCAATGCCGCCCAGCAATAAAACAGGCTACCTGAAATTTCAGGTAGCCCATGCTGCCGCTTGTAAAAAATCCCCTCAAGCCGCCCGCCGCAAGTCCGCGCGCGGCAGCGGCGGCATAATCGGCACACGTCTATTTTACGAGCCGCCATGAACACCGCCGAAATTTCCCGCCTGCTTGCCAACCTCATCCAGCAGGGCACCATTGCTGAAAGCGACCCAGCCGCCGGCCGCGTGCGCGTGCTGCACGGCGGCCTCACCACCGATTGGCTGCCGTATTTTGTGCCCGCCGCCGGCGGCGTGTCCGTACACCGCCCGCCCAGCGTCGGCGAAAACTGCCTTGTGCTCTCGCCCAGCGGCGAGCCGGCCAACGGCGTCGTGTTGTGCGGCATGGCTTCCACCCAGTTTCCGCAGCCCGGCCAGTCGGCAGACGAGACCATCGTCAAGTTTCCGGATGGCGCGGTTGCCAAATACAACCACGCCGCCAGCCGCCTCGATATTGCCGGCATCGACACCGCCCACATCCAAGCCGCCAGCCTCACCACCGTCGATTGCCCGCAGAGCACCTTTACGGGAGCAGTAACGGTGCAAGGCTTGTTTACCTATCAGGCCGGCATGGCCGGCAGCAACGGTGCCACCGGCACCACCACCATCCAAGGCGACTTTAAGCACGACGGCAATTTTGAAAACACCGGTAAAGTCAGCAGCAACGGCGTAGTGCTCGACGACCACGTCCACAGCGGCGTCCTGCCCGGCGGAGGATTATCAGGAGGCCCGCAATGATGTCCGAAACCAGCGGCCGCCTGCTACCGCTCGCCGAACACGTCCGCCAGTCCGTCCGCAATATCCTGTTCACGGCCGTCGGCACCCGCGTCCAGCGCGAGGAGTATGGCAGCCTGCTGCCGCTGTTGATGGACGCACCGCTAAACGAGATTACGCTGCTGCGCTGCAATGCAGCCGTGGTGCTGGCGCTCGCCAAATGGGAGCCGCGCTTGGTGATTACCGCCGCCGAAACCCGCGCCGCCCCCGCTGACAGCGGCCTGCGCGTGGAAATCAGCATCACCGGCCAGCTCGGCGGCCAAATCGAAAACTTTATCGTCGGACTGTAACCACATGGAAATCGACCTCACCCAACTGCCTGCGCCCGATGCCGTCAAGCTGTTTAGCTTCGAGGAAATCTTTGAACGAAAGAAACAGCAACTCATCGCCCTCTGCCCGGAAAACATCCGCAGCGTCATTGCCGCCACGCTCGAGCTGGAGAGCGAGCCGCTCACCATCGACCTGCAGCAGCAGGCCTATTCCGAGCTGCTCGTCCGCCAGCGCATCAACGAGGCCACCCGCGCCGGCTTTTTGGCATTGGCCGCCGGTGCCGACCTCGACCACATCGGCGCAGGTCGCGGCCTTACGCGCAAAATCATCCAAGCCGCCGACCCCACACAAACCCCGCCAGTGCCCGAAATCAAAGAATCCGACAGTGATTTTCGCAAACGCATCCAATTGCACCCGGAAAAGTTTGCCGCCGCCGGCCCGCGTGCCGCCTACATCGCCCACGCGCTGGACGTGGACGGCGTGGCCGACGCCAACCCCACCCGCCCCGTGGCCGGCACCGTGCGCGTCTATATCAAGAGCTACGCCAACCAAGGCGTGCCGGATGCCGCGCTGCTCGCCGCCGTCTCCACCCACCTCTCCGCCGAAGAGCGCCGCCCGCTGAATGATGTGGTCGAGGTCGAAGCCGCCACGCCGAAGATTATCAACATCGAGTATGAAACCGTGTTTGAAAGCGGGCCCGATAAAACCTTAGTTGCCGCCCAGCAGCGCCGCGATTTAGACAAGGTGCTGGACGAAAACAGCGGGCTGGCCGGCGAGCTGGCGCTGTCCAAAATCATCGGTGCGCTCGATGTGGTGGGCGCGAAAAAAGTGCGTCTCATCCAGCCCGCCGCCGACATCGTTTGCAGCGCCGGCGAGTTTATCCGCGTCGCCACCATCACCGCCCGCGAGGTCGGCACATGAGCCAAACCATCCTCCCCAGCAACAACAGCCCGCTGATGCACGCGCTGGCAAAACTCACCGAGGCCGAAACCGCCGCCATCGATTGGCGCGTGATTACGCAGTCAAAAGACCCGGCCGTGTGCGCCGCCGTTTGGCTGCCGTGGCTGGCTTGGGAAAACAGCATCAGCGACGCCGAAGGCTGGCGCTTTGCCGAAACCGAGCAGGCGCAGCGTAATTTGATTGCCGGCTACATCGAAAAGCACCAGCTCAAGGGCACGCCGGCCGTCATCCGCCGCCTGTTTAGAGACTTGCAGCTTGGCGAGGTCGAAATCTTGGAGCGTGTAACAGAGAAAACATGGGACGGCAGCTTTAGTTTTGACGGCAGCCATCTCTTCGGCGGCGCGCCGGGCGACTGGGCAAAATACGCCATCGTCCTCAAGCGCGTGGTCAGCATCGGGCAGGCCGAAGTCATCAAAGCCCTGCTCGCCGAACTCGCCCCCGCCCGCTGCCAGTTGCTCTATCTCGACTACCGCAGCAACCCGCTGTACTGGGACGGCGAAATCACCTTTAACGGCAACTACACATTTGGAGCAATCACAAGTGGCTAACATCAAAAACAGCAAAGAGTGGGCGGAGCACGTCCGTCAAATCGAAGTCGGCGACCGCGTGATCGGCGGCACAGACGCCCCCATCAACATCTGCCTCTCGCACCTCGTCGGCCGCACCGGCTACCTGAAAGACAAAATCGACACTGTGCCCAGCAAAACTGCAGCCGGCCTGCTCAAAATCGATTCCGCCATCGACAGCGACGATGAAGACACGGCGGCCTCACTCAAAGCAGTCAAAATCGCCTACAAAAAGGCCGAGGAATCCGCCGGCAAAGGCTTACCAGTTGGCGCAGTAATCGGCTTTCCGCGCGCCATCACCAACCCCGAAGGCTACCTGAAAGCCGACGGCAGCACCTTTGCCCAGGCCACCTATCCCGACCTGCACC
Source organism: Eikenella sp. Marseille-P7795 (assembly GCF_916618725.1). Lineage (NCBI taxonomy): Bacteria > Pseudomonadati > Pseudomonadota > Betaproteobacteria > Neisseriales > Neisseriaceae > Eikenella > Eikenella sp. Marseille-P7795. The sequence goes on along the minus strand of NZ_CAKAJZ010000010.1, from coordinate 21,053 downwards.
GCGTATTGGGCGGCAACAAGTTGCCCAATATGACCAGCTCCGACGTCGGTATGACCTCTTATTTTCCGATTGAGGCCATCCCGGACGGCTGGATTAAATTTGACGACATCGCCAGCAAGGTTACGCAGTCCACCTATCCCGAGCTGTACCGGCTGCTGGTGGCACAGTACGGCAGCATTGCCGCCGTACCCAAAGCCGAAGACCGCTTTATCCGCAATGCATCAGGCAGTCTCGCAGTGGGCACGCAACAGGGCGACGCCATCCGCAATATCACGGGCACACTAGACTCTGGGAGTAACGCAACTACGCAGTTATTTGACGCCATTGATGGGGACGGGAAAGGTGCGCTTTTTATTAGTCGAAAGCAGTTCAAGCAATGGGCATGGGAGAACGGCAGCGGTATAAACGATATGCCCGCAGCCTTTAGTTTTGACGCCTCTCGCGTGGTGCCGACCGCCGATGAAAACCGACCGAAAGCTATCGCAATGGTGCTGTGTATCAAAGCCCGCGATAGTCTGGATGACGTGGTGTTTTGGATTAAAGCCTACGGCACGGTTACCAACGCCGGCGCACTGGATGCCTCCACGCTGGCGGCGGATATACAGCGCAAAGCAAACCGCGACGAGGTAGCGCCCAAAACTCACACCCACCGCAGCAGCGAGATTATCGATTTAGCGCAGGCGGTGAGAAATCTGTTTGCCCACCAGTTCGGCGATTCAGGCTACCTGAAACTGCCCAATGGGCTGGTGCTGCAATGGGGATATGTCGCCCAAAAATGGGCTGGCGAAATACTGATACCAATTACCTTCCCGCTGACGTTTGCAAGTGCGTTCGGCGTCTTTACCACCGCTGTCACGGAAGGGTCTACAGCCAACAACGTAGGAGGGGATATTACCCTCCCCATCCAAAATTTAACGGGTACTGGCTTCACCGCCATCATGAACACATGGGGACCCGCTACCGCCAGTCATATTAAGGGTTTCTATTGGTTTGCTATTGGCAGAGTATAGGAGGTGTCTGATGTCTATTTTTTACTCAAAAACCAGCGGCGGATTTTATGACAACCAAATCCATAACAGGCTACCTGAAGATGTTGTGGAGATTAGCCCGGAGCAGCACGCTGCCTTACTGGCCGGACAATCACAAGGGCAAGTCATCATGCCGGACAAAGACGGCAGGCCGGTGTTGGCCGAGCAGCCGCCCTGCCCATCCAGCACTTGGGACGGCGAGCAATGGCACATCGACCCCGAGTGCGCCGCCCGGCTTAAAGCCGAGCAGCAGGCCGAAATGTGGGAGCGCATCAAAGCCAAGCGCTACGACAACCTGCGGCATGGGGTGTTTGTCAAAAGCGTGGGCAAGTGGTTTTACACCAACGATGAGAGCCGCACCCAATACATCCTGCTGCGCACCATGAAAACGCTGCCGCCGAATCTGAAGTGGAAAACGATGGAAAACGATTTTGTCCTCATGACCCGCGAGCTGCTGGATGAGATGACTACACAGATGGTAGTGGATGAGCAGGCTGATTTTGCCAATGCCGAACGCCATAAAGCCGCCATGCTCAAAGCCGAAAACCCGCTGGAATACGACTACAGCGACGGCTGGACGGCAAACTTTGATGAGCAGTCCGCCGCCGAGCTTGAGGAGGCTGAAAAATGAGTACACAACCCATCTATTTAGCCCTTTATCGAGGCCGCCGCGACGGCAGCGGCTGGCGCGTATGGTGTGCCCGAGCCACCGATTGGCTCACCCGTGTTTTGACCCGCGGCCAGTACAGCCATGCCGAGATTGTGGTGCGCGAGCATCCGCAGGCATCGGTTTATACCTGCTACTCCGCTTCCATCCGCGATAAAGGCGTGCGCTGCAAAGTGATGCCGCTGCCGGCGGCCAAATGGGATTTGATTCCGTTGCCCTCCACCCCGGAGGCACACGAGCAGCTGCAGCGGGTGTGGGCGGCCACCGAGGGGCAGGGCTACGACCTGATGGGCGCACTCGGCATCGCCTTTTGGCTGCCTGAAAACCGCCGCCGCTGGTTTTGCTCCGAATGGTGTGCCGAAGCCATCGGGCTGCCTGAAAGCTGGCGTTTCAGCCCCAACGATTTAGCCGCCATCATCCGTGCCAAGCTGTAAAAAACCCCCCGAAAAAGCAAAACCCTCGCCCCGTGCGCATTGTTCGCGCATGATAGGTCAATCCCACCAATAAGGAGCCCGCACTATGGCCGCTTCCCGCCACCACGGCATCACCGCCAACGAGTTTACTCACGGTGTCCGCAGTATTCCCGACATTTCCACCGCCGTCATCGGCATGGTTTGCACTGCCGAAGACGCCGATGAGGCCACCTTCCCGCTCAACAAACCCGTCTTTCACACCTCTGCCTACAACGTGCTGGGCAAGGCGGGCGAAAAAGGCACCCTCGCCAAATCGCTCGATGCCATCATCGACCAGGCCGACGCCCAAATCGTCATCGTGCGCGTTGCCGATTCCGACAACGCCGATACCCTGAAAGCCAACATTATCGGCAGCGCCACCGGCGGCAACTACACCGGCCTCAAAGCCCTGCGCCGCGCCAAAGCCATCACCGGCCAAACCCCGAAAATCCTCGGCGTGCCCGAGCTCGACAGCCAAGAGGTCGTCACCGAGCTGCTCGGCGTTGCCCAAGCCACCCGTGCCTTTGTGTACGCTTCGGCCGGCGGCGCAGAAGCCATTAGCGAAGTCACCAGCTACCGCCAAAACTTCGGCCAGCGCGAGCTCATGCTCATCGATAACGACTTTTTAGCCTTCGACCCCGCCGCCAAAGCCAACAAGCCCGCCGCCACCATCGCCCGCGTGCTCGGCGCCCGCGCCAAACTTGACACGCAAGTCGGCTGGCACAAGTCCATCTCCAACACCGAGATTAACGGCGTCTCCGCCCTCAAATACGGCCGCACATTTGACTTGCTGGATAGAAACTGCGACGCCAACACCCTCAACAACGCCGACGTCACCACCCTAATCCGCGAAAACGGTTTCCGCATTTGGGGCAACCGCACCTGCTCATCCGATCCGTTGCTCGCATTTGAGGTGGCCGTCCGCTCCGCCCAAATCATCCAAGAGACCATCGCCAGCGCCTTCTTGTGGGCAATGGACAAGCCCATGCACCCCAGCCTGATTGAAGACATCATCATGGGCATCAACGCCAAGCTAGCCGAATATGTAAACAAAGGCTACATCCTCGGCGCCCGCGTGTTTTTGGATAAAGGCAAAGTCACCCCGCAAGCCATCCAAGCCGGCCAGTTTGCCTTTGACTATGAATGGACCTATGTCCCGCCCTTGGAAAACATGGTTTTCAACCAGCACAACACCGATACCTTTTTTGTTAATTTGGTGGATAAAGTCATCAGCTTTGCCAGCAACCTGAAACCCACCACCATTTAAGGACTGCACACCATGAAAATGCCCAGCATCCTCAAGGGATTTAACCTATTCGTCGATGGTGCAAACCAATACGGCGTCATCGCCGATGTCACCCGCCCCAAAATCGCCCGCAAAACCGAAGACTACACCCCGGGCGGCGCCATGATGGAAATGACTGTCGTGCACGGCTTTGAAAAGATGGAGCTGGAAATCACCAGCAAAGGCTACGACGCCGATATGCTGCGCTCCATGACCTCCTCCATCAACGGCAAGCTCATCCGCTATCAAGGGGCCCTGCAGCAAGAAGACGGCGGCGCCTATCAGGAGCTCAAAGGCGAAGCACGCGGTCGCATCATCGAAGCCGACCCCGGCAGCGACAAGCAAGGCGAAGGCGGCGAGCACAAATTCAAAATTGCCTTGGTTTACTGGAAAGAAACACTCGACGGCCAAGAGATTTTGGAGCTCGACGTGTTAGCCAACAAAGCCAGCTTCGGCGGCAAAGACGAGCGCGCCGGCCTGCGCAAAGCACTCGGCATGATGTAAGCAAAAAAGGCTGCCTGAATTTTCAGGTAGCCTGAATCACCCCATCCCAAGGAAAGCCCATGAAAAGCAACCAATCCATCCAAATCAACGAAGACAATACCGTTACCGTCGTCTTGAGCAACGGCGAGCGCCTCACCCTGCGCGAGCCGCTGGGCAAAGACATGGACGGCCTAAGCCAAGACCTCATCAAAATCAAACACACCGACCAAGTGCAAAAGCTGCTCGGCCGCATCAGCACCCCGCAGCTCACCCGCCTGCAATACGGCAAGCTCGGCATTGCCGACACCCAAGTTTTAAACACCGCTCTGGATTTTTTTTCAGCGCCGCCGTCGGCGAGGGCGGAGTTCGAAGCGGCGCTGGCCGAATTGGGCTACCTGCCGGCCTCCGCATCCGAGCAGACGACTGCGCAGCCATCGTAGCCAACGCCCCGCACCTCTACGACACCGCGCAGCAAGAGGAGCTGCAGTTTTTTAATGCCGTCGCCGACTGCCTCGCCCAATGCGCGGCCACCTTCGGCGGCGGCATTGCCGCATTTGGCGAAATGCCCCTGCTCACCCTCCTGCGCTGGACGCATCGCGCCGTGCTGCTTACCCGACCGGCAGAAGAAGACGGCGAATAAAAACGCCCGCCGAAGCGAGCGTTAGCAATTGAGGAAGGCTTATTGGAACAGTAGCGCGGCGGCAATCACCGCCAATCCAATCAGCAGCAGGAAACCAAAGAAAGTCCAAGCCAGTATCACACCATCGGCCAGCGGGCGGGTTGGTGAGCAATCGCGGTACATTTTAAATCTCCCATCAAGAGGCAAACATGGCAAAAGACCTTGTACTTAATATTATTATGCGTGCCAGCGATAAAGCAAGCGGCGCGTTTGCCAAGCTCTCCCATGCCGCCCGTGGCTTGAGCGGAGTGTTGCAGGAAAACCAACAAAAGCTGCGCGCCGTGCAGCAAACCATGCGCCAGTCCAATTCCTACGGCGATTTGCAACGCAAGATGCGACAGGCCGCCGCCGAAAGCGACAAGCTCACCAACGAAATCAAGCAGCTCACCCGCGAAATTGCCGCCCAAGGCACGCCCACCACCGCCCAAGCCAACCGCATGAAGCAGCTCGAGGCCGCCAGCCGTGCCGCCGCTGCCAAAGAGCAGAAGCTGGCCGATGAAAGCCGCCAGCTATCCCGCGAGCTGAAAAAAGCCGGTTTCGACACCCGCAACTTTGCCACTGAACAAGCCCGCCTGCAGCACGAGGCCGCCCGCTCCACCGCCGAAATCAGCCGGCAGAAAGCCGCCCTCGACCGCCTGGAAAACGCGCAAAAAGGCGTGTCCAATGCCAAAAGTGCCGCCGGCCGCTGGGGTGCGGCATCCGTGGCCGCCACCGCCGGCGCGGTCGCCATCAAGCGCGGCATGAGCGTGCCGATTCGGGATTTTGCCGAAGCTGAAAACGCCGGCATGGATTTGCGCGTCGCCATGATGGACAGCACCGGCAAAGTGGCCGCCACCTACAAAGACATCGACGCCCTCGCCACCCGTCTCGGCGACCGCCTGCCCGGCACCACCGCCGACTTTAAAAACCTCATGACCATGCTTATCCGCCAGGGCATGAGCGCCCAAACCATCCTCGGCGGCACGGGCGAAGCCGCCGCCTATCTCGCCGTGCAGTTGCGCAAGAGCCCAGAAGAGGCCGCCGAGATGGCCGCCAAACTGCAAGACGCCGTGCGCGCCACCGAAGGCGAAATGCTCGGCCTAGTCGATACCGTGCAGCGGATGTACTACGCCGGCGTCGAAGACCAAAACATTCTCGGTGCCTTTGCCAAGCTCGCTCCCGCCCTCGACATCGCCAAAATCAAAGGCGAAGAGGCGCTAAAAACCTTCGGCCCGCTGATTACCATGCTCGACCAAGCCGGCCTCTCCGGCGAGAGCTCCGGCAACGCCCTGCGCAAAGTGTTTACCCGTGCCATGAACAGCGCAAACGTGCGCAACGCATTAGAGGATGCCGGCGTAGGCAACCTGAAAATTGACTTTACCGATGGCAAGGGCGAGTTCGGCGGCATTGAGAATTTTTATACCCAAATCGCCAAGCTCCAGCAGGTAAACACCGAAAAACGCCTGCAAATCCTCAAGGATATTTTTGGCGACAACGCCGAAACCTTGCAGGCGCTCAACACCATGATCGAAAAGGGCCAGGCCGGATATAACGAGTTTGCCGCCAAATTGCAAAACCAAGCCAGCCTGCAACAGCGTATCGACGCCACCCTCGGCACCGTCACCAATCTATGGGACGCCGCCAGCGGCGCATTTACCAATTTCATGGTGTCGCTGGGCAGCAGCATCCAGGGCGAGCTGCGCACCGTCATCGGCTGGATTAACGACATCTCCGTCAAGCTCGGCACTTGGGCAGCAGCAAACCCAAAGGTAGCCAACACCATCATGAAAGTAATTGCCGTGCTCGGCATTGCGCTGGGCGTGTTTGCGGCTATTGCCGCCGTCATTTCAGCCGTCATCGTGCCGCTCGCTGTTATGCGTTTGAGCTGGGTAACTTTAGCCACTTCCAGCGGCGGCGCGGCGGGGAAAATCGGCCTGCTCACCCGAGCATTTACCTTGCTCGGCGGTGTAGTCCGTGGGCTATCCTCCCTGATGATGGCAAACCCAATGCTCATCGCCATCGTGGCCGTGGTCGGTGCGCTGTATTTGCTCTACACCCATTGGGAGAGCGTTAAAACCTCGCTTGTCGCTGGCTGGCAGCGCATCGATACCGCTTTTGCCAACAACCCCATCCTCAACTTTATTTTCCCGATAATCGGCCTCGCCCGCCTGCTCATCAACAACTGGGACATCATCGGCCCGTTTTTCGCCGGCTTGTGGCAGCGCGTCAAAACCATCTTTGCCGATAACCCCGCGCTCTATGCGCTCCCGTTTGTCGGCGCAGTGATGTGGCTCATCAACAACTGGCAAAAGGTCGGCCCGTTTTTTGCCGGGCTGTGGCAGCGCATCAAATCATTTTTCAGCGGCGGTATTTCCGGCATCACGGCGCAAATCGTCAATTGGTCGCCGCTCGGCCTGTTTTATCAAGCCTTCGCCGCCGTGCTGCGCTGGTTTGGCATTGAGCTGCCCGCCAAACTCTCCACCGCCGGCCGCAACATGATCCAGTCGCTCATCAATGGCATCAAGTCCATGCTGCCCGACCTCTCCGGCGTGTGGCGGCAAACCACAAATCTGTTTAACGGCCTCAACAACAGCGCCCGCCGTGCGCCCGGCGCGGTCGGCAACATCGTCGGCGGCCGCGTCGCCAAGGGCTTCTCCGTCGGCGGCTACACCGGAGCAGGTGCCATCAACCAAATCGCCGGCCTCGTGCATCGCGGCGAGGTGGTGTTTTCCCAAACCGATGTGCGCCGCTTCGGCGGCTGGCGCGCCGTGGAGGCTCTGCGCACCGGCGGCCAACGCGCCCTGCAGGCTTTGGGCGGTGGCAGCCCCGCCCCCGCTTTCGCCGCCGGCGGCGCGGGCAACATCACCATCAACGTCTATGCCGCCCCAGGCCAAGATGAGCGCGGCATCGCTCGTGCCGTGGCCGCCGAGATGGATAAACGCCAAGCCCAAGCTGCCCGCCGCACCAACTCACGCTATCAAGACAAGGATTAAGCCATGCCCCTCGCCGCCCTCGGTTTTTTTGTATTCCACACCGTCACCATCCCTTATCATGGGCTCGACCGCAGCCAAAGCTGGCGCCACCCGCACAAAAGCATTGTCGGCAGCGACAGCCCGCCACCATCGCAATACACCGGCAAAGAGCCGGACACCATCACCATCCAAGCCGAGCTGCGCCCCGAAGTCACCGGCGGCGATTTAAGCATCAACCTGCTGCGCCGCATGGCCGACGGCGGCAAGCCTTGGCCGCTCATCCTCGGCACCGGTGCGCTGCTCGGCAGCTACGTCATCACCGACATCCAAGATAAGCAGAGCCAATTGATGTACGACGGCAAAGCCCGCGCCATCAGTTTTAGCATGACCCTCAAAAAAGTAGCCGACCACGCATTCGGCATCGAAGGCGAAGCCCTCGGCCTCGCCGTCGGCATAGTGCGCAGCCTGGTGGGAGTGTAGCCATGAGCCTGCTCGATACCGTGGTCGCAGCCGCCGAGAAAGCCTTTGCCGCCCTCACCGACAGCGGCGGCCGCCACCTCACGCCCGTCGCCCGCCTCACCATCAACGGCCAACCATTCGGCACCGCCGCGCTCTCTCGCCTCATCAGCCTAGAGCTCACCGACAAGCGCGGCTTTGAGGCCGACGAGCTCACCCTCGAGCTTGACGACTACGACGGCGCCCTCGCCATCCCCGGCCCCGGCAGCAAAATTACCCTGCATCTCGGCTATAAAGAAACCGGCATTGTCGATAAGGGCGAGTATCTGTTTTCCGAGTTTACGCACACCGGCGCGCCCGACCGCCTAAGCATCACCGCCCGCGCCGCCGACCTTGCCGAAACCCTCACCCAGCAGAAAGAGCGCAGTTGGCACAAAAAAACGCTCTATCAAATCGTCGAGGCCATCGCCAAAGAGCACGGCTACCAATACCGCATCGCCGAGCAATACCAACAGGAGACCATCACCCACATCGACCAAACCAACGAGAGCGATGCCAGCTTCCTCTCCCGCCTCGCCGAACGCTACGACGCCATCGCCACCGTTAAATCAGGCCGCCTGCTGTTTATCCCTGCCGGCCAAGCCCAAACCGCCGGCGGCGAGCCCATCCCGCCACTCGCCATCACCCGCGCCAGCGGCGACAATCACAGCTTTAATTATTCGTCCACCAACGCCTACAACGCCGTCCGCGCCTACTACACCGACAAACGCACCGGCCGCCGCAAAGAGGTGGTCATCAACAAAGACAACCTCGAGCCCCAGCGCCACACCGAAACCCGAAAAACCCGCCGCCGCCGCAAAGACGGCAGCCACACCGCCACCCGCACCGTCGAAACCACCCGCCGCATCAACACCGACGGCCTCAAAATCAAAACCCTGCGCCACCTCTATGCCAGCGAGCAAACCGCCCTCACCGGCGCCCGCGCCGCCTTCCGCCGACTCTTGCGCGGCGCCGCCCAATTCAGCCTCACCCTCGCCGCCGGCCGCCCAGACCTCACGCCAGAAACCCCCGTCAGCGTGGCCGGCTTTAAACCAGAGATTGACAGCCAGCAATGGCTCATCAAAGAAATCAGCCACCGCCTCGACAGCGGCGGCTACAGTTGCCACATCCAGCTCGAGGGGCAAATCAACATCGACGAACCTGCCGAGCCCACCAATAACAGCAACAAAAAGCAACAAGTCGCGCTCGGCAAAAGCAAAAAGGCTACCTGAAATTTTCAGGTAGCCTGAATCCATTACACCAATCTAGCAAATACTCTCGCACGGTACACCGTCATTATCCCTGTCCAGCCGCCGCACGCCGCATTGCCGGTAGTAAAACATCGCTTCCGCGCAACTGTTCATCTGCCCGCAGAAGCGTTTGCTACCGCAGGTAAAACCGCGCGCATTTCTGTCCTGCACCAAGCGACCGGTGCGCTGCCGTTGCTGCGGCTCGGTCGCCGGTAGGGTAGCCACATGCTCGCGTTGCGGGCGCACCCCGCGCCGCCAGTCGCTCGGGTAGATATAGCCGTTTTCACTCCACAGCCCGCGATTTTCCCGCGTCGCCTCTTCCTGCATATCCTGATAAGCCGTATTGGTCATGTATTCTTTGTATGCCCACGCCAGCCCTGCCTGCACCATCAGCATATTGATATTGCGCCCGCGCTCGTCATACACCTCGGCCAGCGTCCGCCCGTAGCGGTCAAATCCACTCTCCTCCAGTCGCACCGTCTGCCCGTGGATATATTCGGAGAGCGTCGATTTAGCCTTTTGTCCGAATGGCTGCCCTTTCTCCGGCGCGTCAATCTGCGCCATCCGCACCGTGATTTGCCTCCGTCCGTCTGTCAGGCAGGTAAACGTATCCCCATCCTTAATCCCCACCACTCGACAGGTTTGCCCCGCGGCCGTGCTGCTCTCGCTGGCCGCTGCGGTGGCTGTGGCCGCATGTTGTGCCGCTTGCGGCGGCTCGCTCGCTGCTCTGGCAATCTCCTCCGAAGCTGCCCGCGTATCAGCAGCCGCCATTAAGCCGACTGCGGGAGCAGACGCAGGAGAGCTGGTAGAAAAATCGGCACGATACCGAGGCGCAGCAGCCGCTTCGGTGCTCGGAGCAGACGGCAACAAAAACGCGCCGACAAACAACGAGCCGAACGCAGAGCAGAAGAAACTAAGGAAAAGATGACTGCGGCTAAATCCTTTGCCGTTTTTGGAGAAGCGGGCAAACAGCCCGGGAAAAATCGGCCCAATTACCGAGCAAACCAGCAACAGCAGGCTGGATAACATCAACACTCCGCCAATCGCGGCAGAGAAAGAGTCAGCAGACATAATGGCCGTGCCGTAAAACATCGCCACCACCGATGCCACATTCAACCCAAAAAACAGCACAAACCGGTTATAAACTTTGCCCGTCTTAGAAAATCGGGCAAACCACCCAGGGGAGACCAGCCCCACCAGCGCAGCAATCGACAGCACAAACGCCGCCAGCATAAACAGCGCACCGAAAAACATCACCCTTTATCTCCATTGTTTTAATTATGACTGCCGATTTTTAAACGCCTGAATACTCTCCGCCACCAAATGCCACGCAAACAGCAGCAGCCAAATCGGCGGCGCCAGTATCAGCAGCAGAATCGGCAAACCCTTCTGCGCCGCCCGCTCCGCCGGAATCGTCGTGCGGTGGTAAATCTTGTTATACGCCGCTTTTCTCGGGTTGCTTATCACGCCCATTCCGCGCGGCATTTTCATGCCCAAATTATGTCGCACCACGCGCTTGAGTGAAGTGCGCGCCGCAATCCGGCGTTTGAGGGATGGGGTGCGGATACCAAATTTCATGGTGCATCAGCGGCTGTGCTGCCGTCCGGCTCGGCGTTGCGGCACGGCCTGCCGCTGGCGGTTGCCGTTGTTTGCCCGCGCGCGGGTTGCCGGGCGGGCGTAGCCGCTGCAAATTCGCCGCGATTGGCTGATACTGCCGTCGCGGCACACAAACTTGCTGCCCGAGCAGTAGGCAATCCCGCCCTTGCGCCCGCTGCACGGCTCGCGCCCGCGCGCTTCGGCAGATACAGAAATAGCCAGCAGGCAGCCGGCTATCACAGCAAAAATCGCTTTGTTCATTCTTTACGCCCCGAAGTTAAATCACACGTCCGATTTTCGTGTGGCAATGTCCGATAATGGCGAAATCGTCCGCCAACTCGTCCAGTTTCAGATATTCCGTTTCGTAAATCGGGTTGTCGCTGCTGATACGCAGCCTCCCGTCCGCCAGCCATTGCAGGCGTTTTACCCGCACCGCGCCGGCCAACTGCAGCACAAATACCCCGTCGCCCTGCGTCTTGTTGTGGTTAATCAGCGTGATGTCGGTATTGTTCAAGCCAGGCACCATACTATCACCCGTGATCGAAACGCAGCTCAATTTTTCCGGATACAAGCCTTCGCTCAATAACCAGCGGCGGTTAAACGGGATAAGCTGCACAATATTTTCTTCATCGAAAAATTTGCCGTGCCCGGCGCTGGCCGCCACGTTATACAGCGGCACCCAAACCGCATCCGATTGCTCCTGCTCTTCTTTTTCCCAACGCAGCTTCCGTTCTTCCCAAACATAATCCATCACGGATTGGTTTGGGTCTTTAGTATTAAGCGGGACGGAGCCTTTGCCTAAGATAAGCCAGTCAAGAGAAACGCCGGTTTGCTCGGCAATCTTGATATTTTGCTCAAGCGGCACAACGCCCCGTTGTTTGTAACCGACAACAGTGGATGCGTTTATGCCTAACTTTTGTGCAAACTCCTTATCACTAGATACGGATAAAGCAAATTTTGCACGTTCGAGCATTGTTTCAAGCAAAATTAAATAACCTTAAAAAACAAACATAAATTGCAAAAGGTAAATTTAATTGCCTTTTGACTATTTACAGATTTGCTAATAGGCAATATAGTTCGCATCACCACAACGCAAACTATATAGTGCCTATTAGGCAGAAAGGTCATTATAAGATGAGCCAGCAAAATGTCAAACAAGAGTTACGCCGTCCACGGCAAAACAGCCAGGTCATCCAGGCAGTCATCCCCAACCCTGAAGACCTCGCATTAATCAAACAGGCCGCCGCCATCAACGGCGCTGCCGTCTCCGGTTTCGTTCGCACCGCCGCCATCAAGGCTGCCCGCCAAGTGGTCGCCGCCGAATCCGTAACCGCATCCTAAGCCCTTTCAGGCTACCTGAACACCAAGATACGAAAGGGCTAATCATGGCAAATATCCAATACAGCAAAAAACTGCGCCGCGCCATCACGCGCCTGCACCAGCTCAACCAACGCATCAGCGAAGCCATGCAGGCCAAACCGGACGAAATCATCAGCACTCCGTTTGATGGCAGCGGCATTACTCTGCCGCATCACCACCACGCTGCGCAGGCCAATACCACCCAAGCCGCAAATCCAGCGTCTCCAGCGCCTCTTCAAGCTGTTGCGTTGCCGAAAGATAACGCGGCTTCTCCAACCGGCGGCGCACTTCCTCGCTCTCAATCAGCGCAGCAATCCGAGTACGAGCAGCGGCTGCCGATTCGCTATGAGCAAGTGAAACGCTTTGCAGCAAGGCGGCAATTAGAAGTTCTTGAGCTTCAAGCTCGCGCTCTGCATCAATCCGCATATCTTCTGATTCAAGGAGCATATGCAGGAGTTCGTCGTACGACAATTGTTTCTGATTCATTTCTAGATCCTCATTACTTTGCTGCTTGGCTGGAAAAACAAACGCAGCTTACCACGGAACTAGGCAAACTGCTGGAGGGCATCAAACATGGCGCCTAACCCCATCAATCAAGCCATCCGCGCAATGGCGCAGTCGCCCAACGGCGGCTATGCCGCCAGCGCCGCCATGCTGGGCATGACCACCGCCGCGCTGGAAAACCGCCTGTATGAGGTCAAAGGCCAGCGCATCGGCATTGCCGAAGCCATGCTGCTGCAGCGCCTCACCGAGCGTACCGACTTTGCCGTCGCCGTGGCCGCCGAAAGCGGCGGGGTGTTTGTGCCCGTGCCGGAGATGGACGCCGCCGCCCTGCTCGGCGAAGACATCCGCGACCACCTGCACGGCGCTGTCGAAGAATTGGGCGGGCTGTTTGTGCAATGGCGCGAATCCACCGCCGACGGTTTCCTAAGCCGCGCCGAAAGCGCCGAGCTGTGGGCGCAGGTGCGCAACGTGGTAAACCGCCTGGTATCCGTGGCCGCCCTAACCGACCGCATCTATGGGGATTTTTCCGATGCCGCTGAAAAACCGTAACCAGCACGATCCAGGACACTTCCGCGTCCAGATAGCCTGCCCCAATTGCGGCAGCCGCTGCTTGGTGCGCAACAGCATCGCACCTAGCAAGCTCACGCGCCAATATTATGTTTGGTGTACCAACCATCTCTGCGGCTGGCGCGGTTTGGGCATGTTTGAAATCACCCGCACCACTCACGAGCCGCCTCCGCCGCTGCGCCACGGCACACTGCCCGCAGTAGTAGATGACAGCTTTTTTGAAAATCCTCCGCCCGTAGAAGACCAATTATTTTAAGCCGCCCGCTGCCGCTTGCTGCGCGCAGCAGGGCTTTTGCCGCCCTGAAAAAGGGCAAGGAAAAATAAAATGCAAACAATTAAACAGTTTGAAAAACCTATCCCCGCCGGCTACACGCAAGCCGCTTGGGATTGCCGCAATCAGATGTTTGCCAAGCTGGCCGAGCGCTTGCCCCTGTCCACCAGCACCCCGCGCCGGCCCATGCCGCACGAATTGCCGGCCGACCAAATCGCCCACCTGCTGCTCACACCGAAGCAGGCAGAGGGCATCGAAATCGTGCAAAAGCTGTGCGGCCACATCCGCCGCGCTGCCGCGCAAATCAACACCACACTCATCACCTACGAGCTGGCCGTCCCGCCGATTTATCTCCACGAAGTCGCCAATCTGCTGTGGCAGTTGGATGAGGCCATCATCGCCGCCCGTGCCGCAGCCCGCCGCCTCGGCATCCGCGCCGTGCAGCCGCAAGTGCGCCTCACCGCGCCCACGCTCAAACCCATTGCCACCAGGCAAAGGGAGGCCGCATGAACGCCCAACAACAGCAAGCCGTCATCCGTCTCGGCAATCGCCTCTACCACGACGCCATCGCCGCCGCCCAAGCTGCCCAGGCCGACGGCACCAGTGGCCACCTCGCCACCGCCGCCTACAACCAGCTCGCCGGCGTGTGGGAAACCATGCAGGCCGTCCGCAGCCCGGACAGCACCGCCGCCGACCACATCACCCGCCTCATCGACCAGCTCAACCAGCGCCAAGGAAACCAAAATTATGACTAGCCCAGCCCCCGATTTTCAGGTAGCCAAAATGATCCAGCAGGCCGCCACCTCCAGCATCCGCAGCATCTACACCAAGGCAGACCATGCCTGCTCCCTATACGAGCCGCTGCAGCAGCTTGCCGATTGTATGCAGGCCGCCGCCATGCCTTTCCGCGTGGGAGATTTCGCCGACTATACCCGCCTCACGCTGCGGTTTGACATTGATTCCGTCGGCCAAGATGTGCGCATCGACCGCGCCTTGCAGGAGTTTACCGAGACCACCGGCTGGGAGCTGCGCCGCAGCGAGCCTACCGAGCCGCACGGCTGCGACTGCACCGTTGTCTATATTTGGCTGCGCCATCCGCAATTTGCCTCAAACAGCCAAGCCATCGACCTCGTCCTTTACTACTGGGAGGAAACCCATGTCTAACCGCCCCTCCGCCGGCACCGTCGCCGCCGCCGTCGTGTGCGGCATCCTTATCGGCCTGCCAGCCGGCGAATACATCAGCGACACCTACCGCGCCGGCAAACAAGCCAGCCTGCAGGCCGAACTGGACAACGCCGAGCTGCGCGCCGGCTTGTACTACACCGTCAATCAATCCTTGGTGCAGCAGCTCACCGACGCCAACCTCGCCGCCGCTAAAGTCCGTGCCGATTGCCAAGTCCGCCGCCAAGCCGCTTCCCTCGCCTCCGCCACCCGCCGCGACCCGCTCGCCGGCGTGGTGCTGGAGCCGGCCGGGGAATAAGCATGAGCACTTGCCGCGCCTGCCGCCATTGGCAAACCAGCCAACCCGACCGCAGCGGCCAGCCTAAGCCCGTGCCCATGCTGCGCCACGGCTTCGCCGCCTGCGCCAAAGGCGACACTTTCCGCTTCCTGCCATCCCGCCGCTCCGCCTGCGGCAAATACCAAGCCATCAGCCCCGCCGCCCAGCGCCGCCGCGACAGCGTCATGGCCGAGCTGTCCGCTAAAGATTCAGGCTACCTGAAAGGGAAATCATGAAACTCACGAAAATCGATATAGACCAAGAATGCAAGGCATTTTATGAGTGGTTTGGTGAGCAGCCTGAAATACCGGGCGCGGAAGAGTTTTTAAAGCTCCAATCCATGCTGCAGAATGCAACGGTACAAGCATACTTGGTGGGTTGGTGTGCTCGTGCCGCTCAATCCGAATGGATAAGTGTGGAGGAGAGGCTACCTGAAAACGATCCGAGACTAATGACAAAAGGCTCCTTGGGCACCAATCAGAAATATTTTATTTACCCCAATCCGCTCTCGAAATTAAATCCACTTATTCCGTCGGTTATGTATGCCTATCGATGTTTAGAACCGGAAACAGGAGAATATGTTTGGGGAAACTCCATGCTTTCGCCGTCCGTTATTGTCAAAAACATCACCCATTGGCAACTAGTTAGATTGCCCGAACCTCCGCAACCTTAAACCAACCCGCCAACTCCAACCATGCTCACCCAAGTCACCCCGTTCGCGCAGAGCTATTTAGACAAGATGCCCGCCGCCATCGCCGAGATGGCGCGCGAGCGTTGGCTCAAGATTGCTAACGTCAAGCCGGTGTGCAAGCCGAATGCTCTGCAGTATGAGTACAGCGAAAGCGCGGCTAATTTGTGGATTTGCAATTTTGCCAAGCCGTTTATGTGGAATCCGCTGCCGCTGGATTTAAACGCCTCCGATGATGACATCCGCAGCTATGCCGACAAGCAGGCTGCGCTGTTCCGCGCCCGCGCCATGTACGGCATGGATGTGTTTAAGCAGCTCAAGCTGGCAGAGGAGCAGGGATTGAAGGATTGGCAGAGCCGCTTTGCCGAGCAAATCAAAGCAAACAACTGGGAGGCGATTGCTCTGCGCCTGCAAGATGAGCGCTGGTGGCGGCGTTTTTTGCGCTGCGCCATCGGTCGCCGCATGGAAAACCTGCTGCGCAAAGACTTTAATTTAATCCACCGCCGCCATTGGCTTTATGTGTCCGCGCCATCGTTGCAGCGCCGACGCCAGCAGAAGCACCGTAACCGCGTGATGCTGGAATCGCTGCAGATGATTAACGAACTGCAGCAAACCTTCACCCTGGCCGAACTGGTGAAAAAATCCAATGCCAACCCAGCCATCCGTCGCGCCGAGCTGATGACCCGCATTGCCGGCTTTGAGTACATCGCCCGCGAAACGGGGCACATCGGCGAATTTATCACCATCACTTGCCCCAGCCGCTTCCATGCGGCGCACCATATTTCAGGCAGCCAAAACAGCAAATACGACGGCAGCACCACGGCCGAAGCACAAGCCTATCTGCAAAAAGTATGGGGGCGCATCCAAGCCTCGCTGCAGCGTCAAGAGATTGCCGTGTACGGCTTCCGTGTGGCCGAGCCGCACCACGACGGCACGCCGCATTGGCACGGCCTGTTTTTTATGCCCAAGAAGCACCGCCAAGCCTTCCGCCGCACCGTGGCCCGCTACGCCTGCCGCGACAGCCGCGCCGAGCTGGGGCTGGATTATTTCGAGACCAAAGCCGCCGCCACCCAGCAGGCGCGCCTGATTCAGGCCGTCCAGCGCCGCCGCGCCATTGAGCAGGGCGGCCATGTGTCCAGCCTCAAATCCCTGCTCGCCGAAATGCAGACTGAGGCCGAGTTTTGGGCAGCAGCCGACTACCGCGCCTTTCAGCAGGTGGACGCGCGCGTCAATTTCAAAGCCATCGACTGGCGGCGCGGCACGGCGGCGGGCTACATCGCCAAATACATCGCCAAAAATATCGACGGCAAAAACGCGCTGGGCGACAGCGTCGGCAGCGACTACGAGGCCGACGGCCGCAACGTGGTGGAGACCGCCGAGCTGGTGGACGCATGGGCATCGCTGCACGGCATCCGCCAGTTTCAGCAGATTGGCGGCGCGCCCGTTACCACATGGCGCGAGCTGCGCCGCGAGGGCATGGCCGCCGGCGACTATAACGACACCATCGTCCGCGCCGCGCTGGCCGCCGACGCCGGCGACTGGGGCAAATTTACGATGATTATGGGCGGCGCCACTGCCAGCCGTTCCCAGCGCCCCATCCACCTTTACAAAGAGGACCCGCAGGAGATCACCCGCTACCAAGAGCCGCGCCCGCCGATGATTCGCGGGGTGTTTGAGCCGCTCACGGGGCTCGTCAAAATCAGCCGCATCCACGAGTGGCAGATGCTGCAGGGCGGCGCAGCCGCCCCTTGGACTGGTGTCAATAACTCTACGAAATCGCTCAAAGCGGAAGAAATGCCTGATTTTGAAGCGGAAGATGATAGGATGTTTGGCAAAGATATGTTAAGAAACGCGCCAGCTATCAATTGGCGCATTCCGTTGCTGCGGGAGGAGCTGCAGCAGCAGATTGACCGGGTGATCGACAGCGACGCCCCACCTGAAATGAAGGAGCGCGAGCTCAATTTATTGCACGGCGCCCTGCGTGATTTGGCTGTGCCGCCAGCCATTAGCGAGCGCCAGGCCGCCGCCCAGGCCGCCCAAGCCCGCGCCGCCGCCGAACAGGCTAAGGCCGAAGCCGCCGCCGAGCGCGAATATCGGAAACATCTGCAGCACCTCGACTACCTCTCACCGCCGGCCAACAGGCTACCTGAAACCGCGATCGACCTGACCCAGTTTAAAACCCCGCGCCGCCGCTTCTCCGCTCCGAAGCAGCACGACACCGCCGAAAGCGTGATGGCCGAGCTCGACAACCTGCTCGACCGCCTCGAAGCCGAGCATGATGCGCTGTACACCGTGCATTGATTGTGGCCGGTTTCAGGCTACCTGAAACCCATGACAGCGCCGCCCTGCCCTTGGGTACGGCGGCCACCGGAGAAAATTAAGATGAGCGAAATCTTTTTGAGCAGAGAAGAGGTTATCAGCCTCACCGACTACAAGCGCTACGGCAAACAATGCGCCGTGCTGCGTCAAATGGGCATCCCATTTATCACCAATCCCACCGGCCGCCCCATCATCGTCCGCGCCGTGCTCGAGGGAAGGCAGGAGCAAACCGCCAGCCCGCGCCGCAAATGGCAGAGCAGTAAAATCAAGGCATAAAACCGCATCATGAAATTAGCCACCCGAAATCTCCCTGCGCGAATGCGCGCCAAAACCACCGGCAGCGGCAAGGTGTATTACTACTACGACACCTGCGCCAAGCCGCGCAAATGGCTAGCGCTCGGCTCGGACTTTTTCGAGGCACTAAAAAAATACGCCGGCTATGAGCAGGAATATTGTGAGCAGCAGATTCACGGGCGAATGAATGCGGTTTTAACCTTTCGCTATGTGGCCAACCGCTACAAACGTGAAGTGCTCCCCAAGAAAAGTCCGGCCACTCAAGCCGACAATCTGCGCGAGCTGGAAAAGCTGCTCGAGTTTTTCGACGACCCGCCAGCGCCCATCAACGAAATAGAGCCGGTCAATATCCGCGAATACCTCGACTGGCGCAGCAAAACCGCAAAAGTGCGCGCCAACCGCGAAATCGCCCTGTTTAGCCATATTTTTAACAAGGCCCGCGAATGGGGCTACACCGCCAAGGAAAATCCCTGCCGTGGTGTCAGCCGCAACAAAGAATCCGGCCGGGATGTGTATGTGCATGATGAGGTGTTTTGGCAGGTGTACGGCGTGGCCGAGCGGCACATCCAGTTTACGATGCTCATCGCCTACCTCACCGGCCAGCGTGTGGCAGACTGCCTGAAAATCAAAACAGGCGACATCCGCAACGGCGAGCTGTATGTGCGCCAAAACAAAGTAAAAACCCGCCTGCGCATCCGCATCACCGGCCTGCTGGAACAGGTTATCACCCAACTGCTGCAGGAGCGTGGCGAGCAGCGGCACGACCGGTTATTTGTTTACATGGGCGGCCGCCATGCCTACCTCGGCCAGCCGCTCACTACCTCCATGCTGCGCGGCGGGATGGACAGGGCCCGCGAAAAAGCCGGCATCGACAAAGCCGATTTTCAGTTTCGAGACCTCCGCGCCAAAGCCGCCACCGACAAAGACGAAAGCCTAAGCCTAGAGGCGGCCAGCCGCCTACTCGGCCACTCCAGCCAAACCATGACCATGCACTACATCCGAAACCGAAAAGGCAAGCTAGTCGATCCGACAAAGTAATCACCAAATCCGCAACAAAAACGCCGGCTTCCGCCGGCCTTTTTTTATCCCGTGTGCATTTGCATTTTCCGCACAAAATCAATCTGAAAAACCCGCTCAATCCTTTCAAAATGTAGAACAAGTGCAGAAATGTAGAACAAAACTGCCCAAAAAACAGGGGCGGCAGCGCACAGGAAAACAGCCTGAAACGTTTTTCGCTTCAGGCTGTTATGTATCTTGGTGCCCAGGGTCGGACTCGAACCGACACACCTTGCGGCGGGGGATTTTGAGTCCCCTGCGTCTACCAATTTCGCCACCTGGGCAGGTGAGGAAGATGCGCATTATAGGCATTTTTCCGCGTTTGTAAAGTTTTTTACCCAAGCGGCAGCGGTTTTGCCACACAAAAGCGTGTTTCCAATGGAAATAAAACAACAATCGCAGCACGCCGCGCGGGTGTTATAATCCGCCGCCATGTGCAAACCGATACTCTTGATGCTCACCGCCGCTCTGCTGCTGGCCGGCTGCCCCGCCGGGCAAAACGGCAACACGGGCGCGCCGGCTGCATCCAACCCCGCCAGCGCCGCCGCCTCCAGCCCCTTCCACGGTGCAGACCTGCGGCAAGAGCCCATCGGCGGCGATTTCACGCTCACCGCACACAGCGGCCGGCTCGCCAGCCTGAGCAGCTTCAAAGGCAAAGTGGTGGCGCTGATTTTCGGCTACACCCACTGCCCCGACGTTTGCCCCACCCACCTGCTCACCCACGCCCAAGCCATCGCCCGGCTGACGCCCGAGCAGGCCGGGCAAGTGCAGGTGCTGTTCGTATCCGTCGATCCCGAGCGCGACACGCCCGAGCTGCTGGCGCGCTACGTGCCCGCCTTCCACCCGAGCTTTATCGGGCTCACCGGCAGCCGGGAAAACGTACAGGCCGTGATGAAGCAATACGGCGCCACCGCCTATGCCCAGCCGCCGAACGCCAACGGCTTCTACACCGTAGACCACAGCAGCGGCACCTTCCTGCTCAATCGCCAAGGCCGGGCAGCCGTGCTCGAACCCTTCGGGCAAAGCGCCGAACACCTCGCGCAAGACATCCAAACCCTGTTAAACCAACAGCCTTAACCCAAAAGGCTACCTGAAAACCACAAAGGCAAACGCAGCCAGATATTTTTCAGGTAGCCTCCACACAAGAAACCCCAAACCATGCAGAAAAACGGCCAACAAGCCCGCCTCGTCGTACTCATCGACGCCGACAACGCCCCCGCCGACATCATCGACCGCCTACTCGAAGAAATCGCCAAATACGGCATCGCCAGCGTCAAACGCATCTACGGCGACTGGAGCCACGGCCTCTCCAAGTGGAAAGCCGCCCTCCTGCCCCACGCCATCATCCCCGTGCAGCAATTCGCCTACACCAAAGGCAAAAACGCCACCGATATGGCCCTGGTGATCGACGCCATGGACCTTTTATACAGCGGCAACTTCGACGGCTTCTGCATCGTATCTAGCGATTCCGACTTCACCCGGCTGGCCAGCCGCCTGCGCGAAAGCGGGCTCACTGTATACGGTTTCGGCGAAAAGAAAACCCCCGAAGCCTTCCGCAAAGCCTGCGACAAATTCGTTTACACCGAAATCTTCCGCCCCGAAAAACAACGC
>NZ_CAKAJZ010000009.1:0-101546 GCF_916618725.1 Eikenella sp. Marseille-P7795 | reverse complement strand
CACCCACACCATGACCGCCTCCCTCTACCTGCCCGCCTCCCGCCTGCGCCCCTCCGCCCTTACCCTGCCCGGCTCGAAAAGCATCAGCAACCGCACGCTGCTCCTCGCCGCCCTGTCCGACAACGCCTGCCGCATCGAATCGCTGCTCGATGCCGACGACACCCGCCACATGCTCGCCGCGCTGCAAGCCCTCGGCGTGCGCATTGAAAAACACAGCGCCCACAGCGTAACCGTGCACGGCTGCGGCGGCCGTTTCCCGCAGAATCAGGCCGACCTGTTCCTCGGCAACGCCGGCACCGCCTTCCGCCCGCTCACTGCCGTGCTCGCCCTGCTCGGCGGCCGCTACCGCCTGCACGGCGTGGCGCGCATGCATGAGCGGCCGATTGGCGATTTGGTGGACGCGCTGCGCGTGGCCGGCGCCGATGTGCAATACGAAGGGCAGGCCGGCTACCCGCCGCTGCGCATCGGCGCATACCGCGAAAGCGGCGTGCGGCGCATACCGGTGCAGGGCAACGTGTCCAGCCAGTTTCTCACCGCGCTCTTGATGGCGCTGCCGCTCACCGGAAAGGTGCACGAAATCGAAGTGCGCGGCGAGCTGATTTCCCAGCCCTATATCGACATCACGCTCAAGCTGATGGCGCAGTTTGGCGTGCACGTAGCGCACGAAGATTACCGCCTGTTCAGGCTACCTGAAAAAGCAAAATACCACGCCCCCGCCGCGCTGCACGTGGAAGGCGACGCTTCCGGCGCATCCTATTTCCTCGCCGCCGGGCTCTTGGCCGCCGCGCCCGTGCGCGTATATGGCATCGGGCGGCACAGCATCCAGGGCGACACCGCCTTTGCCGCCGAACTGGCGAAAATCGGCGCCACGGTGGAATGGGGTGAAAACTATATTCAGGTAGCCCGCCGCTCCGGCCAGCCAATCCGAGCCTTTGATTTGGATGCCAACCACATCCCCGATGCCGCGATGACGCTGGCCATCGTGGCCTTGGCCACGGGCAAGCGGTGCAGCCTGCGCAATATCGGCTCGTGGCGCGTGAAGGAAACCGACCGCATCGCCGCCATGGCCGCCGAATTGCGCAAACTCGGCGCGCGGGTGGAAGAAGAAGCCGAAGCCATCCACATCACCCCGCCGCCACGCCTGGCCGCCAACGCCCGCATCGACACCTACGACGACCACCGCATGGCAATGTGTTTCGCGCTGGTGTCGCTTTTGGGTGTGCCCGTGGTCATCAACGACCCGCAATGCGTAAACAAAACCTTCCCCACTTATTTCAAAGTGCTTGCGGGCATGGTGGCATAAGGCTGCCCGAGGCGCAAAAGGCTACCTGAAAAATAGTTTTCAGGTAGCCTTTCAGCCTTTTGGGTTGAAGCAGGTTTGATCCGTTGAAACCAAGCGGCGCTTATTTCCCCGGCGCTTTCATCAGCTGGTCGAACACGCCGCCGTCGCCGAAGTATTTGGGCATGATTTCCTTCCACGGGCCGAACACATCGGTGGGGCGGAAGGTTTCCACCGGCGGCAGCGTGCTAGCGTGGGCGGCGAGCACTTCGGCATTGGCCGGGCGCAGATACAGGCTGGCGCCGAGCTCTTGCGCCTCCTTGCTCCACAGGTATTGCAGGTAGGCGGTGGCCGCTTCGCGCGTGCCGCGTTTGTCCACCACGCTGTCCACCACGGCCACCGGGCTTTCCATACGCACCGAGTAGGCGGGATACACGATTTCAAACTGCCCTTCGCCAAACTGCTTGGTGGCGAGCTGGGCTTCGTTCTCAAACGTTACCAACACATCGCCAATCTGGCGCTGCACGAAAGTGGTGGTGGCCGCGCGGCCGCCGTTGTCGAACACGGGCACGTTGTGCATTACCTTGCCCACGAATTCGCGCGCTTTGGCATCGTCGCCGTTGTTGGCCTTCAGCGCGTAGCCGTAGGCACCGAGGAAGGAATAGCGGCCGTTGCCGGTGGTTTTCGGGTTGGAGATGATCACCTTAATGCCGTCGCGCGCGAGGTCGTTCCAATCGCGGATGTTTTGCGGGTTGCCCTTGCGCACGAGGAAGACGGTGGTGCTGGTAAACGGCACTGCGTTGTCCGGCAGGCGGCTCTGCCATTCGGGAGAAACGAGGCCTTTCTCCACCAAAAGCTCGATGTCGGAGCTTTGGTTCATGGTGACCACATCGGCCTGCAAGCCGTTGGCCACGGCCAGCGCCTGCTTGCTGGAGCCGCCGTGCGACTGCTTAATGGTGATGTCGGGGTGTTGCTGGTTAAACAGGGGGTTGTATTGTTCGTAGAAATTGCGCGCCACGTCGTAAGACACGTTGGTGAGCACGATGTTGCCGGCGGGCGCGGCGGCATTGCCGGAAGCGGCAGAGGCGGCGGAAGCGCCGTTGCCGGAGGCGCCTTCTTGCGGCGAGCAGGCGGCCAGCAGCGCGGCGGCGGCCAGCAATGAGCCGAATTTGCGTATCGACATGATGTTTCCCTTTCGGATGGATTGGATTGCAGACAGGTGCTACTCTACCGAGCGGCGGCACAAAAGGGAAAGAACCGTTGGTTGTTTGTTTAGACGGTTTGCTTATATGGCGGGCGGCGATGCGCCAAGCGGGTAGTTTCTTTCGCCGAGCATGGTAAAGGCTACCTGAAATTTATTTTTCAGGTAGCCTTTTATCAATTCAAACCCAGCAAGAGTAGGCTGCCGGTAGGGTGTGTGGCGCAGCCACGCACGCGGCGGAGAATACGCCCAAACCGCGTGCGTGTGTTCCGCACACACCCTACGGTTAGGCTGAAATTTTAGGTAGCCTTTTCTTTTCAGGTAGCCTTCCATCCTTTCAGGCAAACCCATTCAAGGCTACCTGAAACCTTGCCGCCTCAGCCCGCCTGTGCGGCCAGCTTTTGCGAGAAGGCGGCCACTTCGTCGCGTTTGGCACGGGCTTTGCCGCTGTCGATGGCTTCGCGCGCCATGTCCACGCCTTCGTCGAGCGTGGCGGCCACGTTGCCGGCGTAGAGCGTGGCGCCGGCGTTGAGCAGCACGATGTCGCGGTATGCGCCCGCTTCTCCGGTGAGCACGCGGTTCATCATGGCGAGCGATTCGGCGGCGGAGGCCACTTTGATGTCGTCCAAATTAGCGCGCACGGGGAGGCCGAATTGCTCGGGGTGGATGTCGTATTCGGCGATGAGGCCGTCTTTGAGCTCGGCCACGCGGGTGGGGCCGGTGAGGGTGATTTCATCCAGCCCGTCGCAGCCGTGTACCACGAGGGCGTGCTTGCTGCCGAGCTGCTGGAACACGCGGGAGAGGATGCCCACCAAGTCGATGTGGAACACGCCGATGAGCTGGTTGGCGGCGCCGGCGGGGTTGGTGAGCGGGCCCAACACGTTAAACACGGTGCGCACGCCGAGCGCGCGGCGCACGGGGGCAACGTATTTCATGCTGCTGTGGTGGTTGGGGGCAAACATGAAGCCGGCGCCGCAATGGTCGATACATTGCCCCACCTGCCCGGGCGTGAGCGAGAGGGAGATGCCGGCCAGCTCCATCACGTCGGCCGAGCCGCTGGAGGAAGACACGCTGCGGTTGCCGTGTTTGGCCACTTTGGCGCCGGCGGCGGCGGCCACAAACATGGCGGTGCTGGAAATATTGAAGGTGTGAGCGCCGTCGCCGCCGGTGCCGACCACGTCCACCAGCTTATCGGGCTCGGCCACGGGCACTTGGGCGGCAAATTCGCGCATCACTTGGGCGGCGGCGCTGATTTCAGACACGGTTTCCACTTTGATGCGCAGGCCGATGAGGATGGCGGCAATCAGCTCGGGGGCCACTTCGCCGCGCATGATTTGGCGCATGAGGCTGGTCATTTCGTCGTGGAAGAGCTCGTTGTTGCTGAGCAGGCGCTGGAGGGCTTGTTGGGGGGTGAACATGGTTTGTGCTTTCTTTGCGGTGGGTTGGATATATTGGAAGAAACTGGCTTTGCTCGTTTTCAGGTAACCTTTGCGGAAAAAAGGAAAGGCTACCTGAAAAATGTTTTGGGTTTCAGGTAGCCTTTTGCCTGCGCTATTTTTGCAGGGCGGCTTTGAGCAGGCGGCTCACGTCGCTCATGTCGGCTTGGCCAGCGAGGCGTTTTTTCAGCACGCCCATGGCTTTGCCCATGTCGGCCATGCCGGAGGCGCCGGTTTCGGCAATGGCGGCGGCCACGGCGCTTTGGATTTCGGTTTCAGAAAGCATTTCGGGCAGGTAGCGCTGGAGGATGGCTACTTCGGCCAACTCTTTGTCGGCCAGGTCTTGGCGGCCGGCTTGGTGGTAGATGGCGGCGCTTTCTTTGCGCTGCTTGATCATTTTGCTAAGCATGCCAGTGATTTTGGCGTCGTCGGCTTCTTGGCGCTCGTCCACTTCGTAGCGTTTGATTTCGGCATTGGCGAGGCGGATGGTGGAGAGGGCGAGGGTGTCGTGGGCGCGCATGGCGTTTTTCATATCTTCGGTGAGGCGGGCTTTCAGGCTCATGATTTTTCCTTTGTTTGCGATGGATTGGGATGGGCTGCCGGGCTGGAGTTGCAGGCAGCCTTGGCGATTTTAACGCCGGGCGTGCTGTTTGAGGAAGTTGTTGAGCATGGCGTGGCCGTGTTCGGTGAGCAGGGCTTCGGGGTGGAATTGCACGCCTTCTATGGGGTGCTGTTTGTGGCGCACGCCCATGATTTCGCCGTCTTCGGTCCAGGCGGTGATTTCGAGGCATTCGGGCAGGCTGGCGCGCTCGATGGCGAGGCTGTGGTAGCGGGTGCAGTTTACGAGGTTGGGCAGGCCGGCAAACACGCCGCTGTTGGTGTGCCGCACGGGTGAGACTTTGCCGTGCATGAGCTTTTGCGCGCGCACGATGCGGCCGCCGAAGGCTTCGCCGATGGCTTGGTGGCCGAGGCATACGCCCAAAATGGGAATCTGCCCGGCAAAATGCTGAAGGGCGGGCACGGAAATACCGGCTTCTTTGGGCGAACAGGGGCCGGGGCCGATCACAAGGTATTGCGGCTGCATGGCGGCGATGTCGCTAAGGCTGATGTCGTCGTTGCGGCGCACGCTGATTTCTTGGCCGAGCTCGGCGAAATATTGAACGATGTTGTAGGTGAAGGAGTCGTAGTTGTCGATAAACAAAAGCATGATTTGGATATACTGCTGATTTAAAATTGATTGTTTGATACACGGCAGCTGATGCCCGCTTCTATTTTGCCGGTTGCTGCTGCGGTTTCAAGAACCTAATGCTGGATTTCGCTCTCCAGCGAATGCGTGATTCTGCCACCTTTTCGCCTTCTGGGGAAAGTGTCGTTTTCATGCAATGGCAAATTTTGCTGATGTTTTAGCCATCCATATAGCGGATTTCAGGTAGCCTGATTCGTCTTTCTGCTTGCTTTTTCTCTTCAAACTAAAAACCATCTGTCGGCAGCCAACCATCTGTTGCAACAGAGCTTGTTCGGCAAAGACATGAACGCGGTATCGCGCGAGCTGCTGGCCTTCTTTGAGGAACACAAACGCAGCGGCAAGGCTATTGCCGCGCTGCTGCGCAACTATTACGAGGCCTTGGCAGCGCAGGGCAACCCGAACCAGCAGGATGTGTTCGGCGAGCAGGCCGCACCCGACAAACAGCAACTTTTGGAAAGAACGATACATGACTACGAACAAGAACACGGACGAAACGCAGGCAGCGGGCAACTCTTCGAGCGGGCAGACGAGCGACCCGCTGGCGAGCCTGTTTCAGAAACTGAACCGCAACCCGCAGGCCGCCGAGGCGATGAGGCAGGCGCTGGCGAAAACCAAGGCGGAACTGGGCGAGACGGAGGACAAAGCGGAAGAGTAGCGGAGGAAGATGCGCCGAGATTCAGCCGTAGCGCGATGAAAGATATCGCGGCAAACATCCGCCGCGGGCGCGAGGCAATGAACCGGGCGCTGACGGAGAAAACCACCGTACACCGCGCGATGTACCGCAACGGCATCGGCTGGGTGGATTTTGTGTGGGGAAATGAGGGGGTTGTCCGTCTACGACCTCAACCGCTCCGACAACGTAGACACCGTATTCACCGGCAGCGGCTACACCCTCTCCGCCGGCCAAATGGACGCGCAAAACTACCGCAGCCAAAACGGCATCATGGTCACCGCGCCATCCAACCGCATCGCCTATAAAGATTGCAGCCCGCGCTAAACATCAAGCCGCCCGCCAAAGCAAACCGCCTGCCGGGGAAAGAACCGCAGGCGGTTTGCCTTGCCTACCAACAGAGGCTACCTGAAAAAAAGAAACCACCGTTTTTCAGGTAGCCTCTAATCATCCCCAGCTGCAAATTGCTAGCCCGCAGCCGCCTACCTTATACTGCTTCCCGGCATGCAGGCTACCTGAAAGAGTGAGCTTCAACGAAGTGGACCGATGTCTTGCGAAGCAAGGCTGAGTTCCTGCAAAGCCAAAACCTATCCCACTATTCTTAATAAGGATTTCCCCATATGCACACCCTCCCCCTTGCTAACAGCGTAACCATCCCCCTCGTCGGCTTCGGCGTGTACCAAATCGCCCCCGAAGAAACCGCCCGCGCGGTTGCCGATGCCGTTCAGGCAGGCTACCGCCACATCGACACGGCGCAGGTTTATCTGAACGAAACCGAAGTCGGGCAAGGGATTGCAATGTGCGGCGTACCGCGCGAAGAATTGTTCGTTACCACCAAAATCTGGGTGGAAAACGCAGGCGAAGCCGCCACCCGCGCCTCGCTCGACCGCTCGTTCAAACGCCTGAACCTCGACTACATCGACATGGTGCTTATCCACCAGCCCTACGGCGACGTCTATGGCACATGGCGCGCGCTGGAAGAAGCGCAGGCGGCAGGCAGAATCCGCGCCATCGGCGTGAGCAACTTCGCCCCCGACCGCGCCGTCGATTTGGGCACATTCAACCGCGTCATGCCGCAGCTCAACCAAATCGGCATCAACCCCTTCCGCCAGCGCGCCGACGAAATCGCCGCCCTGCAAGCCGAAAACATTGCCGTATCCGCCTGGTCGCCCTTTGCCGAAGGGCAGAACGGCATCTTCCAAAACCCCGTGTTAAGCCGAATCGGCGCGAAATACGACAAATCCGTGGCGCAGGTCATCATCCGCTGGCTGGTGGAACAGAACATCATCGTCCTGTCCAAATCCACCAAGCCCGAACGCATGGCGGAAAACCTCGACGTGTTCGACTTCGCCCTTTCAGACGACGACAAAGCCGCCATCGCCACGCTGGACGGCACATTCTCCACCGCGCCGCGCTATCAGGGCGTGGAACGCGTGAAGTGGATGGCGGAACGAAAATTCGGGCAGTAGCCGCCAAGCAGCAGGCTACCTGAAAACTCTTTTTCAGGTAGCCTCTAAACCAATCTCACACAAGGAAATCCCATGAAAACCCTCATCATCCTCGCCCATCCGAATCTCGCCCAATCCACCGTAAACCGCCGCTGGCTTGCCGAATTGGCGAAACACCCCGAACATTACACCGTCCATAAACTTTACGAAGCCTATCCCAGCGGCAAAATCGACGTGGCGCGCGAACAGGCCTTGGTGGAAGCACACGACAACTTGGTATTCCAATTTCCCGTGTACTGGTTCAACTGCCCGCCGCTGCTGAAACAATGGTTCGACGACGTGCTCGCCTACGGCTGGGCATACGGCTCGAAAGGCAAAGCCCTTGCAGGGCGCAAAACCGGCATCGCCGTCTCGCTCGGCGCGCCCGCCGCCGACTACACCGCGCAAGGCTCGGTCGGCCACACCGTTGCCGAAGCCCTGCGCCCCTTCGAACTTTCCCTGCGCTACTGCAACGCCGATTGGCAGCCCCCGTTCGCCTTCCACACCATCGACAGCAACGCGGGCTACGATGCTGCCGCCGAACAGCTCGTCGCCCAGAGCGCGGCGGATTATCTGGCGCACCTGCAAAAATATTTCGGCTGAACCCATTGAGGCAGCCTGAAAACACCCCGCTGTTTTTCAGGCTGCCCCGCACACAGTCCAACCAAAAGGAACACAACATGAAAGCCCTCGTTATCGGTGCCACCGGCGCAACCGGCCAAGCCCTGCTGCCGCTGCTCGCCGCCGCGCCGCAAATCGCGCAAATCGACAGCTTCGGCCGCCGCGCCCCCGATTTTGCCCACGAAAAGCTGCACAACCACATCATCGATTTCAATAATCCGCAGGATTGGGCAGACGCGGTGCGCGGCGACGTCGTGTTCGCCTGCCTCGGCACCACGCTCAAAGCCGCAGGCAGCAAACAAGCGCAGCGGCGCATCGATTTCGATGCCAACCTTGCCTTTGCCCGCGCCGCACGGGAAAACGGCGTGCAGACCTTGGTTTTGGTGTCCGCCGCCGGCGCAGACCCCACCTCGCGCATTTTCTATCCGCGCATGAAGGGCGAACTCGAACAGGCCGTTGCCGCGCTGCACTTTCCGCACCTGCTGGTTTTCCGCCCCCCGCTGCTCATCCGCCCGGGCAGCGACCGCTTCGGCGAAAAACTGGCCGAACGCCTGTTTGCCGCGTTCAACGCCGTCGGACTGCTGCAAAGCCAACGTCCGCTGCCCGTGGCAGATTTGGCGCGCGCCATGTTGCAGGCCGCCCTGAACCCGCCGCCCCGACCGGTGAAGATTTACCCGCCCGCCGACATCCGCGCCCTGCTTGCCAAGGCTGCCTGAAACCCCGCCCGCACAAAAAACGGCTTGAAACCGTCCCATCCGGTTTCAAGCCGTTTTCGTATTGCTTGGGGCTGTTAGAAAGGCATATCGCTTTTCACGTTCACGCCTTTGCCCGTGATATAAAACTGCCCGCCCGCCACATAGTGCAGGTTTTTCAATTCGTCGCCCACTTCGTCAAATTCCCAATGCCCGTTGCGGAACACGCGGTCGTCGGCATAGGCGGCGATGACTTGGCCGATAAACAAATCGTGCGTCTGCTGGTTGTGCGGCTCGGGGATGAGTTTGCACAGAATATAGGCGGAGCAGCCTTTAACCAGCGGAATGTCCGCATCGCTTTGGTAAAACAGTTCTATGCCATTGTCGGCGAGCTTGTTCGGGTTGTCCTTGCGGCTTTGCCCCATGGCGATGACGGTTGCCGCCTGATTGGCAAACGGCACTTGCAGGGCGAAATAGCCGCTGCCTTCCACCAGAGAGCGCGTGTAGGCGGCTTTGTCCAAAACGAGGGTTACTTTGGGATTGGGATAAAAATCCAGCACGCAAGACCATGCGGCGGACATGACGTTTTCCACGCCGCCGTGTTTGGCGGACACCATCACGGTGGGGCCGTGGTTGAGCAGGCGGTAGAATTTTTCCAAGGGTACGGGTTGCAGGGCCATATTTTTCCTCAATGCTTGTTGGAACGGGAACGGGATTATAGCCGAATACCGCTTTTCCCCCGATGCGGCGGCAAGCCAAACGGAACGCCGGCCGCAGGCGTGCCTGCCAAGCGGTTTCAGGCTGCCTGAAAAACCGCTTTCGCGAAGCCGGAATTTTTCAGGTAGCCTATTCTTGTTTTTGGCCGGCATCCGCTTTCCTTGAAAAGCCCGCCTGCCGCCCCCATTCTATGCCTGCCTGTGTTTGATTTTGTTAAAGCTTACGCTTTCGGGCAGCCTGCATCCGCAGGTTTTTTTAACCACATTATCAAGGAATAACAATGACCGAACTGTCCAAAACCCCCGTCCCTGACCGTGCCGAGCACAACGCGTTTTTCCCGTCCGAATACTCCCTGTCGCAATACACCGCCCCGAAAACCGACTACGACGGCGTGAAATTCGACAAGCCCTACACCGGCGGCAAGCATAAAGTGTTGATGGTCGCCACCGATGAACGCTACCTGCAAATGCAGAACGGCAAATGGTTCTCCACCGGCAACCACCCCGTCGAAACCCTGCTGCCCATGCTGCACATCCACAAAGCCGGTTTTGAAATCGACGTAGCGACCCTCTCCGGCAACCACGCCAAATTTGAAATGTGGGCGATGCCGCAGGAAGATGAAGCCGTTGCCGAAATCTACAACGAATACCTGCCCAAATTGGACAAACCCGCCAAGCTCGCCGACATCATCGACCAAGTTACCGCTGCCGACTCGCCCTACATCGCGGTACTGATTCCCGGCGGACACGGCGCGTTCAACAAAATCCCCGAAAGCCGCGAAATCAAACGCCTGCTGGATTGGGCGTTGGCAAACGACAAATTTGTCATCACCCTGTGCCACGGCCCCGCCGCACTTGCCGCCGCCGCGATTGACCGCGCCGACGCGGACTTCCCGTTCAAAGGCTACGAACTCTGCGTCTTCCCCGACGCGCTGGACGAAGGCGCGAACATCGACATCGGCTATATGCCCGGCAAACTGCCCTGGCTCTTGGCAGCGCGCTTGGAACAACTGGGCATGAAAGTGATGAACCAAGGCATCAGCGGCCAAGTCCACCAAGACCGCAAACTGCTGACCGGTGACAGCCCGCTGGCCGGCAACAAGCTGGGTATTTTGGCGGCACAGGAGCTGCTGAAAGCGGTGGGCGCGGAATAATCGGCCGGCCCGTTTACAGCACGAAAGGCTACCTGAAAAATGCGCCATCGTTTTTCAGGTAGCCTTTCCAAGCAAACAGCCTGAAACCCTTCATCATGGTTTCAGGCTGTTTGCCTTTCTCCTGCCGAAAATTTTTCAGGTAGCCTTCCATCCATTAAAGGCTACCTGAAAATCCATCAAAACGGCTTATACACCACCAAATACAGCGCCGCCGCCATCACCAGCACTGGAATCTCGTTAAACACGCGATGCCAGCGGTGCGAATAGCGGTTGCGCCGCTCTTTGAAATCGAGCAGCAGGCGGTAGCAATAGAAATGGTAGCCCAAGAGGATCACCGCTAGCGTGATTTTGGTGTGCACCCAGCCCTGCCCCCACCAGCCGGTGAAAAACGGAATCAGCAGCCCAAACAGCACCGCGCCGATGCCCAGCGGCGTCATGAATTTAAACAGACGCTGCGCCATGCCCAAAAGCTGGCGGTATTCCGTGCTGTTCGGCGGCACGGCAGCTAGGTTCACATAAATGCGCGGCAGGTAAAACAAGCCGGCAAACCACGAAATAATAAAGAAAATATGCAGCAGTTTGAACAGCAAATACATAAGAGGCTACCTGAAAACGATGTCTTGCGAAGCAAGGCCGAGTTTCTGCGAAGCTAAAACGTGTCTTGCGAAGCAAGGCCGAGTTTTAATGAAGCTAAAAAATATTGAAGCAGATGAAGGGAAACCAACAGCGGCCTACTGCGCCGCCCCCTCGCTCATAAACGACAAATTGTCCCGCCCGTATTCCAGCGCGGTTTCGCCCACGCGCCACCACTGGAACGCCATCAGCGACAGCACTTCCGTGACCATAAACTTGGCGCCGTTGCGCCCGCTGTAGCGGCTGCTGGGCGTGGGGTCGGTTTGGTAGTCCAGCCCCACATAATCGGCCACGGCGGCAGCGCGGGCGAGGTGGTAAGGGTCGCTGATGATGACAATACTTTCCAAACCGTTGTTGTATAGCAAAATTTTGGTGTTTTCCAGATTTTGCTGCGTATCGCGCGAAGTGGTTTCCAGCAGGATGTCTTTGCTCGGCACGCCGTGCGCACGGGCATAGCGCCGCCCCACTTCAGCCTCGGTCATATAGCCCGGCTTGGGCGTGCCGCCGGTGAAAATCAGCTTGCGCACCAAGCCGTTGCGGTAGAGCGTGATGCCATGGTTGATACGCTCGCGGAACACGGGCGAGGGATTTTTGCCCCATGCCGCCGCGCCCAACACCACGGCCGCATCCGCCGGCCGCTGAGCCGTGCGCGTGCTGTAGCGGTACACCAGCCAGGTACACCACGCGGCCTGC
Source organism: Eikenella sp. Marseille-P7795 (assembly GCF_916618725.1). NCBI lineage: Bacteria > Pseudomonadati > Pseudomonadota > Betaproteobacteria > Neisseriales > Neisseriaceae > Eikenella > Eikenella sp. Marseille-P7795. The sequence continues at coordinate 89,718 of NZ_CAKAJZ010000009.1, read as the reverse complement.
GCCAGCAGCAAAATCAGGCAGAGCTTGATGCCCCGCCAGATTTGGCGCAACAGGGAACCGCGGAAGAAGGGCAGCATGGCAGGCTCGCTCGCTTAGTCAAACAGCGCGATGATGTTTTCCAAAGGCCGGCCGATGGCGGCGCGTTGGCGGTACACCGCGATGGGGCGTTGCAGCAGCGCGGGATGGCGGTGCAGCGCGGCAATCAGCTCGTCTTGGCTCAGGCCGGGCCGGTTCAGCCCCAGCTCGGCGTAGGCAGCATCGGCGGTGCGCATGATGTGGCGCACGTCGTCTGTGCCGAGCCGGTGCAGCAGTTCGCGCAATTCGGCTTCGGCAGGCGGGTTGGCACGGTAATCCACGGTTTGCACGGCGATTCCGGGCTGCTGTTGCAGCCAGGCGAGGGCGGCGCGGGATTTGGAGCAGTGCGGGTTGTGATACAGCAAAACGGTTTCGCTCATGGCAGGCTCATTTGGAGATTGCGGGGTGCTATCGTACAATAAACGCCGTTGTTTTCACAATTTGGAAGCCTGTTTTGAAAAAATATGTTGGATTGGCCGCCCTGCTTTTGGCCGCCCCGCTTTATGCTGCGGATTTGGTAAACCATGCGAACAACCGCCCCGCTTCGCTCGATGCCGGTGCGCAAAAGCGGGTGCAGGTGGTGATGTGTGGGCCACTTGGTGCGCACCCTGCCGGCGCGAGATGCCGGCGCTGTCGCAATGGTATGCCGCCGAGCAGGGGCGGCGGCGCGGCGTGCGCGTGGAGATGGCCGGCGTGGCGCTCGATAAGCCTGCAGAAGTGAGCCGCTTTTTGCAGGGCACGCCGGTGCGCTACCCGGTGTGGCGCTACACCGGCGCCGACAGCACGGCCTGGATGCGCGGTCTCGGCAACCCCACCGGCGCCCTGCCCTTCACCGTCGTCCGCGCGCCCAACTGCGGCAATTTCCGTAAAACGCTGCTGGGCGAAGTTTCCCCGCAGCAGCTCACACAGGCGGTGGAAGCCGCGGCGGCACAGTGTAAGGCTTAACGTTCCCTGCCCACCCAATCAGAGGCTACCTGAAAACCGACTAGAGATAGGCAACGGTTTTCAGGTAGCCCTTTTGTTTGCACGCCATGCTCAATGCCGCCCTTATTTTTCAGGTAGCCTCACCCCGCGCCAGAGGCTACCTGAAAAATCCAAGCGCACTAGTATCACCAAAAGTAATATTCAATCTGGCGAAAATAAACTTTACTTTTCCCGCAAAGCCCCGTAGCATTCCGCCAACCCAACCCGCCGCCATCAGCCCCATGACCACCCGCCTGCCCCTCCGAACTGCGCCGCCGCAACCTGCGCGAATGGATCAACCGCCTGCACCAAGGCCGGCAGGTCGATTTCGTGGCCGCCACCGGCATCAACCAAGGCGAACTCTCCGCCCTTTTGAAAAACAAAGCCTTCGGCGAGCGCAAAGCCCGCAAAATCGAGCAGGCCGCCGGCATGCCCGCCCTCTGGCTCGATGCCGACCACAGCGCCGCCGCGCCCGCCCCTTCCCATTCATCCCAAAGAAAGCCACAAACCATGCCCGCCCCCATCGCCACCATCCCCGAAATCCTCGCCGACCTCAAAGCCGGCAAAATGGTCATCATCACCGACGCCGAAGACCGCGAAAACGAAGGCGACCTCCTAATGGCCGCCCAATTCGTTACCCCCGAAGCCATCAACTTCATGATCAAACACGCCCGCGGCCTCGTGTGCCTGCCCATGGCCGAAGCGCTGGTAGACAAACTCAAGCTCCCCCTCATGACCCAGCAAAACGGCGCCCAATACGGCACCAACTTCACCGTATCCATCGAAGCTGCCGCCGGCATCTCCACCGGCATTTCCGCCGCCGACCGCGCCCTCACCATCCAAACCGCCGTTTCCCCCGCCGCCCAGCCCGAAGACATCGTGCAGCCCGGCCACATCTTCCCCCTGCGCGCCCAAAAAGGCGGCGTGCTGGTGCGCGCCGGCCACACCGAAGCCGGCGTCGATCTCGCCCAAATGTGCGGCCTCATTCCCGCCGCCGTCATCTGCGAAATCATCAACGACGACGGCACCATGGCCCGCATGCCCGAGCTGACACAGTTTGCCGAAGAATACGGCCTCAAAATCGGCACCATCACCGACCTCATCGAATACCGCAGCCGCACCGAAACCCTGCTCGAAGAAATGGGCAGCAGCCCCATCCGCACCCCCTGGGGCGATTTTCGCCAACACGTTTACGTAGACAAACTCTCCGGCGAAACCCACCTCGCCCTCGTCAAAGGCAGCCCCACCCCCGAAACCGACACCCTCGTGCGCGTGCACGAACCCTTCAGCGCCATGGACTTCCTGCAAACCAACCCCCGCCACTCCTGGCCGCTGCCCCGCGCGCTCGAACGCATCCAGCAGGCCGAACACGGCGTGGCCATCCTGCTGCACCGCACCGAAGACGGCGCCGCCCTGCTCGACCGCACCCTGCCCAAAGGCAAAAACCAAGCCCGCCAGTGGGACAGCAAAACCTACGGCATCGGCGCCCAAATCCTCGCCAACCTCAACGTGAAAAAAATGCGCGTGCTCGGCCAGCCCTCCTCCCTCACCGGCCTCACCGGCTTCGGGCTCGAAGTGAGCGGCTTCGAAAGCGCAGAGTAAGGCTTTGCTGGTGCAATAAAAAGGCTACCTGAAAACGAGCTTCGCGAGTTTCTGCGCAGCTAAAATTTTCAGGTAGCCTTTTACTATTACTTCGGTGCTTACTCATCAAAAAACAATCGGTTGTTGTAGCCTTGGCTGGTAAACTCTTCATCAAACATAACCTGCATCGTGTAACGCTCAGAACAAATTTCACTGCGCAGCAAGCGATGTGGCCCCTTCCACACCTCCACCCCTCTTACTAGCTCATAAGGTATATTCTTTTCATTGCTCAACACATATGCATCATATTGCTTTGAACCAGGCACGCGATGATATTCCTCATTCCTTGTCCCATCCAGCAGAGAATAAACACGATATCGGTAGCCCTTGTCCACCAACACCATCGCCATCCACTTTCTCCATCCCGCATAACGGCCACGCGGACTTTGCGCAATCACTTGTTGACGGGTATTGATGAACACCAACTGAGGCGGCTGCCCTTCCCTACCAAAACTATAGCGATACACACTACCCACACGCGCCACCTCCACCTGATTTCCCTGTTCCGTAGTACAGGAAAACACAGTATGCGGCACCATATTCGCCAAGGCGGGCATACATATACACAAAACAAACAGCCCGCAAGCTATCATTCGTTTCATATTCACCTCCCTATCCAAAGCTCAATAAATACCCATAGCGAATTCTACAACTCTGCTAAAAGATAACCAATCCACCCACACCCAAATAAATAAAGGCTACCTGAAAACGAGCTTCGCGAGTTTCTGCGCAGCTTGTTTTCAGGTAGCCTCTTCCTTTGCCTGCCAATCAGCCCGGCAAACTACACATCATAAGTGCCCATCAGATACGCCTCGGCCAAGATATGCCCGCGCATGGCGAAGTGCAGGTCGTTGTAGCGGAAGCCCTGCGGCAGGTTGAGCTTGGTGTCGAGCGCATACACGAAGAGCTCGTAGCGGTGGCGGCAGTTGGGCGGCGCCATGCCGCCATAGGCCGAGGCTTCCTCCGGCTCGAATTTGCCCAACACGCTGGCCCAGCTGTTGGCGCCCTGCACATAATCTTTGGCGCTTTGGCTGTCGTTTTCCGGCACGGAGGTGCGCGTGAGGTCGGCAATCAGCCAGTGCACCCACACGAAGCCGCTGGCGGTAACGGCGTCTTTGTCTTCCAGCACCACGGCGAAAGACTGCGTGCCGGGCGGGGCCTCGCTGATTTCAAACGGGATGGAATAGGTGGGCATGCCGTTGGGGCTGAACTGGCTGCCGCGCTTGCCGAAGCGGTCGGCGAAGGCGCCGTTTTGAATGGCGGAACTGCTGACTTTCATTGGAAATCCTCCTTGGGTTGGGATGAAGCAGGGTGAGCCCGATTATAGCCAATCCGCGCGGGCATGCGGCAAACGGCGTTGGCTTGGCGGAAAATTTTTCAGGTAGCCTCAAACACATCAAAGGCTACCTGAAAAATATTTGGCTCGTGAGAGCTGGCTTTCCAGCTTGGTTAAAGCCGACTCTTGCAGCCGGCCTCCTCCTGCAACAGCAGCCGCGCAATTTGCTCGTCAGCGGGCCAGGTGAGCTTCAGGTTTCGGCTGTCGCCCTGCACCAGCAGGGGCTGCAAACCGAGCCGCTCGATGGCGGAGGCTTCGTCGGTAATCTCGGCGGGGTTGGCGGCGGCGAGGGCGCGTTGCAGCAGGCCGGCGGCGAAAAGCTGCGGCGTTTGCGCCTGCCACAGGCCGCTGCGGCTCACAGTTTCGGCAATGCAGCCGCTGCCGTTGTCGCGTTTGAGCGTGTCGGCGGCGGGCAGCGCGAGAATGCCGCCCACTGGGTGTTCGCCCGCCTCGTCCAGCAGGCGTTGCAGGGCTTCGTGCGGCAGGCAGCAGCGCGCGGCATCGTGCACCAGAATTTTGTCGCCCTCCCGCGCCAGCCTCTGCGCCAGCAGCGCGTTCAGGCCGTTGGCCACGCTTTCGGCACGGCTTGCCCCGCCGCAGCGCAACGCCATCAACCGCGCCGCCAGGTTTTCAGGTAGCCTGATGTGCCGTTCAAACCATTCGTCGCCCGGCGCCAGCACCACGGCTACCTGAAAAATTTGCGGTGCCGCCAGCAAACGGCGCAGGCTGTGCTCGAGCACGCAGCGCCCGGCAATCGGCACATACTGCTTGGGCAGCGCGGCGCCGAAACGGCTGCCCACGCCCGCCGCCGGCACGAGGGAGAGATACCGGCTCACGGTGCTTTCCGCCATACGCTGCCGCCTTCGGCTTTTTTGTCGAGCTCGTCCAGATAGGCTTCGTGGGCGGCGGTTTCGCTGCCGTTGGCGGCGATGATTTTCAGGTGCGCCGGGCGTTCGGTGGTGGCCACGGCGGCAACGGGCGCGGCGGCGGTGCTTTCTTCTTCGGCAAACTGGTCGGCTAGGCTAAACTGCGATCGGGTCATGCCCAAATACACTTCGCTCAACAGCTCGCAGTCGATCAATGCGCCGTGGAACACACGTTTGCTGCGGTCCACTTCCAAGCGGGCGCAGAGCGCGTCGAGCGAATTTTTCTGCCCGGGATACATCGCCCGCGCCATCACCAGCGTGTCCACCACGCCGGCGGTTAAGTCTTCCACCGGCGGCAGCCCCGCGCGGCGGAATTCGGCATTGAGGAAACCCACGTCGAACGGCGCGTTGTGGATCACCAGCTCGGCGCCGCTGATGAAATCGGCAATCTGCCGCCCCACTTCGGCAAATTTGGGCATGCCTTCGAGCTTCTCCAGCGTGATGCCGTGCACTTTGGCGGCTTCTTCGGGAATATCGCGCTCGGGGTGGACATACAGGTGCAGATATTGGCCGGTGAGGCGGCGGTCGATCATTTCCAGGCCGGCGAATTCGATCAGGCGGTCGTCGCGGTCATAGTAAAAACCTGTGGTTTCAGTATCAAGAATGATTTGGCGCAAATGTTTCATGGCGGTTTCGGATTTATAATGTTGGCAACGGGCGGCATATTAACCCAAAAGCCTGCTCGGCGGTTAGTTGGATTTCGCCTTTGCAGGCGCCTCTTCCCGCTAGCCTTGTCAAAACAATATTTACAAATATAACAAACAATTACATATTTATACTATAATACAAATAATTATCATTTGCTAAATACGCCGGTTTTCGGTATGATTCGCCCAAGTTCAGCAAAGCAAGGCTGCGAAGCGTTGCAGATGGTTGAACAGAGAGTTTTCAGAGTTCTGCCCCAAGGCGGGATTCTCCAGTTTTGGTAGTGGTTTGTGTTCCTTTTGCGCCCCGGTTTCCGGGGCGGTTTTTTTGCGCGGCGGATGCGGAAAATGGTGCAAGGCTTTGATTATTCGCGGTGATAGGGATGGTTGTGCAGGATGGAAACGGCGCGGTAGAGCTGCTCGGTGAGCAACACGCGCACCATGCCGTGCGGCAGGGTGAGGCTGGAGAGGCGCAGCAACAGGCCGGCTTGCTGCTTAATGCGATCGGTGAGGCCGTCGGCGCCGCCGATGATCATGCAAACGTGCCTTCCTTCCTGTTGCCATTTTTTCAGGTAGCCCGCCAGCTCTTGCGAGGTGGGGGCGGCACCGCGTTCGTCGAGCGCCACGAGGAATGAATCGGTGGGGATGGCTTCGAGCAGGCGTTTTTCTTCGGCGGCCATGCCTTGCGCGGCATTCACGCCGGCGCCGCGTTTTTCGGGTTTGATTTCTTTGAGGGTGTATTTGATGTCGCGGCCGAAGCGTTTGGCGTATTCTTTTACGGCTTGGTCTACCCAGCCGGGCATTTTGTTGCCCACGGCCAATACGGTGATGTTCATGTGTTTCCTGCCGGTATGCGGCGGTTTTGAGTTTTGGATAACATTATTTTACAATGTGCGCGGCGGCGGGTTAAGCCTGCTGGGGTAACTTGGCCGCATTATTTTGAAATATAAGAATAAATCTATCCAAACCATTTGAAGGCTACCTGAAAATGTATTCGTTGAAGTTTTCAGGTAGCCTCTTCCGGCCCGAACACCATCATGCGCCTATTGCCTAAATTCTCGTTGCCCGAACCTTTGCGCCGCTCGCGCCGCTTGGCGTTTGCGCGTTTCCTTTATGCGCGGTTTTATGAGGTGAACATCCCGCAGGTGGCGGGCAGCCTCACGTTCACCACGCTGTTGGCGCTGGTGCCGCTGTTTACGGTGGTGATTGTGGTGGTGTCGGCATTTCCGGTGTTTGCGGATTTTTCGGCGCAGTTTCATGATTTGGTGTCGCAAATCATGATGCCGGCGGGCGTGGAGGCGGTGGGCGATTATATTTTCCAGTTCCGCGAGCAGGCGAGCCAGCTCACGGCCATCGGCATTGCGCTGATGATGATTACTTCGCTGATGCTGGTACACACCATCGAGCGCACGTTCAACCAAATCTGGCGGGTGAAACGCCAGCGCAGCATCGTAACGCGCGTGTTGGTGTATTGGGCGCTGCTGAGCCTGGGGCCGCTGCTGGTGGGCGTGGGCATGTCGCTGTGGGGGATGGTGTGGCGGCGCACGTTGTTTTATCTGCATTTTCCGCTGTTGGCGAATGTGGTGCAGTTTTGCGTGGCACTTTCGGCCACGGGCGTGCTGCTGTGTTTCCTCTATAAATTGGTGCCGGCGCGCTATGTGCCGGTGCGGCATGCGGTGGTGAGCGCGGCGCTGGCGGCGGTGTCTATTGAGCTGTTGCGGCGCGGTTTCGGCGTGTATGTGGCCAATTTCAACAACTATAAATTGGTGTACGGCACGTTTGCCGCCGTGCCGATGTTTCTGTTGTGGCTGAATTTAAACTGGATTGTGATTTTGAGCGGCGCGCTGTTGGCGGCTTCGCTTTCCTATTGGGAGGGCGACGCTTTCCGCCGCCAAGGCCGCCACGGCACGCGTTTCCACGATGCGCTGGGCATCCTCAGCCTGCTCGCCCAAGCGCAAACGCACGGCCAAAGCATCAAAACCCAGCAGTTCCGCCGCCATATCAACCTGGGCTACGACGAGCTGGGCGACCTTTTGGAACACCTCGCCCGCAAGGGCTATGTGGCACAGAGCACTCGCCAGGGCTGGATGCTGAAAACCAGCCCCGAAGCCATCCGCATTGCCGATTTGTTCCGCCTGTTTGTGTATGGCGAGCAGCCCGGCCAGCACGATTTCATCGGCCGGAATGTACAGCAGATTATGTCGCCCGCCCTCGCCGCCGCCGATATGACGCTGGCGGAATTTATTCGGCAAAGCAACCAACAGGGCCAGCAAACGGCCGGCTAAACCTGTTGCCCGATATGCTTTCCAAGCCTTTGCTGTTTTTCAGGTAGCCTGTTTCCCCAAAAGGCTACCTGAAAAACTGTTTTAGCTTCGCAGAAACTTTGCTTCCTTCGGAAGCCCCGTTTTCAGGTAGCCTCCCTCTTCTTTTCCGATTGCAATTAAACCAATAATAATCATATTGTTATACTGATTTCCTAGCCATCAAACCGCCAAACGGCTATAATAAGCCGCTGTTATATCGCAAACAATCTGGCCATAAATTGATTCAGGGAGGATAAATTATGATGGTATTGTATTCAGGCATCACCTGCCCCTTCAGCCACCGCTGCCGCTTCGTGCTCTACGAAAAAGGCATGGACTTCGAAATCAAAGATGTAGATGTCTTCAACAAGCCCGAAGACCTCGCCGTGATGAACCCCTACAACCAAGTGCCCGTGTTGGTGGAGCGCGACCTCATCCTGTTTGAATCCAACATCATCAACGAATACATCGACGAACGCTTCCCCCATCCCCAGCTCATGCCCGGCGACCCCGTGATGCGCGGGCGCGGCCGCCTAGTATTGTTCCGCATGGAAAAAGAGCTTTTCAGCCACGTGCAGAAGCTCGAAAGCCCCGAAACCCCCAGCAAAGAGCAAACCAAAGCCCGCGACGCCATCAGCCAAGGCCTCACCCTGCTCGCCCCCGCCTTTGCCAAAAACAAATACGTGCTCGGCGACGACTTCTCCATGATCGACGTCGCCCTCGCCCCCCTGCTCTGGCGCCTCAACCACTACGGCATCAAGCTCGGCAAATCTGCCGCCCCCATCCTCAAATACGCCGAACGCATCTTCCAGCGCGAATCCTTCATCGCCGCGCTCACCGCCGCCGAAAAAGCCATGCGCCGCTAACACCAAGCCGGCCGGCGGGGAAACCCGAACCGGCCGGCTTCTTCATTTTCAGGTAGCCCTTTTTCAGGTAGCCCCAATCCAGGAAAACCCCATGATGAACTCCACCTTCAAACCCTACCTCCTGCGCGCCCTCTACGAATGGTGCAACGACCGCGGCCACGCCCCCTACATCCAAGTATGGGTAAACGAGCACACCCGCGTGCCCATGCAGTTTGTGAAAGACGAGCACATCATCCTCAACATCAGCCACACCGCCTGCGCCGGCCTCACTATCGACAACGACTGGATCAGCTTCTCCGCCCGCTTCGGCGGCGTGGCGCAGGAAATCTGGGTGCCCGTAGGCCATGTGGCCAGCATGTATGCCCGCGAAAGCGGCGAAGGCATGAGCTTCGAAGTGATCCCCTACCAGCCCGACACCCCGCCCGAATCCGGCGCCGACTCAGGCGACAAACCCGCCGCCAAACGCAAAGGGCTCAAGCTGGTGAAATAAGCATTGCCGCAATCAAAAGGCTACCTGAAAACTGTATTAATCGTTTTCAGGTAGCCTTCTTGTTCGGCAAACTACTTATTCTTCAGCATTTCCCGCCTGGCCTACGCTTTCCGCCACGGCAGCAGCCTGGTTCAGCCCCTGCGTGAGGCCGTTGATGTCGCCGCCGCTCAAGCCCAGCTCTTTGAGCAGGCTGTCCACCAACGGGGCTTGGGCGCGGTAGCGCAGGGCGCTGTTCACCACTTGGTCGGAGAGGGCGGCGTTGCCCGGCGCGGCATGGGCGCCGGCAGACACGCCTTCCGCGCCGCCTGCGCCGTTGCCGAAACCGCCCAAGCCGTTCACCTGCAAAATCTTGATGTCGTCGATGTTTTCCATCGGGCGCACGGATTCGCGGATGATGTCGGGCAGGTGTTTCAACAGGGCGAGGCGCACCTGCATTTCAACCTGCTCAACGCTCAACACGTTGGCGGCTTCGTTCACGGCGCGCGTACCTTCGGCATCGACTTTGTATTGCTGCTCTTGCGCTTGTGCCAGCAGCACTTTGGCATCGGCTTCACCCTTGGCCTGTAAACGCTGTTTCTCGGCTTCGGCTTCGGCGGCGATGCGCACGGCTTCGGCGCGGTCTTGCGCGGCCTGTTTCTCGGCTTCGGCGGCTACGGTGAGCGAAATCGCGTCTTTTTGCGCGGCTTCTTCGGCGGCAATCAGCTCCACAGCTTTGGCACGTTCGGCGCGTTCGGTTTCGCGCACGGTAATCACGCTTTCTTCTTCGCGCACGGCGGCGGCGCGGGCTTTGTCGGCCTCGGCTTTGGCTTCGGATTCGGCACGTGATTTTTCGGCCACGGCGATGGCGCGGTCTTGTTCGGCAAGCTCGATGGCTTTGCGGCGTTCAACCTCTGCCTGCTCGACGGCTTGGGCTTTGCGGATGTCTTCGTTTTTAATGTCGCGTTCGGCGGCGATGCGCTTCAAATCCACTTCGCGCTCGGCGGCGATTTTGGCTTCTTCCGCTTCGCGTTTTTTCTGCGCTTCCTGCTCGGCGATGCTGGCTTCCTGTTCGGCGCGGCGCACGGCGATTTCGCGTTCTTGTTCGAGTTTGGCGTATTCTTCTTCGCGCGAGATTTTCAGGCGTTGCTGCTCGGCTTCGAGGTTTTTGGTTTTAATCGCCAAATCGGTGTCTTGTTCGATTTCGTTGCGTTTTTTGCGGCGGCCTTCGATGGTTTCGGTGAGTTTGGTCAAGCCTTCCGCGTCAAAGGCGTTTTGCGGGTTGAAAAACTCAAAGCTGGTTTGGTCAAGGCCGGTGAGCGACACGGTTTCCAGTTCCAAGCCGTTTTTAAACAAGTCTTCGCTCACCACCTGCTGCACTTTCTGCACAAAATCAACACGTTTTTCGTGCAGCTCTTCCATTGCCATTTCGGCGGCCACGGCGCGCAGGGCATCCACAAACTTGCCTTCCACCAGCTCTTTCAGCTCGTCTGGCGACATGGTTTTCATGCCCAGCGTTTGCGCGGCGGTGGCGATGCTTTCGGCGCTGGGTTTGACGCGCACGTAAAACTCCGCCATCACATCCACACGCATCCGGTCGCGGGTAATCAGGGCCTGCTGCGCCGCGCGGCGCACTTCAAGGCGCAGCGTGTTCATGTTCACCGGAATGATTTCGTGCAGCACGGGCAGCACCATCGCGCCGCCGTTCATGATGACTTTTTCGCCGCCGAAGCCGGTGCGCACAAACGACACTTCTTTGCTGGCGCGGCGGTACAGGCGGGTGAGGATGAGGCCGAGCACAAACAGCGCGGCCAGAATCACGCCGGCGATGGTGGCAATGGAGATAAGGTTCATGGTTTTCCTTTCTGATACTTAGGTTTATAAAATGCCTGTACAGGCCTCGTGGATTTTAGCTTCGCAGAAGCTGATGCTTTCAGGTAGCCTCAAACAGCCAGAAGACTACCTGAAAAGTCAGTTAAAACAAGTGAAGCAGAATTTCTGCCAAACTCAACACATCTTGCCGCATATAATTTGCCCTAAAGCAAACACTTTCCCTTAAAGATGAAATCATTATGGCGGCTTAAATACGGATGCGCTATGATGGGGATACCGCATTCCTTTTCACAACTTTACTTATAAGGAGCCCGCCATGCGCTTTCTTTCCCGCCTATCCGCCCTGCTCTTGGCCGGATTATTCTGCCTCCAGCCCGCCGCCGCGCAAAACCTGCCCTCTATCGTGAATATGCGCGATGCCTCGCTGCAAACCGGCAGCCCGGAAGAAGTGGCCGCCGCAGAAAGCAGCCTGCTTGGCCGGCATATGTTTTCCCTGCAATGGGTGAGCTGGGAGCGCTTCGGCACCGCCACCATCCGCCGTGGCAGCAACGGCTTGGAAATCAATGCCTACCAAGCCCTAGACGGCAATTACGTGAAGCTCGACGGCCTGATTGAAATCATCGACCGGCGCCATTTCTACTTCACCGGCAACGTCATCACCCGCGTTTCCTACCTCAACAACGGCCAAGCCTGCGAACGCAGCGGCACCTTCCTCTTCCAAGCCAAAGACGCCCGCCGCTACTGGCGCATGCAGCCGATAGGCAACCCCTGCGACAACGCCGCCGACTACATTGACATCTACTTCAAACGCTGATGCCGTTTTTCAGGTAGCCTCAAGCGGCCAAGAGGCTACCTGAAAATGACTAAGGCCGCCGGAAGAGCAGCTCGCGGGCAAACACATTCCCGCGCAGATACACCGTGCTGCCGTCTTCCAGCAGATACACATCGTCCCTCAAACGGCTGCACCACGCGCCGTCAAACGCTGCATATTCCTCCGGCAGCCGCACCACAATGCTCGGCACCCGCGGCCCGTATCTGCCAGAGAGGCACGTATCCCCCGTATCCGCCAACTCCACGGCCGACACCGCCTGATACGGCTGCCACTGCAAGCTCAGCCAGCCTCCCACCCAAGCCACCGGGCACGCAAATATCGCCCCCATCACCAGCCAAAACAGCGCCAGCTTCCCAGCAAACAACACCGCTGCCGCCACCCGCCCGGCAGCAGAACGCCGCCAAACATGATGTTCAGGCAGCCTAAAGCGCCGGTTGCCCGCCAGCACACCCCTGCCCCACCAAGCCATCGGCAGCAGCCACAACGCCGTCAGTGCCGCCGCCGCACACCAAACCGTCGGCAGCAGGCGGATGGAAAGCCACTCCCCCGACAATATCGGCCACGTCGTCAGCAAGAAAGCTGCTGTCTCCGCATATATCGCCACTAGAAGCTTTTTATGACGCAGCGGCTGACTTTGCGCGAACTCACGCCACCACTGCTGCCAATCCTCCCGCACTTGGCCATCACAGACCTCCGCTCCTAATCTGTCCAATAAAGCATAACGGTTGGCACAGCAAATCAGCGAAAACCAGCGGGAACGCCCATCTGGCGAGACAGCACACAAACCCCCATCGTATTCAAACTGCCAGTTGAGCCCGCAACGGAAACGCACCCGCCCCAACGCCCCATATACCACCAACTGCCTGCCGTCCACCATCGCAAAGCGTCGGCAAGTCAGCCCAAACCACCAGCCTTCCGAGCATTTCAAGCCCAGCAGCACCGCCGACAGACCCGCCCACTTAGCCGCCCTATCCCCCAGCACGCTCCCAGCAAGAGCACAAACCAGCAAACCCAGCAGTCCCACAATCGCCCACGCCAACAACGCCGGAAGCAAACTGCGCAGCCATCCGTTCAGATATACCGTCTGCCCGCCCGCACGGCGCACCCCCGGCTCGGCCATCAGCCCCACATCCGAGTCGATACGCAAATACCCGCTGTTCCAACCCGCCTTCCCGCCGCCCTTGCGGTAACGCGGTTTTTTGCTTTTTCCAGCCATGATTTCTCTCACTTCCGTTGTGATGCTTCCGTTTTGCAATACACCCAATACCCCGAGATTTTTCAGGTAGCCTCAAGCGGCCAAGAGGCTACCTGAAAATCCTTTGCCAGCAAATTCCCAATCATCCATTTCCTTTTTTCAGGTAGCCTCCATCCCCGCAGCCCGCCTGAAACCGCCCGCCATTTTCCCCCAAAACCCTTTTCAGGTAGCCTATTCCCCGCCCGGCCCCGCCCTTTTCATTCAACTCCATGCCAATCTGTAACCCTTTTGCAACAACACCCCGCTTTTACAAACAATTTTTCATCAACAAAACATCACGTTAACCAAAAACAGCCCGCCTGCGGCTTGCCAAACAGCCAGCGCCCATTAGAATGCCAACCGTTCTCAATACCGCTTGTTTTAACCGATACGGCAGTAGCTTAGCTCTCACTGCCTTTCTTTATGGAAAACCGTCTATGAAAAAACCGCAGCACGCACACCTCAAAACCCTCATCCTCGCCCTCGCCGCCATCGGCAGCCCCGGCCTGCTCCAAGCCGAAGGCACGCAAGCCGCGCCCGCCCAGGCAAACGCCGAAGCCGCCGACAGCGCCGAGCTCGAAACCATCGAAATCACCGCCCGCCGCCGCTACGCCAGCGGCTACCAGCCCATTTCCGCCGACGTGATCGGCGGCGGCAACACCCCTCTGCTCGAAGTGCCGCGCAGCGTAAACATCGTTACCCCCGCCGTGCTTGAAGACCGCCGCCCCGGCTCGCTGGATGAAGCCCTGCTCACCGTGAGCGGCATCCGCCAGGCCAACACCCTGGCCGGCACGCTCGAAGCCGTGGTAAAACGCGGCTTCGGCGACAACCGCGACAACTCCGTGCTGCGCAACGGCATGCAGATGACACAAACCCACGTGTTCAGCCCCACCGCCGAGCGCGTGGAAGTACTCAAAGGCCCCGCCTCCACACTCTACGGCGTGCAAGACCCCGGCGGCGTGGTAAACGTGGTTACCAAACAGCCGCAGCTCAAACCCGCCCGCTCCGTCAGCGCCAGCCTCGGCAGCCACAGCGCCCGCCAAATCGGCGTGGATTTCACCGGCCCCATCGGCAACAGCCACAGCCTGGCCTACCGCTTCATTGCCGATCACCGCCAAAGCGACTACTGGCGCAACTTCGGCGAAATCAAGCAAACCACCCTCGCCCCCTCCATCAAATGGATCGGCGAGAAAACCACCCTCACCGCCTCCTACGAATACTTAAACTACACCGTGCCCTTCGACCGCGGCACCTTCATTGATTCCGCTGACACCGCCAACTACGGCAAACCCCTCGCCATCCCCGCCGAGCGCCGCCTAGACGAACCCTTCAGCGAGCAGAGCGGCAAAAACCACCTCTTCCAGTTCACCCTCGACCACTATCTGAACGACAACTGGAAAGCCCGCCTCAACTATGGCTTCACCTACCACACCTACGACGACTGGAAAGCCCGTATCCTCAATACCGAAGCAGGCATTAGAAGTGATCCCGCATTACCAAACTACGGTAGGGTACGCCGCCGTATCGACGGTACGCAGGACGCCCGTTTGCGCGTGCACAACCTCGCCCTCAACCTCAACGGCGACGTGCGCTGGGGCCGCGTGCGCCACAAACTCGGTTTTGGCATCGAAGCCATGCACAACGACCGCCTGCTGGGCAAAATCTATCAAAGCCCGCTCCAGTACAACCTCGATATGCATAACCCCGTGTATGGCCAAATCTCCCCACAGCCCGGCGTGAACACCATCGACGGCCAGGGCAACAACACGCAGCAAACCGAAATCCTCAAAACCTTCGCCCTGTATGCCAACGACGACATCCACTTCGGCGAAAAATGGATTGTGTCTGCCGGCCTGCGCGCAGACTACTACGACCAATACGCCGGCCGCGCCAACCGCAACTTCGTATTCAAAGCCAACACCGACAACCACGGCTGGAACCTCTCGCCCTCGCTCGGCGTTACCTACCGCCTCACCCCGCAATGGTCGCTCTACGGCAGCTACGCCACCTCCTTCCGCCCGCAGGTAGCCATCGCCAACGAAGTTCCGGGTAGTGTTAATCCCGAAAAAGGCCGCGCCTTTGAAATTGGCGCCAAATTTGCCGGCGAGCGCCTCTCCGCCGCTGTGGCTGCCTTCCATATCATTCGGGATAACGTCAGCTATTCTGTCGGCCCCGCTAGCAACAGGCAGTATTTCTACGATGCCCGCGCCCGCTCCATGGGCTTTGAAGCCGAAATGGGCGGTCAGATTACCGAGCGCCTGGGCGTGAACGCCAACTACGCCTACACCGAAACCAAGATGCTGGATGGCAGACCCACATTGGTCGGCCTGCCGCTGAACAACACCCCGCGCAACCAGTTCGGCCTCTACCTCACCTACGATTTCGGCAACGCGCTGGGCGGCAACTGGCGTGCCGGCCTCGGCGCCAAATACAACGGCGCTTGGTATATTGCCAAAGATGCCGACAACAACGGCCGCTTGTGGAAAGTGCCTTCTGCCACCGTGGCCGACGCCTTCGTTTCCTATGAAACCCGTTTCGGCGGCAACAAACTCAACGTGCGCCTCAACGGCAAAAACCTGACCAACCGCCTGTATTACACCTCCACCGTGGGCTCTTCCGCGCAATACCCGATGATCGCCATCGGCAACCCGCGCGAAGTCAGCATTTCCGCCAAGTTTGAGTTTTAAGCGTTGGGGCGGCACAGCCCCCGCAAGAGGCTACCTGAAAAATGCAGCTCCGTTTTTCAGGTAGCCTTCCGCGCTGTTTGGCTTGCCTGCTTTCAATACGCATTTTGATTTTTCAGGTAGCCTGCCGCCCGCCCAAACCCGCTTAAAGGCTACCTGAAAATAACCTTACCCCACCCCACCCGCACACCATGAAACAAGAACAATGGAAAACCGAGCTCTTGGGCAGCCCCCTGTGGCTGTTGCAAAGCTTTTGCGGCGTATTGCTGTTTTGCCTGCTCGCCGCCCTGCTGCTGCGGCGCACCACCTTCGGCCGGCGCTTCGAGCGCATCGTGCGCCCCTGCCTCTCGCGCAGCAGCGCCGTGCAAACCGCCCTGCTCCTGGGCACGCTGCTCCTGATGGTGCTGCTCGAAGTGCGCATCAGCGTGCTCAACACCTTCTTCTACAACGGCCTCTACAGCTCGCTGCAAGACAAAGCCGCCGCCGCCTTCTGGTTTTTCGCCAGCATCAACATCATGCTGGTGCTGTGCAAAATCATCCACATCATCACCAACGACTTTCTGGAGCAGGTTTTCCTCATCCGCTGGCTGGAAAAGCTCAACGCCGCGCTCACCGAGCGCTGGCTCGCGCATAAAAACTACTACCGCCTGCACATGCGCCGCCACGCCCCCGACAACGTAGACCAGCGCATCCAGCAAGACGCACAAGACTTCATCGCCTCCACCATGAGCTTGGTGCGCGGGCTCATCAACGCCGTCGTGTCTACCGTGGAATTCACCGCCATCCTGTGGAGCCTCTCCGGCGTGCTCGCCGTCATGGGGCTGGAAATCCCGCGCGGCATGGTGATGTTTATCTACCTCTTCATCCTCTTCGCCACCGCCACCTCCGTGTGGATCGGCCGCCCGCTGGTGAAGCTCAACTTCCAAAACGAACGCTACAACGGCGACTACCGTTACGCCCTCGTGCGCATCCGCGAGCACGCCGAAAGCATCGCCTTCTACAACGGCGAAGCCGCCGAACAGCGCAACCTGCGCCGCCGCTTCCACCGTATCATCCGCAACCGCTGGCAGATTGTGTACCGCAGCCTCGGGCTGAACGGCTTCAACACCGGCATCACCCAAATTTCCAACCTGCTGCCCCTCATGCTGCAAGCCCCCCGCTTTTTCGCCGGCCAAGTGAAAATCGGCGATATGCACCAAACCGTACAAGCCTTCAACCGCCTGCAACGCGCCCTCTCCTTCTTCCGCAACTCCTACAAAGACTTCACCGCCTACCAAGCCCGGCTCGAACGCCTCGACGGCTTCTTCCAAAGCATGCAAGACCACCTACCCTACCGCCAGCCCGAACACCGCAGCCACCAACACATCCTCCACACCCAACACCTCACCCTCTACCGCAACAACGGCGAGCCCCTCATCAGCAACATCAACCTGCACGCCCAAAGCGGCGACGCCCTCCTCATCCAAGGCCCCTCCGGCTGCGGCAAAACCTCCCTGCTGCGCGCCCTCGCCGGCCTCTGGCCCTTCGGCAGCAGCGGCCACATGGCCGGCCCCCGCGCGAACACATCCTCTTCCTCCCCAGCGCCCCTACACCCCCAAGGCAGCCTGCGCCGCGCCATCTGCTACCCCAACATCACCCCTCCGAGCCCGAGCTCGCTGCCGCCCTCGACGCCTGCCGCCTAGGCTACCTGAAACCCCAGCTCGACACCGAAGACGACTGGCAAAACAACCTCCCCTGGTGAGCTCCAGCGCATCGCCTTCGTGCGCGCCCTCGTTGCCCGCCCCCGCCTCGTGCTGCTCGACGAAGCCACCTCCGCCCTGGATGAAGACACCGAGGCCGCCCTCTACCGCCTCCTGCGCCGCGAGCTGCCCGAAAGCATCATCGTGAGCATCGGCCACCGCAGCAGCCTCCACGCCTTCCACAGCCAAATCATCTGCGTGGGCGACACCTTGGTCGATTGCGGCGCCAGCCGGATTTAACATACCGGATTGTTAAAGAACACATATTCCCCAGCCAGGCAGCCGCCAAAGGCTACCTGAAAACCGCAAACCCATGCACACAACCGCACAAAGCAAGCAAGCCTTTTCCCTTGCAGGAGTTCCCGTTTCCTTTTTTCAGGTAGCCCGAACCAGATAGGCTACCTGAAAAAAGAAAGGCTACCTGAAAAAAGAAAGGCTACCTGAAACCCCTATATCTCCATACTCCCAATCCGAACACGCGGCAATCCGGTGTAGCGGGAAATTTTGTATTGCACCGCCTCCAGCTTATTCAATCCCCTCGATGCAGCGCATTCCGCAATCATCAAATCATGCTGCCCATCCGCCCCCGCCAGCCACAACCGCTCATAGCTGCCCCAACCCAAAGAAACGTTGCATACCCGCTCCCCCGCCACCGCAGCAAAGGCCGAAATCGGATATTCCGACAACTCCCGCCAACCCCAACGCCAATAACCGTGCAACAACACCCCGCGCACCACATCCAAACGCAGAATCTTGCCGGCAGTCAGCTCCCGCCACCACTGCTCCAGCAGCTTCCACGTCAATATCCCACACAACAACAGTAGCACCCCGCCAACCAACTTGCCTAGCCACGGCTGCTCCGGCCGCAGCAAACCCGGCACCAGCAGCCACACAGCAGGGCAAGCCAACAACAAAACCATCCCCCACACCAGCACCCCCTTCAGCCAGCATTCCGCAGCAGAATACGGGTAAAGCCAAATCACTTTTCCGCTCTTCTCCGTCATTTCCTCTTTCTCCCTCCTCACCCAAAACCGATATTTTCAGGTAGCCTCTTCCCCTTGCACATATTCCAGCAGCGGCAGCCCGCAAGCCCGG
Source organism: Eikenella sp. Marseille-P7795 (assembly GCF_916618725.1). NCBI lineage: Bacteria > Pseudomonadati > Pseudomonadota > Betaproteobacteria > Neisseriales > Neisseriaceae > Eikenella > Eikenella sp. Marseille-P7795. The sequence goes on along the minus strand of NZ_CAKAJZ010000009.1, from coordinate 71,081 downwards.
CTGATTTTTTTCGCCGTCCGCTTTGCCGCTTTCAAATTATTCCGCATCATAAAATCCGCCTGAAGCAGCCGCACATCCTTGCCGCCCGCTTTGCCCGCCAGCCAGATTTCGCTCGGCGTGGCGCTAAACAAGCCGTCCCGCGCCCGGCAGTACACGCCGCAAAACTCCCGCAGCGCATAACGTTTTTCAGGTAGCCATCGGAAACTGCGCAGACGGTACACAATCAGTTCATCCTCCCGCGCCGCATAACGCAGCTTGCGCAGATGGCGACAATGGTAGGCCATCCGCCCCACGATACACACCAGCAACGCCAGCCAAAACAGCTGCCAGCTAACGCTGCCCCGGCCAAGAAACGTCATCAGCCATGCCAACAGCAGCAACGGAATACGCGAGAGCAAAGTGCCCAGCGGATACGCCGCAAACTCCGCCCCATCCCGCGCCTGCGGTGCTGCCCGCCCCGGCAGCCTCGGCGCGGATACCGCCTGCCGTGCTGCCAACGCCGCTTTCGCCTCCGAAGGCTGCCGCCACCCCCTTGCCCGCTTAGCCTTCGGCTGCAACGCCCGCACGTTTTGCGGATTGGTCGCCATTTCCCCTACCGCACGGACTCTCGTGTAGATAATCGGCTGCTTGGCCAAACCCGTGGCGCGGGCAATATAGCTTTGCAGCCCGCCCAGCCGCACCGATAAGTTCCGATACGGCGGCAGTTTTTCCTCCAGCACCAAATCGTTCTGCCCATCCACCGACACCAGCCACAAACGCCCGTAGTAGCCGCGGTAATCATCAGTCACTTCCTCCGCCGCCACCGCCGCAAACATCAAAAGCGGATATTCCCGCTGCCCCTGCCAGCCCCGATGCCAGCGCCCGTGCAACAGCATTCCACGTGCCGTATCCAGCCGCAGGAACTTTTTGCCCTTCAGCCTGCGCCACCACGCCAGCCACAGATTGCCCGCCGGCACCATAACCAGCCAGCAGAACCACAGCTGCAACACCAGCCGCACAAATTCAAACTAAAATCCGTGGCCGAGCCACCCCTGCGTAACCACAAGCCAATACAGCGCCCCAACCGCCGCCGAGCAAACCAAGGTTTTCGGCCATGGCGGCATGGTTTCGGAATACGGATACAGAAACATGATGTTGTTTTTATTCATCTTTCATTTCCTTTACCGTCTTCCGCACAAGCGATATTGTTCGCCCGCTTCGCTCTTTTTAACCGCGTTGGAATTTGTGCTGTTGCTTCGCAGCAACTCCGCTTTGGCTGCGGTTTTCAGGTAGCCTCTTCCCCTTGCACATATTCCAGCAGCGGCAGCCCGGTAACGCGGCTGATTTCCCGCGCCGTTTTCGCCGCCGTTTGCCGGTTGTCGCGCATCATCGAATCCGCCTCCAAGAGCCGCACGTTTTTGCCGCCTGCCTTGCCCGCCAGCCAGATTTCGCTCAAGCCTACGCTGATGCCGTTGCAGCGCACGCGGCTGTAAATGCCGCAAAAATCGGAAAGCGCATAGCGTTTTTCAGGTAGCCATTGGAAACTGTGTAGGCGGTACACAATCAGCTCGTCTTCCCGCGCCGCATAACGCAGCTTGCGCAAATGGTGCCAACGGTGCGCCAGCCGCCCCGCGATAGAGAGCAGGACCAACACCAGCCAAAACAGCCGCTGCCAGCCAAACTCGCTCCCGCTCCACGCCACCAGCAGCGCAAACAGCAGAAACGGCAGGCGCGAAAGCAAAGTGCCCAGCGAATACACGGCAAACTCCGCCCCGTCCGCTTGCTGCGGCGCGGCGCGCTCGGGCAGCTTCGGCTGCGGCTCGCTTGCCGACCGCCGTGCCGCCGCCAGCGCCGCTTTAGCCTCCGAAGGCTGCCGCCACGCCGTATTCGGTTTTTCCGCCTTGCGCCGCGAACGGATTACCGCCGCCACATCCGACACCGCCACCGCCAACAGCCCGAGCGCCAGCAGCACCATCAAGCCCTGCAACGGCCCCGGCAGCTCCCCCGCCTGCGCGCCTGCCGCCTTGCGCACCAGCCACAGCGCCAGCCAAACCCACAGCCCCGCCGCCGCCAAATTCACCGCCTGCCGCCACAGCGGCAGCACCTTCGGCCGCAGCGCCTGCAAGCGGGCAGGATCGGCCGCCGTTTCCTCTGCCGCGCGGATTTCCGTCTTGATAATCGGTCTTTTGGCCAAACCCGTGGCGCGGGCAATATGGGCCTGCACTTTGTCCAGCTCATTCAATGAGTTTCTAATCGGCAGCAGTTTTCCCCCCAGCATCAAATCGGTTTCCCCATCCGCCGATCCCAGCCACAAACGCCCGTAGTAGCCGCGGTAATCGTCCTGCACCTTCCCCGCCGCCACCGCCGCAAACATTGAGAGCGGATATTCCCGCTGCGCCTGCCTATCGCGCCAGCGCCCGTGCTGCAGCACCCCGCGTTCTGTGTCCAGCCGCAGGATGTCGTTCACCATATATTTCCGCCACCACGGCACGGCAATCACGCCCGCTATCACGGCCAATATTAAAACCGACAGCAGGCCGAGCAGCACCAGCCACCAATCCTTGCCCACAATGCCGAGCAAAACAGCCGCCGCAATAAACGCAAACACTGCCAGCGCCACGCCCACCAGCACGCCTTCCAACACCATATCGCCAAACGAGGCCGGATACAGCAGCACAGTTTTGTTTTTATTTTTATCCATCATTTCCTCTTTTTCAGGTAGCCTCTAGCGCTCCCGCACCGGCAAACCCGTGGCGCGGCTCAATTCCGCCAAACACGCCGCAAAGCGTTTCCGCAATGCGCCCGTGCCCAAAAATATCCTGTCCAGCAGCACATCCTGCCCGCCGTTTTTGCCCGCCAGCCACACCTCGGCGATTGAGCCCTCGCCACCGCGGTACAGCCCGGCAAAATCAGCCAAGGGATAGCGCCCGGCCAGCCGCCAGCCGCGCAGCGACACGGCATATACCAACAGGCAATCTTCTTCCGCGCGATAACAGATTTTGCGCAGCCCCCGCCAGCACCGCCACAAATAAAAGCCGGTCAGCAGCAAGCCGCTGATTTGTTGCAGCCGCAGCGTGGTGGTCGCCTCGCCCGTCAGCCAAGAGCCGGCAAACAGCAGCCACCCCAGCGTGAGCGCCGCCAGCAGCCCCATCTGCCTGAACACCAGCTCCGTATCGTACCGCCCCGCAGGCTCAGCTCTCGGCGGCAAATCTTTGATTTTGTTTGACATGGTTTTCTCTCCATCCGGCCGCAGCCCAACTTTTCCATCCGATATGGCTGACTGCTTTGCCTTATCCCAAAATATTTTCAGGTAGCCTCAATCCCCGCCCCAACGCCAGGCCGAATAAACCGGCCAGCCTGCCGTATCCGCCAGCTTATGCCTCGGCGGCCGTGGCGCCGATATTGTGCCTGTCCCACCCCAGCACCAAGCCCTGCCAAAAGCTTCTGCCTCGGCGGCCGGTGAGCAGCGAGAGGCCGCCCGTGAACATTTCGTATTGCGTGGGAAGGCCGGCAAAAAAGCCCCGATACGCCCCTTCATGCCCGCCTTGATAGCGGATGCGCCCAAACGCGCCATACACCACCAGCCGCTCGCTATCGAGGTACAGCGATTTGCGCGTGGTCAGCGGGCACCACCAGCGCTCCGTGCGCCACAGCCAAAACAGGGCAAACAGCGCCGTGAGCGGCCAATATGCCGCATCCGGCAGCGGCAGCACGCTCCATTTCAGCAGTTGCAACCCGCCGCCCACCCAGCAAAACACGCCGAGCCACAAGGCCATCAATGGTTGCAGCAGCTAGCCGCGCAGCAGCGAATGGCGAAACAGCAGCCCCTCGCCCGCCACGCCCACGCCCTGCGGCGGCTTGTGGCGCAACGTCGCCAAGCGGGCAGCCAGATTTTGCCCAACAGCATAGTTATTCATGGTTTCCTCTTGATTTTTGTTTTTCAGGTAGCCTCTAATCCACCAAGCTCCCGCTCGGATTGGCAATCGCCTTAAACGTATTGCCCGCCAGCGACACCAGCAGCACCGCCTCGCCCTGTTTGAGCACGCCCTCGCCGTCGGGCTCGGCCATCACGTAGTGCTGCTGGCCGTAGCTGTCTTTCACGCGCACCTGCGCCGGGCTGCCCGGCCGCGCCTCGCCCAGCACCACCGTGCCCACACGCCCCACCAGGCTGGCCTGCGGCACGGCGGTGGTTTCGTCTTTCGGCATGATTTTGTATAAGCCGCCCGCCGTGAGCCGCACCAGGGGCAGCGAGAGGAACCAGGCCGCCAGCGCCGCCAGCCACCCATTCAGGTAGCCGCCAAACAGGCTGGCACACAAGGATTGCAGCACATAGCCCGAGAGCCCGAACACGGCGAGAAACACCACCAGCAGCATCATCAGCGGCACGCGCCCCACATACAGCCAATCCAAAAAGCGCACGAAAGCGCCCGCGCCTTCGATGCCGCCGTGCAGGTCGGTATCCAAATCGGCTTCGGTGAGGCTGTCGGGCAGCAGGTTGTCGAGCCAGTCGGTGAAGCCGCCGGCCAGCAGCGAGAGCAGCTCTAAGAGGCCGAGCATCAGCATCAGGGCGATGGCAATGCCGAAGATTTCGGTTTCGGGGGCGTTGATTAAGTTCCACATGGCGGGTCTTTCGCGGGTTGTCGGTTAATCGGGTGTTCAGCTTGGCGGAAACTTGCTTCTTTCGTTTTAACTGCATTGAAGCTTGCGCTTTCAGGTAGCCTCAAGGCGGGGGAAGGCTACCTGAAAACCGTATTGCCTCTTTAGCCAGCTTCTTAGAATGGATTTTCTAAAGAGTTCATTCCATCTCTTGCAAGGGCACGCGCTGCCGCCCCTGCGCATCGAAATTCTCCTCGGCCAGCCAGCGCTGCATTCGCCGCTTAATCTGCGGCCATTCCGAATCGAGCATGGCAAACCAGGCGGTATCGCGGTTGCGGCCTTTGTACACCACCGCCTGCCGAAACACGCCCTCGAAACGGAAACCCAAACGCTCGGCGGCGCGGCGCGAGGCTTGGTTCAGCGCGTCGCACTTCCATTCGTAGCGGCGGTAGCACAGGGTTTCAAACACATATTGCGACAGCAAAAATTGCGCCTCGGAGGCAATGCGGCTGCGCTTGAGCCGCTCGGAATAAATTACCCAGCCCACCTCAATCACGCGGTTGGCCGTATCCACACGCATCAGCGCCATGGTGCCGACTGCCCGGCCGTCGGCCTGGTCGATGATGGCGAAGTAATACGGGTCGGCGGATTGCTCCAGCTTGTGCAGCAGCGCGCCCAGCTCGGCGGCATCGGCCACGGGGTCGAGCGGTAGGTACGTCCAGTTCGGCAGCGGCGAATCGGGGCCGTACACGGCATACAAATCCGCACCGTGCCGTGCGGCGGAAAGTTTTTCCAAACGGCAGTAGCGGCCGGAGAGCACTTCGGCGGTGGGGCGTTCGCCGGGCGTGTAGCCGGGCAGGCTTTCGCCGATGGGTTGGTTAAATTCATTGATAGGCATGGTTTTTCTCCTTGTATTGAAGATGGATAAAGCTACCTGAAGCGCTAGCTTCAACGTAGTTAAAACGGCTGCAAAATTTTTCAGGTAGCCTCGTTCTCCCCGGCTCGGGCTACCTGAAAACAAAGGCATAAGCACAAAGAAACAGCCACAGCCCGAGCGCGGGCGGCAGGATTTTCGGCCACGATGGGCTGGGCTTGCCAAACAGGGTTTGGATAAACGACACCAGCGAATACACGGCGGCGAGGATGCTCCAGAAGATGGTGAACATGGCCACGCGCGCGATGCCGTAAGACATGCTGCCGCCGGCATTGGCCACGGCCGCCCACAGGGCGGAAATCAGCAGCCAGATGACGGCGAGCGTGCCGAGGTGTTTGAGTTTCTCCTGTGTGTTGAGCTGCTTGCTTGAAGGTTTCATCTTGTTTCCTTTGCGGTTTTTGGCTACCTGAAATTGTTGGCAAGAGCCAGCCCGGCCGATGGCTAACCGAATTTGGCATAAGCCAACGCGCCCACCAGCATGCTGATCAGCATCCAGATTATGAGTTTGGTTTGCCCCCAATCGTCTTCCTCGTCTGAGCCAGGAAAAAGAAAGCTGGGAAGGAAGAGCTCGGGGGTGAAGCAGGATTTCACGCTTTCGATAAATTCGCGCCCATCCTCAAACAGCAGGGTGTAAAGCAAGGCGGCGGTAACGAGGGCGGCGGCGAGGGCGAAAATCATGGTTGGCTCCTTGGGCTAGGGCTTGGTTTTGCCGGAATTTTCAGGTAGCCCTATCTGCCTGCTTGAGGCTACCTGAAATTGGCCGCTCACTCTTTGCTGTTGGCTTTCAGCGCGGCCAGGCGTTCGGCGATGCGGTTGCTGCGGCTGAGGTCTTCCAGCTCTTTCAGCTTGGCCAGCTGGGCGGCGTCGGTGCTGCCGTGGATGGCGTTTTGCCGGCCCATGATGCGGTCGAAGGCGTTACCGCTTTTTTCGGCACTGCGGGCAATGCGGCTCATGTCGCCGCCGCTGCGGCCTGCGCTGCCGGCGTTTTGCTGGGCGGCGCGCCAATCTTGCAGCTGCTGCTGCATTTCGCGTTTTTTCGCTTGCAGGGCGGCGATGAAGCCTTCGAGCTCTTTTTCCTGCGCAGCACAGTCGGCAATGGTGTTTTCCAACACAGGCAGGCGGGCTTCGATATCCATCTGCTCGGCAATGCCGGCTTCGGCCAGGTCGTCGCGCCCGGCGGCCACGGCGGCTTGCAGGTTGGCGTCGATGGCTTCGTGGCGGTTGCTCTCGTCGGCCATTTTCTTGGAGGCGAGGTGTTTCTGCGCCAGCACTTTGCCCAGCTCGGCGCGCACTTCGTCTACGGCGCGCTCGATTTCGCGGATGCTTTCATTCATCACGGATTCGGGCGCGAGGTTTTCCGCTGCGTCAATCAGGGCATGGAAGCCGCCGCTCACCAAACGGCCCACTCTGCGGGATAGGGTTTCGCTCATTTTGATTTTCCTTTCTGTTTTAAATACAAGCTGCAAAGCTTATCCAACACGGGGCAGCCAGTCATAACACTGCTCCCATAACAATGTTTCTTCTTCATTTTTCCTACCTTCCAGCAAGGCTTGTTCCAAAGCCCGTTTGAATGCAGCACGTGTATCGGGATGAGCAAACCAAGCTGAAAGTCAGTCGGCAAATTGTTCCCTGTCAGGACAATGTTCGGGCAGATAGCAGACTTTGTACCAATCCGGCTCGCTGCCTCCATACGGAATTTCCGAATACAAACCGACAAATTCGCGCACAGCCCCTGTTTTATCCGTCTGCTCCGTCCATAATGCCAACAGTTCGTCGATGACATCCAATCTGGCAAATTGAAACATATTCAGCCACGCGACCAAGCAGCCTTCGTAGCGGGGTGCGGTCAGTTGCGCGGCAAACCAAGCGGCGGCAAAGCGTTTCAGCCAATGAATTTCTTTATCAGTCCAGCATTCGGGCAAATCACAGCGCAATTTATCGAGCAGCGTTTCATCAAGCGGTCTGACATCTTCTCCATCAACCAAAGCCTGCAAAATACGTGGCAGGAAATGTTTCATATCTAAAGCCGTCGCAGCTTCATCCTCCAAAGGCACGCTGCCCAAATACGCCTGCAACATATCGGTCGGGACATCCCGCAACGGATAACGCAGCAGTTCTCGCTGAAAATCTTCAGGGGAACAACTGTTACAGGTACAGATATTTAGCGGAAATCGCACGCCATAAGGTGCAAATATTTCATATGCTTCTGCTATCCATTTTTCCATCTACTTGCCCCTGCCTTTCCAGGCGAGCTCAAACTTCGCCGGCCTGCTGCACGATTTTTGCCAGCTTCAACGTATTTTCAAGCTGTTGCAGCACGGTATCGTCGTAAGCCGCGCCTTTGCCGGTTACGGCGAGCTGCAAAATGCTGTCGCTGAGGCGCACGATTCGCCACATCAGCTCGCGTTCGTATTGCTTCAAATCGGCTTCCTGCGCATTGGCGGGCAGGTCGGCGGCGAGGGTGGCGCCGAGGTCGGGCAGCTGCTCAAACAGACGCGCCACAATGTGCGAATGGATGCCGAATTCTTTTTCGGCGTGCAGCACGTCGCGCTTGGCTACCTGAAAAAACTGCTCCTGCGCGGCCAGGGCGGCGCCGTAATCGTGGATTTGGCTGTGTGCCAGCCGCGCCTGCTTGAGCAGCTCGCGGATTTTCTCGGAGGGCGTATTCGCGCCTTCGATTTTAAGTTCAGCAATAAAATCTGCGTCTTCCTGCGATATTCGCACGCTGATGGGGATTCGGTTTATCGCGGCCATATGCAAACACCTCTCTTTGTATTCATTTGTATGCAAATATAGCGAAAAAGATTTAATGCTGCAATATTTTATTTGCCAATCAAGCATAAAATCAAAACAACACAATGATATTAAACCATAAATATTTTGCATACACGTGCATACGCGCAACACACCAACCCCGCTGCGCAGCATTAGCCGCCCGCCCCGCTTTGGTATAAAATAAATTTTTCCCACCGGAGGCAGAATATGGCAGGCAAACACACCCACGAAGAACACCACATGCGGCTCGACAAATGGCTGTGGGCCGCCCGTTTCTTCAAAACGCGCGGCCTGGCGCAGAAGCACATCGAGCTCGGGCGCGTGCAGGTGAACGGCGCCAAAGTGAAAAACAGCAAAAACATCGAGCCGGGCGACACCATCGACCTCACGCTCAACTCCCTGCCCTACAAAATCACCGTGCTTGCGCTCAACCACCAGCGCCGCCCCGCCCCCGAAGCCCGCGCCCTTTATGCCGAAGACAGCGCCACCGCCGCCAAACGCGAAGCGCAGAAAGCCCTCGACCAAGCCAGCCGCATCAGCGCCGCCTACCACGACGGCCGCCCCACCAAACGCGACCGCCGCGCGCTCGACAAAATCAAACGCGGCTGGCAGGAATAGCACAAAAGGCTACCTGAAAATGAGCGCAGCGAAGTTTCTGCGAAGCTAAAATGAGCGAAGCGAAGTTTCTGCGAAGCTAAAATGAGCGAAGCGAAGTTTCTGCGAAGCTAAAACCCAAGTCAAACCGTATTGCCGATTTTTCAGGTAGCCTTCCCCCTCCCTTCCAAGTTAAGGAAATATCATGCCCCAAGAAAAAACCCTCTCCGGCAGCGTCAAAGCCCTCGGCCTGCTGCTCGCCGTCGGCCTCGTGGCCGCCGCCTTCGTGCTCGGCACCCAGTTTAAAAACTTCCGCCAGCCCGGCACCATCACCGTGAAAGGCCTGGCCGAGCAAAACTTCCAATCCGACCGCGCCCGCTGGAACACCGCCGTGCGCGTGCACGGCAGCAGCTATCAGGAAGTGCTCGACCAGCTCAAACAGCAGCGGCCCAAGCTCCACCAATTCCTGCGCAGCCAAGGCTTCGACCCCGCCGAAATCCAAACCGACGCCCCCGAAATCAGCCCCGCCTTCCTAGTGGAACACGATGCCCACGGCAACGAAATCCGCACCCCCAACGGCTACGACGGCAAACAGCAGCTCACCGTGGCCACCAACAAGCTTGACCGCATCCAAAGCGCCCACCAAAACATCCTCACCCTGCGCGCCGGCAACGACGCCATCGACTTCGAAGCCCCGCAATACTTGCTCGGCAACCTCGAAACCATCAAACACAGCCTGATTAAGCAAGCCACCGAAGACGCCCGCCGCCGCGCCGACGAATTCGCCGCCACCGGCGGCGGCAAAGTCGGCGCCATGCGCTCCGCCTCGCAAGGCTCGTTCAACATCTACGCCGACAGCGGCAGCAGCGGCGACGACGAATACGGCGGCAGCTACGACAAAAGCACCGTCGGCAAACAAGTGCGCCTGGTCGTCACCATCGAATACGCCATCGAATAAACGCCGCCGCGCAACAGGCTACCTGAACTTTTTCAGGTAGCCTGTTATATAATCCGCCCCCACCACATCAACCCAAGGAACACCCAATGAAACTCGGCAACCAGCGCAGCAGCAGCAATATCGAAGACCGCCGCGGCTCCGGCGTCGGAGGCTACGGCGGAGGCGGCGGCAAAATGGGCATCGTCGGCCTGATTATCGTGCTCATCGGCGCGTATTACGGCGTCGATTTGAGCGGCCTGATGGGCAGCGGCCAAATGCCACAATTGCAGCAAGAGCAGCCAAGCCGCCCCGTGGCCGCCAGCGCCGAAGAAGAAGCGCTCGCCCGCTTCTCCGCCCAAATCCTCGCCACCACCGAAGACGCCTGGGGCAGCTACTTCCGCAGCCAAGGCCGGCAGTATGTGCAGCCCAAAATGGTGCTCTACCGCGGCAGCACCCCCACCGCCTGCGGCACCGGCCAGGCCGCCATGGGCCCCTTCTACTGCCCCGCCGACCAAAAAGTGTATCTCGACCTCTCTTTCTACGACGACATGAAAAACCAGCTCGGCGCAGCGGGTGACGCCGCCTTCGCCTACGTGATTGCCCACGAAGTCGGCCACCACGTGCAAAACCTCGACGGCACCATGGCCCGCGTCAACCGCGCCCGCGCCCGCCTAAACGAGCGCGATGCCAACCGCCTCTCCGTGCTGGTGGAGCTTCAGGCCGACTGCTTGGCCGGCGTGTGGGCCAACCGCGCGCAGGAGCGGCAATTGTTTGAAGAAGGCGATTTGGAAGAAGCCTTCAACGCCGCCGAAGCCGTGGGCGACGACCGCCTGCAACAGCGCAGCCGCGGCTATGCCGTGCCCGACAGCTTCACCCACGGCACTTCCGCCCAGCGCCTGCAATGGTTCCGCCGCGGCCTCAACAGTGGCGACCCCGCCCAGTGCAACACCTTCGCCGGCAATATTTAATTCCAAAATCGCGCCCCATTCCGGCAAACAGGCTACCTGAAAAACCCAAGGCAAGGCACAAGCGCCCTGCCAAGCCGTTTTCAGGTAGCCTTTTTTTGTTTTCTTGAGCAGAGGGCTTGTCAAACGCTTTGCTACAAGAGTATCTTTCGAGCTTTAGCACAAATCACAAGGAATTATCATGGCAAAAGCAGTTCCTGCCGTTTTCGGCAGCGTTTTCCACCGCGAGATGCCGGTGCTGGTTTACACTAATGGCGCATGGCAGCCGGTGCGCTGGCAATCTTCCGATTCGCTTGCCCTGCCGCCCGGCGCGCACAGCCTGCACTACGGCAGCGAATGTTTCGAAGGCCTCAAAGCCTTCCGCCAGCAAAACGGCCGCATCGTCATCTTCCGCCCGGAAGCCAACATCGCCCGCATGCAGCAGAGCGCCCGGCTGCTGGAGCTGCCCGTGCCCGACGCGCAGGCGTTTTTGTCGGCCATGCTGGAACTGGTGGCGCGCGCCGCAGACGAGGTGCCCGATGCTCCCGCCGCGCTCTATCTGCGCCCCACACTCATCGGCACCGACCCGGTAATCGGCAAGGCCGGCGTGGGCTCCTCTTCCGCCATGCTCTATATCCTCGCCTCGCCGGTGGGCGACTATTTCAAAGTAGGCTCGCCGATGAAGCTGTTGGTGGAAACCGAGCACATCCGATGCGCCCCGCACATGGGCCGCGTGAAATGCGGCGGCAACTACGCCTCCGCCCTGCAAACCGTGGTGCGCGCGCGGCAGCAATACGGCGCCAACCAAGTGCTGTTCTGCCCCGGCGGCGACGTGCAGGAAACCGGCGCTTCCAACTTCGCGCTGATTAAAGGCAACGAAATCATCACCAAGCCGCTCACCGAAGAATTCCTGCACGGCGTAACCCGCGACTCCGTGCTGCACGTGGCCAAAGATTTGGGCTACCAGGTGAGTGAGCGCAACTTCACCGTGGCCGAACTGCAAGAAGCGGTGGAAAACGGCGCCGAAGCCATCCTCACCGGCACCGCCGCCGTGGTATCGCCCGTAACCTCGCTGGTGATCGACGGCAAGGAAATCCTCGTGCAGAGCCAAGAGCGCGGTATGGCCATCCGCCAAGCCATCACCGACATCCAATACGGCCTCGCCGAAGACCGCTACGGCTGGCTGATTCCGGTGCCTGCCGCCGGGGAGGCGAAATAAAATCCCGCCTTCGCATTTTTTGTGTTAAATTAACCCAAGCTTACATCAAATTTTTCAGGTAGCCCGAAGCAGGCTACCTGAAAAACACAGTGGGGCAAAATAAACATACCCACGGCCGAGCGCCGCGCATATTTATTTTGCCCCGCTTTCATTTTCAGCAAAGCAGCGGCTGCGTGCAACAAGGCAACTGCTTAAGCTATCGGGGGAAATTTTTTCAGGTAGCCTTTACCATTCCCCCGCCCGCCGCAGTCGGCATGCATTTCCTCCCGGCTGTTTTCCTCCCAACCACCCTTCTTTTCACCCACGGCCAAGCGGCACACATCAAGGAAACGCTTCGGCCGCTAGTTTCCAACCCCCTATTTTGCGAGGTGCTAACTATGGAAAAAATACTCTCTAACCTGGTGGATAAAGTCAATTTCGTGTTGTGGGACTATCTGCTGATCTACGCCCTGCTCGGCATCGGCCTGTTTTTCACCCTATATTTGGGCGCGCCGCAAATCACCCGGCTCGGCGCCGCATTCAAATCCGTGTTCGGCGGGCTGTTTGCCAAAAAAGACCCGGCCGACAAAGACCATAAATCCCTGTCGCAGTTTCAGGCGCTGGCGGTGGCCGTGTCTGCCCAAATCGGCACGGGCAACGTGGCCGGCGTGGCCACGGCGATTACCGCCGGCGGGCCGGGCGCGATATTCTGGATGTGGTTTTCCGCCATTTTGGGCATGTCCACTATCTTCGCCGAAGCACTGCTGGCGCAGAAATACCGCGTGGTCAGCCACGGCAAATACATCGGCGGCCCGGCCTTCTACATCACGCACGGCCTCACGCCGAAAATCGGCCGCAGTGCGGCGCGCTTCCTCTCCGGCGGCTTCTCCATCGCGCTGATTATCGCGCTGGGCTTCATCGGCAATGCCACGCAGTCCAACTCCATCGCTTCAGCGGTTACCGTGGCGTTCAACGTGCCCGCGCTGGCGGTGGGCATCGGCTTGGCGGTGCTGGCCGGGCTGATTATCGTGGGCGGGGTAAACCGCATCGCTAATGTGGCGCAGTTTGTGGTGCCGTTTATGGCCATTATCTACATCATTTGCGCGATTGTGATTCTGTTCCAATTCTCCGGCCACATCGTGCCGATGTTTAACCATATTTTCGTGGCGGCTTTCCAGCCGGAAGCGGTGTTGGGCGGCGCGGCCGGCATCGGCATGCGCGAGGCGGTGCGCTTCGGCGTGGCGCGCGGCCTGTTTTCCAACGAGGCGGGCATGGGCTCCACGCCGCACGCGCACGCCACGGCGGATATGCAGCACCCCGTGCAGCAGGGCATGGCGGCGTTTGTGGGCGTGTTTATCGACACCGTGCTGGTGTGCACCGCCACCGCGCTGATTATCCTGCTCACCGATGCCAACATCACGGCGGCGGAGCAAGGGCTGAAAGGCGCAGCAGTAACGCAGCAGGCTTTTGTGATTGCCTTCGGCGGCTTCGGCGCGCAGCTCTTGGCGGTGTGCCTCACCTTTTTCGCCTTCACCACCATCATCGGCTGGTATTACTTCGGCGAATCGAACATCCGCTTCCTGTTCCGCGACCGCCATTTGGGCATCTACCGCGCGCTGGTGCTGCTGGCGATTGTGTTGGGCACGCTGGGCAAGGTGGACGTGGTGTGGAATCTTTCCGATATGTTCAACGGCTTCATGGTGATCCCGAACTTGATCGCCCTCTTCCTGCTGCGCAAGGAAATCCGCGCGGTATACGATGACTACCTGGCGCAGAAAAAAGCCGGCGGGGCGCTGTCGTACCGCTATGAATTCCACGAGTTTCACGATAAGCAGTAGGCAGGCGGCAAAGGCTACCTGAAAACAGGAAAACAGGAAAACAGTTTTCAGGTAGCCTTTTATTTGGCCGGATATTCAAGAAGATGATGTTTCCGCCGGCACCAGCTTATCCCGATTCCGATACGCCGGATCGACCGCGGCGGTGAACAGCACGTCGGTAGAAGAATTGATCAGCGTGCCGCACGGGTCTTGCACCACGCTGATAATCAGCCCGATGGTTACCATCTGCATCGCCACATCGTTATCGATATTAAACAGGCTGCACGCCATCGGCACCAGCGGCAGGGCGCCGCCCGGAATCCCGGAAGCCCCGCACGCGCCGATTACGGCAATCAGCACCAGCAAAAAAGCTGTGATGAAATCCACGTGGATGCCCAACGTGTGCACCGCCGCCAGTGTGAGGATGGTGATGGTGATGGATGCGCCCTCCATATTCATGGTGGCGCCCAAAGGGATGGTAACGGCATAGGTTTCCTCGTTCAAACCCAGCTTTTTGCACAAATTGAGGTTGACCGGAATATTGGCCACCGAGCTGCGGATCACAAAGGCAATCAGCCCGCTCTCCTTCAGGCAAATCCACACCAGCGGATAAGGATTCTTGCGGGTGGCGGCAAACACAATCAGCGGGTTCAGCACCAGCACCATAAACGCCATCGCGCCCACGATCGCTAGCAGCACATGCAGATACGCCGCCAGATTGTCCAAGCCCGTGCTGATGAAAGTATGCAGCGTTAAACCGAAAATGCCCACCGGCGCCAGGCGGATAATCCAATACATCACCTTGTTTACCGCATCGGAAATGTTTTTCAGGAAATTCCGGGTCGGCTCGTCAGACAAGCGCAAAGCCAAGCCCAGCACCACCGCCCAAGCCAAAATGCCGATGTAGTTGGCTTCCGCCAGCGCCTGCGCCGGATTGCTTACCACCTTGAGCAGCAGGTTTTGCAGCACCTCGCCGAAGTCGTTCGGAATCGGCTTATCCGCCGCATTCACCCCGCTCAGCGGCACATAAGACGGAAACATAAAGCTCACCGCCACCGCCAGCAGCGCCGCCGCAGCCATCCCCACCACATACAGCACAATCACCGGCCGGATATTGGAATTCATCCCTTTGCGGTGCTGCGCAATCGCCGACACCACCAGCGTAAACACCAGCAGCGGCGCAATCGCCTTGAGCGCACCCACAAACAGCGAGCCTAGAAAATTGCCTGCCGCCGCCACCGGGCCGCCACCGCCGGTAAAGCGCACCAGCAAGCCCAGTGCAATCGCGCCGGCAAAGGCAAAGGTAATCTGCGAAGCCAAGCCCCATTTTGGCAGCAGGCGGTTGAATCTATTCGGCATCTTTCTCTCCTTCAATATCGGTTTGGTGGTTTGCCCACATTCCCGGCTTATGATAGAAGAAGAAAAAAGCCTCCAGAAATACTTTTTATTAATGTCGATATAATCAAAAATTCTATTCGGCGCGCGGCCTGCCCACAATATTGTGCTCAAACGCCTTCAGCCGCTTGTAAATCGACATCAGCTCCACAATCGTCGGCCACGAGCGCACCAAAAACTGAAACGCCTCCAACACCTGCCCGAATGCCCGCACAATCTGCTGCATCACCCCCAGCGCCACCGTGCCCGCCACCAGCGCCGGCCCCATCGCCAGATAAGGCAGCACCACCGAAAACTGCAAATAAGAATAACGCGCCACATCAAAATAAAGATAATGCCAATACAGGCGGAAATAATTGCGCCGCACATTCTGAAACAGCGCAGCCAGCATAAATTCATCCGCCCGCGCCGCATCGTCTTCACCCAACACCAATTCCTTGCGGTAGGCCGCCTCCACCTTCTGATTATCAAACTCCAGCCCCGGCAGCTTGCAGCCCACCGCCACCAGCGCCACCGTGCCCAGCAGCGACGCCAAAATCGCCACATACACCAGTGAATGGTCCACATGCCCCACCAACGGCAACTCCGTAATCGGCTCGCTCAGCTTCCACAAAATCGGCAAAAACGCCACCAGCGTCAGCACCGCCCGCAGCCCGCTCTCGCCCAGCGACTCCATAATTGTGGCAAAACGCATCGTATCCTCCTGAATACGCTGCGAAGCCCCCTCGATATCCCGTAACAGCGGCCAATGGCGCATATAATGCTCCGTCATCGCCGTGCGCCAGCGGAACACATAATGCTTGTTGATGAAACTGCCCACCACCACCACCAAAATATACACGCCCGCAATCCGCGCAAAAGTAAACACCTGCCGGTTAAACTCCTCCAAGCTCACCGAGCCCGGCTTTTCCAACATCTTCTGCACCGAATCGTAAAACGTGCCAAACCAATCGTTAATCTGCACATTCAGCTGCACCCGATACCAAGTGGCCGCCAAAATCAGCAGCGTGCCCGCCACCGACCAACGCAGCCAGCGGCGGCTGATAAAGAAACTGCGGAACATCGCCCGCCTCCCTGTAAACCTGTAAACCTGTAAACAAGAAAAGCCGCGATTATATCGCCGTTTGCATGCCCATGAAGCAGATTTGGCAGCTCCGCAACCCGGCTTCAGCCGCGCCCCAATAATAGTGGATTCAATTTAAACTGCTACGGCGTTGGCTCGCCTTGCCGTACTATCTGTACTGTCTGCGGCTCGCCGCCTTGTCCCGATTTAAATTGAATCCACTATATCCTCCTATGCAGCCATCCCGATTTTCAGGTAGCCTTCCGCCCGCCACCCCAACTCCCGGAAACTTCCCACCATGCCCCAAACCATCCGCACCCGCCAAGATTTCCTCGCCTTCCTCGCCGAGTTTGCCGCACCCGAACACAGCCAATCCCTCCCCAACGCCGCCCTGCCCGACTTCCTCCAAGCCAATGCACGGATAACAGACATGGAAGCCTACTACCGCAACACCAATCAAACCCAGCCCTTCAGCGAAACCAGCCTCAGCTGGCAAGCCCTCGCCGACATCCTGCAAGCCGCCGCCGTATATGAATAAACCCTGACCCAAGCCAAGCCTGCCGCCCCAAAATTTGGTATGATTCACCCGTCGGCCAAGGCTACCTGAAAACCGGTTTGCAAAGCCAACCTTCATTTTTCAGGTAACCTCAAGCCGCCGGTTTTGAGAACAGTAAATATTGGAGAAAATCATGTTCAGAGAAATGAAACACAAAAACCAGCAACTATCGCAAGAAGAAGCCGTTGCCATATTGCAGCGCGGCAAATCAGGCGTACTCGCCCTGCACGGCGACAACGGCTACCCCTACGCCGTGCCCATCAGCTACGTGTACCACAACGGCAAAATCATCCTGCACGGCGCGCCCGAAGGCCACAAACACGAGCTCCTCGCCCGCGATAACCACGTCTCCTTCTGCGTGGTCGACCTCAACGACATCATCTCCCCCGAATTCACCACCTATTTCCGCAGCGCCATCGTGTTCGGCACCGTGCGCACCGTTACCGACCCCGCCGAAAAACAAGAAGCCCTCGAAGCCGTGGGCCACAAATACTCCCCCGGCCAGCCCGGCCTGCTCAGCTATATCGGCAAACATTTCGACTATGTGAAAGTGATAAACCTCGAAATCGACCACCTCACCGCCAAAGAATCCATCGAGCTGGTAAACGCCAAACAAGCGCAGCAATAACCGCAACCCACCGAGCCGGGCCGCCCAGCCGCCCCGCTCGGCCAAACCATGCCGAAACCATCCCCAGCAATTAAGGAAAATCATGCCACAATCCCCCTTTCCCCAGCTTGCCGACGGCCTACTCGTCTCCCCGCAGATCAGCCGCCAAGACATCCTAGCCGCCGCAGCCGCCGGCATCCAAACCATCATCTGCAACCGCCCCGACGGCGAAGAGCCCGGCCAGCCCAGCTTCGAGCAAATCCGCCATTGGGCGGCCGAAGCCGGCATCCGCCATGTAATCCACCAGCCCATGCTCATGCCGCAAATCGACACCGCCGCCGCACGAACCTTCGCCGAGCACCTAGCCAGCCATCCCGCCCCCGCGCTCGCCTACTGCCGCAGCGGCACCCGCAGCAGCCTGCTCTGGGCAATGGGCCAAGCCGCACGCGGCGCCACCCCGCAGCAGCTCGTGCAAACCGCCGCAGCCGCCGGCATAGACCTCACCGCCGCCCTGCCGCGCCTGCTCGAAGCCCAACCCTAAACACCGCTTGGCGCAATACCAATTTTTCAGGTAGCCTCATCCGCCGCCCAAAGGCTACCTGAAAAACGGAACAAGTTTCCGCCAAGCCACCCCGCCCACACCAAAGAAAGGAGCCGACATGCCCTACTGGTATTGGTTTATCGCCGCAGCCGCCCTGCTGATTGCCGAAATGTTCAGCGGCACGTTTTACCTGCTGGTTGTGGCCATCGCGCTGGCCGGCGCCGGCGTGGCCGCCTGGCTGTTTGGCGCGGGCGGCGGCGCGGCGCTGCTGGTGGCCGTGATTTTGTCTGCCGCCGGCATCGCCGCCGTGTACCGCTGGCGGCGCAACCACCGCACGGCTGCCGCAGAAGATGTAGACTTAGACATCGGCAACACCGTGCTGCTGCACCAGCCGCAATCCGGCAAGCTCTGGCTCGTGCAATACCGCGGCACCTATTGGCAGGCCGAAGCCGATTTCGCCGCCCAGGCCGGCCAAGCCGCCCGCATTGCCGGAAAATCCGGCAACATCCTGATTTTGCAACCCTTGGAGGAAAACTGATGGACTTTCTCACCCTGCCCCTTATCCTGTTTGCCGTAGTTGTCGTGTTCGGCTTCAAAGCCATCACCATCGTGCCGCAGCAGGAAGCCTATGTGGTCGAACGACTCGGCCGCTTCCACGCCGTGCTCAAGCCCGGCCTCAACTTCCTCATCCCTTTCCTCGACCGCGTGGCCTACAAACACCTGCTCAAAGAAATCCCGCTGGACGTGCCCAGCCAAGTGTGCATCACGCGCGACAACACCCAGCTCACCGTAGACGGCATCATCTATTTTCAGGTAACCGACGCCAAGCTCGCCTCCTACGGCTCCAGCAACTACATCACCGCCATCACCCAGCTGGCGCAAACCACCCTGCGCTCCGTGATCGGCCGCATGGAGCTGGATAAAACCTTCGAAGAGCGCGACGACATCAACCGCACCGTAGTCGCCTCGCTGGATGAAGCCGCCGTATCCTGGGGCGTGAAAGTGTTGCGCTACGAAATCAAAGACCTCGTGCCGCCGCAGGAAATCCTGCGCGCCATGCAGGCGCAAATCACCGCCGAGCGCGAAAAACGCGCCCGCATCGCCCAATCCGAAGGCTTGAAAATCGAGCAGATCAACCTGGCATCGGGCGAGCGCGAAGCCGAAATCAAAAAATCCGAAGGCGAAGCCCAAGCCGCCGTTAACGCCTCGCAGGGCGAAAAAGTGGCCCACATCAACCGTGCCCAAGGTGAAGCCGAAGCGCTGAAACTGGTGGCGCAAGCCAGCGCCGACGCCATCCGCATGGTGGCCGAAGCCATCCAGCAGCCCGGCGGCAGCGAGGCCGTAAACCTGAAAGTGGCCGAGCAATATGTGGACGCCTTCGCCAAACTGGCCAAAGAAAGCAACACCCTGATTATGCCCGCCAACGTGGCCGACATCGGCAGCCTCGTTTCTGCCGGCATGAGCATTGTGAAAAGCCAGCAGGGCAAAGGGGCAGCTTCCTAAACCACTATTTTGCAAACAAGATAAAGGCTACCTGAAAATTTTCTCCATGCTGCGTTTTCAGGTAGCCTTAATTTATGCCGCCGCTATTTTAGCTTCGCAGAAACTCGCGTCGCTCGTTTTCAGGTAGCCTCATCTGTTTAAACCCGAAATCTTTGCAAACCATGGCCCAACCATCCGTAGGGGCGGATTTTATATCCGCCCCTGGCCGTAACCAAAACAAACGGCGGATATGAAATCCGCCGCTACGAGAAAATTCGATAAGCAGTTTGGGATAGCCATGGCGTAACCCAAACTAATCTTGCTCAGGCTACCTGAAAACCTTCGGCACTCCCCCAATCAGCGTTTCCGCCAAGCCCAAATTTTTCAGGTAGCCTCTCTCCATTAAAACTGTTTCTCCAATTCCAAAAACACCTGCTTGCTCTCCCGCCCTGCCCACACATGGCTGCTGCGGATGCGCTGCCAGGAAAAATTCAGCTTCGGCGTCAGCCCCAAGATGCGCCAGTTGCGGTGCCACACGGCGGCGGAATATTGCGTTTCGCGGTCGCGCCGCCGCTCGGGGATAAAGCCGCGCACCGGGTCGATATTGATGGTGCTGCCGCGGAAACGCCGCTCGCCCAGCGCCACATTCAGCCGCGAGGACAAGCCGCCCAGCGCGTCCCAATCGTGAATCCAGCCCGCGTTAATGCCGTAGCGGCGGTAGGCCGCGTCGTTCGGGCGCGTGCCAGGCCGGCCGTTGCGCTCGGGCAAATCTCCTTTGTCGGGCAGCATTTGGTTGAAATTCAGGCCGGCATACAGCGTGTTGCGCTGCGTGGCACGCCAAGCCAGCGATACGCTCTCGCCCAGATACCAGCCGTTGTAAACCTCCGCTTTTTCCTGCATACGGTAGCGCTGGCGGTAGGCATCCAGCGCGGTATGGAGCTGCCAGCGCGGCGTGAGCAGGCGGCTGTATTCCGTGCGCACGCCGCCAGCGTGCGCCCACATATGCATTTTCAGCGTGTGGTTGTTTTGCCGTTTGCGGCCTTCCCAATTATCCGTTCCGCTGAGCTGGAACTGGTAAAACGGCAACACCAGCAGCCGCTGCCGTGCATCTTGCCACAGCCAGCCCGCGCCCAAACGCCCATAAGCGTTGTCATAAGCCGATTTGTTGCTCCAATAATAATTGCTGCCGCTCACATCCAGCTGCACGCGCAGATTGTGATGCCCGCCCAGCGCCTGGTTTTTCGCCAAGCCCAAGCTATAAGCCACGCCCGCCGCGTTTTTCGGCTGCTCGCGGCTGCAACCGAAAGGGCTGCAATGCGGCGGCGGCGCATTGTTCACATTATCATCAAACGCCGGCGAAAGCCCGCCGCCCCACTGCCATTGCTGCTGCTTGCTGATATAGCTCAGATATTGCTGCACATTATTCTGCACCGCCTGCGGCACTTCCGGCTCGCGCTGCACCGCTTCAAACAGCCGCGCCGATTCGCGCCATTGCTTATCTTCCGTGAGCATCGCCGCCAAATCCAGGCGGATGCGCACATCCTGCGGCTGCTCCGCCGCCAGCTCGCGGTAGGTTTGCACCGCCTGCGCGTAGTTTCCCTGATATTTCGCCAGCATGCCCTGCGCGCGCCGCAGCAACACCGTGTCCGGATTGGGCGTTTGCGCATACAGCGCAGTCAGATCCGCCAGCAGTTCCGGCTGCGGGCGGCTGTTCAACACCTGCACCAGCATATTCGCCAAAAGCTGCGGCTGTTGCAGCAAATCCTGCTGCGTAACCACCCTCGGCTGCCGCTGCGCCGCCTCCGCCGCAGGCGGCTTTTCCCCGCCCTGCTCCAGCTGCCGCAGCCATTGCTGCTGCCCGGATTGTAAAAAACGGCTTTGATCTTGTTCAGGTGTGTCAGCACGGCTATGTTGCGCCGCGCATACCGCCGCCAAAGCCGCCATTGCAATGATTTTTCTCTGCATATCTCAACTAATTATTTGAAAACGTATTATTTGGCATTCCCGCAGCCCCTGCCGGGCGGCAAAGCCTTCCCCGCACAAAGTGATTCCCTTATTTGCGGAAATGATATATATTACCATTACTTTTCAACAAAAACAGGTTTAACTTAACCATGAAACGCTTGATTTTATCTTTGTCTGCGGCCGCCGTGTTGGCCGGATGTGCCGGCAACGGCGGCGTTGCCATCCCCGACGGTACCGCCCCTGTTCCACCCTTGACGCCAATAGATCAAAACAAAATCTCGGGAGCTTCCCCTAGCGCAGATATACCAACTACATTCCAAACAGGTAACGGCGAGTTGCGGCGTGTGCGATTTGCTGGTTCATACTCAGATCAATTCATTTATCAAGCACCAGATGGTAAAAGTTATGCATTTGACCGTTTTACCAATCCCCCAGATTTTTCTGCCCCTTCTATCCCTGACAAAACACAGCCAACCAAAATTACTCCCCAAGCAACTGCGAATGGTAGTAAATTATTAGTTTGTTGTGAAAATACCAATTCTAGCCTTCCTGCTGGTTATGTGCTTAGTATGCGTTACGGCGTATGGATTGGTTCTGATGGACAAATAGATATGTTCGCAGGGGGCATACCAGCACCAGTAGAAGATATGCAAAAACGTAGTGGTTCAACTGTTCCTACAGGTAAGGCAACTTATGAAGTATGGGCTTTCCGAGTTAAAGAGGGAAACGTTGTAACTTCTTCTTATAATACTAGCCGAGATAATGGTGTCCGTTCATTGCTCACAGTAAATTTCAATACTGGGAAAGTTGGTGGCACTATCAAAGGTAATACGGATTTTGGTGCAGATATAAATTTTGATGACGTTCGTGTCAATGGTAATACTTTTAGCGGTAATGCTACTTCCAATGGCATCAATGGCCAAGTGGATGGTGGCTTTTATGGTAAAAGTGATTGGTATGATCCTGCTGGTACTGAAATTGGTGGGAAAATTACCTTTGGCAATAGACCTGATCTTAATAGCGTGTTTGGAGGAACTACTAGGGATGACCGACGTGACCAAGACACCACTTCAACTGATCTAAATCCCATTAATCCATAACCTAAAGTAGTCAAATCTAGTCATTTGGTATGAAGCAAACATGAAAACACATATTCATCATAAACCGAGCATTTTGTTCTTGGCATTATGCGGCATTTTCTCCGCCCCCGCTTGGGCAGCAAGCGAAACCGGCAGCGCCGGCGGCGATACCGTGTCCGGCCAGCTGGAAACCATCCAAATCCGCGGCCGGCGGCATGCCCCGCGCCAGCTCGGGCGCGAGCGCGTCCGCCGCGAACAGTTGGATAAGGAAATGGTGCAGGACATCCGCGATATGGTGCGCTACGACCCCGGCATCAGCGTGGCCGAAGGCGGCCGCGCCGGCTCCAACGGCTTCAGCATCCGCGGCGTGGATAAAGACCGCGTGGCGATTGTGGTGGACGGCCTCGACCAAGGCGAAAGCCGCTCCTCTTCTGCTTTCCAAGATTTATTTGGTGCATACGGCAACTTCAACGCCAACCGCAACGCCGCGGAAATGGAGCACATGAGCGAAGTGACCATCAGCAAAGGCGCCGATTCGATTACCGCCGGCAGCGGCGCCTTGGGCGGCGCGGTGATTTACCGCACCAAATCGCCGCGCGATTATGTGGACGAGGAAAAACCCTACTATGTCGGCATGAAAACCGGCTATTTGAGCCGCTCCGAACAATGGCTGGCCAGCATTACCGCCGCTGGTCGTTTGGGTGGGTTCGATGCCCTAGTGGTGGGTACGGTACGTAATGGACATGAAACTAAAAATCATCGTCCAGGTAAGGATTTAAATCTGAGATTTAATGATGATCATAGCTATGGGAACACTTCCTATAGCGGTGTAACTCGTGGTGTACCCGATCCACAAAATACTGAAGATCATGCTGAACTTTTTCGTCTTGGCTACCACTTCAATAGCAATAATTATTTAAGTGGGATTTACGAAGCTACTCGCCAAGACAGAGAAACCGATGAATTATCAAACCTCTTTGACACTTGGGGGACTCCTAAAACCAGTTATCGATATCGCCATGATGTTGCCTACCGTAGGAGAGTAGGTTTAGAGTATGAAAATTTGCTGGAATGGGGGCCGTGGAATAAACTGACTATCAATCTAGACCGCCAAAAAATCAGCATGACTACTATGTCATGGGATATTCCAAATGCTGACTATATTCGCCGATATGGGTTTATTGCCCAAAACTATTTTATTCGCCGTAGTCTGAATTATGAGACAAACCAATTTAAAATTGCCGCAGACAAGCATTTTGATTTAAGTTCAAATACTACTTGGGATATCGCATATGGTATAGGTGGTTCACGTAAGCGCAATACAAACAGTAACACACAATATTGGAGTTTCGTTTTTTATCCAGATCGATTAGCTTCCAATAATGATCATAAAGAATTCCTAGTCAGCACCCAATCCACTAGCTACAACGTGTATTGGAACAATACTCTGCGCTTCAGCGAACGCTTCAAGCTGAATTTGGGCGTGCGCTACGACCGCACCAAAATGCACACGCTCGACACCGACAGCTTCAACCCCGACGTGAGAGGCCAGCTCGAAGCCAAAGGTCTTTGGAACCAGCAGGCACGTTTCAGCTCGCCCAGCTATGTGGCCGCGCTGGATTGGAACATTTCCCCGGCTGTTACCCTGCAAGGCAAATACAGCACCGGCTTCCGTGCCCCCACTACTGATGAAATGTGGTTCTATTTCCCAAATACTCAATTCTATGTTGACCCGAATCCAACCTTGAAAGCTGAACGAGCTAAGAATTTTGAATTGGGCATCGACTTACATGGCAACTGGGGTAATGTTCGTTTATCAGGTTACCGCACACGTTACCGTGATTTTATTGATTTTGTTAACAGGGGCTACAAAGAAGTTCAACTTTGGAATTACCGAACAAAATCATTATCTTCACCTGAGTACGCCAATGTTTATCAAAACGTAAACCGCTCCCGCGCCGACATCAAAGGCTTGGAGCTGAAAGCCCGCTGGAATCTCGACAGCATCGGGCTGCCCGCAGGCAGCTACACCACCCTGGCCGCCAACTATACCAAAGGCGAGGCCGACGGCCACATCCCGATTAATGCCATCCATCCTTTCAACGGTGTTATCGGTATTGGTTACCAGCATCCAGATAATCGTTGGGGGCTTGATATGAACGTCAGCTACTTTGCCCGCAAAAATCCTAGCGATACTGTTGCCTCCTATGAAAATACCAATCGACCTTTTCCATTTGCTAGGCATAGTCGTAATGTCTGGTTAGTAGATTTAACTGGTAATTATCAATTCAGAAAACATCTAACCATTCGTGGTGGTATTTTTAATTTATTTAATAAACATTATTATTCTTGGGAAACTCTGCGCAGTATTCGCGAATTCGGTACTGTTAATCGTGTCAATAATTGTCCGGATTCAAATGGCAATCCCCAACACGACGGCTGTTCCCATGCTGGCATCGAACGCTTCAGCGCCCCCGGCCGCAACTTCAGCCTCATTATCGAAGCCAAGTTCTAGCCCGGGTTTGATTGCAAGCACATTTTCAGGTAGCCTGCCGCCCCACCGCAGGCTACCTGAAAGCATAAACTTCAACAAAGTTAAAACGATGTTTCGGCGAAGCCACGGCTGAGCTTCTGCGAAGCTAACATTTCCGCCAAACCGAAGCCTCTCATTTTTCAGGCAGCCTACCCGCCAGGCCGCCAACAACAGCAGCACAAACGTTCACACAAAAGGAACCCGATCATGTCCCAAACCCCGTTCAACCAATACCTCAAAGAAAACAGCCGCGCCACCCACGACAGCGTGGACGAGCTCGTGATGTCCGTCAAACCCTTCGACACCGCCGAAAACTACACCCGCTTCCTCCAGCTGCAAGCCGTGTTCCACAAAATCGTGGACGACATTTATAAAAACCCGCAGCTCAACGAGAAAATCCCCGGCCTCGCCCAGCTCGCCCGCTACGACGACGTATTGCTCGACCTGCAAGACCTCGGCGCCGCCGAAAAAGCCGTATCCCTGCCCATCCCGCAGCCGCAGGGTGCCGAAGCCATCGGCTGGCTCTACTGCGCCGAAGGCTCCAACGTGGGCGCCGCCTTCCTGTTTAAAGACGCGCAAAACAAGCTCGGCTACACCGCCGAACACGGCGCCCGCCACCTCGGCCCCCACGCCGACGGCCGCGGCAAACACTGGCGCAACTTCGCCGCCCGCCTCAACGAACTCGGCCTCACCCCCGCCGAACAAGAGCAAGCCCTGCAAGGCTCCCTTACCGCCTTCGCCTTCTACAAACAACTGCTGCGCGAAATCTTCGAGCTGCCCACCGCCGCATAAGTTTGCCCGCCCGCCAAGCCCGGCATAATCAAAGGCTACCTGAAAATATCGCTGCGCAAAAACCGCATGGCATTTTCAGGTAGCCTTTATTCGTGCCCGGCCTGCCAATTCTGCAAGGTTTGAACAATGCCCCGCCACACCGTAGGGGCGAATATAAAATCCGCTCCTGCGAAGGATATGGCGAATCAAATTGGCTTTCGATACGAGGCAGCGAGCCGCAGACAGTACAAGAGTACGGCAAGGCGAGCTAA
Organism: Eikenella sp. Marseille-P7795; assembly: GCF_916618725.1. Classification (NCBI taxonomy): domain Bacteria; kingdom Pseudomonadati; phylum Pseudomonadota; class Betaproteobacteria; order Neisseriales; family Neisseriaceae; genus Eikenella; species Eikenella sp. Marseille-P7795. Next base: position 45,043 of record NZ_CAKAJZ010000009.1, on the reverse strand, counting down.
CGCCGTAGCGAAAGTTAAGTTGGTTCGCTATAGCAAACCATTGGGCATGCACCACCCAAGCAGCCCACAAAATTTTTCAGGTAGCCTCCGCACGCAACAGAGGCTACCTGAAATTTATGCCATTCCTACAAACTGCTTCTAAGCCTTAGGCCTCCGGCGCTTTGGCCACAGACACGGTGGCGGGGCGCAGCACGCGGTCGTGCAGGGTATAGCCTTTCTGCATCACGCTGACGATGGTGTTGGGCTCCTGCTCGCTTTCCACGGTTTGGAAGGCTTGGTGGCGGTGCGGATCGAGCTTTTCGCCGGGCTGGGGCAGGATTTCTTTGATTTGTGCCTGCTCGAAGGCGCGTTTTAGCTCGGTGAGGGTCATTTCCACGCCCATTTTGAGGGCGTCGAAGTTGCCGCTTTGGTCTTGCAGCGCCATTTCGAGGTAGTCTTTCACTTTGAGCAGCTCTTCGGCAAATTTCTTGGCAGCGAATTTGTGGGCAGACTGGATTTCTTCCTGATGGCGGCGTTGCAGGTTTTGCAGCTCGGCTTGGTGGTATTTGTTGATGTCGGCCAGCTCGGCTTCGAGCTCGGCGATGCGCTGTTTGAGCTGCTCGGGGGTGTCTTCGGGCTGAACTTGGGCATCGACCTGCTCGGGGGTTTCCACAGCGGCTTCGTGTTGCGGCTGTTCGGTTTCGGGGTGTTGGTGGTGATTGTGGTGGGACATGGTTTTCCTCGGCAATAGATATACGGTTGCCCTGCCAAATGGGGCGCGAATGGCGGTTTTCAAGCCGGCGAGCTTATTTTACGGCATTCGGCGGGGTGTTGTCAGAACGGGCGCGGACTTTGCCGTGGGGCTGCCCTGGTAAATCTGTTTAATCGCTCTGTTAAATTAAGGTCATGGCGGGGGTGGGCATATTTCCTTATAATCCGCAAATATTTTAAGCCGTATCGGTTTTCAGGTAGCCTCATGTTTAAGCAGTTTATCCGATTCCTTATTTTGCCTGCCCTGCTCGGCACCAGCCTGGCGGCGCAGGCCATTGATGCCGACAGCCTGCTGCCGGCGGAGCAGGCTTTCCGCCCCACCGTGATTGCGGAAGAGCAAAGCATTTCCATGCAGTTCGCCATCGCCGATGGCTATTACCTCTACCAAGAGAAAATCAGCGCCACCACCGAGCCTGAAGGCCTGCTGGGCGCGGCCGAATTTTCCCCGGGCAAGGAAAAGGAAGACGAGTTTTTCGGCAAGCAAACCGTGTTCTACCGCCAAGCCGTGGTGAAGTTGCCCTATCAAACCGCGCCCGCCGCGCCCTACCGCCTCACGCTGAGCTACCAAGGCTGCGCCGATGCGGGCGTGTGCTATCCGCCGGTAACGCAAACGATTGAAATCAAAGGCCCGGGCATCTACGGCGGCAACGCTTCCGCCCCGGCCGGTAGCGGCAGCCGCTTTACCGCGCCGCAGGATGCCGCGCCCGCCGCCAGCCCGATTCCGCAGCCGCGCAAAAGCCCGTTTTCCCTTTCGCGCGACACTTTGGGGGCAAACCTGCTGGCTTTTTTTAGCTTCGGCATTGGCTTGAGTTTCACCGCCTGCATGTATCCGCTGCTGCCCATCGTGTCGGGCATCATTGTGGGCGACCGGGCCAATGCCGGAAAACGGCGCGGATTGGCTTTATCGGCCATTTATGTGCAGGGCTTGGCGCTCACTTATGCCGCAGTGGGCGTGCTGGCCGGGCTCACAGGCTCGCTGCTCACCGTGTGGCTGCAACAGCCTTGGGTGGTGCTGGCTGCCGCCGGGCTGATTGTGGTGCTGGCGCTGGGTATGTTTGACGTGTTCGCCATCCAGCTGCCCTCATTCATTCAAAGCTATTTCCAGCAGCAGAGCAGCAAACTTTCCGGCGGCAAAATGGCTTCCGTGTTTGTGATGGGCATGCTGTCGGCGCTGATTGTCGGCCCCTGCGTGGCGCCGCCCTTGGCCGTGGCGCTGGGCTATATCGGCCAAACCGGCGATGCCGCGTTGGGCGGCTTGGCCTTATACAGCATGGCGCTGGGTACCGGCCTGCCGCTGATGCTGGTGGGCACGTTCGGCGGGCACATCCTGCCCAAGGCCGGCGCTTGGATGAACAGCATCAAGCATGCCTTCGGCATCATCCTTTTGGCCGTGGCCGTGTATCTGGCCGCGCCCTTCCTGCCCTATGGCTTCACCGTGGCGCTGTATGCCCTGCTGCTGGTGATTCCCGGCGGCCTCCTGCTGGGCAAACACCTGCGCTCCCGCCAGCTCAAGCCGCTGGCCATGGGCTTGGGCAGCGTGTTGCTGGCCGGCGGCGTGTTCTTTGCCGTGCAGAGTGTGCGCATGCAGCCCACTGCCCTGCATCAGGCGCTCAACCTCCTGCTGCCACAGGAAAAAGCGCACCAAGTATTCACTGCCCCGCAGCAGCTCAACCAAGCCATGCGCCAAGCCCTGGCCGATGGCAAACCCGTGCTGCTCGATTTCTATGCTGACTGGTGCGCCAGCTGCAAAGAAATGGAACACAAAACCTTCAACCAGCCCGAAGTGCAGGCCGCCATCCCCGGCAACCGCATCTTCCAAATCGACCTCACCGCCAACACCCCCGAGCAGCGCGCCCTGCTGAAAGAATACGGCCTGCCTGGCCCGCCCGGCATCTTCGTGATCCACCCCGACGGCCGCCGCAGCAGCCCGCTCATCGGCTACACCGCCCCGCAAGACTTTATCGAGTGGTATCGGCAGCAGGTGTCGTAAACCCGTTTTCCTGCACAAAAGGCTACCTGAAAAAAAATCAGCTCGATATTTTTACAGGTAGCCTTTACCCACCCCAGCCGCTAAAATCCAGCCTGTTTATTTACACAGCCATAATTAAAGAAACCACCATGCAATTCCAGCTCCACCCCGCCGCTCTGCCCGATAACGCCCCCGCCCGCCTCTACCTCAGCACCGGTACCCCGTCGACCCCCGCCGCCGCCCTCTACGCCGGCCTGACTGACAGCGAACCCTTTGCCGCCGCCCGCATTCCCGCCAACGGCAGCTTCACCGACATCGCCGTGCTCCGACTCGGCAACACCGAGCGCGACACCCTCGCCAAAGCCTTCCGCCACGCCACCGCCTGGGCGCAGAAACAGCCCTCCCTCGCCCTCGACTTGAGCGCCTTCCCCGCCGCCGAGCTGCCCGCCGCCCTCACCGCGCTCACCACCGCGCTGGGCGAAGCCGCCTACCGTTTCGACCGCTTCAAAAAAACCGCCAAACCCGCCGCCCTGCAACAAGCCGACTTCTACGCCCCCGCCGCCGACGAAGCCGCCCGCACCGCCCTCGAGCAAGCCCAAGCCCTGCTGCACGGCATCAACCTGTGCAAAGACCTCGGCAACACCGCCGGCAACATCTGCACCCCCGCCTACCTCGCCGACACCGCCCGCGCCGAAGCCCAGGCCGCCGGCGCCGCCGCCAAAATCCTCGGCGCCGACTACATCCGCGAGCACATGGGCTCCTTCTGGTCCGTGGCTAAAGGCAGCGCCCAAGAGCCCCGCCTCATCGAGCTTTCCTACTTCGGCGCGCCAGATAAAAACGCCGCCCCCGTCGTCCTCGTCGGCAAAGGCGTCACCTTCGACAGCGGCGGCATCTCCCTCAAGCCCGGCGCCGAAATGGACGAAATGAAGTTCGACATGTGCGGCGGCGCCAGCGTAATCGGCACCTTCATTGCCGCCGCCCGCGCCAAACTCCCGCTCAACCTCATCGCCATCGTGCCCGCCTGCGAAAACATGCCCGACGCCGCCGCCAACAAACCCGGCGACATCGTTACCGCCATGGACGGCACCACCATCGAAATCCTCAACACCGACGCCGAAGGCCGCCTCATCCTGTGCGACGCCCTCACCTACGCCGCCCAATTCAAGCCCGCCGCCCTCATCGACGTGGCCACCCTCACCGGCGCCTGCGTGATCGCCCTGGGGCACGTGGCCAGCGGCCTCGTAGCCAACAACCAAGCCCTCGCCGACAGCCTGCTCGCCGCCGCCCGACAAAGCGGCGACAAAACCTGGCAGCTCCCCCTGTTTGAAGAATACGGCGAACAGCTCCAATCCAACTTCGCCGACCTGCAAAACATCGGCGGCCGCCCCGCCGGCACCCTCACCGCCGCCGCCTTCCTCGCCCACTTCGCCAAAGAGCAAACCTGGGCCCACCTCGACATCGCCGGCACCGCCTGGAAATCCGGCAAAGAAAAAGGCGCCACCGGCCGCCCCGTGCCCCTCCTGTGGCAATACCTCTGCAACCTTGCCCGCGCATAAGGCAGCGCAGCGGCCACAAAGTTTTCAGGTAGCCTCTTGCCAAAAGCAGGCTACCTGAGAACATACCAACCAAACACCACCCCATTCATTCACACCCGCCCTGTTTTATTCCCCGATTTTCAGGTAGCCTACCCCCATTCCGGCTACCTGAAAAACAGCCTCAGCAAAATTAAACTTTTCCAAACAAGGAATCCCCCATGAAAAAACACCTCCTCCCCGCACTCGCCATCCTCGAGCGCAACCAATCCCAGGGTAGCCGGAGCAACGAGGTCATCATCGAGCACCGCACCGGCCGCGACCCCGTGTATGTGTGCAGCATCTCCCCCTTCCGCAAAACCTACGAAGCCACCAGCCACAACGAAGGTCTCGCCCGCGCCCAAGTGCGCCGCGCCTGCAACGCCGAACAAAACGCCATCTTCTGCGCCGACACCAACATCCGCTGCCAGCGCTACGACTAAACCCACCCCCGCACCCAAGGCTACCTGAAAAACAAAACACCCTTTATCCCAACCCGCTTTTCAGGTAGCCTCCAATTTTTCAGGTAGCCCATCCACCGCCCGCCCAACCGCCATGAAACTCAAAACCTTCCTCAAACAAGCCGCCTCCGTCCTCCGCCGCCTCGACCCAATCCTCCCCCGAGCAGCAAGAGCCCGATTGGCAAGCCCTCGCCTACCGCTGGCAGAAACACGGCAACGGCGGCCTGCTCACCGCCCTCCCGCGCCCCACACCTTCCCCCTCTCCCGCCTCGCCGCCATCAGCCCGCAAACCCAACGCCTCGTGCGCAACACCGAACAATTCCTCGCCGGCCGCCCCGCCAACAACGCCCTCCTCACCGGCGCCCGAGGCACCGGCAAATCCTCCCTTATCAAAGCCCTGCTGCACGAATATGCCGAGCGCGGCCTGCGCCTCATCGAAGTCGACAAACACGACCTCGCCGGCCTGCCCGCCCTGCTCCAGCTGCTCGCCCCCCGCAGCGAAAAATACATCGTCTTCTGCGACGACCTCTCCTTCGAAGATGGCGAAGACAGCTACAAAGCCCTCAAAACCGCCCTCGATGGCGGCCTCTCCCGCCGTGCCGAAAACGTCCTCGTGTATGCCACCTCCAACCGCCGCCACCTCATGCCCGAACACATGGCCGACAACCTCGGCCGCACCGGCACACACGGCGAAGTCCACCCACAAGAAGCCGTAGAAGAAAAAGTTTCCCTCTCCGACCGCTTCGGCCTCTGGCTCAGCTTCTACCCCTTCAGCCAAGAAGACTACCTCGCCGCCGCCGAAAGCTGGCTCGCCGACGCAGGCCTCCCCCTCGACGACACCGCCCGCCGCGCCGCCCTCAACTGGGCGCAAATGCGCGGCAGCCGCTCCGGCCGCACCGCCTACCAATTCGCCAGCGACTGGGCCGGCCGCCTCCCGCACGAAAGAATCGTCGATTAGCACCACCGGCCAAGCAAAGGCTACCTGAAAGCGTGAGCTTCAACGAAGTGGATCGATGTCTTGCGAAGCAAGGCTGAGTTTCAGCAAAGCTAAAGCGCAAGCTTCAACGCGGTGGACCGCCGTCTTGGCAAAACCAGGGCCGAGTTTCTGCACAGCAAAAATTCCAGCTTCGCAGAAACCCGCTTTGCCCGTTTTAACTGCGTTGAAGCTTGCGCTTTCAGGTAGCCCCTCCCCACCGCTACACATTGCCAGGAAACCCGACACATTATTGATATATCAGACGCTTTCCCAACCCATCCCGCCATGACCGCCCGCCCGCTTACCACCCCGCCGCTCGCCCCGCAAACACGGCGCACCCTACTCCGGCTCGGCATTGCCGACACCGCCGCCCTGCGCCGCACCGGCCCCGCCGCAGCCTTCCTGCTGCTCAAAGCCGCCGGGCTCACCATCACCGAATCCACCCTGTGGCAACTCGTCTTGCTGGCCAAAGGGCGTACCGACCATTTAAACGATGCCGAAAAAGCCCAATGGCGCAGCCGCCTGCGCGCCCACCGCCCCGTGGCCGTGTTCCCGCCGCAAGAGGAAATGGCGTATTGGATGCGGCAGTCGTTGCACCAGGCCGAACAGGCCGCAGCCGCCGGCGAAGTGCCCGTGGGCGCCGTGGTGGTGCGCCAGGGCGAAATCATCGGCAGCGGCGCCAACGCCTGCATCGGCGGGCACAGCGTGTGCCACCACGCCGAAATCCTCGCCCTCACCGAAGCCGGCCGAAAGCTCGGCAACTACCGCCTCGACGGCTGCGACCTCTACGTTACCCTCGAGCCGTGCGGCATGTGCGCCGGCGCCATCATGCAATCGCGCATCGCCCGGCTGGTTTACGCCGCCGCCGAGCCCAAAAGCGGCGCCGCCGGCAGCGTGCTCGACCTGTTTGCTCACAAAGCGCTCAACCCGCACACCGCCGTGCTGGGCGGCATCCTGGCCGACGAAAGCACGCGGCTGTTGCAGCAGTTTTTCAGCGAACGGCGCTCGGACAGGCAGGCTACCTGAAAAACCAAAACGCAGCCGGGCAAGCATCCTGCCCGGCATTTTTCAGGTAGCCCCTTGCCCGACATAAGCGCAACAGCTTACCCAACAGCACAAGCTGCAACGCAGTAAAACCCTTTCACCACACGCCGCCCCGCGATATAGTGGATTAAATTTAAAACGGGACAAGGCGGCGAGCCGCAGACAGTACAGATAGTACGGCAAGGCGAGCCAACGCTGTAGCGTTTTAAATTTAATTCACTATACAATCCGCGCCCGTCTGTTTCCATCACAAAGGAAAACCATGAAACACCAAACCAACAAAGGCAAAATCCGCGACAACGCGCTCAAGGCGCTGGTGCGCTCCAACCTGTTCCGGCACAAGGTGGAACGCAAGAAAAAAGGCAAAGGTAGCTATCACAGGCAAACGGCCAAAAAATGGCGGGACGGTTTTGAAAACCGTCCCGTTTTATTTGGGCTGGCTGAAGGCTATTTTCCCTAGGCTGTTTTGTTCCATTTTTACGATAGTTTGCCTGATAATTTTCGTTACTGCTTGCCTTAAATCCGATTTTTCCTTATACTGAAAACGCAACTCATTAGCTCGTTCGCAGCTTTATTTAAGTTCCGTTCTGGAACGATAATTCCCATACCCCATTATTTAATTTTTAACCGATTGCAAAACCCACCAGCGTTGTAGGTTTTACTCGGATACTGGTGCTGGCTTTGCTCATAATGATTGGAGCTTGTAATGCACACCATAGTATTGGTTTATTACCGCTGCTTCAGCAAAAAATGCTACCGTGTTCGACCACATGTATCTCAACTAAGCCTGCCTGCCAAATTGCTGAGCAGTTTAAATCCAAATCAGCTGAAGATTTACCTTTGTGGCTATGTAGGCTGCTGTCTCGATGATTTTCTTAGCTATCAAATTGTACCTATGGCTACTTATCCATTAGTTTGGGGGAAAAATTATGATAACTAAATTACGTATTACTATCCGCTTGCTGCCTGAAAAGCCTACTGAATATCGTGTTTGCACTGTAAGCAACCGCAATATACTGGCTAAATTGAGTAAGGCAGAAGTATCGCTTTATGTGGCAGGTTGCCTTCGTTTGATGCCTGAACAAGTAATCAAATGGGAGAAAGCTCCTGAGGAATTTTATCAAGCAGGCAAACTGCTAGAATTAATGTTTGCAGACGGTTTTGTACGCTATGACTCAGGAAATGATCCAATTCTTTTAAAACAATTTAAAAATGATAGTTATGATGGCAGTATTTATGATAGTAGTATTAGCTTTAAATTAGAAGATCTGCAAAAATATGATAGCCGCAGCAAACCAGAAATTAAAGGATTATCTATAGGAGCCCCTAGGACAAGTATCCCTATCGAAGAGCGAGTTTATTTCTGCCCAGTGCTGATTAGCTTGGATACAAAACAAGAATTTCAACCTAAACTAAAAATAGAATATGATATAGATTCATTTGATTTTTCTTAAACAGAATATAGCCTTATTGAAGAGAATAAAATATGCAAAATTTAAAAAAAATTGCCATTGAAGCCCATTCAGCCAGCTTTAAAAATAAATCTGCCCTTGAAAAAGAACAATTGTGTGGTTGTTTCTATTGCCAGCGTATTTATTCATCCAGCGAGTTGAAAGATGAAGATTTTATTCCTGAGGATGACGGTGTTTGTACTGCTTGGTGCCCGTATTGCGGTATTGATAGTGTAATCGGGGAATCACAGGGATACGAGATTACACCCGAGTTACTCGCTGAAATGAGAAGGATATGGTTTGATTCGTAATTGGGCTGAACAGCCGCCTTAATAATCTCCATTCCGTGTTCAAACGGCTACCTGAAAATCAAGCCGGCTGTTTTTCAGGTAGCCTCTTGCTTGCACTACGCATTGCCGCCGGACAATGCCGCATAACCGATGGCAAACACCAGCAACACCAGCATCAGCCAAGTCAGGGGCGAGGCATTCAGCCCGCCATAGCGCAGCCCGATTGCCTTGCAGGCCCGATAACGCAGGAAATACGGCAGAAAGGCGTAGGCAAGCATCGCTCCCGCTGCCAGCCAAAATAGGATTTGCCCTGCCGGCGACGGCACAGCATCCAGCACGTCCGTCATCCAAACAAATAGGGCAAGCAGCGCGGGTATGCCGAGGACGTATGCCCATATCCGCCTTGCCTGCCGCCAATCAACCGGCAGCTTGATGATTTGGTAGTTCGTGCCGGAAAGCAGGGTGGAATCCGCCGACAAAATCCGCGCGCTATACAGCGGAATCAGCAGTATCCACAACGCCACAATCCAAGCGGTGGTGATGTAGCTGCCGTCCGGTTCATAATCGCATTCGCCAACAAATGTGGTGCCGAAGCCGTTGAGTGTGAACATGTTTTTTCTTTCTTTGTCTTGTTGTGAAACCATCTGAAAAAGGCTACCTGAAAACCGATTTTGCGTTTTCAGGTAGCCTCCATCATCTATTGCCGCTTCTCCTGCTGCCACGCCCGATACGAGCGGACGGCGAAAATCAGGCACACAATCCACGTCGCGCCCAGCAGCCCCCACACGCCTGTTACGCCGAATTCGTTAAACAGCCAGTCAATGGCACGGCCTTTGCGGCGGGCATTTTCGGTATCGACCACATCCACCGTGCCGCCGCGCGTGATATACCAGCCCAGCGCGGGTAATACGATGAGTGCAAACAGGTTTTGCAGCAGTTTCTTTAAATGGGCGTTCATGTTCTTTTCTTATTCGATGCCTTTTTTTGCCAGATAGCTTTCGTAGTCGCCCATGTAGTATTCAAAGCCGCCTTTGCCGTCGAGTTCGATAATCTGCGTGGCGAGCGAGGAGACGAATTGGCGGTCGTGCGATACGAAAATCAGCGTGCCTGTGTATTTTTCCAAGGCCATGTTCAGCGATTCGATGCTTTCCATGTCCATGTGGTTGGTGGGTTCGTCCATAATCAGCACGTTGGGGCGCAGCAGCAGCAGTTTGCCGTAGAGCATACGGCCTTTTTCGCCGCCGGAGAGCACTTTGACTTTTTTGACGACATCGTTGCTGCCGAACAGCAGGCGGCCGAGTGTGCCGCGAATCACTTGTTCGTCGTCGCCTTCCTGCCCCCACTGGCGCATCCATTCGGTCAAATCCATGTCGCAGTCGAAGTCGTTTTCGTGGTCTTGCGGGTAATAGCCGATGGTGGCTTTTTCCGCCCATTTGATGCTACCTGAATCGGGTTTGAGTCTACCTGAAAGTTTTTCGTCAAACGCGCCGGCCAAGAGTTTCAGCAGGGTGGATTTGCCCGCGCCGTTGGGGCCGATAATCGCCAGCCGCTGCCCCGCTTCCAAAATATAGGACAGTTTTTCAAACAGGGTTTTGTCGAAGGCTTTGGCCAGATTCTCCACTTCCACGGCCTGGCGGTGCAGCTTGTTTTTCTCGTCGGTTTCAAAGCGGATATACGGGTTTTGGCGGGTGGAGGGCTTCACTTCCACCATTTCGGCCTTGATTTTGTCGGCCTGTTTCAGGCGCGATGTGGCTTGGCGGGCTTTGGATTTGTTGGCAGAGAAACGCGCCACAAACTCTTGCAGTTCCTGCAATTTTTCTTTGGCTTTGGCATTGTCTTTCAGCGCGCGCTCGCGGGATTGGGCGGAGGCGAGCATATAGTCGTCATAATTGCCGGGATACACGGTGATGGTGTTGTAGTCCAAATCCGCCATGTGGGTGCAGACTTCGTTCAAAAAGTGGCGGTCGTGGCTGATGATAATCATGGTGCTGTCGTATTGGTTGAGCACGCCTTCCAGCCAGCGGATGGTGTTGATGTCCAAGTTATTGGTGGGCTCGTCCAAGAGCAGCACGTCGGGTTTGGAAAACAGGGCTTGTGCCAGCAGCACGCGCAGCTTGAAGCCGGGGGCGACTTCGGCCATCACGGCGTTGTGCAGGCTCTCGTCTATGCCCACGCCGCTCAACAGTTCGGCGGCGCGCGCTTCGGCGGTGTAGCCGTCGTATTCGGCGAACTTGGCTTCCAGCTCGGCGGCGTGCATGTAGTCTTCTTCGCTGGCTTCTGGGTTGGCGTAAATCGCGTCGCGCTCGGTCATCGCCGCCCACATTTCGGTGTGCCCCATCATCACCACGTCCAGCACGCGCATATCTTCATAAGCAAACTGGTCTTGGCGCAGCTTGCCCAGCCGCACGCCGTTTTCAATCGCCACTTCGCCGCTGGTCTGCTCCAAATCGCCGCCCAGAATTTTCATAAACGTGGATTTGCCCGATCCGTTCGCGCCGATAAGGCCGTAGCGGTTGCCTTCGCCGAATTTGACGGATACGTTTTCAAACAGCGGTTTTGCGCCGAACTGCATGGTGATGCCGGAAGTGTAAATCATGGGTGTGTGCCTCTGCGGAAAATGGAATAGAAAAAGCGGGCGATTTTAACACAATCAATATTTTCTGTACTAAAAACAGCCATCCGGTGCATCTTGCGGCTGAAGACATTTTTTCTTCATGCCAGGCAGTAAGCCGCAAACAGTATGGGCAATACGGCAAGGCGAGATAACGCAGCAGGAAGAAAGAATTGCTTTGGCCAAGCTTGCAAAATTTTCAGGTAGCCTTTACCCTAGCGCACCTACCGATTTTTCATTTTTTAGCAAACAACATGAAACCCTTCCGCACACTCATTCTCGCCGCCGCGCTCGGCTGCGCCGCCTTCGCCGCCCAAGCCGAAACCCGCGTGCTGCTCGAAACCAGCCAAGGCAACATCGAGCTCGCCCTGAACGAAGAGCAAGCCCCCAAAACCGTGGAAAACTTTCTGGCCTATGCCCGCAGCGGCTTTTATAACGGCACCATTTTCCACCGCGTGATTCCCGGTTTCATGATCCAAGGCGGCGGCCTCACCGCCCAAATGGCCGAAAAAGCCCCCATTCGCCCCGCGCTCGTAAACGAAGCCGCCAACGGGCTGAAAAATAACCGCTACACCATTGCCATGGCGCGCACCGCCCAGCCCCATTCCGCCACCAGCCAATTTTTCATCAACGTGAAAAACAACGAATTCCTCAACCACACCGCCGCCACCCCCACCGGCAGCAACGGTATGTATCAAGATGTGCCGCGCACGCCCGTCGTCATCCGCCAAGTGCGCATCCTTTCCCAGTAGTTTTCCCAACCACATCAGGAGTATCGCAGCATGAAACAAGTCCTCGCCCTCGCCATCCTCGCCGCCGCCTTCGGCAGCGCCCAGGCCGACACCTACAAAATCGACAGCCACCACGCCAACGCCCGCTTCGCCATTGACCACTTCAACACCAGCACCAACACCGGCGGCTTCTACAACCTCAACGGCACCGTAGAATACAACCCCCAAGCCAAACGCGGCAGCGTGAGTATCGACATCCCCGTGGCCAACCTGCGCAGCGGCAACGAAGACTTCGACAAACACCTCGCCTCTGCCGACCTCTTCAATGCCACCCAATATCCCAACATGCGCTTCGAATCCACCCGCTTCAACTTCCGCGGCAGCAAGCTCGCTAGCGTAGACGGCCGCCTCACCCTGCTCGGCCAAACCCACCCCGTGCGCCTCAACGCCGACCGCTTCAACTGCTACCACAGCCAGCGCGCCAACGCCCAAGTATGCGGCGGCGACTTCAGCGCCACCATCGACCGCAGCAAATGGGGCATGAACTTCCTGCAAGGCATCGTCAGCAACCAAGTGAAGCTGAACATCCAAATCGAAGCCTTCAAACAATAATCCGGCACAACAAAGGCTACCTGAAAATTTCAGGTAGCCTCTTCCCATTTCCCCCACCCATACAGGACCAACCAACATGATCAAACTCCACACCAACTTCGGCACCATCGGCATCGAGCTCGACCACGAAAAAGCCCCCCTAACCGCCGCCAACTTCGAACAATACGTGAAAGACGGCTTCTACGACGGCCTCATTTTCCACCGCGTGATCAAAGGTTTCATGATTCAAGGCGGCGGCATGGACGAAAACATGCATGAAAAACCCGGCCGCGCGCCCATCAAAAACGAAGCCCAAAACGGCCTGAAAAACAACAAATACACCCTTGCCATGGCGCGCACCCAAGCCCCGCATAGCGCCTCCTCCCAATTCTTTATCAACACCAAAGACAACTCCTTCCTCAACCACACCGAGCCCAGCCTGCACGGCTGGGGCTACGCCGTATTCGGCAAAGTCGTGGAAGGCCAAGATGTGGTGGACGCCATCGAAGGCGTCACCACCAAACGCCACGGCTACCACGACGACGTGCCCGTAGAGCCCGTGGTCATCACCAAAGCCGAAATCGTTTAAGCCAAGCATCCGGGTCGGCCGCACACCAGCCGACCCGGAGCAAGCAGGCAACCTTCCAAACAGAAAGCACAGCATGATTTTCATCTTCGGCAGCAAAGGCTATTTCGACGACCTTGGCGAAAGCGGCGAGAGCTGCATCTGCGGCAATTGCAACAACCGCGTCAACCTTCACATCACCAACGCCTACACCAAATTCACCCTCTTCTTCATCCCCCTGTTCCGCATGGAATCCAAATACTACCTCGCCTGCCCCATCTGCTCCCACGGCTGGAAGCTCAAACGCCAGGAAGCCAAACGACTGCTGCAAGCCCGCTAAACGCTATGTCTATCGATCTCGGCATCTACCACCGCCGCCTGCACAAACTCGCCTACTACACCCGCCACAGCCCCCTCGGCTTGCTGCCGCACCGCCTGCTCGCCAAAGCCATCGGACCCGCGCTGGCCGAATTTGCCCACCTGCCTGCTGAAACCCAACAGCACATCCACGAGCGAGTTGATTATTACAACAAGCAAAATCAGCCATTTACTATTTCAGGCAGCCTCACCCCCATAGGGCAGGCCGGAGCGTTCAAACGCGGCGATCATATCTCTTCCTACTACTACGACCTTGCCGCCCTGCTGCGCTATTTCCCCGCCAGCGCCCGATTCGCCTACGAATTCGGCGACGTTACCCACATCCCCGCCCAACCCGCCTTCGTCAAAAGCCGCCCCATCCGGAAAGATAACCAACACTCCGTCCTGCTCAAGCTCGACAGCGTGCGCCACTTCTACATCTACCCCGACCGCACCCCTTTCGCCGCCAAACAAGACCGGCTCGTCTGGCGCGGCGCCGCCCACCAAGAACAGCGCCTACGCTTCCTGCGCCAATACCACAGCCACCCCCTGTGCGACGTCGGCTGCGTACTCAAACAATCCGCCCACGAGCCATACCACTGCAGCTTCCTCAGCGTCGGCCAGCAGCTGCAATACAAATACATCCTCAGCATCGAAGGCAACGACGTCGCCACCAACCTCAAATGGATATTGGCATCCCGCTCCCTCTGCTTCATGACCAGCCCCGTATATGAAACCTGGCTCATGGAAGGCCATCTCCAACCCGAAATCCACTATGTCCACCTCCAGCCCGACTACAGCGACTTCGACGAAAAACTCAACTTCTACCGCCAACACCCCCAAGCCGCCGAACGCATCATCCGCAATGCCAACGCCTATATGCAGCCCTTCTTTCAGCCCAAGCAAGAGCTCATCACCAGCCTGCTCGTGATGCAGAAATACTTCAGCCAACTGCAAGACTGAGGCTTTTGCGCCATCGCCCTTCAACACAGCCCAACACGTTTCACTTGAGCTGGGCAATACCTGCCTCCCCGCCCAAAACCCGCCTCCCTATCACCCAAACAAAAGTTTTCAGGTAGCCTCCCCACGCGCAGCGGAGTATACTGCGCCGCATTTTGTTTATCGGGCAAACCATTATGCAAATCATCCATACTATCGAAGCACTCCGCGCCTGGCGCAAAGAAGCCGGCAGCGTGGCGCTGGTGCCGACCATGGGCAACCTGCACGAAGGCCATCTGGCCTTGGTGCGCGAAGCGGCCAAACGCGCGCAGCAGGTTGTGGTCAGCATTTTCGTAAACCGCCTACAATTCGGCCAAGGTGAGGATTTCGACCGCTATCCGCGCACGCTGGAGCAGGATGCCGCCAAGCTGGCCAACGAAGGCGTGGCCGTGATATTCGCGCCCGACGAGCGCGAGCTCTATCCGCACGTGGCCCAACAATACAACGTCGAGCCGCCCAACCTGCAAAACGAATTGTGCGGCGCCTTCCGCCCCGGGCATTTCCGCGGCGTGGCCACCGTGGTGGCCAAGCTGTTCAACATCGTGCAGCCCGATTTTGCCTGCTTCGGCAAAAAAGACTACCAGCAGCTCGCCATCATCCAAGGCATGGTGGCTGACTTAAACTTCAACTTGCAAATCGTGCCGGTAGACATCGGCCGCGCCGCCGACGGCCTCGCACTCTCCAGCCGCAACCAATATCTGAACACAGCCGAACGCGCACAAGCGCCGCAGCTCTACCGCGAATTACAAACTATTGCCCGCGCCGTCGAAGCCGGCAGCCGCGATTACGCCGGCTTGGAAAAACAAGCCGTTGCCAATCTGTCGCAGGCTGGCTGGCAGGTGGACTACGTGGAAATCCGCCACGCTGGCAGCCTTCAGGTAGCCCATGTGGGAGATAGCGAACTGGTGGTGCTGGCCGCCGCCCGTTTGGGCAGCACGCGCCTAATCGACAACATCGAAATCCGGCTGTAAACACCCTGTCTGCCGCCCGCCTCTTGCGGGCGGTTTAATTTCGGCCGCAAACACGTTAAAATGCCAGCCTTTGCGCGAAACTTGGGAGCCGCTGCTTATGTTTTTAGTTTTTCTGCTGATTCTGCTGTTGGCCGGCATTGCCGCACTCTTGTGGTGGCGCGCACGGGAAGAGCGCGAATGGCTGCTGGAGCTGACCTATCTAAACCGCCATCAGGGCAACGAGGAACAGCTTGAAACAACAGAAGAAACCCGCCGCAACAGCCCGCCCGCCCCAATGTGCTGCCGCAGCGTGCGCAAACCCAAGTGAAGCTGCACTACCAAAAAGTGCAAGACGAACTGCGCCAGAAAATCGAACAGCTCACCGTGGGCAGCCGTAAAAAAGCCCGCCGCCGCAACGTGAGCGAAAATCAAGAAGAACTGCCGATTTTCAGCCCGGAAGAAGCCAATCTGGCTGCCGAAGCGGAAGACGAAACCGCCATTACCACGCCGGAGCAAACCGTTCAAAACCAAAACGAAACCGCCGAACCTGCCGCCGAAGCCCACGCCCTGCCGGCCGACCAGCCGCCGACCGCCGAAGAAAACGAAAATGAAGCGGCCGAACCCTTCCATCTCTCCGAGCCGGCACCCGATTTACCGGTGATCACCGAAGCCGAGGCCACCCGCCACAGGCTACCTGAAAATTCCGAGCAGCCCGACGAAGAACCGGCCGTGATTTCCCTTTCCGAAGCCACGCGCATGCTGCACAAGCAGGAAAGCGCCGAAGCCAAACCGCTGGAAACCGTGGTGCTGAACTGGCCGATCAAATCTCCGGCGCAACCCGAAACCCCGCGCGAAGAAATCACCCCGGCCGACCCTGCGCTGCAATATGTGCGCGAAAAAATCCAAGCCCACCTGCCGGCCGAGCCGCAGCCACCGGCAGACGAACCGGCCGAACCGCTGCACACCATCAGCCACGACGACATCCGCAACAACCTGTTGCGCCAGCGCCTGCGCGCGCGCCAGCAGCCCCGCCCGAGTGCCGAACCGGCAGCCGTGCCGCAGCAGCAGTTGGATTTGGCCGTGATCGGGGAAGACGAAATCTTGGCCAACCTGGCCAAAACCGACGCCCCGGCCAACCGCCAGCGCAGCCGCTTCAAGCGCCAAACCGTGCGCGAAAGCGTGATTCCTGCCGCGGCGCGCGTGAGCCACAGCCAGGGCGCAAAAATGCCGGTGGTACCGACGCAAAGCAGCATGGCGCCGATTTCCACCCGCTTTACCCCGTTCGAGCCGGCTACCGTGCCGGATGGGCAGCCCGCTCCGCCAGCCGAGGAGGAGTCGGCGCTGTCTGCCGAACAACCAAGCTTCTTCGCCCAACCCGCTCCCGACAACGCTAATCCGCCCTGGCTGATTGGCGAAAACCAGCCCGAGCCTGCCCTTGCCGCTCCCGAGCCGATAGGCAGCCCCGCCGAGCCCGCTGTCGAAAGCGGCTACCATTTCCGCCCCGACTATTCGCTGGCCGAGCAAGCGCCCGCTGCCGACAACAGCATCGAATTCGACGACGGCAACGAATGGCAGCAGGCCTTAGAGCAAGGCGCGGCCGATGCCGCGTGGCAGAATCAGGCAGCCGCGCCAAGCATTCCGCCGTTGCCCGATTTGCCGCCGGAAGCCACGCCCGTTTCCGCCGTGCCCGCCGTATCGTTTACCGATTACGGCGAATACCATGTGCCGATGAACGAGCTGCTGCTGCCCTCGCAACACGACAGCAACGCCATCCTGAGCGAGGAGCAGCTGCTGGACAACAGCATCAAAATCGAAGAAAAATTGGCCGAATTCCGCGTGAAAGTGAACGTGGTGGACGCCTATGCCGGGCCGGTGATTACCCGCTACGAAATCGAGCCGGATGTGGGCGTGCGCGGCAACTCTGTGATTAACTTAGAAAAAGATTTGGCCCGCTCGCTCGGCGTGGCTGCCATCCGCGTGGTGGAAACCATCCCGGGCAAAACCTGCATGGGCTTGGAGCTGCCCAACCCCAAGCGGCAGATGATCCGCCTGAGCGAGGTGTTCAATTCGCCGGTGTTTACCGAGAGCAAATCCAAGCTCACGCTGGCACTGGGGCAAGACATCACCGGCCAGCCGGTGGTAACCGATTTGGCCAAGGCGCCGCACCTCTTGGTGGCCGGCACCACTGGCTCGGGCAAATCCGTGGGCGTGAACGCAATGATTTTATCGCTGCTGTTCAAGGCCACGCCCGATGAAGTGCGCCTAATTATGATTGACCCGAAAATGCTGGAACTATCTGTTTACGAAGGCATTCCGCATTTGCTCGCGCCCGTGATAACCGATATGAAGCTGGCCGCCAACGCGCTCACCTGGTGCGTGAACGAAATGGAAAAACGCTACCGCCTGATGAGCCACGTGGGCGTGCGCAACCTGGCCGGCTACAACCAGAAAATCAAAGAAGCCGCCGAACGCGGCGAACGCCTGACCAACCCCTTCAGCCTCACCCCCGACAACCCCGAGCTCCTCACCAGGTTGCCGCACATCGTGGTGGTGGTGGACGAATTTGCCGACCTGATGATGACTTCCGGCAAGAAAATCGAAGAGCTAATTGCCCGCCTGGCGCAGAAAGCCCGCGCCGCCGGCATCCACCTGATCCTCGCCACCCAGCGCCCCAGCGTGGACGTGATCACCGGCCTGATCAAAGCCAATATCCCCACCCGCATCGCTTTTCAGGTAGCCTCCAAAGTGGACAGCCGCACTATCCTCGACCAAATGGGCGCGGAAAACCTGCTCGGCCAAGGCGATATGCTGTTCCTGCCGCCCGGCACCGGCTATCCGCAGCGCGTGCACAGCGCCTTCGTGGCCGACAGCGAAGTACAGCGCGTGGCCGAATACCTCAAAGGCTTCGGCGCGCCCGACTATGTGGACGACATCCTCACCTCCGGCGTGGGCAGCGACGATTTGTTCAGCAACGCCAACAGCGGCATCGGCAGCAGCGCCAAAGACCCGCTGTTCGACGAAGCCGTGGCCATCGTGCTACGCACGCAGAAAGCCACCATCTCCTCCATCCAGCGCCACCTGCGCATCGGCTACAACAAAGCCGCCACGCTGGTGGATCAGATGGAGGCCGAAGGTATCGTCTCTCCTGCCGACACCAACGGCAAACGCACCATCCTGGCGCGGGCTGATCAGCTCGACGATTAAGCGTTTGCCCGCAGACACAGGCTACCTGAAAACGGTTTATCCGGCTTTCAGGTAGCCTGTTTGGTTTGGGTGAAGAACAGGGTATTGAAGTAACGTTGCACCTTGGCAAAATGCCGCACCCAGCCACAGCGTTTGAAATGCTGCACACCAACTTACAGACAGTTTTCAGGTAGCCTCTTCCGCATGAAGCAGGCTACCTGAAAACACAGTTGATTTAATTGGGCGCAGGGAAAACATCGACGCGCCCAAAAATAATACAGCGGCGACCACTCTGATGCGCTCTGTCTGCCCCATCACTGCCTTCATTTAAGCCGCAGACGGACGAAACACAGCAATGCTGAAACAAGTTTGAATTGCCCAACCAAACCCTTTGAATTAACTTGAATATGCCCTTTCTCCCAATAAAAGGCTACCTGAAAATTTCAGGTAGCCTCATGACCGAACAGATCAACACTTAGCGGGTCGGATCGATATTGCTGCGGAGATCATACTGGTGGTGCTCGTATTCATACGGGCCTTGCGGCGTGTTGGGCGCATGACGATGTTCGGTACCCATGTCGTCCAAATCATGACCTGGCTCGGTGGCCAAATTACCAATAGATACGTTGGCGGTAGATTCCAGAATGATGGCGGAAGAAACATGTTCGCCCACTGAGTAAACCATAGCCAACCCGATTTCTTCGGACGGGATGTTCACGTATTTGATGGTCGGGCGGTTGGTCACATCGGTGCGCACTTGGCGGCTCTGACGATACAGGCTCAACACCGTGCCTTTGTCCAAACCATCAGCCAAGCCTTTGTTCAGGGTAATGGTGCTGAACTGGCCGGCTTCGCTGATACCGTCCAATACGTCGACGATAACGGCTTTCACCTGGTTATCCGGCGCATGCGGCATCATGTTGAAGGCGTTTTCCTCGCCGTTGTAATACATCAGGTAGTCGCCTTCGCGGATTTCAGCCACCTGCTCGCGAATCTGCAAGGCTTGTGCGGTTTCGGTGGGCACTTTCACCAGCGGATGCAGGCGGGTGTAATACTGGTTATCCGGCAGTTCTCGGCTGTCGCGCTCAGAGCGGTTGGCCAAGGCGCTGCTGGTTACCGGCAGGGTGGCCAGTTTGCCGCTGAACACAACCTGCTGGCCGATGAATTTGCCGGTTTCCGGATCGCGGATGTCTTTAATCGGGCGGTAAACCAGATATTCGCCGGGCTGGGTAATGCCGTAGGCATACACGCGGTCGCCCAAGGAGTACATGGTTTTGCCTTCGGGGCCGGCGATGATACGCGGTGCGTCTTGGGTAGTGCGTCGGGCAATTACCTGCGGATGTTTCATAAACATGCGGTAATAGTTGATGTTGATGGTGGAGATGCCGTAGCCAGCAGAAGTTTCACGTACGCGCGGCTGTAATTTTATGGTGGGGATGCTGCCACCTTCAACGCGCAGGCGCGGCTGGCCGTTGACATAATGCAACACCAAGACCTGCCCCGGGTAAATCAGGTGCGGGTTGCGGATGGTGCGGCGGTTGGCGCCCCACAGCCGCGGCCATTGCCACGGACGGTAGAGGTATTTGCCAGAAATACCCCACAGCGTGTCGCCGCTGCGCACGGTGTAGCGTGCGGGAGCGTTGGGGCGCACGCGCAGATTGGGCGCGGCCTCGGCGGACAGTGCGGAAACAGTCAAGCCAATGGCGCAAAGCAAGGTTATAATATGTTTTCTCATGAGAGAGCTTCCCTTTAGGATTAACGAACCTGATAACGCTTTATTTACGTTGTTGTTGATGAAATTAACGGAATCATAGAACATTTTAGGTATCTTGCGCCAGTATTCAGGCGAAAAAACCGTTACAACCGTAACAAGAACGTAACTATCTTACACACTGAAGAGAGAGATCAAATGGCTTTACTGAACATTCTGCGCTATCCCGACCCCCGTTTGAACCTGGTGGCTAAGCCGGTGGAGAAGGTAGACGAACGCATCAAACAACTGGTGGCCGACATGGCCGAAACCATGTATGAGGCCAAAGGCATCGGCCTGGCCGCCACCCAGGTGGACGTACACGAGCGCGTGGTGGTGATGGATTTGTCTGAGAGCCGCGACCAGCTGCAAGTGCTCATCAATCCGGTGATTCTCGAGCGCAACGGCGAAACCGTGTATGAAGAAGGCTGCCTGTCGGTGCCCGGCGTGTACGACAAAGTCACCCGCGCCGAAACCATCGTAGCCGAAGCGCTGGATCTTGACGGCCAGCCCTACACCATCCATGCAGACGGCCTGCAGGCCATCTGCATCCAGCACGAAATCGACCACCTCGACGGCAAAGTTTTCGTGCAATACCTGTCGCGCCTGAAGCAGGAACGCATCAAAACCAAAATGAAAAAACTCGACAAACACACGCTGTAAACACAGCAAGAGGCTACCTGAAAATCATGATTCGAAAAGTAATTTTTGCCGGCACACCCGATTTCGCCGCCACCGCCCTGCGCGCCATCGCCGAAGCCGGGTTCGACATTCCGCTGGTGCTCACCCAGCCCGACCGCCCCAAAGGCCGCGGCATGAAACTGCAAGCCTCGCCGGTGAAAACAGCCGCGCTCGAACTCGGTTTTCAGGTAGCCCAACCCGAAAGCCTGAAAGTTGAAGCCACGCAGGAAATGCTGCGTTCGCTCGAAGCCGACGTGATGGTCGTGGCCGCCTATGGCCTGCTGCTGCCGCAAGCCGTGCTGGATATTCCGCGCCACGGCTGCCTCAACATCCACGCCTCCCTGCTGCCCCGTTGGCGCGGCGCTGCCCCCATCCAACGCTCCATCGAAGCCGGCGACAGCGAAACCGGCATCTGCATCATGCAGATGGACGCCGGGCTCGACACCGGCGCCGTAGTCAGCCGCCACCCCTGCCCCATCCTCCCCGCCGACAACGCGCAAACCCTGCACGACAAACTGGCCGCCATCGGCGCCCGCGCTATTGTTGCCGATTTGCAACACTTTTCACAACGCACTGCCCAGCCCCAATCCGAACACGGCATCACCTATGCCCACAAATTAAGCAAAGCCGATGCCGAAATCGATTGGAGCCAGCCCGCTGAAGCCATCGAACGCCGCATCCGTGCCTTCAACCCTGTGCCCGGCGCCTGGTGCAACTACCGCGGCAAACCGATGAAAATCTGGTCGGCGCAAATCTGCGCAGCCGGCGGCCAATCCGGCAGCATATTGCAAGCCGATAAAAACGGCATTCAGGTAGCCTGCGGCAGCAGTTCCCTACTCATCCAAACCCTGCAACCCGCCGGCAGCGCCCGTATGGAAGCCGCCGCCTTCCTGGCCGGCCACCCCGTTGCCGCCGGCAGCCGCTTCGGAGCGGAAAACGCATGAGCCTAGCCAACGTCCAAACCCTCGCCGCCCACAGCGTGGCCGCCGTCGAAGCCGGCCGCAACCTCTCCGACGTGCTGGCCGAAATCTGGCACGCCCACCCGCAACTCACCCCGCAAGAACGCGGCGCCCTGCAAGACATCGCCTACGGCTGCCAGCGTTTTTCAGGTAGCCTACGCGCCCTGCTCGGCCTCATGCTCAACAAACCCCTGCCCCGCGCCGACATCCGTAGCCTGATACTGGTGGCGCTCTACCAGCTCGCCTACAGCCGCAACGCCGCCCACGCCGTGGTCAACGAAGCCGTGCGCGCCGCCGGCAAAATCGGCAAAGGCCAATACAAAGCCCTCACCAACGCCCTGCTGCGCCGCTTCCTGCGCGAGCGCGACAGCCTCATGCAGCAAGCCCGGCAAAGCCCCGAAGGCCGCCACAACCTGCCCGGCTGGTGGCTCGCCCGCCTGCAGCAAGACTACCCCGGCCACTGGCAGCAAATCACCGAAGCCTTCAACAGCCGCCCACCCATGACCCTGCGCATAAACCGCCGCTACACCACCGCGGAAGGCTACCTGAAAATCCTGGCCGCGCAAGACATGCAAGGCGAAATCCTCGGCAGCCATGCCGTCATGCTTGCCGTGCCCGTGCCCGTATCCGCCCTGCCCCTGTTTGCCGAAGGCGCCATATCCGTGCAAGATTGGGGCGCGCAACAGGCCGCCGCCTGGCTCAACGTGCAGCCCGGCGAACGCGTGCTCGATGCCTGCGCCGCACCCGGCGGCAAAAGCGGCCACCTGCTCGAATGGGCAGACTGCCAGCTCACCGCCCTCGACATCGCCCCCGAACGCCTGCAACAAGTGCGCGACAACCTCAAGCGGCTCGGCTTGCACGCCGAAACCCACGCCGCCGACGCACGGCAATGGGCTTCGTGTTATGATGGTTCGCCGTTCAACGCCGTTTTGGCCGACGTGCCCTGCACCGCCTCCGGCGTGGTGCGCCGCCACCCCGACATCAAATGGCTGCGCCGGGAGCAGGATGCCGCCAACACCGCCGCCCAGCAGGCCGGCCTGCTCGACGCCCTGTGGCAAACGCTCAAGCCCGGCGGCCGCATGCTGTTTTCCACCTGCTCGCTGTTTCACGAAGAAACCGGCAGCCAGCTGCAAGCCTTTTTGCAACGCCACGCCGACTCCTCCTGCCGGCGCAGCGAAACCCTATTACCCAATCCGCATCAAGATGGCTTCTATTACGCGCTTATCGACAAAACTGCTTAGCCTGCTGGCCTGCTGCCTGCTGGCTCTCGCAACCGTGGGCGCACAGGCAGACGGCATCAGCGCCACCCGCTCCACCGCCACACTCACGGCAGATGGCCGCCTGTCGGTGAACAGCCGCTTTCAAACCGAGCTGCCCGAGCAGCTTCAGGTAGCCCTCAAGCAAGGCGTGCCGCTCAACTTCCAACTGAGCTACCGCCTGCAATCGCCCACGCTGGCCGCCTACCGCTGGCGGCTCGGCCAGCTGGTCGGTTCCCCGCAAACCATCAACTATAAGCTGGCCTACCACCCGCTCACCGACCGCTACCGCGTGAGCGTGGGCACCTTTTCCACCGAATACGGTACCCTGCCCACCGCCCTGAGGGCCGTTGGCGCAGTAGCCAACTGGCAGGTGCTCGATAAAGGTGCGCTCTCCGGCACCGCGCCTGCCGAGGTGGCCGCCGATGTGCGCCTGAGCCTGAGCATCAGCGATTTGCCCCGCCCGTTCCAAATCAACGGTGAAACTTCCAAGAGCTGGCAGATTGATTCCGGCTGGCGCAAGTTGCTCATCAGCCAGTAGAAGGGGAAACGATGCGCCGTCTGCTGATTTTCATTGCGGTTCTGGGCATACTGGCTCTGTATGTGTTGGCGCTCGCCACCGGCCACGCCAGCAAGCTGGCGCAGTATTTCTGGTGGATTCTCACCTTCAGCGCCGCCCTTTTGGGCATTCTGCTCACCATCCTGATTTCCCAGCTGTGGAAACTGTGGCACAGCCGGCGCCAACGGGTGTTCGGCTCGCAAATTGCCACCCGCCTGGCGCTGATGTTTATGCTGGTGGCGATTTTGCCCGGCCTGTTCTTATTCGGTGTGTCAGCGCAGTTTATTTCGCACAGCATCAATTCCTGGTTTGGCAACGAAACCGAAGAAGCGCTGGAGCGCAGCCTGAGCCTGAGCAAATCGGCGCTGGATTTGGCGCTGGATACTTCCGTGCGCAAGGCCGCCGGAATTCAGGTAGCCTTAATCGGCGAAATGTCGCTGCAACAAGACGCGCGCCAAGCATTGGGCCAGCTGGCCGAAAACAGCGGTTTCGCCCAGCTGGCGCTGTTCGACACGCAAAACATGTCCCCTGCCGCCGAATACCGCCAGTCCGGCGCCGACACCCTGCCCCAGCCCGAACTCACCCAAGACATCCTCAAAGAAGTGCAAAGCACCGGCACCGCCCGCAGTCTGGCCAGCGTGAGCAACACGCTCTATGCCCAAGGCTGGCTCGCCCTGCCCGAGCTGCACGGCCAACACTACATCCTCTTCTTCCGCCAGCCCGTGCAAAAACAGGTGGCCGACGACGCCACCCTGATTGAAGCCGCCCGCGCCCGCTATGCCGAAATCAGCTATGCCAAACAAGGCCTGCAAACCTTCTTCCTCTTCACCCTGCTGATGGCCACCCTGCTGGCCATCCTGCTCGCGCTCGTGATCGCCCTCTATTTCGCCCAACGCTTCACCGCGCCGATCCTCTCCCTAGCCGCCGGCGCCCGCTCCGTGGCGCAGGGCGACTATTCCCAGCAGCTCGCCGTATACCGCAACGACGAGCTCGGCCGCCTCACCACCCTGTTCAACCACATGACCGCCGAGCTCAACACCTCATACAGTCGACAAGAAGCTGCCCGCCATTATCTTGAATGCGTACTCTCCAGCCTCACCAGCGGCGTGCTCACCCTCGACGAAAAAGGCTACCTGAAAACCTACAACAGCAGCGCCGAACACATCCTCATGCTCAACCTGGAGCCCTGCCGCGAGCGCAACCTCCACGAATGGCAGCATCTGGGCGTCGCCCCCGCGCTGGCCGCACAAGCCCTGCTCGCCATCCTCGACACCGCCAAGAGCAGCAAACCCGTGCAGCTCACCTACGCCGCCCCCGACGAATCGCGCATCCTACTGGGCAAAGCCACCCCCCTGCCCGAAGACAACGGCGCCGGCACCGTGCTCGTGTTCGACGACGTCACCGCACTGGTGCAGGCGCAGAAAGAAGCCGCCTGGGGCGAAGTGGCACAACGCCTGGCGCACGAAATCCGCAACCCGCTCACCCCCATCCAGCTCTCCGCCGAACGACTGGCCTGGAAACTCGGCGGCAAGCTCGGCAGCAAAGACGCCGCCATGCTCGCGCGCGCCACCGACACCATCATCAACCAAGTGGCCGCCATGAAAGACATGGTCGAAGCCTTCCGCAACTACGCCAAAGCCCCCAAACTCAAGCTGGAAAAAATCGATTTGCACCGCCTAATCGAAGAAATTCTGGTGCTGTATGAAGGCTCAAATTGTACATTTAGCGCCGATTTCAGTAATATAGAAGCCGTAATCGAAGCAGATGCTGGCGCTATGCGGCAGGTTTTGCACAACATCCTGAAAAACGCCGCCGAAGCCGCCGCTGCCGACGAGCAGCCGAAAGTTGGCGTCGCCACCGAAGTAGAAGACGGAAAAATCGTCCTAACCATCTGCAATAACGGAAAAAGTTTTAGCGAAGACATGCTCCGCCAAGCCTTCGAACCCTATATCACCGACAAACCCGGCGGCACCGGCCTCGGTTTGCCCGTGGTGAAAAAAATCATAGACGAACACAACGGCCGCATATCGCTGGCCAACCGCCCCGAAGGCGGCGCCTGTGTGAAAATTACTTTACCCCTACTGATGGAAAACGATGCGCAGCAGTGATATTTTGATTGTCGATGACGAAGTGGGCATCCGCGATTTGCTGTCGGAAATCCTGCAAGACGAAGGCTATTCGGTTACCTTGGCCGAAAACGCCGAAGAAGCCCGCCAACTGCGAAACCAGACCCGCCCCACCATGGTGCTGCTGGATATCTGGATGCCCGATTGCGACGGCATTACACTTCTGAAGGAGTGGGCCAAATCCGGCCAGCTCAACATGCCCGTGGTGATGATGAGCGGCCACGCCAGCATTGACACCGCCGTGGAAGCCACCAAAATCGGCGCGCTGGATTTCTTGGAAAAGCCCATCGCCCTGCAAAAGCTCTTGGCCGCCGTAGAACGCGCCTTCAAGCACAGCGCCATGCAGGCCGCCTCCACCATGTCGCTGGACAAACTCGGCACCAGCGAGGCCGTCAAACAGCTCAACCAGCAGCTCGAACGCGCCGCCCGCACCCAAGCCCCCGTGCTCTTGGCCGGCGAGCCCGGCTCCCCCTTCGAAATGGTGGCGCACTACTTCCAAACCGGCAACGCCCCCTGGGTGGAGCCCAGCAAAATCGAGCAGATCAGCAGCAGCCCCATCGAGTTGCTGCAAAAAGCCAGCAACGGCGTGCTCTACTTAGGCGACATCGCCCAATACGGCAAAAGCATCCAGCAAGGTATCCTCTTCCTGCTCGGCAAGGCCGACCGCTACAACGTGCGCATCATCTGCGCCTGCAGCCAGCCCGTGCAAGACCTGCTCACCAGCCCGGATTACGACAGCCGCCTGCTCAACAGCCTCTCCACCATCATGGTCAGCATCCCCCCGCTGCGCAGCCAGCCGGAAGACATCGTCTTTCTGGTGGAACAGCTGATTCAGGAATTTTCCGAGAGCCGCAAAACCGCCGTCAAATTCAATACCGCCGCACTCAACGCCCTGCGCCAATACGACTGGCCCGGCAATTTCGAGCAGCTGCGCAGCGTGGTGAAAAGCATCATGCTCACCGCCGAGAGCAAAGAAATCGGCCTGGAAAACGTGCAGGCCGTGCTCAGCCAGTTTGCCCCCAGCCAACCCTCCGAGCTCGTGGGCGGCTTCAACTTCGACCTGCCCCTGCGCGAGCTGCGCGAAGACCTGGAGCGGCGCTATTTCGAATACCATATTGCCCAAGAAGGCCACAACATGAGCAAAGTGGCGCAGAAAGTCGGGCTCGAGCGCACCCACCTCTACCGCAAGCTCAAACAGCTCGGCATCCAGTTTTCACGTCGCGGCAGCAGCGACAGCAAATAGCCCAAACCCACACAGGCTACCTGAAAACTTTTTCAGGTAGCCTGTCGTATTGTTTACATCCCCTGCCGCACCACACAGGCTACCTGAAAAATTTCGAGCCGCCGCTCTTGATGCCACCGCATAACAAAATTTAGCAAAAACCCAAGCACAACAAAATAGTTAGCCCCGCAAGAGGCCGCCTGAAACCACCCCATATATCGAAAAATCAGCAGCAATAGCTGCACAAACCGCGCATCTTAGCGTATCATTGCGGCGGTTTATACGGCTAAATCATGTTAAGAAACGCCTCCCGCCGCGCCCCGCCGCCGGAGCATGTTTCGCCGCCGCGCCCACACAGCCGGCTGCCGCAAACAAGGAAACAAACCCATGAAACAGATTTTTCTCGATTTCGAACAGCCCATTGCCGAACTGGTGCAAAAAATCGACGAACTGCGCTTCGTGCAAAACGACTCCGTTCTCGACATTTCCGAAGAAATCGAACGCCTGCAAAAGAAAAGCAACGAGCTCACCAAAAGCATCTTCGCCAAGCTCACCCCCGCGCAAATCATGCAGGTTTCCCGCCATCCCCAGCGCCCCTACACACTCGACTACATCGAAGCCCTGTGCACCGATTTCGAAGAGCTGCACGGCGACCGCCACTATGCCGACGACCACGCCATCGTGGGCGGCCTGGCCAAATTCGAAGGCCAGAGCGTAGTAGTGGTCGGCCACCAAAAAGGCCGCGACACCAAAGCCAAAATCCGCCGCAACTTCGGCATGCCCCGCCCCGAAGGCTACCGCAAAGCCCTGCGCCTGATGCAAACGGCGGAAAAATTCGGCCTGCCCGTGCTCACCTTCATCGACACCCCCGGCGCCTACCCCGGCATCGGCGCCGAAGAGCGCGGCCAATCCGAAGCCATCGGCCGCAACCTCTACGAGCTCACCCGCCTGCGTGTGCCCGTAATCTGCACCGTAATCGGCGAAGGCGGCTCCGGCGGCGCGCTGGCCATTGCCGTGGGCGATGCCGTAAACATGCTGCAATATTCCACCTATTCCGTGATTTCCCCCGAAGGCTGCGCCTCCATCCTGTGGAAAACCGCCGAAAAAGCCCCCGATGCCGCACAAGCCCTCGGCATCACCGCCAAGCGCCTGAAAACCTTGGAGCTGATCGACCAAGTCATCCCCGAGCCCCTGGGCGGCGCCCACCGCGACTACGAAGCAGTGATGAACAACGTGCGCAAAACCATCCGCCAGCAGCTGGACGATTTAGAACACCAGCCCATCGACCAACTGCTCGCCAAGCGTTTCGACCGCATCATGGCCTATGGCAAATACACCGAAAAATAACCCCTTGCGGCAACTCGTTGCCCAGCAATGGCCGGCCGAGAAAGCCGGCCGTTTTGCCGTGGAAGCCGGCTTTTCCGGCGGGGTGGATTCCGTGGTGCTGCTGCATATTTTGTGCAGCCTGCGCAACGAATTGCCGCTGGAATTAAGCGCAGTGCACGTGCACCACGGCCTCGATGCCGCCGCCGATGAATGGGCGGCATTTTGCCGCGAACTGTGCGGACAGTGGCAAGTGCCGCTGCGGGTGGAACGCGTGCGGGTGGAATTTGGCGGGCTCGGGCTGGAAGCCGCCGCCCGCGCCGAACGCTACCGCTGCTTCGCCCGCAGCCGCGCCGACGCCGTCGCCCTGGCGCATCACGCCGACGACCAGGCCGAAACCCTGCTGCTGGCCGCCCTGCGCGGCGGCGGCCTGCGCGCGCTCGCCGCCATGCCCGCCCTGCGCGCGCTGAACGAACGTGTCAGCCTGTGGCGCCCGCTGCTGGCCGTTTCCCGCGCCGAATTGGTGGAATATGCCCGCGCGCACCGCCTGCCCTGGGTGGAAGACGACAGCAATGCCGACACCACCCTGCTGCGCAACTGGTTGCGCCGGCATGGCCTGCCGCCCTGGCAGGAGCGTATGCCCAAGCTCCAAAGCCAGCTGCTCTCCAGCGTGAGCCAGCTGCAACGCGATTTGGCGCTGCTCGACGACTACACCGAAAGCGAACACCGCAGCCTATACGATGCCGCCGGCCGTTTTCAGGTAGCCTCTTGGCGGCAGCTCAGCCCCTTGCGGCAGGCGCACCAACTGCATGTTTTCGCCCGCCGCCACCATCTCGGCAGCCCCTTCGCCGCCGGCGTGCGGCAGTTTGCCGACACGCTGGCCAACCCCGCCGTCTTGCAGGCCGAATGGCCGCTGCCGCGCGGCCGCGCCGTCCTCTATGCCGGCCGCCTGTTTGCCGTGCCCAATGCGCAGGCAAACGGCCAACCCTTTGCCCAACCCGCCTGGCAGCCCGCCCCGCACGGGCTACCTGAAAACCTGATCCGCCCCGCGAGCGGTATCTGGCGCACCCCCGAGCCGGGCGACACCCTGCCGCTGCCGCACGGCCGCAAGAAAATCAGCCGCCTGCTGCAAGAGAAAAAAGTGCCGCCCTTTATGCGCGCGCTGTGGCCGCTGTGGGCAAACGAACAGCACGGCTGCCTCGCCGCCGCCAACCTGCAAACGCATTGCAAACTCTCCGTGCCAAACGGCTGGCAGGCGCGGGCGGAAGAGCTGGAGCCCTTTATTTTGGCGGGTTCCGCACACGGGAGTGAAGGGGAAGAGGCTACCTGAAAAAGTTCGGATTTCGGCGGAACGGAGGCTGGATTTTTTCAGGTAGCCTGTATGGGATGCGGGTGATGGGGTATAGTTCTGTTGGCTGTTTCAGCTGATTTCAATTGGCTGTGTGTTGAAACCAGCAGCTCGTCGATGTCGCGGTAGTCCTTATATCAGCCGCCTTCGGGCGGCTGTGTGTTGAAATTACCGTAAGTTGGTGGCACAGTACGGCTCGATTGTCAGCCACCTTCGGATGACTGCATTTAAAACCAACCATACAACTCCCAAACAGGCTACCTGAAAAACATCTTGCCTTCGCCCGGCCGCGTTCCTACCAAGCCAAGCCCCACATTTTCAGGTAGCCTCCCCCCTCACAAACCCGCCGCAGCCTTTCCCGCTGCGCTATAATACCCGCCCGTCCACCACCCACAGGCCGCCCGCCATGCTCCCCTTCCCCCCGATTGCCCGCCCGCTCAAATTCTACGCCGTGGTGCCCGATGCCAATTGGGTGGCGCGCATGGTGGCCGCCGGCGCCGACACCGTGCAGTTGCGCAGCAAAACCCTCAGCGGCGAAGCCCTGCGACAAGAAGTGCGCCGCGCCGTGGCCGCCGCCCGCGGCTCAAACAGCCAGCTCTTCATCAACGACCACTGGCGGCTCGCACTGGAAGAAGGCGCCTACGGCGTGCACCTCGGCCAGGAAGACATGGATAGCGCCGACTTCCCCTCCCTCGCCGCCGCCGGCATCCGCCTCGGCCTAAGCACCCACGACGAAGCCGAAATGGCACGCGCCCTGGCCGTGCGCCCCAGCTACGTGGCCTGCGGCGCCGTGTTCGCCACTGCCACCAAAGCCATGCCCACCGAGCCGCAGGGGCTGGAAAAACTGCGCCGCTACGTGCAACTGGCCGGCAGCACGCCCACCGTGGCCATCGGCGGCATCACGCTGGAAAACGCCCCAGCCGTGCTCGCCACCGGCGTGTCTTCGCTGGCCGTGGTCAGCGCCGTTACCCAAGCGCCCGACCCCGCCGCCGCCGTGCGCGCCTTCCAAAAACTGTGGCCGGAATAAACCCGCTGCCGCATGAGGCTACCTGAAACCTCTGCCGCCGCCGGATAGATAGAAATATCGTCTGCTTGATGCAAACTCAGCGCTTTGCCGTCCTCTCCCAAGAAGGATTAAGCTTCAAGCAAACCCAATTTTTCAGGTAGCCTTTAACGATATACAAATTCCAAAACAAACAATTCCCCACAAACGTGCAATGCTGCGCTACCCCTGCTGGCGCAGCCGAACGGAGCACGGCTTTTCGGGAAACAAAGGCTTGCATGTTCGAAGCGGCGCAGCCGCAAGTTGCGAGCCCGCCCAAAAAACCGTGCAGAGTGAGGGAAGTTTGCGCAGCAAACCTGTGCCCGCAGTCGTCTTTCTTTTGCCTACTTTTCTTTGACGAAGCAAAGAAAAGTAGGTGCCCGCGCCGACATAAGGCGCAAGGGTGGATAAAACGCGAATAGCAAAAGGCTACCTGAAACTTGAAATTCACCTGAAACCCATCTCGCAAACCACATTACCGAACAACACCCCGAAAGCCCAACCCATGTCCAACCGCCGCCTCATCTACGGCTTCCACGCCGTCAATGCCCGCCTGTGGCAAAACCCCAAAAGCCTCACCGAACTCTACGCCCTCGCCGGCCGCCACGACGAACGCATGCGCCAAGCGCTGGAAAAAGCCGCCAAAGCCAATATCCCCGTACACTTCGTGGAAGCCGCCCGCCTCGACAACCTCTGCCGCCACGCCCGCCACCAAGGCATCGCCGGCTTCATCGACGCCTCGCACAACCACGTCCACCTCGACGACGTGCTCGACAACCTCAGCGAGCCGCCCCTGCTGCTCATCCTCGACGGCATCACCGACCCCCACAACCTCGGCGCCTGCCTGCGCGTGGCCGACGCCATGGGCGTGCACGCCGTGATTGCCCCGAAAAACCGCAGCGTCGGCCTCAACGCCACCGTGAGCAAAGTGGCCTGCGGCGCCGCCGAAACCGTGCCCTACATCGCCGTAACCAACCTCGCCCGCACCCTGCGCGAGCTCAAAGAGCGCGACATCTGGATCGTGGGTACCGACATGGGCGGCGAGGCCGACCTGTTCCACTACGATATCCCCGCCGCCGTGGCCTGGGTGATGGGCAACGAAGGCGAAGGCATGCGCCGCCTCACCCGCGAACACTGCGACGCGCTGGTATCCATCCCCATGCTCGGCACGGTGGAAAGCCTCAACGTGTCGGTGAGCACCGGCATGGTCTTGGCCGAAACCCGCCGCCAGCGCGCGCTCAAGGCAGGCTAAACGCAGCCGCAAATTTTCAGGTAGCCTCATTCGCACGTATGCAGGCTACCTGAAAAATATCGGTCTGCAACAAAGCCAAAAATATCAAACCCACACAGCCAACCGTCCGCCTTCCCGCCATACCGTTTCGGTATTCCCCTGCAAACAAAACGGTATTTCCCCGCTATCTCCCGCGCGCCTATACTGCAACAGCATTCCGAACTTTCCCCAACGCAACAGAGAGGTGTAGAAAATGCCGAACCCGCAAAAATCCCCCGTGCACGACCTGCGCTCCGCACTCGAGCTTTTAAAAACCCTGCCCGGCGAATTGGTGTCCACCGATGTGGAAGTCGATCCGATTGCCGAGCTCTCGGGTGTGTACCGCTACGTGGGCGCCGGCGGCACCTGCCAGCGCCCCACCCGCAAAAACGGCCCCGCCATGGTGTTTAACAAGGTGAAAGGCTATCCCGGCATTCAGGTGGCCATCGGCTTGGTGGGCTCGCGCAAACGTGTCGGCCAATTCCTTAACTGCCCGCCCGAACGGCTGGGCTTCCTGCTCAAAGATTCCGTGCAAAACCCGATTCCGCCAGTGCTGCTTGGCGCCGAGCAGAAACCGAAATGCCAGGAAGTGGTGCACTTGGCCAGCGACCCCAGTTTCGACCTGCGCACCCTGCTGCCCGCCCCCACCAACACCGTGGAAGACGCCGGCCCCTATTTCACCATGGGTCTGTGCTATGCTTCCGACCCCGACACCGGCAAATCCGACATCACCATCCACCGCCTGTGCGTGCAGGGCAAAGACGAGCTTTCCATGTGGCTCACCCCCGGCCGCCACATCGACGCCTTCCGCCAGAAAGCCGAAGCCGCTGGCAAGCCGCTGCCGATTTCCATCAGCATCGGCGTGGATCCCGCCATCGAAATGGCCGCCTGCTTCGAGCCGCCCACCACCCCGCTGGGCTTCGACGAATTGAGCATTGCCGGCGCCCTGCGCGGTCACGGCGTGGAAATGGCCAAGTGCCTCACCATCAACGAGCGCGCCATCGCCCATGCCGAAGTGGTGATTGAAGGCGAGCTGCTGCCCGATGTGCGCGTGCGCGAAGACCAAAACAGCAACACCGGCAAAGCCATGCCCGAATTCCCCGGCTACACCGGCGACGCCAAGCCCGCCCTACCCGTGATCAAAGTGAAAGCGGTTACCCACCGCAAAAACCCGATTCTGCGCACCACCATGGGCCCGGGCGAAGAGCATGTGAACATGGCCGGCATCCCCACCGAAGCCAGCATCCTCGATATGGTGGAACGCGCCATGCCCGGCCGCCTGCAAAACGTGTTTGCGCATTCTTCCGGCGGCGGCAAACTCTTGGCCGTGATGCAGTTTAAGAAAACCACCCCCGCCGACGAAGGCCGCCAGCGCCAGGCCGCCCTACTCGCCTTCTCCGCCTTCCCCGAGCTGAAACACGTGATTCTGGTGGACGAAGACGTGGACATTTTCGACACCGACGACGTCTTGTGGGCCATGCAAACGCGCTACCAGGGCGACAACGACACCATCTTCATCCCCGGCGTGCGCTGCCACCCGCTCGACCCCTCGCAGTCGCCCGCGTTCAGCAACCGCCTGATTCAGGAAGGCACATCGTGCAAAACCATTTTCGACTGCACCGTGCCGCTGCACCTGAAAGAACACTTCCAGCGCTGCAAATTTATGGAAGTGGACGTAAAACGCTTCCTGCCGGACTTTTAAATGGCACCGGCTGATTTTCAGGTAGCCTCAAGCCCCTGCGGCCAAACCGCGTTGAAGCTACCTGAAAAACCAAAAACAGCGGCGCACCCAGCGCCACCACCCATCCACCCAAGGAGCAATCATGGGCAAACAACGCATCATCCTCGGCATCAGCGGTGCCAGCGGCTTCCAATACGGCCACAAAGCCTTGCAGCTCTTGCAGGCCGTGCCCGATCTGGAAGTGCACCTCGTTATCTCCAAAGGCGCGGAAATGACCCGCTCGCTGGAAACGCCCTACAGCCGCGAAGAAGTGCTGGCCATGGCCGATGTAGTCCACCCGATTCAGGATTTGGGCGCATCTATTTCCAGCGGCTCGTTCCAAACCCTCGGCATGCTGGTGGCGCCCTGCTCCATGCGTTCCCTGGCCGCCATCGCCCACGGCCTGAGCGACAACCTGCTCACCCGCGCCGCCGACGTGGTGCTCAAAGAACGCAGGAAGCTGGTGCTGATGGCGCGCGAAACGCCGCTCAACCTCGCCCATATCGACAACATGCGCCGCGTTACCGAAATGGGCGGCATCATCTTCCCGCCCGTGCCCGCGCTCTACCACCGCCCGCAAACGCTGGACGACATCCTCACCCACAGCGTCGGCCGCGCGCTGGATTTGTTCGGCATTTCCGTGCGGCACCTGCCGCGCTGGAGCGGCGGAGCAGAATAACTCATTTAATTTAGGAGAATATCATGCTTATTGGCCCTTTTGTAAATGGTAGCGCCGTCGTGATCGGCGGACTCCTTGGTGCTTTTGCCGGCAACAAGCTGCCTGAACGCGTACGCGTCGGCCTCAACCCTTTGTTTGGTTTATGTTCCATTGGTTTGGGTATCATGGCTATCCCGGGCGTAAAATACTATGCTGCAGTAGTGTTGGCTTCGGTTATCGGCTTAACTATCGGCGAGTTGTGTTACATCGAAAAAAACATCAACAAGCTGGCTGCCTCTACCCGTACTCTGATTGACAAATTCCTGCCTTCCAATGGCACTTTGTCGCATGAAGAATTTTTGGATAAATTTGTTGCCATCTTGGTATTATTTTGCGCCAGCGGTACTGGCGTATTCGGCTCTATGCACGAAGGCATGACTGGCGATCCCTCCATCCTCTACATCAAAGCCATTTTGGACTTCTTTACCGCCGGCATCTTCGCCATCACGCTAGGCTACGCCGTATCCGCCATCGCCGTTCCGCAACTGGCCATTCAGCTCACACTGGCTACGTTGGCTGGGCTGATTGTGCCGCTCACCACCCCCGAAATGCGTGCCGACTTTGCCGCTGCTGGCGGGCTGATTATGGTGGCTACCGGTCTCCGGATTACCGGTATCAAATCCTTCCCTGTAGCCAATATGCTGCCTGCCTTGATACTGGCAATGCCCATTTCATATTTGTGGGCAACCTACGTCGCCGGGCATTAGCCTCCAGGCCACCTGAAAACCTGTGTGGGCTGCACAGAAACTCGCCTTCTTATTGGCAGCCTCGTTTTCACTATCAAACGTCAAACTCCCGGCGAAACCAAACGGCACGGCAGGCTACCTGAAACCTGCCGCGCCGTTTCCTTTCGCCCCATATTTTCCACTTTGCCGAAGTCCTGCCAAACCCTCGTTTTAGCGAAATCCGCTTCACCCATTTTCAGGTAGCCCGCTATACCGTTTCCCGCCCAGCTACTACCATTCGCCACGCAAAGCCGTTTGCACCATTTTTGCAGCACCTATAGTGGATTAAAATCAGAATGGGACAAGGCGGCGAGCCGCAGACAGTACAAGCAGTAGCAAGGCGAGTCAACGCAGTAGCATTCTGATTTTAATCCACTATATTTTCAGGCAGCCTTCCCACCACCCACACTCGCCCACACACCATGCCGCCCCTGCCCACCCACATCCGCACCTTCCTTGCCGGACACCACGTCGTCAGCCTCGCCGCCAGCCACAACGGCGAACTGTGGAGCGCCAGCTGCTTCTACGTATTCGACGAAGCCGCTGCCCGCCTCATCGTGCTCACCAGCAAAACCACCCACCACGGCCGCCTCATGCTGCTCAACCACCGCATTGCCGGCACCATCGCCGGCCAGCCCGCACGCATCCGCGACATCTGCGGCATCCAATTTGCCGCCCGCGCTGAATGCCTCACCGAGCCCGCCGCACGCCGCGCCGCACTCGAGCTCTACGCCCAAGCCCACCCCATGGCCAAAGTCTTCCCCAGCGACATCTGGCAGCTCAGCCTCGACTACATCAAACACACCAGCAACCGCCCCATCTTCGCCCACAAAACCCATTGGCGGCGCAACGAAGAAAACAGCTAACCCATCCCGGCCGGCCAAATATTTTCAGGTAGCCTTCCCGCATTCGATATGAATACTGAAAAGGCTACCTGAAAACCCCGCCCGCCCTCACCGGCAACGCGGCGCCACAAACGGATAACCGTTTGCCATCACCTCCTCCAGCCCGCGGATTTCCGGCGTAGTGGTCAGCTTTACCAGCGCCGGGAAAAACACCTGTAAGCTGGGCAACACTTGTACCAATACGCTGTGGTGCAACTGCGATGGACATACTTCCGATTCCGGTAACAGCGCTGCCACCTCGATGCCCGACTCAATCCAATCCACAATCACGCTCGGCTGTGATACTCCCATTACCACCTTCGGCACAATGCCGCTCTTGTGCATCTGATCCATCAATTGTTCAAACGTGCCCACCCCGCTGCTGCGGCGCAGCAAAATCAGCGGCAGCGCGCCCAGCTGTTTCAGCGTCATCGTTTCGGGCGCGCCTTCTGGCAGCAGGCTGCGGTGCACCACGGCCACCAGCCGCACCGCCGGCAGCGCCAGATAGCGGTAGCGCTCCAGCCGTTTCGGCTGCTGAATCAGCGCGATGTCTATCAGCTGATTGTTCAGCAGCGTTTCCAGGTGGCTGGAATCGGACACCAACACATTGATTTCCGTGTCGGCATACTGCCGGCGGATGGCCATAATCAGCGGGGTGAAATATTTTTGATAGAGATGGGTGAGCCCGATGCGCAACACGTGCTGCTGCTGTTGGGCGAAAACCAGCGTGTCGCGTTCGATATTGCCGATGCCCACCAAGATTTCCAGCGCGCTCATAAAGGAAGAAACCGGTGGGCGTGGGACGGATGCGCCCACCGTCGCGAAACAGCAGCGGCGTGCCGATTTCCTGCTCCAGCTCCTGCACGCGCTTGCTTAAGGGTGGCTGGGAAATATGCAGCGTTTCCGCAGCCTTGGTGAAGCTGCCGCATTCCACCACGGTGCAGAAATATTTCAGTCGTTTGATGTCCATCGCGTTTCTCCTATTGGGTGCTTAACGCGGCGCTGGCGGTTTCGGGCCGCGCCGCAATCCTCTGTTTTCTTTCAGGTAGACTCCCGCCGCAGGGGCTACCTGAAAATGGCAAGCTGTTTGGCAGGCTGTTATTTTTCACTTCGTTGCCATGCATGTTTTCGTTTTGCAGAAACCCGGTTTCTACGGAAACCTGTTTTCAGGTAGCCTGAAGCCCTTTCTAAGCAGCGGCCGGCGGCAAGGGGCTACCTGAAAAATGCCAGCGCCGATAAATCCGGGCTGCAAAGATTGTAGCAAACCCGCCGCACGCCCTGCCCGATGCCGTCGGAATTTTCCGCCGCCGCGCCGCCTTTTTCGCCCCGGCAGCCGCTTCCGCCCACAACAGGCTTGTGTTTTTATGCCAAACTGGCAATAATGCCGCCTGCCTCTGTGGCAACCGCTTCCAACCTCATCACAGCCAATCCGCCGCCGCAGGCGGGTTGGCTTCAAAAGTTAAAGAGAGTATCCAAGAATGGCTTTATTGGTACAGAAATACGGCGGAACATCGGTGGGCAGTTCCGAGCGCATCAAAAACGTCGCCAAACGCATCGCCCGCACCCGCGCCGAAGGGCACGACGTGGTGGTGGTAGTGTCCGCCATGAGCGGCGAAACCAACCGCCTCGTGGCGCTGGCGCACGAAATCCAAGAATTCCCCGACCCGCGCGAAATGGACGTTGTCCTCGCCACTGGCGAGCAGGTAACCATCGGCCTTTTGGCCATGGCGCTGCAAGACATCGGCGTGCCCGCCAAGAGCTACACTGGCTGGCAGGTGTTGGTGCAAACCGACAACGCCCACACCAAAGCCCGCATCGAATATATCGACGACAGCAAAATGCGCGCCGACCTGGAGCAGGGCAAAGTGGTGATTGTGGCCGGCTTCCAAGGCGTGGATGCCGAAGGCAACATCACCACCCTCGGCCGCGGCGGCTCCGATACCTCCGCCGTGGCGCTGGCCGCCGCGCTCAAAGCCGACGAATGCCAAATCTACACCGATGTGGACGGCGTTTACACCACCGACCCGCGCGTGGTGCCCGAAGCACGGCGCATGCATACCGTGTCGTTTGAAGAAATGCTCGAGCTCGCCAGCCTGGGCAGCAAAGTGCTGCAAATCCGCTCGGTGGAATTTGCCGGCAAATATAAAGTCCGCCTGCGCGTGTTGAGCAGCCTCACCGAAGACGGCGAAGGCACCCTGATTACTTATGAGGAAGACCCCAATATGGAACAAGCCATCGTATCCGGCATCGCATTCGACCGCAACCAAGCCCGCATCAACGTGCGCGGCGTGCCCGACAAGCCCGGCATCGCCTATCAGATTCTCGGTGCCGTATCCGCCGCCAACATCGAAGTGGACATGATCATCCAAAACGCCGGCGAAGAAGGCACCACCGATTTCTCCTTCACCGTATCGCGCGGCGACTACCGCCACACGCTCGAGCTCTTGAAAGCCGTGGAAGACAACATCGGCGCGGCCGGCATCGACGGCGATGACACCGTATGCAAAGTATCCATCGTCGGCATCGGCATGCGCTCACACAGCGACGTGGCCGCCACCATGTTCCGCACACTGGCCGAAGAAAACATCAACATCCAGCTGATTTCCACCTCCGAAATCAAAGTGTCCGTGCTCATCGACGAAAAATACCTCGAGCTCGCCACCCGCGTGTTGCACAAAGCCTTCGGCCTCGACCGCGAATAAACCGCCCATGCCCGCGCCACCCGGCTCGGGCATTTTATTTTTCAGGTAGCCTTTACACACCATAAAGGCTACCTGAAAACACAATAGCCGCACCTCCTTTGCCATGCTTCTAAAATTTTCAGGTAGCCTCAAACTCCCGCAAAGGCTACCTGAAAATTTTCCGGCAACCGTAAAATCCTGCCTAAAAAAACCCTGTTTTTGTAAACCAACCCCCGCCGCGCCTCCGCCCGAGCCGCTCATCCTCCAAACAGGCCAGCCACACCCATCATCATTACCCCGCCCAAGCCATCATCTTCCCAAATCCCAGAAAACACCAAACAAATCAATCCAAAACCACACCCAAGCCAAATACCTTCTCTTGCTCCTACCAAGCCGCCGCCCGCCACGGCAACCCCGCGCCAGCAAGCCAAGCCGCAGCCCGTTCTCAGCCCGCCCGCCTGCCCAATCCAAGCCCACCAAAGCGCCGCAGCATTGCCTAAACATCCCAATACGGTAAAATACAGCCTTCCCAACCACTCGGCAGGAAAGTGCCATGAATATCGAAAAGAACAGCGTAGTAACCCTGCATTACGAAATGTTTGACGCCAACAACCAGCTCATCGACCAAACCGAAGAGCCCATCGCCTACCTGCACGGCGGCTACGACGGCATTTTCCCGCTGGTGGAAGAAGCGCTACACGGCAAAGCCGTGGGCGACGAAATCGACATCACCCTCCAGCCCGACGACGCCTTCGGCGAGCAAGACCCCGAGCTCGTGCGCCTCGAGCCGCTCGATGTTTTCCCCGTGGAAGTGGAAGTGGGCATGATGTTTGAAGCCGACGACCCCGTTACCGGCGACGCCATCGTTTACCGCGTTACCGACATCGCCGACGGCAAAGCCGTGGTAGACGGCAACCACCCCTTAGCCGGCATGAAACTGCGCTTCAAAGCCAAAGTGAGCGACATCCGCGCCGCCACACCCGAAGAAATCGCCCATGGCCATGCCCACGGCGAACACGGCCACCACCACTAAGCGCCGCCCATCCCTCCATCCGCCCGCCCGGCAAACCGCCGCCGCGGGCGGATTTGTTTTGCCGCATCCGCCCTTTCCCAGCCTCCCGTAAAACAAACGATACATTTCCACCTCAAAGGCTACCTGAAAACCCCCGCAGGCTACCTGAAAAATGCCAACTCGCGTATCATATGGCGGATTAAACCAAACCCTTTCCACTCCACACTATAGTGAATTAAATTTAAACCGGTACGGCGTTGGCTCGCCCTTCCGTACTGCTTGTACTGTCTGCGGCTCGCCGCCTTGTCCCGATTTAAATTGAATCCACTATATATTCCAAATTCCAATAATTCAGAGGAGCCGTTTCATGAGCCTGCCCGCCCCGGTTTTACGCCTGCAAGATTGCGCCCGCCAACAGAATTTTACGGAAGACTTCCCCCCCTTCCTCGCCGGCTACTACCGGCAGGCCGACTTCGCCGACCTCGCCCGCTATAGCGACGACGCCCTCGTGGCCGCCGCCGACTCCCACCGCAAGCTCGCGCAAGAGCCCCGCGCCGCCGGCAAAGCCGTGGTGCGCGTATCGCCCACCGGCGACGCCGTGCAGCACACCCTGGTGGAAATCGTGGCCGACGACACCCCTTTTCTGCTCGACTCCCTGCTGATGCTGCTCAACCGCGAGCAGCGCCCCCCGCTGGCCGTGCTGCACAGCGTGTGGCACGTCAAACGCAGCGACAACGGCCAAGCCGCCGCCATCCAGGCCGAAGCGCACGAAGGCAGCGCCAAAGAAACCCTGGCCGCCTTCTATCTGGAGGGCGCCGAAGCCGCGCAAGATCAAGAGCTGGCCGAGAAAATCCGCCTGCTGCTGGCCGAGCTGGGCATGCTGGCCGCCAGCGAGCACAAACTGCGCGGCCAGCTCCTGCTGGTCAACCAAATGATTTTAAACGAAGGCCGCAGCCACGACGCCGAAATCGTCTCCTTCCTCAGCTGGCTGGCCGACCGTAACTTCCTGCTGATGGGCTTCTGCGAATACGATTTGGTGAGCCAGTCCGGCAGCCCGCGCCTCCAGCCCAAAGCCGACACCGCGCAAGGCATCCTCACCCAAAACAACAGCCGCTTCCTCGCCGACAACTTCGCCGCCCTTTCCGACGCCGACAAAAAACAGTGGCTGCACAGCGACCGCCTGCTGCTCGACCGCTCCTCCCACCGCAGCCGCATCCACCGCCCCGCCTACTACAACCTCATCGGCATCCAAAAGCTCAACGCCAGCGGCCAAGTGATCGGCCAATGGTGCTTCATCGGCCTCTACACCGCCCCCGCCTACACCGGCAGCATTTGGGACATCCCCGTGCTGCGCCGCAAAGCCGAACACGCCCTCAAACACTTCGCCTTCGAAGACGGCAGCCACAACGAACGCCAGCTGCGCCACCTGCTGCAAACCTACCCGCGCGACGAGCTGTTTGAAACCGGCGAGGGCGAGCTTGTTGAAACCCTGGGCGGCCTGCTCGCCCTCAGCCGCCGCCCGCGCACCCGCCTGTTTGCCCGCGCCGACCTGTTCAAACGCTATGTGTCCGTGCTGTGCTATCTGCCCAAAGAGCAGTTCGACAGCCGCCTGTGCCAGCGCATAGCAGGCTACCTGAAAACCGCGCTCGCCGCCGAGAGCTGCGAATTCGCCGTGCAGCTGGCCGACGACAGCGCGCTGGCCTGCGTGCCATTCCTGTGCCACACCAACGCCGCACGCCTGCCCGCCTTCCATTCCGCCAAGCTGGAGCAACACGTTGCCCGACTGGTGGAAAACGCCGAGGCCGACAACGCTGCCGCAGCCGCGCCGCAACCCGAGCCCGCCGCCGAAGCGCCTGCCGAGCCGCAACAAGCTGCCCCCGCAGCCGCCCCCGCGCCCAAGGCCGACAAACCCGTCGCCCACGCCGAAGCAGACGGCGCCTTCTCCGCCGCCTACCGCGAAGCCTTCGGCCCCGAGCAGGCCATTGCCGATTTGAAACACGCCGCCCAGCTCTCCGACGAGCAGCCCGTGGTGGCCACCTTCGGCGCGCAAGATAACCCCGTGGCGCCCTATGCCTTCCGCCTCTACACCCCGCTCAGCCCCAGCCTGTCGCAAACCCTGCCGCTGATTGAAAACATGGGCTTGAGCGTGCACACCGCCGTGCCCTACACGCTCTACACCGAAGACGCCGCCGTCGGCCTCACCCACTTCTCCGCCGCCGCCAGCGTGCCGGTGCAGCAAGCTGCCGAAGGCGGGCCGGCCGCCGCTGCCGAGCTGCCCGAGCTGTTTGCCGAACTCTGGGCCGGCCGCGTGGAAAACGACCGCTTCAACGCCTTGGTGCTCGCCGCCGGCATTTCCTGGCGCAACAGCGTGCTGCTGCGCGCCATTGCCAAATACCTGAAACAGGCCACCCTGCCTTTCAGCCAGGAGCGCATCGAGCAAACCCTCATCCGCCACGGCGCCATCGCCGCCAAATTGGCTGATTTGTTTGCCGCCCGCCTGCACCCCGAAGAAGCCGACGACAACCGCGCCCTGATGATCAACAGCGAACTCACCGGCCTCTTGGCCGACGTGCCCTCGCTCGACGACGAACGCATCATCAACGCCTTCCGCGCCGTCATCCTCGCCGTGTGCCGCACCAACTTCTGGCAAACCGATGAAGCAGGCTACCTGAAACCCGAAATCAGCTTGAAAATCAAATCCAAAGACATCCCCTTCCTGCCCAAACCGCACCCCATGTATGAAATTTGGGTGTACAGCCCGCGCGTGGAAGGCATCCACCTGCGCGGCAGCAAAGTGGCGCGCGGCGGCCTGCGCTGGTCCGACCGTTTCGACGACTTCCGCACCGAAGTGCTCGGCCTGGTGAAAGCGCAAATGGTGAAAAACGCCGTCATCGTGCCCAGCGGCTCCAAAGGCGGCTTCGTGTGCAAACAGCTGCCCGATGCCGCAGCCGACCGCGAAGGCTACCTGAAAGAAGGCGTGGCCTGCTACCGCATCTTCATCAACGCCCTGCTCGACCTCACCGACAACCGCACAGCCGAAGGCATCGAGCCCCCGCCGCAGCTGCACCGCCGAGACGGCGACGACCCCTACCTGGTAGTGGCCGCCGACAAAGGTACCGCCTCCTTCTCCGACACCGCCAACGCCCTGGCCGCCGAACACGGCTTCTGGCTCGACGACGCCTTCGCCTCCGGCGGCAGCGCCGGCTACGACCACAAAGGCATGGGCATCACCGCCCGCGGCGCCTGGGAATCCGTGAAACGCCACTTCCGCCATCTGGGCAAAGACATCCAAAATGAAGACTTCACCGTGGTGGGCATCGGCGACATGGGCGGCGACGTGTTCGGCAACGGCATGCTCCTGAGCGAACACATCCGCCTCCAAGCCGCCTTCAACCACCGCCACATCTTCATCGACCCCAACCCGAACGCCGCCAAGAGCTTCGACGAGCGCAAACGCCTGTTCCAAAGCGGCGGCAGTTGGGAAAAATACAGCCGCTCGCAGATTTCCCAAGGCGGCGGCGTGTATGAGCGCAGCGCCAAATCCATCGCCATCACGCCCGAAGTGAAAGCCTGGCTCGGCATCGAAGCCGAAAGCCTCACCCCCAACGAGCTCATCCGCGAGCTGCTCAAAGCCGACGTGGAACTGCTCTACAACGGCGGCATCGGCACCTACATCAAAGCCGAAGCCGAAAGCCACGCCGACGCCCGCGACAAAGCCAACGATGAAGTGCGCGTGAACGGCAGCGAGCTGCGCGCCAAAGTGTTGGGCGAAGGCGGCAACCTCGGCGCCACCCAGCTCGGCCGCATCGAATACTGGCAAAACGGCGGCCGCTGCTGCACCGACGCCATCGACAACTCCGCCGGCGTAGATTGCTCCGACCACGAAGTAAACATCAAAATCCTGCTCGGCGAAGCCGTGCGCGCCGGCCGCCTGCCGCAAGAAGAGCGCGACGAGCTGCTCAAACAGATGACCGCCGAAGTGGCACAACTCGTGCTGCAAGACAACTATTTACAAACCCAAGCCCTTTCCGTGGCCCAGCTCAATCCTTCAGGCTACCTGAAAACCGCCGCCAACCTCATCGGCTATCTCGAAGAGCACGCCGCTTTAGACCGCGCCGTGGAATTCCTGCCC
Source organism: Eikenella sp. Marseille-P7795 (assembly GCF_916618725.1). Taxonomy (NCBI): domain Bacteria; kingdom Pseudomonadati; phylum Pseudomonadota; class Betaproteobacteria; order Neisseriales; family Neisseriaceae; genus Eikenella; species Eikenella sp. Marseille-P7795. The sequence continues at coordinate 1,136 of NZ_CAKAJZ010000009.1, read as the reverse complement.
GATGCAGCCGAAATCCAGCGCCGCGCCGCCGCAGGCCAAGGCTTGAGCAACCCCGAAGTGGCCGTATTGCTCTCCTACAGCAAAATGCACTGCCAAGACGCCATCCTCGGCAGCGACATCCCCGACGACCCCAACTTCCTGCCCGCCCTGATCCGCTATTTCCCCGCCCCGCTGCAACAGCAGTACGGCACCGAAATGCAGCATCACTACCTGAAACGCGAAATCATCGCCAGCCAGCTGGCCAACCGCATCATCAACCGCATGGGGCCGCACTTCATCCAGCGTTGCAGCGAAGAAAACCAAGCCTCCGTGGCCAACGTGGTGCGCGCCTACTGGCTGGCCGACATCCTGCTCGACGGCGAAGCCCGCTTCCAAGCCATCCAAGCCTTCGACAACCGCCTACCCGCCGAAGCGCAAATGCGTCTGATTGCCGACGTAGCCGAGCTCATCAGCCACGTGGCCGGTCAGCTGCTGCGCAACCGCCGCCCCTTCGGCAACCTCGGCAGCCTCATCACGCAATATCGTGCGCAAACCGTTGAATTTATGCAGCAGCTGCCCGCCCGCATCCAAGCCGAAGAGCACCCCAGCATCGCCGAGCGCGAAGCCCGCTTAAGCGGCTACGGCGTGCTCAGCGCGCAGGAAACCGCCGAGCTCGCACGCCTGCCCTTTGCCGCCAACGTGCTGGCCGTGGTGGATTTGGCCGCCGATTTAGGCAAGCCCGTGGAAACCGTGGCCAAAGCCTATTTCATGCTGTCCGAACGGCTGAACATGAGCTGGATTTACCGCGCCATCGCCAAACTGCCGCGCGGCAACCAATGGCAAGGCCAAGCCTGCCTGGCAATCTACGAAGACGCCACCCAAATCCACCTCGATCTCACCCGCGACTTCCTGCAGGCCGGCAGCAACGGCCACGCCGCCGCCAAAATCGCCGCTGCCCGCAGCCAGATTGCCGACATGCAGCAATACGAGCCCGCCGATTTGTCGATGCTCGCCGCGCTGGTGCGCAATCTCTCGAAAATCGCCAATCCGGCCGAGGATGCAAAACGCGCATGAGTCAGCCCTCCCTCCCCGGCAGCCGCCCGCTGCTCGCCATCGACACCTCCACCCAGTGGCTGTCGCTGGCGCTGCGGCACGGC
>NZ_CAKAJZ010000008.1:0-474 GCF_916618725.1 Eikenella sp. Marseille-P7795 | reverse complement strand
ATCTGTCCCAGGAGAAACCCGCCAACCGCCAATCCGAGCTCATCCTGCCGCAGATTGCCGCGCTGCTGGCAGAAGCCGGGCTGGCCGTGGCCGATTTGGGCGCCATCGCCTATGCCCAAGGCCCCGGCGCCTTCACCGGCCTGCGCATCGGCGCCGGCGTGGCGCAGGGTTTGGCCGCCCCGTTCGGCATCCCGCTCATCCCCGTTCCCTGCCTCGACGCCGTCGCCTCGCTCTGCCCCGGCCAAGCCGCCGTGCTGGCCGCCACCGACGCGCGCATGGGCGAAGTGTTCTACGCCTGGTTCGACACCCAAATATGGCAACGCTTAAGCCCCTATCACGTGGGCAAAGCCGCCAGCATCAGGCTACCTGAAAACATCAGGCTACCTGAAAAAAATATGCCCGGCCAAAACTCAGGCAATCCGTTTTCAGGTAGCCTGATGCTGGCGGCTTTGCCCACGTGATAGGGGCTTAAGC
>NZ_CAKAJZ010000007.1:0-112836 GCF_916618725.1 Eikenella sp. Marseille-P7795 | reverse complement strand
GCTCGCCTTCGCGGGGGTGTTCGCAGTTGAGGCTTTTGGCGAGGATGCGGGCGATGGTGGTTTTGCCCACGCCGCGAGTGCCGGTGAGCAGGTAGGCGTGGTGCAGGCGGCCTTTGCCCAGGGCGTTTTGCAGGGCTTTGACAACGTGTTCCTGCCCGACGAGGTCGGCGAAGGTTTTGGGGCGCCACTTGCGGGCGAGAACTTGGTAGGCCATGTGGGATGCTTTGCTGGAATGCTTGACTGAAACGGTTGGCCGCGCGGGCGGCGCGGCGCGGGCGCTATTCTAACATTATCGCTGTGTTTCTGTGCGCGGGATGAGGTGCAAACAGGCTACCTGAAAATCCGATGCGGCTGCTGCGTCGGGATTTTCAGGTAGCCTGTTGGGTGGGCGGCGGTTTATTTGCTATTGCCGCCGTTGTTGGCGCGGTAGTATTCCCACTCTTCCACTGCTTTGCCGTCGGGCAGGATGCACATGCCGTATTCGCTGCCGTCTTGGTTTTTGCGGATTTCAGACTTGCCGCCCTGCTGCACGCAATACACGCTGGCGGGGTTGGCCATGCCCACGGCGGGCTCGGAGGCTGCGGCGGGTGCGGAAGTGGCGGCTTGGTTGCCGGCGCAGGCGGCGAGGGTGGCCAGGGCCATCAGGGGGAGGAAGCGTTTCATGGGTTGTCCTTTCTCTAGTATCACAAATTTTCAGGTAGCCTTTGAGGGAACCGGACTGCTCCATCAAAGGCTACCTGAAAAATAACAGATAAACAGCGGCTTGGGCGTTAAGCTAAGTTTGGGGAAGTAAAGCCGCGGGCTCACAGCCGGATTTTGCGCATGGCGCGGCAGCATCGGCGGTACCAGCGTTTCTGCTCGGCAGCGGAGGGCAGGCCGTCGGCGTAGTTCCAGCGGGCGTATTGTTGCAGCAGGTCTTCCAGCTCGGGGCTGAGGCGTTCTTGCTCGCGCAGGATGTCGGCGGTTTCGATGGGGCCGAGGGCGGCGAGGGAGACGTTTTCTACATCGAGCAGGCGCTCTTTCACGCGGGCGAAGCCTTCTTCCAAGAGGTTGGCAAAACGCCGGCTGCTGCGCCGCCACCACAGCCACAGCGGAATCAGGGCAACGGCGCCGCCGATGAGCAGGAAGGTGAGCAGGCTGAGCAGGTTGAAGCCGCTGAAGCCGAGGCGGCGGAACAGGTTTTGCTGGGCGCTGCTGTCGTAGTTCACCACCCATTGCTGCCAGTAAAACTGGCTTTCGGCGGTGAGCTTGCTCCACCACTGCCAGCTGTTGCTGCCGGCCACCAGCTCTTGTTCGCCGCCTTCGAGCGCGGAGGAGAGGCCTTGCTCGATGCGGTTGCTGCTCACGCTGGCGGTGGGGTCGACGCGCAGCCAGGCGCGTGCTTCGGGCAGCCATACTTCGGCCCAGGCGTGGGCGTCTTTGCCGCGCACTTGCCAGAAGCCGCCGTCGGGGTTGTATTCGCCGCCCTGGTAGCCGGTTACCACGCGGGCGGGCAGGCCGGCGGCGCGCATGAGGACGACGAAGCTTTCGGCGTAGTGTTCGCAGAAGCCGCGCCGGCTGGTGAAGAGGAAGTTATCGATGCGGTTGGCGCTGTCGTCGAGCGGGGGGGTGAGGGTGTAGGCGAAGGGCTGGCTGCGGTAGTAGGCGAGGGTGCGGTTGACCAGGTCGGTGGCGTTGGCGGATTGGCTGCGCAGCTGGGCGGCAAGCTCGCGGGTGCGCGGGTTGCCGGTGCGGGGCAGGGCGCTGAGGCGGCGCTGCTGCCAGCCGGGCAGGTTTTCAGGTAGCCTGTTGCCCACGGCGGCTTGCAGGGTGAAGCGGCGCAGGCCGTCGTGGCTACGCACGCGCACGGTGTGGCCTTCGGCAAAGTGCATGCGGCTGCGTGAGTTGGCGGCGGTGGAGTTGATGTAGGGATAGTCGAGCGCGGGGATGCGGCCTTGCTCGTCGCGCATGATCATGCTGTAGGAAACCATGGTGGGGGTGAGGGCGGTGTCGGCGTTGCTTTCCACGAAGTTGTCGTCGGCGCTCCACTGGCTGCCGTCAAACTGGCTCATGGTGATGGCGCGCCAATAGAGGTCGGCGGGCTGGGGGGTGTAGCCGTTGTCGAAGGTGGCGTTGAAGGCTAGCTCGTTGCTCTGCACCAGATTGCTGATGCTGCCGGGCTGCATGGTGTCGGAGAGGCCGGTTTTGGCTTGGTTTTGGTTGGGCTGCGGAATGCGCCACAAAGGCTCGCTCATGCGCGGCACGGCCACAAACAATACGGCAGCCAGCGGAAGGGTGAGCAGCAGGGCAGTGGCGGCGTGGCGGAAGGCGAGGCGCAACGGCATATTGAGCAGCGCCACGCAGGTGGCGGTGCCGAACAGGGCGGCCAAGAGCCACAGGCCGATAAACATGTTTTGGTTGAGCAATACGGTGGCGCCGATGAGGAAAATCATGGCGGCCAGCAGCATGTGCCAGTCGCGCAGTTGGCGGCTTTCGAAGGTTTTCATCAGCACCATCAGCAGCAGGAGGGCGCTGCCGCCTTCGCTGCCGAACACGGTGCCCAGCTGGGAAAATACCAGGGCAAACAGCAGGATGCCGCCAATGGCGTTCAGCCACGGATTCAGCCCGCGCACATTGGCCAGCGTGAAGCCGAGCTGGATAAACCACAGCACGCCGAAGATGACGATCACGGAGGTGGGCAGGGCGAAGGCCAGCGGCAACACAATCCACAGCAAAAGCAGCAGAACGCCCAAACGCGGCAGGCGTTCGGGCGGGCGGTTGATGTATTCGGGGTTGAGGACGAGCATGATGTTTTGGTTTTGCAGAGCGCCACTTTGGCTGCAACGGTATGATTTTTCAGGTAGCCTTTGGTTTTTCAGGTAGCCTTTTCTTGGCGGGGCGGCTCGGGTGGTGTGCTGTGGAAAGCTGCCTTCCGGGTACCGGCCCGCACGTTTATTTGACAATGATGTCGGGCAGGGCGTGGCTCAGTTGCAGCGAGTTGCCGATTATACCCAAATCTGTGTCGGCAAAGCGGGCGTTTTCCAAAATCAGGCCGCCGTGCGGGCGGGTGGCGTGCAGGCTCATGCGCATTTGCGCGGGGGTGAAGGGCAGATTGTGTTTGCGGGCGTAGGCGGCGGCGCGGCGGTTGGCGGTTTGCAACATGGGAATCAGGGTGATGTCGAGGTGGAACACGCGCACGCCCAACACCAAAATGCGTGCGGCAAACCAATCGGCTTCTTCAGTGAACACTTCGGGGCTATGCTGCCCGAAATCGTGCCGTTCGGCGGCAATCAGGCAGGCGAGGGTGCGGATTTGCGGCAGCAGGGCTTCGCACAGCATGAAGTTTTTGTCTTGCGGGGTGCTTTCCTGCAAATCGGCGCGGTGTTGGTTGCCGTCTACGGCAAGGTACCAGCGTTGCAGCTCGGTGCGCGGCTGGGTGGCGGGGATTTGGCTGATTTGATGGGCTAGAGCGGTCATTTTGTGTTCCTGTTCGGCTGGGCTGTTCATAGTTTGATCCATGTTTGAGCGGCCTGCCGTGGGCAATAAAAAAACCGCTCGGGTGGTTCCGGGCGGTAGCTTCTCTTTGCTGCTGGCAGCTGCGTTTTATGCAGACGCCAAAAGATACCGCGCGGTTTGGCGGTACCAATAAAAGGGGGCGAAGGAGAAGTTTTGCGTTTTCATGGGGCGCAGTCTAAGGCAGGCGGGGAGGCGGTGTCAAGGATATTTGTTCTAAGAATGCTTGGCGGTGGGGCTTGTGGTTGGTGTTTTAGCTTCGCAGAAACTCAGCTTGGGCTAGGCCAAAACATCGGTCCACTTCGTTGAAGCTGCGCTTTCAGGTAGCCTTTATAGTGTAAAAAGAAGATTGGGAACAGTATATTGGGGTAAAGGCGGGTTAAACGGTTTCGAAATTGCTTGGAGGGCTGCTATGATGCCGGGCTTGCCGTTCTGCGGCCTGTGGAAACTATAACGAGGGATGAAGAATGTTGAAGTGTTCTAAGCTGTTGCTGTGTTTGATGCCGGTGTGGGTGTTGGCCGGCTGTGTGTCGCCGGAGGCGGCGGGCATCCGCCGGCAGCAGTCGCATATCAACTACAACGATGATGTGAAAATCGGCAGTTCGCGCACGGCATACGGTTTCCGCAGCCTGCCGGAGCGGGGCAGGGCGGAAGTGGAGGTGCAGAGCGACAAGGCGCCGGGCGAGGCCGCGCAATGCTTGCAAAAACAGCTGCAAACCCGCCTGCGACTGCCGGAAAACTTCATCCAGGTGCGCTCCTACACCAACTCGGGATACACGGTGGCGCTGCACAATCCGTTCACCAAGCGCGACGGCGTGCTGATGAACGTGCAGCAGCGCGGGGTGAGGAGCTCCACCATCCGGCTGTATGCCAACGGCACCACGCTTTCGCGCGTGTGGCGGGCCGTGCCGGCGGCGTGCAAGTAGCCGGGCGCGCATCGATGGCATTATAATGAACGCGTTTTAACCCACACAGGCAGATGCAGATGAAAAAATATTTCTTGGTATTGCTGCTGGCGTTTAGCAGCACGGTTTGGGCCTACCGCTTCCCCATCAACAGCATGGAAGTGGCAGTGTTGAAATCGGCCTCTTTCCCGCAGGTTACGCTTACTTCGGAAGGCTTTTCCTGGCTGCGCGTGCTGACTTTGGGCTGGCTGGACAACGGCGCGAAAACCTTCGATATGGTGCAGGGCGTGCGCATCAAAGACGAAAACAACCGCTTCATCACCCACGGCCAGCTGCCGAACTACACCGGCAAAGTGGTGGCGCTGCGCCGCAACGGCGCGGGCAATATCGTGGAAATGTGGATTCTCACGCCGCAGGAACACGAAGCGTTTAAAGAACGTGCAGCCTTGCTGGAAAGCCAGCAGCGCTGATACGCCGCAACAGATCAAACCAACCTCCCGCAGCCCGTGTGGCCGGCGGGAGGTTTTGTTTTCATGGCAGCCGCTGCTTGGGCTGCGCAGCAATTCGCTTTTCTTGTTTGAACTGCGTTGAAGCTGTGCTTTAGCTTCGCAGAAATTCAGCCTGTTTTCAGGTAGCCGCATCCGGGCTGGGCGACAAGGGGCGGTACACATCGAAGCGGGTGGATTTGCCGGTGTATTGGTAGTCGGGCTCTCGGCCGCAGAGGAACTCGCCCAGGTGCGGGCGCTTCACCACCACGCGGGCGGTGGCGGCGGCGAGGGCGGCGTCAAATAGGGCGGCATCATTTTGCGCGGTGCCGACCAGCTCGTGGAAGAAGGCCATTTCTTTTTTCACGGCGGCGGATTTGCGCCGTTCGGGGTACATCGGGTCGAGATAGACCACTTGCGGGCGGCCGGTTTGCGCGGCGAGCAGGGGCATGTGCGCGGCGGCATCGGTGAGGTGCAGGGTGAGGCGGCGGGCAGTTTCGGCGGTGTCGGGATGGTGCAGGGCGCGTGCGAGGCCGTCGGCGAGCAGGCAGTAGACGGCTGGGTGTTGCTCGAAAATGTGCACGTGCAGGCCGAGGCCGGCGAGGACGAAGCTGTCGCGGCCGAGCCCGCCGGTGGCGTCCCACACGGTGGGCTGTTTGCTGCGGCCGACGGCTTTGGCGAGCAGTTCGCCGCCGCCGTGCAGCCGCCGGTGTTGCGCGGTGCCGGCAGTGAAATCAACCCACACGCTGCCTTTGCTGCCGGCGCGGTGCAAGACGATGCCGTGCTCTTCGGCGGCGAGGTAGAGGCCGGAGGCGGGTGGGGTGTGGGTGATGACGAGGGCGGGGTGGCGGGCGTGTTTGGGCAGGGTGTGCGGGGCGGGGGCGAGGAGGGGATGGGGTGCATGGCTGGGATGGGTGTGGGCTGGCGTTTGCGGCGGGGTTTAACTTTAGTGTAGCCGGGGGTTTCAGGTAGCCTTGGCGGCAGGAGGGCTACCTGAAAAGAGATGTTGAGTATTTTACTCTTTCGGCTTGCCGTCCGGCGGGAGGGTATCGGCATGGCAACGCCGATTTACAATAGCATTTGCGGAAACGGGTGCAGAAAATGTTTTTGTATTCATGCGGATAAATTTTCAGGTAGCCTCAAAGGCTACCTGAAAATCTGCCACCTTGTTTCTGCCAAATGCTTCGGCTATTCGATTTCGAGGCGTTCCATGCGGTAGCGCATGGAGCGGAAGCTGATGCCGAGCAGTTTGGCGGCCTGGGTGCGGTTGTAGCGGGTTTTTTGCAGGGCTTGCTCGATGATCATGCGTTCGACGTCGTCGAGGTAGTCTTGCACTTGGGTGCGGCCGAGCACAAAGCCGGGCAGCTCGCTCGGCTGGCTGTCGTTGGCTGGGTGGGCGGCGTCGGGCTCGCTGTGGCCGGGGGGGCTGACGGCGGCGATGGCGCTGCCCCAATCGTCTTCGTCTTCTTCCAGCAGGGGGGAGCTGGAGAGCTGGAGGTCGGCGGCGTCGATGGTGTGGTCGGCGGCAAGGGCAACGGCGCGTTCGAGGATGTTTTCCAGCTCGCGGAAGTTGCCGGGGTAGCTGTATTGCAGGAGGGCTTGTTTGGCGGGCTGGGTGAGGGTGTAGTCGCCGCCTTGGCGGTGTTTACGCAGAAGCTGGGTGATGAGCTGGGGCAGGTCTTCGCGCATTTCGCGCAGGGGCGGCATGGTGAGGGAGACGACGTTGAGGCGGTAGAACAAGTCTTGGCGGAAGGCGCCTTTGGCCACGAGGCCGGCTAGGTCTTTATGGGTGGCGGAGATGATGCGCACGTCTACTTTCACTTCTTGCGCGTCGCCAATGCGGCGCACGGCTTTCTCTTGGATGGCGCGCAGGAGCTTCACCTGCATGTGCAGGGGCAGGTCGGCCACTTCGTCGAGGAAGAGGGTGCCGCCGTGGGCGTGTTGGAAGAAGCCGAGGCGGTCTTGGTCGGCGCCGGTGAAGCTGCCTTTTTTGTAGCCGAAGAATTCGCTTTCCATCAGGTTTTCGGGGATGGCGCCGCAGTTTACGGCCACGAAGGGGCGGCTGCGCCTGTCGGAAAGCTCGTGGATGCTGCGCGCGGCCTGCTCTTTACCGGAGCCGGATTCGCCGGCGATATACACGGGCACGGTGGTGCGGGCGAGCTTGCGGATCATCTGCCGCGCTTCTTCGATTTGCGGGGAGCGGCCGATTAGGCGGGGGATGTCTTCGGGTTGGCGGCGGGCTGTTTGGCGGGTGCGGCGGGGGCGAGGGGTGCTTCGGCTGCGGCGGGCTCGCTTTTTTCAGGTAGCCTTTCGGGCTGGGCGGCGGCCACGGGTTCGGCCGGCTCTGCTTTGGCGGCGGTGCCGGCCGGGCGGCTGTCTTCTTCGTTGATTTTGATGGCGGATTTCACCAGGGTGCGCAGCTGTGCCAGAGTGATGGGCTTTTGCAGGTAGTCGAAGGCGCCGGTTTTGATGGCCTGCACGGCCTGGTCGGCATTGCCGAAGGCGGTGATCACGGCCACGGGCACATCCAGCTCTTTTTCGTTGATGTATTCCACCACTTCCAGCCCGGAGCCGTCGGGCATGCGCATATCGGTGAGCACGAGGGAGAATTTTTTGTTGTCGAGCCACTTTTTGGCGGCATTGACGCCCTCGGCGGTTTCCACCGATAAGCCCATTTTCATCAGGGTCATTTCCATCAGGTCGCGGATATCTTGTTCGTCGTCCACAACCAATACCGGTTTTTGCAGGCTTTGTTTACTCATTGAGGTCTTTCGGCATGGTTAGTTCGAATCCCTTGATTTCGGGATGGTAGGAGAGCTGGCCGGAGTTGGCGTGGGCCAGCTCGCGTGCCACATACAGGCCCAGCCCGGTGCCTTCGGCGCGGGTGGTGAAAAACGGCTCGAACAGGCGCGGCTGGTTTTCCGGCGATACGCCGGGCCCGTCGTCCATCACGGTGAGCGATACGGCGATGCCGTCGTCGGTGGGCTTCACCATCACGGTGATGGAGTCGCGGCCTTGGCTGCCGTGTTGCCAGGCGTTGTTGATGAGGTTCCACAGAATCTGCTGCAGGTGCATTTTGTCGAAATACACTTTCAGCGGGCCGCCCTGCATATAGAGGTGAACTGCGTTTCTGGCTTCGGGGCGGGTGAGCAGGAATTCCTGCTTGAAATCGAGCCAGAATTTCATCAGGTTGATGCTTTGGCCGTTGAGGCGGTCGCTCTTGTTTAGGCTGCTCACTTCTTCCAGCATTTTGTCGATGCGCTGGATGTTGTTGTCGATGATGCCGCGCAGTTTGGCGGTCATCGGGTCTTCGTCTTCTTCTGCTAGGAGGTCATTGGATTGGCGGATGGCGGAGAGCGGGTTGCGGATTTCGTGCGCTAGGTTGGCGGTGAGCTGGCCGAGCGCGGCAAGCTTGGTGGCCATGGCTTCCACGGCCACTTCCTGATCGGAGCGGATAAACAGCATCAGCAGCGATTCGTCGCTGCGCACCAGCGGGCGGGCGCGCACCTGCACGCCTTGCCCGCCCAGCTCGGCATGGGTGATGAAGTTGCGGGTGGGCGCGCGCTGCCAGCGTTTCACCAGCAGGGCAAATATTTCTTCGTAGCGGTCTACCTGCACATAGGGGAAATAGTGGCCGGCCTGGCGGTTCATCAGCCAAATACGGCTGCTGGCGTCCACCACCACCACAGCTTCAGACACATGGTTCAGCACCAATTCGTTTAAGCCTTTGAGGCGGTCGAAGGCACGGCGGTGTTTGCTCAGGGTGGAGGCGGCGCGGTTGAGGAAGGAGGCGTAAAACGAGGTGAGCAGCGCCACCAGATAGCCTGCTGCGGAGAGCACCAGCGTGTGGATAATCGCATTACTGCCGCTCTGGGTGTTGGCTTCCAGCGGCCAATAGCGCAGCCAAGTGCCGATAATCAGCAGCAGGGCCACGTAGGAGGCATACAGCAGCGGATAGCGACCGTGGCTGAGCAGGCAGGATACGCCGATAAAGGGCAGGATCAGGATGCCGAAGCCGGAGGAAATGCCGCCGGCTAGGTGCATCAGCAGCACCATCATGGTGATGTCGGCCACCGCGCTGATGTTGGGCAGGTTGTTGTCTTGCCGCTGCCAGTTGGGGAAGGCCATGCTGAATACGATGAGGCCGCCGTAGGCCGCTGCCCAAATATAGAAGCGGCTGCTGAAGATGGGCATCGCCGCCAGCCGCGCCATGCCCACATTGCTGCCGTAGGCGTTTACCAGCACGTGGAAAGTAAGCAGTGAGAGCAGTAGGCTCACGCGGGCGATGTTCATCAGCCAGGGCAGGCGGTCGAACTGGCTGTCTATTTCCTGATCGGGGCGCAGAAAAGCGGGCATCACGAAGCCTCCTGTGTGGCAGAGAGTGCGGTGAGGCTACCTGAAACTTCCAGCAGCCGGCCTTTGTGCCCGCGTTTGCCTTCAATATCTTGCACGCGCAGCCGTTCGCGGTGCGCCGCGCCGCGCCTGCCCTTGCTTTCTGCCCAGAAATCCGGTGTGGACACCAAAGCTGCCAGTTGCAGCTTGTCGCCGCCGCGCAGCGACATCAGTTGCAGGCCGCGCCCCTTGGCCATCACTTTCAATTCGCCTATCGGGAAGGCGAGCAGGTATTTGCCCTCGCTGGCCAGCACCAAGCGGCAATCCGGGTTGATGAGCGAAGATTGGCGCACCGGCAACGGTGGCAGCATGGTTTCGCCGCTTTCCAGCTTCACCACTTCCTTGCCCGCTTTCACGCGCCCCACCAAATCGCCCAGCTTGGCGATGAAGCCGTAGCCACCGCTGCCGGCGAGTAGGTAGTGGTCTTGCGGCTGGCCGGCCAGCATGGCGAGCACGGCGGCACCGGGCTGTAATTCAATCAGCGAGGCCAGCGGCACGCCGTCGCCGCGACCGCCGGGGATTTCGGCCGGGTCGATGGTATAGCTGCGGCCGAGCGTGTCGAACACCACCACGGGGTCGACGGTGCGCGTTTCCAGCGTTTGCTGCAAGGCGTCGCCCTCTTTGAAGGTGGTGGCCGACAAATCCAGCCCGTGCCCGGAGCGGCTGCGTATCCAGCCCTGCTGCGAGAGGATGAGCGTTACCGGCTCATCGGCGGTGGTGTGGGTGAGCGCGGCGCGTTCGGCTTCGGCCACCAGCGTGCGGCGCGGGTCGCCAAACTGTTTGGCGTCGGCCTGTATTTCTTTGATGACGAGCTTTTTCTTGGCGCCTTCGTCGGCCAGCAGGTTTTTCAGGTAGCCTTCTTCTTCGCGCAGGTCGGCCAGCTCTTGCTCCAGCTTGAATCCTTCCAGGCGGGCGAGCTGGCGCAGGCGGATTTCCAAAATATCTTCGGCTTGGATTTCGGAGAGGCCGAAGGCGGCCATCAGTTCGGGCTTGGGCTCGTCGGCTTCGCGGATAACGCGGATAACCTCGTCGATGTGCAGGAAGGCGGTCATGCGGCCGTCGAGGATGTGGATGCGTTTGAGCACCTGTTCGAGGCGGTACGCCAGGCGGCGGGTGACGGTGGACACGCGGTAATCGAGCCATTCTTGCAGGATGGTTTTGAGGTTTTTCTGCGCGGGGCGGTTGTCGAGCCCGATCATCACCAGATTGGCCGGCACATTGCCTTCCAGCCCGGTTTGCGCCATTAGGGTGTTGATGAAGTTATCCGGCTCGATGCGGCTGGATTTGGGTTCGAACACGAGGCGCACGGGGTGTTCGCCGTCGCTCTCGTCGCGCACTTTGTCGATGAGCTCGAGCATCAGCTTTTTGGTGTTGAGCTGGTCTTGGTTGAGCTGTTTTTTGCCGGATTTGGGCTTGGGGTTGGTTTGCTCTTCGATTTCGGCCAGGATTTTCTGCGCGCTGGTGTTGGGCGGCAGCTCGGTGATGACGAGGCGCCATTGGCCGCGTGCCAGTTTTTCGATTTCGTAGCGGGCGCGCACGCGGATGCTGCCTTTGCCGGTTTCGTAGAGCTGGAGCAGGTCTTTGGCCGGGGTGATGATGTGGCCGCCGCCGGCGAAATCGGGGGCGGGAATGTGCTCCATCAGCTCGGCGGTGGTGAGCGTGGGCTTTTTGAGCAGGGCCACAGCGGCGGCGGTAACTTCGCCCAGGTTGTGCGGCGGGATTTCGGTGGCCATGCCCACGGCAATGCCGGAGGCGCCGTTGAGCAGCACCATGGGCAGGCGGGCGGGCAGGGCAACGGGCTCTTCAAACGCGCCGTCGTAGTTGGGCACGAAATCCACCGTGCCTTGGTGCAGCTCGGAAAGCAGCAGCTCGGCGATGGGGGTGAGGCGGGCTTCGGTGTAGCGCATGGCGGCGGCGCTGTCGCCGTCGCGCGAGCCGAAGTTGCCGATGCCGTCGATTAAGGGATAGCGCAGGGTGAAGTCTTGCGCCATGCGTACCATGGCGTCGTAGGCGGAAGCGTCGCCGTGCGGGTGGTATTTGCCCAGAATTTCGCCCACCACGCGCGCGGATTTCACCGGCTTGGAATTGGCGGCCAGCCCCATTTCCTTCATGGCAAACAGGATGCGCCGCTGCACGGGCTTTTGGCCGTCGCCCACGTCGGGCAGGGCGCGGCCTTTTACCACGCTCATAGCGTATTCGAGGTAGGCGCGTTCGGCGTAGGGGGCGAGCAGCAAGATGTCGCTGTTTTCAGCGGATGCGGTGTTTTCTGGCATGGTGTGGCTGGAGTTTCGGTTGCTAAACGCCGTAATTGTAAAGCAAGCAAGGGTTTTCAGGTAGCCTGCTGGGCGGTGGGGCTGGCTGAAACCATCGCGGGAGAACAGGTTAAGTTTTGTAGTGTGCCTTGCGGACGGCGGGGGAGTGGGTCTTATAATTGCACGCTTTCAGCTGGCCCGTATGGATACAGGCTACTTGAAACCGGGAAGCCGGCGCATACCGGCATGAAACGTCTGACTCACTTTTAAGAGGTAAAAATAATGACTGAAAAACAAATCAAGATTTTAGGCATCGTGGCCAGCATCATGGCTGTGGGCATGTATGTGGCCTACATTCCGCAGATTGCCGACAACCTGGCCGGGCATAAAGGCAATCCGGTGCAGCCCTTTGTGGCTTTTGTAAACTGCACGTTGTGGACTGGCTACGGCCTGTTTAAAAAACCGCGCGACTGGCCGATTGTGGTGGCCAACGTACCGGGCATCTTTTTGGGTTTGGCAGCCTGTTTTACCGCGCTGTAAACCTTTTAACTTCGCAGTAGCCACGTTTTCAGGTAGCCTTTTGCCAACACGGCAGGCTACCTGAAAACATTGCAGGGTTTCTGCCCAGCAAACACTTATCTAAACCCAACCACAAGCCCATGCTCTATCTGCACTCCTTCCCCTCGCCCTTGGGCAATATCCTTGCCGCCGCCAGCGAGCGCGGCCTGTGCCTGCTCGAATTTGCCGGCAGCCGGCGCATCGACGATGAATTGCGCGATCTCCAGCGCCTGCTCGGCTGCCAAACCAAGCAGGGCGAAAACGAACACACCCGACTGGTGCAAACCCAGCTGGGCGAATATTTTCAAGGTACGCGCCGCGAGTTTAGCGTGCCTCTGCACGCCCCGGCAGCCCGTTTCAGCGGCGGGTGTGGAACGCGCTGCAAACCATCCCCTACGGCGAAACCACCCATTATCAGGCGCTGGCCGAACAGCTCGGCAACCCTGCCGCCGTGCGCGCCGTGGCCGCCGCCAACGGTGCCAACCGCCTCTCCATCCTCATTCCCTGCCACCGCGTCATCGGCAAAGACGGCAGCCTCACCGGCTACGGCGGCGGCCTGCAGCGCAAACAATGGCTGCTCGACCACGAACACGGGCGGCATCAGGCGCAGCCCGATTTGCTCGGCTGATGCCGCGCGCCCGCTGCACGGAAACTTTGCCGCGCCGTATTTGAATGCGTTGAAGCCGCGTTTTCAGGTAGCCTTCCCGCCCGCCAAAGGCTACCTGAAATTCCACCTGCCCCCGTTTTCGCGTATCATCCGCCACCCCGTCCCACCGCACATCCGCCATGAATTTCACCCACCAGCACACCGCCCACTGCGAAAGCGGCGTCGTTTCCACCCTGCTCAAACACCACGGCTACGACCTCAACGAAGCCATGGTGTTCGGCTTGGCGCACGCGCTCACCTTCGTTTACCTACCCGTCGTCAAGCTCAATGGCATGCCGCTGATTTCCTACCGTGCCGCCCCGCGCAGCATCATCAAAAACGTGTGCCGCGCCTTGGGCATCCGTTTGAAACTGCAAAAATTTGCCCGCCCCGAGCAGGGCGCCGCCGCGCTGGATGCCGAGCTGGCGCAAGGCCGGCCGGTGGGCTTGCAGACTTCCGTGTATTGGCTGCCGTATTTCCCGCCCGAAATGTGCTTTCACTTCAACGCGCACAACCTCCTGGTTTATGGCCGCGAGGGCGGCGATTATCTGATTAGCGACCCGGTGTTCGAATGCCCGCAGCGCTGCCCCGCCGCCGATTTGCAGCGTGCCCGTTTCGCCAAAGGCACGCTTGCCGGCAAAGGCCTGATGTATACCGTGGATGCGCAAAGGCTACCTGAAAAACAGCAGCTGGCCGCGCGTTTGCCCAGCCTGTTGCGCGATGCCGTCCGCCGCAACGCCAAACACATGCTCGCGCCCGTATTTTTTGTGGGCGTGCGCGGCATGCGTACCGTGGCCAAGAAAATCGAACGCCTGCCGCAGGCGGATGCCAAATACCAAAAACTGTGGCTTGGCCACCTGGTGCGCATGCAGGAAGAAATCGGCACCGGCGGCGCCGGCTTCCGCTACCTCTACGCCTACTTCCTCGAGCAGGCCGCCGATATTTGCGCGCGCCCCGATTGGCAGGCCGCCTCGCAGGAAATGACCGACATCGGCGATCAATGGCGCCAGCTCGCCAGCTTGTGCGTGAAGCAGTGCAAACGTCCGGGTGAACAGGGCTGCGCGCAAATTGCCACTTTCCTGCGGGAGATTGCGGATAGGGAAGAACGGCTGTGGCGCGGGCTGTTGCGTGGCGCAAAATAGCAGCTGCGCGGATGGCAAGAGGCTACCTGAAAATATTCTTGCCCAATATGGCAGGCATGGCCGGCAGGTTTTCAGGTATAGCGAACCAACTTAACTTTCGCTACAGTGTTAGCTCGCCTTGCCGTACTCCTGTACTGTCTGCGGCTCGCTGCCTGGTATCGAAAGCCAATTTGATTCGCTATAGCCAGCAAAAACCGCCCGCACGGTTTCCCATGCAGGCGGTAGCGGCTTGAAACAAGCGATTAGTTCGGAGACACGAGGATTTTCACCTGGCTCTTCTCTTTCACCAGTGCTTCAAAGCCTTCGTTCACGATGTCTTCCAGCTTGATGCGTTTGGTAACCAGTTTTTCTTTCGGGAAGTAGCCTTGTTCCATCAGTTGCAGCACGGCGGGGAAAATATCGCGGTAGGCGATGATGCCTTTCACGGTTTTTTCCTTGATCACGATTTCGTTCGGGTGGATGGAGGCTTCGTTTTCCCAAATGCTCACGATCACGCATTCGCCGTCGTTTTCCACGCATTCGATGGCTTGCTTGAGCACGGGGGCCACGCCGGTTACTTCAAAGGACACGTTCACGCCGCCGTCGGTTTCGGCTTTGATGTGTTCCACTACGTTCACTTTGGAGGGGTCGATCACCACGGCGCCCAGTTCGCGGGCTTTTTCCTGGCGTTCGGGAGAAAGCTCGATGGCGTAGATGGTGGTGGCACCGGCGGCGCGCAGGGCTTCGATGGTGAGCAGGCCGATGGGGCCGCAGCCGAACACGGCGGCGGTGTCGCCGGCTTTCAGTTTGCTCTGGCGCACGGCATACAGAGCCACGGCAGCGGGCTCGGTGAGCGCGCCTTGTTCGAAGTCGATGCTGTCGGGCAGCTTGTGGCACAATTCGCCGTCTACCACGCAGTAGCTGGTGAAGCCGCCGTCGGCAGCCAGGCCTACGAAGCCGAGGTTTTTGTCGAGGTTGTATTTGCCTTTGAGGCCGTCTTTGGCCAAAATCGGCTCAACGGTAACGCGGTCGCCCACTTTCACGTTGGTCACGTCGGCGCCCACTTCCACGATCTCGCCGGAGAATTCGTGGCCGAGGGTGAGCGGGGCTTTGCGGCCGGAATAGGGGTGCTCTTTCTCTACCGGGATAAAGATCGGGCCGCCGAGGTATTCGTGCAGGTCGCTGCCGCAAATACCGGTGTATTTCACGGCGATTTTCACTTGAGAGGGGCGTGTGATTTCGGGAACGGCTACGTCTTCCACGCGGATGTCGCGGCGGCCGTACCATCGTGCAGCTTTCATTTTGCTCATGTCAGCAATCCTTATGTTGGGTTGGAAAGGAGTGCTGATTGTAGGAACTTTGGGCGGGAGTTTCAAGCGGATTTGTTATATTATTTCGATATTATTTTTTTATGAGCGCGGCGGGGAGAAGCACAGGGCGGAAAGCAGCGGCGCTTTGCGGGCGAGTGTGAATATTTATGATTGAAATACAAGAGATTACTTATCGCTACCCGGGCGCGCGGGAAGAAACGCTGCGCGGCGTGAGCCTGCCGGTGGCCGAAGGCTCGGCGCTGGGCCTGCTCGGGCCCAACGGTGCGGGCAAAACCACGCTGATGTCGCTTTTGGCCGGGCTCTTGCCTGTGCAGGGCGGGCAGATTTTGTTTGACGGCGTGCCCCTGCAGAAGCTACCGGCCAAGGAGCGGCAGCGCGTGTCGCTGGTGCCGCAGGATTTTGCGTTTTATCCGCTGCTTTCCGTGTGGGACAATATGCGCTTTTTCGCTGCGCTGTATGCCGTGCGCGATGAAGGCTACCTGAAAAACCTGTTGGCGCAAACCGGCCTCTCTGAACACCGAGCCAAACTGGCCAAACACCTCTCCGGCGGGCTCAAGCGGCGCCTGAATTTCGCCATCGGCCTCATCAACCGCCCCAAGCTGATTTTTCTCGATGAAATCACCGTGGGCATCGACCCCGAATCGCGCCGGTTTATTTTAGACAGCGTGGCCGGGCTTACCCGCCAAGGCATCACCGTGGTGTACACCTCGCATTATTTGCAGGAAATCGAGCTGCTGTGCCGCGACATCGCGCTGCTGCACGGCGGGCGGCTGGTGTATCACGGCGGGCTGCACGATATTTTGCGGCAAGGCGCAGAATCCGGCCTCAGTCTGCGCACCGAGCCGCCGCTGCCCGATGGCGAGCTGGCCGCGTTGCAAGGCCGCCGTGCCGCCGACGGCACGCTGCATTTCGACACCGCCGCTCCCGCCGAGCTGCTGGCCGCGCTGCACGCCCGAGGCTACACCGCGCAGGCCTGCCGTTTCGGCTTTGCCTCGTTGGAAAGCTTTTATTTGGATTTTCTGGCCAAACAGGCTACCTGAAAAAAGGCTACCTGAAAAATTTGCGCACGAACTGTTGATAACAAAGCAATGAACCTTCATCCCCACCCCCGCGCCGGAGCTGCCGAATGCTAGCCGCCGCCATCGTTAAAGAGATCAAGCTGCTCAGCCGCGACCTGCACGGCGTGGCCGTGCTGTTTGTGATGCCGATTTTGTTTATGCTGATTATGTCGGCCGCCTTGAGCAGCAGCCAGGAAAACCTCAATCCCGACGCGCAAATCGTGCTGCTCGGCAAGCCCGACAGCCGGCTCAACCGGCAATTCCTCCAAGCCCTGCAAAACGAAAAACTGCATGTGCGGCTGGCCGAGCCAAGCCGCCTTGCCGATTTTCAGGTAGCCTTGCAGCGCGGCGAGGCCGATTTGCTGCTGCTCAACCCAAACGATGAAACCACCCCGCTGGGCGAAGAGCAGCCGCTGCGCCTGTGGCTCCAGCCCGATGCCGACCGCGGCTGGCTGCTCGGCATCAAAGGCCTGATGCAGCAGCACTACACCGAAGCGCGGCTGGCGCAGTATTTTGACGGCAACGAAATTGTGTTGGACAACAACAAAAATCCCGCCGTGCGCCGCATTCAAGACCAAGTGAACAAAGAGCTGGACGGCAAATTCAGCCAAATCGAGGCCTACCTCGGGCGCAAGATGTGGCAGGAAACCTACCTCAACCGCCAGGGCGAGGCCGTGCAGCAGCCCAATTCGGTGCAGCACAGCGTGCCCGCCTGGCTGATTTTCGGCATGTTTTTCATCATGATACCGCTTTCCAATGTGATGGCGATGGAGAGCCAAACCAACACGCTCACCCGCCTGAACATGGCGCGTGCCCCCGCTTGGAAACTCTTGGCTGCTAAGCTGATTCCCTACTTTTTAATCAACCAGTTGCAGTTTGCCGGCATGGTGGCGCTGGGCGCGTGGGTGTTGCCGCTGCTGGATATGCCTGCCTTCGCGCTGGCCGGCGGCTGGGCGGGCTATGCCGCCGTGTCTTGCGCCGTGAGCCTGGCCGCGCTGGGCTATGGGCTTTTGGTGAGCGTGCTGGCCAAAAGCACCGAGCATGCCGTGGTGTTGGGCGGCGGCGGCATCATCATCATGGCCGCGCTGGGCGGAGTGATGGTGCCCGTGCACATCATGCCCGAGCTGATGCAGCGGCTCTCGCAGCTCTCGCCGATGGGCTGGGGCTTGGCCGCTTTTCAAAAATTATTGTTAAACCACTACACCTTGGCGCAAATCGCGCCGCAGCTGTGGCAGCTCGCCGGCTTCGGCCTGGCCGCGCTCGCCGCCGCCGCCGCGCTCTACCGCCGCCAACTGATCACCCAGGCAAGATTCTGATGAACACTCCCGATTTGAGCTCCCCCGCGCTGGAGCAGGCGCTGAAAACGCTGATTGTGCGCGAAACCGAAAAACAAGACGAGGTGGACATGGCCGCCTTCGCCGACGACACGCCGTTGTTCGGCCCCGAAAGCCCGATAGGCCTCGATTCGCTCGATGCCCTGCAAATCACCGTGGCGCTGCAAGCCCGCTACGGCGTGCGCCTCAACGGCGACCGCATGGTGCGCAAACACATGATGAATGTGCGCGATTTGGCGGCGTTTGTCCGCGAACAGCGCGGGGCGTAGGGCTACCTGAAAAAAGGCTACCTGAAATTTGGTTTCCCTATTTTCAGGTAGCCTCCATCCCCTAAATCCTCCCGCCAGATGAACCCAAAAATCACCCAACTCCAACAGCGCCATGCCCAAGCCCGCCTGCTGAAGCGCTACGCCTTTCTCGGCATCGAAGCCGTGCAAGGCAGCGATGGCGAGATTGCCCGTCGGTTTGTGGATAGAGGCATCTACCGCATCGACCGCCCGGCTGCCGCTGCCTTCCCGGTTCATGAAAACGGCATCATCAACCGCGCGCTCCGACAAGCTCAGCACCAAGCCGCCCGCGCCGATATGCTGCGCCGCATCCGCGCCTTGCTTGCCGATAAGGCGTGGATAAGCTTAAGCGACAACGGCTTCGGCTTCTGGGCGCTCGTCTCCCTGCCCGCCCTGCAAGCCGTTTTGGCTAATTGGTTTGCACAACACGGCGATTTCGAGCTGTATTTGGAAAACGGCCATGCGCTGGCCATCCACGAGGCAGAATACGAATGGGAAGTGTTGGAAACGCAGGGCAACCCGCTTGAGGCTACCTGAAAAATGAACATCAAAAGCCACCCGCTCCGCGCCGCCTATTTGTGCGGCAGCAACTATTGGTGCGCACAAGGGCAGGGCAGCCGCCGCTTCGGGCCGCCCGAACACCCGTTTGCGCCGCCTGCCGCCCGCACCGCACACGGCCTGGGGCAGCCGCGCGCGCTGCCGTATTTCGTCGCCTTTCCCGCCGAGCTGGCCACGCTGGCGCAGCTGTGCCGCTGGGCAGAAGCCGAAATCCGCCGCGCCGCCGCCGATGCCGGCTGGAGCGAAGCCGAATTGGCCGGCCTGCCCATCTTCCTCGGCTCCACCTCCTATGTGATGTCCGACCGCGAAGCCGCGCGGCCCGTGTGTACCGAAGCAGAACGCTTCACCCTGTGCGAAATCGCAGGCTACCTGAAAACCCGTTTCGCCAGCGAAAACGTATTCAGCTTCGCCACCTCCTGCACCTCCTCCGCCCAAGCCCTGCTCGCCGCCGCCCGCAGCATCGAAAACGGGCTGGCCGAGCGCGCCGTGGTGCTGGGCATCGAAAGCTTCAACCGCCTCACCTTCGAGCATTTCCA
The DNA here is from genome assembly GCF_916618725.1 of Eikenella sp. Marseille-P7795. Lineage (NCBI taxonomy): Bacteria > Pseudomonadati > Pseudomonadota > Betaproteobacteria > Neisseriales > Neisseriaceae > Eikenella > Eikenella sp. Marseille-P7795. Next base: position 93,881 of record NZ_CAKAJZ010000007.1, on the reverse strand, counting down.
CGCCATGAACCTGCTGGAAACCGAGCCGGGCAGGCTGCCGTTTTGCGATGCCGGCGGCCTAGTGCTGGGCGAAGCCGCCGCCGCGCTGGCCCTGTCTGCCCGTCCGCACCCAAGCTACGCCTGCCGCCTGCGCGGCCTCACCGCCCAAACCGACCACGCCAACCTCACCGCCTCCTCCGCCGAACCGCTGCACCGCCTGCTTGCCGAATGCCTGCGCCGCGCCGGCACCGCCGCCCGAGATTTGCGTGGCGTGAAAGCCCACGGCAGCGGCGGCCTCAGCGACGCGGTGGAAATGCAGGTGCGCGAAACGCTTTGGCCGCACACGCCCGCGCTGCTGTTCAAGCCCTATGCGGGGCACACGCTCGGCGCCGGTGCCGCGCTGGAAACCGCGCTGCTGCTCGCCGCTCTGCAACAAGGCCGCCTACCGCCGCTGCCCGCAGCCAGCACCGGTTTCCCCCTACCCACCCTGCACGGCCGGCCCCTGCCTAACGGCAGCTATCTCAACTACTTCCTCGGCTTCGGCGGCAGCCATTGCGCCTGGCTGCTGGATTGGCAGGCTTGAAGGCTACCTGAAAAATATCGGGCTACCTGAAAACCGATTCCCGGTGTTTTCAGGTAGCCTTTGGAAGATGCGGCAAAAGGCAAACCAGCCGGTGAAAGTGGTTTGCCCTGGCTTTACGATGGAAGCGTTAGTGCGATTGGTTGAACATATAGCGAGCGATTTTCCATTGGCCGTTTACTTTTTCCATCACCCAAAGTTCGCGGAAGTCATCGGGCGCAGTTTGGCGGGTGGATTTGACGGTAACCGGGCCTTTGGAAGTGGAGCGCACGAAGGCGTATCTGCCCAGCACGTTCATTTCCAGCACGGTGAAATCCAAATCCAAACCGACATTGGCAAACAGCCCCGAGTAGTTGCCCTCCAGCCCCTGCTTGCCGGCAGCCGTGGGCGAGGAATACGGCATAACCACGCCGTTTGCCGTAAATAGGGCGGCAACGGCTTGCGGCGATTCGGCTTTGAGTGCGGCGGCGTAATCGGCCAGCAGGCGGTTGATGGCGGTTTGGTCTTGGCGGCTGGCATGAATCACGGCATCGGGTGCGGTTTGGGTGTCGGCATAGGCGGCGGGTGCAGCGAATGCGGCGGCGGCCACGAGGATGGACATCAGTTTTTTCATGTGTTGGCTCCTTAAAGAAGGAAAAGTGTCGGTTGGCTGTGGTGAGGCTACCTGAAAAGCCGTTTTGCTTTTTCAGGTAGCTTTTCGGGCTGAATCAGTCAAACAATGCAAAGCCGCCCGTCCAGCCGATTTGCTCGCGCACGGCCAGGGTGATGGCGAGGAAGCCGAAGGCTTCCAGCTCGCGCGCCCGTTTCAGGCTGCCCGCGTCTTTGCTGTGCACGCCGCTGCCTTTCAGTGCGTCGGCCAGCTGCTGTTTGGCTTCACCGCTGTCGCCGGCAATCAGTACGGTGGTTTCTGCTTTGTCGGCCACTTTGCGGCTGGCCAGGGTGGCGGCAAAGTTGGTGTTGAAGGCTTTGAGTACGCGGCTTTGCGGCAATTTGGCGGCGATGTGTTCGGCGGCCGAGCTGCCTGCGGCAACGGTTAGGCCGTCCAGCGTGTCAAAATTGACCGGATTGCTGATGTCCACCACGGTTTTGCCTGCAAGCTGCGCGGCGTATTGGCTGATGATGTCGTCCACAGCGGCAAAATATACGGCCAGCACTACGATGTCGCCCAGCTGTGCGTTTGCCTCACCGCGTTTCACAAACGAAACCTGATGCCCTGCCGCCTGAAACAGACTGCCGATGGCGTTGCCCATATTGCCTTGTCCGAAAATAGAAATGTTTGCCACTTTTTGCTCCTGGATACGAGTTGAAGAGAATTGCTTAACCTTGGAGCGCATTGTATTCGGATAAGCATTGCTTGATAATCCGTGTATTTCTTGAAACAGTTTGAAGCAGAACTTGAAATGGAAAAGGCGAAACTGCTGCTGATTTTTGCCGAAGTGGCCAAACAGGGCAATATGAGCCGTGCCGCCGTGCCGCTGGGCATGACCGCCAGTGCGGTGAGCCAGCACATACGGCATTTGGAGCGGCTCTACGGCGTGAAACTGCTCAACCGCAGCACGCGCCGCCTGGAGCTGACCGAAGCCGGCCAGCTGTTGCTGCGCCATGCCGAGCATTTGGCGCAAACCATGCGGCAGGCCGACGACGACATGGCCGCGCTGAAACACCGCCCGAGCGGGCAGGTGCGGATTTCGCTGCCCACAGGCTTCATCAATGCGCCCGAAACCCGCCGCCTGCTGGACACGGTGCGCGAGCGCCATCCCGATATCCGCATCAGCCTGATGGCGCAAGACGAAGCCGTCGATTTGCAGCACAACGATGCCGACATCGCCATCCGCGCCGGCGAAATTGCCGATTCGCCCGACAATGTTTCCCGCCGCCTCGCCGCCTGCCCAATGCACATCTGCGCTTCGCCCGATTATCTGGATGCCCACCCCGTGCGGCGTGTGGAAGACCTGCTTTCCGCGCACTGGTTGTGCCACAGCGAAACCATTCTGCGCGCCGCCTTGGACGAACTCGGCCTGTCTGGGCGTTGGCCCGACAGCCTGACCGAATGCCCTTCATCCGCCGCCAGCGCCTACTATCTTGCCGCCGAAGGGCTGGGATTAACCCTTGCCCTGTCGCTCGAAATCGCCCCGTTGCTCGACAGCGGGCGCCTGAAAATCGTGTTGCCACAGCACCGGCTGGCAGCAAGAAATATTTACGCCGTCGTTGCCCATGCCAAACAGTCGGCGAAAAACACGGCGGTGCTGGAAGCGTTGAAAGAAGTGTTTGGCGGAAAGAGGGCTACCTGAAAAGCAGAGCGAATTAAATTTAAACCAGGATTGCGTTGCCCCGCCTTGCCACCTTGTTCTGATTCAAATTTAATCCACTATATCGGGCTACCTGAAAACAGAAAGGACGATTGCCGAATATGCTGGCAGATTTTCCCCTTAATCGGCCGCTGTGCCGCATTCAGGCTGGCAGCCGCTTCCTGGCCGAGCCGCAGCAGACAGACGGCGAACTGCGCCGACTCCTGCGCGAACAATACGGCATCGACGCGCGCCGCCTGAGCCGTTTCACCCTGCTTGCCCTGCTGGGCGCGCTGCCGCTGTGCCAAGGGCTACCTGAAAACCCGGCCGTATATCTGGCTTCGCCGTTCAGCTCGCCCGGCCGTTTGGCGGCGATGCGGCAGAAACTGGCGGCCGGGCTGCCTTCGCCGCTGGATTTCATGGCCAATATCCACAACGCCGCCACTTTCCATCTGGCGCAGATTCTCGGCAGCAGCGGCAACAGTGTGTTTCTGGCGGCGGAAGCGGAAGATTGCTGGGCGGCGCTGTATGCCGCGCTGAACGAGATGCTGGCCGAACCCGGGCAAACCGTGCTGCTGGGCTGGGCGTATGAGCGTGCGGCGGAGGGCGAGCCGGAAGGCAGCGTGTGGTGGAAACTTTCAGGTAGCCTGTTGCCGCGGGCAGAAGGCGGCAGGATAAGCGTGGCCGGGGAAGGCGAAGCGGCATCGGCGCTTGTGCCTGCGGCGGCGGGCTTTCTGCCTGCGGTGCTGGCGTGGGAGGATCGGGCGCGGCAGGGCGGGGCAGTGTTGCCGCGGCGCGGGATGTGGCCTGCTTTGCGGGTGGAATGGGGCGAAAGATGAGGGAATATCGGCTGCTGGATGTGGTGCGGCTGAAGCGGGATTGGCGGGAACACGGCTTGCGCGCGGGCAGCATCGGCACGGTGGTGGACGTGTATGGGCGCGATGCTTACGAGGTGGAGTTTGCCAACCAAAGGGGCGAAACGCTGGCTTTGCTGGTGTTGCATGCGCCAAGGGATTTCGAGCAGTATGAGACTGCCTGAAAAAAGTGCAGCGCAGGGGCGTGTCTGCGCAGTTGAAATTTTCAGGTAGCCTTTATGCTTGGCTACCAAACGAAGGGATGGCGAACCATCCCTTCTTGCATATCGCTCAAGAATCGATGTTCACCAAATTCTCCGGCGCCAGGATGCGGTCGAGCTCGGCTTCGCTCAAGAGGCCGCGCTCCAGCACCACTTCGCGCACGCCTTTGCCGGTTTGGGCGCAGATTTTGCCCACCAAGTCGCCGTTTTCGTGGCCGATATAGGGGTTGAGGTAGGCGACCAGGCCGATGGAGTGGAATACATAACGCTCGCAGATGTCGCGGTTTACCGTGATGCCGCGCACGCATTTGTCGGCCAGCGTGGCGGCGGCGTTGCCCAAAAGCGAGATGGTTTCAAACATGCATTGCGCAATCACCGGCTCCATCACGTTCAGCTGGAGCTGGCCGGCTTCGGCGGCGAAGGTGATGGTGGTGTCGTTGCCGATCACCTTGAAGCAGATTTGGTTCACCACTTCGGGAATCACCGGGTTTACCTTGGCCGGCATAATGGAGGAGCCGGCCTGCATTTCGGGCAGGTTGATTTCCTTCAGGCCGGCGCGCGGGCCGGAGGAGAGCAGGCGCAAATCGTTGCAGATTTTGGAGAGCTTCACTGCCGTGCGCTTGAGCGCGCCGTGCACCATCACATAGGCGCCGCAGTCGGAAGTGGCTTCAATCAGGTTTTCGGTGAGCTTGCAGGGCAGGCCGCTGATGGCGGAAAGTTTTTGCACCGCCAGCGGGGCGTAGCCCGGGGGCGTGTTCACGCCGGTGCCGATGGCGGTGGCGCCGAGGTTCACTTCCAGCAGCAGCCGGCGCGTGCGCTCCAGATTGAGGATTTCTTCTTCCAGCAGCACTTGGAAGGATTTGAATTCCTGCCCCGCCGTCATCGGCACGGCATCTTGCAGCTGGGTGCGCCCCATCTTCAGCACTGTTTTGAATTCTTCGGCTTTTTGCGTGAAGGCGTTTTTCAGGTAGTCTAATTTGCCCAGCAGCCCTTCCACACTTTCATACACGGCTAGGCGGAAGCCGGTGGGGTAGGCATCGTTGGTGGATTGGCTGGCGTTCACGTGGTCCATCGGGTTTACGATGTCGTAGCGGCCTTTGGCGTGGCCGAGGATTTCCAGCGCCAGATTGGCGATCACTTCGTTGGTGTTCATGTTTACCGAAGTGCCGGCGCCGCCTTGGAATACGTCGGAAGGAAATTGGTCGAGGCAGCGGCCTTTTTCCAGCACTTCGTCGCAGGCGCGGGCGATGGCGTCGGCAATTTCCGGCCGGAGCGCACCCAAATCGCCGTTAGCCTGCGCCGCCGCTTTCTTCACCATCACCATGCCGCGCACAAACTGCGGCACGTCGGAGATTTTCTGGCCGGAAATCTGGAAGTTTTCCATGGCGCGCAAGGTGTGGATGCCCCAATAGGCGTCGGCGGGGATGCTGCGCTCGCCCAAGAGGTCGTGTTCGGTGCGGGTGTTCATGATGTTTCCTTTGCGTGGAGGGATGGCGGGATGATACCAAGTTCCGCCGTTTTCGGCTTGCCCCGGCCGCCCGATTGCCGTCGGGGAAATGTGCTAGAATTCGCGCCCTCTTCAATAAAGGTTTGTTTCTATGGCACGTCATCCCTACCGCCGGCTGCGTTCCGCCCGCGCGGCCATGCCCGAAGTGGGCATTTCCGAGCTCGGCAACATCCGCTCGCTGCATTTGGGCAGCGAAACGGTGCAAAGCTCGATGAATGTGGACGACCCCGCCGAGCTGGTGCTTTCCTACAGCCGCGCCATGATGGCCTGGCTGCTGTTTGCGCCTTCGGTGCGGCACATCACGCAAATCGGCTTGGGCGGCGGCTCGTTTACCCGCTGGATTGATGCCTGCCTGCCCGAGGTGGCGCAAACGGCGGTGGAAATTAACCCGCAGGTGATCAGCGTGGCGCGCGGGCTGTTTGAGCTGCCGTTTGAGGGCGAAAAGTTTGAAATCATCGAGGCCGACGGCGCGGAATACATCAAAACCCTGCGCGGCGGCACGGATATTTTGCTGGTGGACGGCTTCGACGGCGAGCAGATTATCGATTCGCTGGTGGGCGAGCCTTTCTTTGCCGACTGCCGCACCGCCTTGAGCAGCCAGGGCATTTTCGTGACCAACTGGTGGAGCGGCGATAAGCGCTACCCGCTTTTCCTGCAACGGCTGTCGAAAGTGTTTGAGCAGCGCGTGTTGTGCGTGCTGGCGGAAACGCACGGCAATGTGGCGGTGCTGGCCTTCCAAAGCTGGACGCCGCAGCCTTTGGCGGCATTGCAGAAAAGGGCGGCCGAGCTCGACAAGCAGTTCCGGCTGGGCTTTAAAAACATGCTGCATCGGGCGGAGCCGCCGCCGGGCAGCGAGTGGAAATGGCTGCGCTGAGGAATTTTCAGGTAGCCTTTGAGGCTACCTGAAAAATATCCGCCACGATTGAGTAATGGTTGTATGAAAGGCTACCTGATTTTCAGGTAGCCTTTTTGCCATGCCGAGAAGCGCTATTCCGGCTCGCCTGCTTGCTTTACCCAGTAGTCTGCGGCGGCTTGGCCTTCGGCGGTGTCCCGGTTGGGGGCGGAGAATGTGTAGTATTGCCACAGGCGGTGGGCGGCGGCGCGGTCGCCGTGTTCGGCCAGGCTTTGCACGCGGGCGAGCTGCTGCGGCTGGAGGTGGTAGATGCTGCCGGTGCATATCGGGGCGGCTGGGTTGTAGCGCTCTTCATCCAGCACGGCTTGCAGGCGCGGGGGCAGGGCGACGCCACGTTGTTTCAGCTCGTATGCCCAGGCGGCAGCGTCGAAATAACGGTAGGTGGCGAGGTGCTCTTCGGCGGCGGCGAGGATTTCTTCGTTGGTTTTCGGGGGCGTCGGGCTGGAGGTGGCGGTGGGCATGGCGGCGTCTTTCTGACAGGCAGTGAGGAGGAAGAGGGCAGCGAGGAGGGGAAGCGGGCGTTTCATGCTTTCTTCTTGGGCGGGCTTGGGTTGGGAGGAAGGCTACCTGAAAACTGGCGGCGGGAAGGTTTCAGGTAGCCTTTAGCCGCGGCGGTCGGCGGCGCCGAAGTGCCAGGCGCCAACGTCAAGGCGCACGCAGAGGTAGCGCCACAGCAGGGGCTGGCTCACGGCTAGGGTGGCGGAGAGGGGGCGCAGTAGGGCGGTTTTGGCGGGATTGGTGAGCAGTAGGGCGCCTTTCACGGCGGTTTGCAGCTGTTGGGGGGAGCTCGGCGGCGCGGAGGAGGGCTTGGCGGCGGGTGTTGGGCGAGGTGGCCGGGCGGGGGGTGGGGGCGAGGTAGGCTTTGAGCAGCAGCCAAAGCTGGGTTTGCTCGCGGCTGGCGCTCTGTTGGCGGAAGTGGCATCGGATTTGGTCGAGCACGGCTTGCTGGGCGCTGTCTTCCTGCATCACGAAGGCGGGCAGGAGGTGTTCGAGCAGCTCAGTGCTGGGCAGCAGGGGGTGTTGCCACAGGCGGGCGAGCTGTTGCCCGACGAAGGGGGTGAGGGCGACGGTGTGGCTTGGCTGGGTTGTGCTGCGCAGAAAGCCGTTGCGCTGTGTTTGCACTGCGTTGAAGGCGGCGCTTTCAGGTAGCCTGTGGATTTGGAATAGGCAGAGCAGGGCGGCGGAGGCGTATTCGCCGTCGAGGGCGGCGGCCTGCCAGTCGGCGTGGAGCGGCAGGTGCGGGGTGGTGGGGCGGTAGCGGCGGATGCGTGCCTGCATGGTGGCTTGGCGGTGGCGGTAGAGGGCTTCGCTTTGGTCGGCAACGGGGTCGGCTTCGGCGGCGGGGCAAGCGGAAGTATCTTCGGCGAAGTAGACGGGGCCGTTGGCGCCTTTGAGCTCGGGGGCGAGGCGGCGGGCGGCAGCGGGTCGAGCCGGCGGATGCGTTCGATGATGGGGGGATGGGTGGCGGCGAGGCTGCCGGAGGTGATGCGGCCGAACATCATGTGGGCGTATTCGGGGCCTTGGGCGGAGCGCAGGCGGCAGCTGCCGCTGCGGGCGATTTTGCGCAGGGCTTCGATGAGCGGGGCGGTTTGGCGGGTGAACTGCACGGCGGAGGCGTCGGCGAGGAATTCGCGCTGGCGGCACACGGCGGCTTGCAGCCAGCCGGCAAACAGGCTGCCGATGGAGCCCAGCGCAATCATCAGGATGCCGAAGACTTGCAGCGGCAGGGTTTGCATGATGATTTCGATGCCGTTGTCGAAGGGGTGGTTGTCTACGTTTTTATTGCGGCGGTATTCGAGGTAGTGTTCGTCGTCGCGGCCTTCGAGGAAGTAGCGGCCGCTGCTGGCGATGCCTTGCAGGCCGTGCAGCCAGGCGGAGAGGCGGAGGTTGAGGCGCATGTCGCCGTGGAGGATGTGGCTGAATTCGTGGGCAATCACGGCTTGCAGCTCGTCGCGCTTGAGGCGGTGTACCGCGCCTTGGGTAACGCCGATTACGGCACGGCGGCGGCTGAGGCCGGCGGCGAAGGCGTTGATGCTGCCGTCGCGGCGCAGGAGGTACACGGGCGGAGTGGGCAGGCCGGCGGCCAGGGCGGTTTCGGCCACCACGTTGAGCAGGCGGCGTTCGGCAAAGCTGGCTTCTTGCAGTTGCAGCTGCTCGCCGCCGAGGCGTTTGGCCACGGCTTCGCCGCCGAGCCGCAGTTCGCGCAGGCGGTGCAGGCTGAGGCCGATGGTGAGCAGGCACACGAGGATGGCGGGCGGCAGGTAGTACCACCACAGGCTGTGGCGCGGGCTGCCGAAGCCGAAGATGAGCGGCAGGCTGCCGAGCACGGCGGCAGTGAGGACGACTGTGCCGGCCAGCGCGAGCGCATACAGCGCCACCAGCCGGGTGCTGCGGCGGCGTGCTTGCTGTTGGCGGCGGAAGAAGCGCATGGGGGAATCCGTGTTCGGGAGGGATGGGCTGAATATAGCCAATCCGGCGGGGTTTGGCAAAGGGTGGAGGCTACCTGAAAAATGGGGGGCTTGGTTTTGGGCTTTGCAGAAACCCGCCAAGCTGGTTTGACTGCGCTGAAGCTGGCGTTTTAGCTTCACAGAAACTCAGCCTTGGCTTCGCCAAGACATCGGTCCACTTCGTTGAAGCTGACGCTTTCAGGTAGCCTTTTGCCTGATGCGGAATGCTTGGGAGGCTACCTGAAAATGGTTTTGCGGCGGGGGGGTGGCCGATGCAAAGAGAATGAGCCGGCAACGTATTCTAACTCTGGCGGCGATTATTTTTCAGGTAGCCTGTTTGCCGGCTAGGAGGCTACCTGAAAAAGTAGAAACGGAAAAAATAGAAGCAAACCAAGCATTCCGCAAAAGCAAGGTAACAAATTTTCAGGTAGCCTTTGATCTGCCGACAAGGCTACCTGAAAACCCCGTTGCCGGCACGCCCGCCCCGCGCCGACGCAATCTCGGGTAAGATAGCGCTTTTTCGGATTTCGGAGACAGCTATGCCGCAGAAAGTAATCGCAATCGACGGGCCGAGCGCATCGGGCAAAGGCACGGTGGCGCAGCGCGTGGCCGAGGCGCTGGGCTGGGCGTATCTCGATTCCGGCGCGCTCTACCGCATCACCGCGCTGCATGCCCGCCGCCGAGGCGCGGATTGGGCAGACGAAGCCGCAGTGGCCGCCTTGGCGCAGGCCTTGCCGGCCGAGTTTGCCGCCGGCGCGGTGCTGCTGGACGGGGAAGACGTGTCGGCCGCCATCCGCAGCGAGGAAATCGGCATGGGCGCTTCGCAGGTGGCGGCACTGCCCGCGGTGCGGGAGGCTTTGTTGCAACGGCAGCGCGCGTTTCTCGGCGAACAGGGCTTGGTGGCCGACGGGCGCGACATGGGCTCGGTGGTGTTCCCCGATGCCGTACTCAAAATATTCCTCACCGCCGGGGCGAAAGTGCGTGCCGAACGCCGCGCCCGGCAAATCGGCGAGCCGCTTTCTGGCGAGCGTTTCGAGCGCATCCTGGCCGCCATCGAAGCGCGCGACGAAGCCGACCGCAAGCGCGCCGTTGCGCCGCTGCAAAAGCTGCCCGAAGCCCGCCTGCTCGACACTTCTGCGCTCACCATCGAAGAATCGGTAAAAAAAGTGCTTGATTGGTATCGGGAAAAATAAACTTGCTGTATAATGCCGCACTTTCGGCGCATCCGCCCCGTTTTGAGGCGCGTGTGCTGCATAACCGGTTGATTGATTGCTTTTCCGTTAAAGACAAGCAAACAGATTAAACCCCTGCCTGCCGTGCCAAGGGCGGCAGGCTTTTAGCAACCTCAACCCTCCGCACTCCTTGGCCGTGCGTGGAAAAGACAAAACCTTATGGAAAATTTTGCCCAGTTACTGGAAGAATACTCAGCCGTACAAGAAATGAACCAGGGCGAGGTGATCACCGCCGAAGTGGTGGCGATTACCGACAAACACGTGATCGTGAATGCCGGCCTGAAATCCGAATCCCTGATTGATCTGGACGAATTCAAAAACGCCCAGGGCGAGCTGGAAGTAAAAGTCGGCGATTTCGTTACCGTAACCATCGAATCCGTGGAAAACGGCTTCGGCGAAACCAAACTCTCGCGCGAAAAAGCCAAACGCGCTGCCGATTGGCTGGCTTTGGAAGAAGCCATGGAAAGCGGCGAGATCCTCTCCGGCGTGATCAACGGCAAGGTCAAAGGCGGCCTCACCGTGATGATCAACAGCATCCGCGCCTTCCTGCCCGGCTCGCTGGTAGACGTGCGCCCGGTGAAAGACACCTCTCACTTTGAAGGCAAAGAAGTAGAATTCAAAGTGATCAAACTGGATAGAAAACGCAATAACGTCGTGGTATCCCGCCGCGCCGTGCTGGAAGAAACCCTGGGCGAAGAGCGCCAGGCCCTGCTGGAAAGCCTGCAGGAAGGCACCGTGGTGAAAGGTATCGTGAAGAACATCACCGACTACGGCGCATTCGTGGACTTGGGCGGCATCGACGGCCTCCTGCACATCACCGATTTGGCATGGCGCCGCGTGAAACACCCGAGCGAAGTGCTGGAAGTGGGTCAGGAAGTGGAAGCCAAAGTGCTCAAGTTCGACCAAGACCGCAGCCGCGTATCTCTGGGCATGAAACAGCTGGGCGAAGACCCCTGGAGCGGCCTCGCCCGCCGTTACCCCGCCCGCACCCGCCTGTTCGGCAAGGTAACCAACCTCACCGACTACGGCGCGTTTGTTGAAATCGAGCAGGGCATCGAAGGCTTGGTACACGTTTCCGAAATGGACTGGACCAACAAAAACGTTCACCCGAGCAAAGTGGTGCAGCTGGGCGACGAAGTAGAAGTGATGATTCTGGACATCGACGAAGACCGCCGCCGCATCAGCTTGGGCATGAAACAATGCCAGCCCAACCCGTGGGAAGAATTTGCCGCCAACTTCAATAAAGGCGACAAACTCACCGGCGCCGTGAAGTCCATCACCGACTTCGGCATTTTCGTGGGCCTGCCCGGCAACATCGACGGCTTGGTACACCTCTCCGATCTTTCTTGGAGCGAAAGCGGCGAAGAAGCCGTGCGCAAATACAAAAAAGGCGAAGACGTGGAAGCCGTGGTTTTGTCTATCGATGTGGAGAAAGAACGCATCAGCCTGGGCATCAAACAGCTCGAAGGCGACCCCTTCGGCACCTACATCAGCATCAACGACAAAGGCGCCTTGGTGAAAGGCACCGTGAAATCCGTTGAAGCCAAAGGCGCCGAAGTGCAGCTGGCCGACGAAGTGGTGGGCTACCTGCCCGCTTCCGAGTTCGACAGCGAGCGCGTGGAAGACCTGACCACTAAGCTGAAAGAAGGCGACGAAGTGGAAGCCGTGATCGTTACGGTAGACCGCAAAAACCGCAACATCAAGCTTTCCGTGAAAGCCCGCACCGCCAAAGAAAACCGCGAAGCGCTCAATACCGTGAATGCTGCGGCCAGCCACGCCGGCACCACCAGCCTGGGCGACCTCCTGAAGGCCAAGCTGGGCGGCGACAACGAATAAGGATGCTGTAAATGACCAAATCAGAGTTGATGGCCCATATGGCCGAAAAATACCTGGCTCAGGGGCATGCTCGCCTGGCAGTGAAAGACGTGGAGCAGAGCGTGAAAGTTTTGGTGGATGCCATGACCCGCGCCCTGGCCCGCGGTCAGCGTATCGAGATTCGCGGGTTTGGCAGTTTCGACCTGAACCACCGCCCGGCCCGCGTGGGCCGCAATCCGAAAACCGGTGAAAAAGTGAACGTGCCCGAGAAATACGTGCCGCACTTCAAAGCCGGCAAGGAGCTGCGCGAACGCGTGGACCAGGCCGCCAAGTAAGACTGGCTTAAGCTGAAGAAAAGGCTACCTGAAAATTTCAGGTAGCCTTTTTATGTATGTTTGGGCAAACGGGATTGTTTTAAATTTATTTGAAATTCAGAACAGGTGAAATAACCACAGAAGTTTGTACTTGATTAAACTCTGGCCTGAACGGGCTTTGATCAGTTAGCTCAAAACGATACCGACCAATGGGAAGTTCGAAACAACCACGTGCTATGTTGTTGGCAATATTTCTCGGATTATCTGTGTTGGCACCGTATGAATCTTCAATGACGAAATTGGTGTATTCCTTTTGGAACATCAGCGTTTCTTGGCGCAGGCCTTTCCGATATACCCGCATCCGAATGGTGTACATTGGTTCGCTTTCTTCCGATAAATCACCTAGGCCGGTAAAGGCTTGCTGCATTTTTTGAGCTTCTTCATTGAGGGGGCCAAAAACGCCTTTATCCGCATCCGGTCCCCATAGGTTGATCATGCCGTCAATGAATTCAATTTTTGTCCAGAGGCAGTAGCGGTGTTTGAGATAAATTGTTTCGTTGAACTCAAGCCGTTTGTGTTGGCCTAGAGGAAAATCTTGATAAGCTGGGGTAGGTAGAAACTGAAGAATCAAACTGCGGGAGAAGTCGCAACTGACCAGTAGACATGACACGACGCCGAGAATAGCCAATTTTTTTAATAGCGGCGCGTATTTTTTCAGGTAGCCTTTGAGTTTGCCGGAAGGTTGGCGTGGCGGCGTGGGCGGCGGGTTTGTGGCTTCACTCATATTCAACCCTTTCTTCAGTAGATAGTTGAAGTAGATAGAACGAGGGAATTGTACGCCTGCTGTGCAGGGAAACCAAATACCAGCTCGTGTGGCAATGATTGGTAGAGGGGAAAACTAAAGGCTACCTGAAATATTTTTCAGGTAGCCTTTTATCCGGGCAAAGCAAGCGCCTTACCAATAGCTCACCAGCTCCGACAAATCGGTATTCTTGCCACCGTCGGCGGTTTTTTGCGCGGTGCCGATCATCAGCAGGCCGATGATTTTGTCGTGCTCTTCGCAGGCAAAGGCTTCGCGCAGGGCGGCGGTATTGACCCACAGGCCGGTGAGCCACACGTTGTCGAAGCCTTGCGCCTTGGCAGCCAGCTGGATGGCGTAGGCGGCGCAGCCGGCGCTGAGCACTTGTTCCCACTCCGGCTTGGGCTTGAGGCAGTTTAGATTGGGCTTGGCCACCACGCCGATCATCAAGGGCGCCATCTGCCCCAACACCTCGGCCTTGCGCGCCGCTTCGCCGCCGATTTCGGCCGCGCATTGGCCGAGCACGTGGCGGAAGGTTTGCCAGCCCGCTTCGCTTTGCACCACGACAAAGTGCCAAGGCGTGTGGTTGCCGTGGTCGGGCACTTGCGTGGCGGCCTGCAAAATAGTTTCCAGCTGGGCGGCATCGGGGCCGGGCGCGGTGAGGAGGCGCACGGAGCGGCGGGTGGTGAGCAAATCCAGGGTGTTCATATTGTTCAGATTCCTTGTGTGCGTTGTAAACGGAAATGCCGTGCTTATACCACACGCCCCGCATTCAGGCTACCTGAAAAAATTGCCGGCTTCGCCCCGTGCCGTTTGGCGATATAATGCGCCCGTCTCCCATCCTTTGAAAGCCCGCCATGAGCGCCAAGCCTCTCTTCACCCTGTCCGACCAAAACGGCCACGATTTCTCCGCCGCCGAACACTTGCCGCTGGTGCTGTATTTCTACCCCAAAGACAGCACGCCCGGCTGCACCGCCGAAGCGCAGGAATTCAGCGCGCTGCTGCCCGAATTTCGGGCGCTCGGTTTTCAGGTAGCCGGCGTATCGCGCGACAGCGTGGCCAGCCACCAGAAATTCGTGTGTAAATACGCGCTGGAAGTGCCGCTTTTGTCGGACAAAGACGAAACCGTGTGCCGCCTGTTCGACGTGATAAAAGAGAAAAACATGTATGGCAAGAAAGTGTTCGGCATCGAGCGCAGCACCTTTGTGCTGGATGCGCAAGGCAATATCGCGCGCGAATGGCGCAAAGTGAAAGCCGCCGGCCACGCCCAAGCCGTGCTCGACGCGCTGCGGGAACAGGTGGAATAGGGGCAGCGATGCAATACCGCTACGAAGCCCCGTTCGGCACGCTGATCTGCCGTTTTGACGGCGACAGGCTCACCGAAATCCTGCTCGGCAACGAGCGCATCGACTTCCTGCCCGCGCTGCCGGAAAACAGCGCGCTCGCCCGCGGGCTGGACGGCTATTTTTCAGGTAGCCTCCACGCCCTGCCCAAAGTGGCCGAAATACCGCCCGGCACGCCGTTTCAGCGCAAAGTGTGGGCGCAGATTGCCGCCATCCCGCCCGGGCAAACCCTCAGCTACCGGCAGATTGCCGAGCGTATCGGCAGCCACCCGCGCCCCGTGGGCGGCGCCTGTGGCAAAAACCCGCTGCCGCTCTTGATACCCTGCCACCGCGTATTGTCGGCAAGCGGGCTGGGCGGCTTCAGCATGGGCGGCGATACCGAGCGCGGCCTGGCGGTGAAACGCTGGCTGCTCAAGCACGAGGGCATCGCATGGTGAAAACAGCCGAGCCGCTGCCGCCGCGTTGGCAAGAGCCCATCGAGCAAACGCTAGACGACCTCTTCCTCACCCGCCAGCGCTCTGCCAACACCTTGGCCGGCTACCGGCGCGACTTGGAAAAAGTCGCCCGCCGCCTGCAAGCGCGCGATACCGATTGGCTCCAGGCCGATGCCGCCGGGCTGGCCGAAGCCGTGTATGCCCCCGGCGAGAAACCCGCCTCCCAAGCCCGCGCCCTCTCCGCCGTGAAGCAGCTCTACGGCTTGCTCCAGCTGCAAAACCGCCGCAGCGACAACCCCACGCAATCCCTTTCCCCGCCGCGCAACGGCCGCGCCCTGCCGCCGCTCATCAGCGAAGCGCAAATCGACGCGCTGCTCGCCGCGCCCGACACCGGCACCATCTTCGGCCTGCGCGACAAAGCTGTGCTCGAAACCCTGTATGCCTCCGGCCTGCGCGTATCCGAAGCTGCTGAAATGCAGTTGCAGGATTTGGATTTGCAGCGCGGCGTGGTGACCGTAATCGGCAAGGGCAACAAGCAGCGTATCGTGCCGCTGGGCGCCGAAGCCGTGCACTGGCTGGAACGCTACCTGAAAGAAGCGCGCGGCTCGCTGCTCAAGCAAGCCCCGTGCAACGCCGTATTCGTGGGGCAGAAGCGCATGGGCATCAGCCGCCAGCTGGTGTGGCAGATGGTGAAGCGCTACGCGGCCGAAACCGGCATCAGCTCGCTCAGCCCGCACAGCCTGCGCCACGCCTTTGCCACCCATCTGGTGAACCACGGCGCCGATTTGCGCAGCGTGCAGATGATGCTCGGCCATGCCAGCCTGAACACCACGCAAATCTACACCCACGTGGCCAACGAGCGGCTCAAGCAGATGGTGGAGCAGCATCATCCGCGGGGCTAGCGGCGGCAGAAAGTGCATGATCGTTTTCAGGTAGCCTTCAAGGCTACCTGAAAAATTTCCGTGCATCCCAACAGGCAAGCTACCCCGCCCGGCAGGCCGCCCGCCAGCTTTTCAGGTAGCCTGCCAGGCCGTTTTGTGGGAAAATCCGCACGTTTAAAATTATTCAAATCGGGCGAAATATTATGTTGGACAGAGAAGGTTATCGCCCCAATGTCGGCATCATCATCACCAACCAGCGCAACGAAGTGTTTTGGGGCAAACGCGTGCAGGAGCATTCCTGGCAGTTTCCGCAGGGCGGCATCAAGCCCGGCGAAAGCCCCGAAGCCGCCATGTATCGCGAGTTGGCCGAAGAAGTGGGCCTTCTGCCGCACCACGTGAAAATCCTCGGCCGCACGCGCGACTGGCTGCGCTACGACGTGCCCGGCAACTGGGTGCGCCGCCAATGGCGCGGGGCATACCGCGGGCAGAAGCAGATTTGGTATCTGCTGCGGCTCATCGGCCGCGAAAGCGATGTGCACCTGCGCGCCAGCAGCCAGCCCGAGTTTGACGCCTGGCGCTGGCACGACTACTGGGCGCCCATCGAAGAAGTGATTGAATTTAAAAAAGACGTTTACACCAATGCCCTGCAGGAGCTTTCCCGCTTCCTGCACAA
Organism: Eikenella sp. Marseille-P7795; assembly: GCF_916618725.1. NCBI lineage: Bacteria > Pseudomonadati > Pseudomonadota > Betaproteobacteria > Neisseriales > Neisseriaceae > Eikenella > Eikenella sp. Marseille-P7795. The sequence continues at coordinate 77,601 of NZ_CAKAJZ010000007.1, read as the reverse complement.
TCTGGAAAGCCTGGAGCAGTTTAACCAGCGCCAGGCCTCCCTGCCCAAAGAGTGAAAGACACCGCCGATGAGCGACATCCTCACCCACATCCTCGCCACCAAACATCAAGAAGTGGCCGCCGCGCAAGCCGCGCTGCCCTTGACCGAAGTGCGCGCCCGCGCCGCCGATATGCCGCCGCCGCGCGGCTTTGTGCAAGCCATGCGCGCCAAGCATGGCCAAGGGCAGGCCGCGCTGATTGCCGAAATCAAAAAAGCCAGCCCCAGCAAAGGCCTGATCCGCCCCGATTTCCAGCCCGAGCAGCTGGCGCGCGCCTATGAGGCCGCCGGCGCCGCCTGCCTTTCCGTGCTCACCGACGAGCAGTATTTCCAAGGCTCGGCAGGCTACCTGAAAACCGCCCGCGCCGCCGTGGCGCTGCCCGTGTTGCGCAAAGATTTTATGGTGAGCGCCTATCAAATCTACCAATCCCGCGCCATGGGCGCCGACGCCGTGCTGCTGATTGCCGCCGCGCTCGGCCAAGCCCAGCTTGAAGAGTTGGAGGGCATCGCGCACGAATTGGGCATGGCCGTGCTGCTGGAGCTGCACGATGCCGGGGAGCTGGAAAAATGCCGCCGCCTCGCCACCCCGCTTGTCGGCGTGAACAACCGCAACCTGCGCACCTTTGAAGTGAGCCTGCAGCAAACGCTGGATTTGCTGCCCGAAATCGCCGGAGAAGGCCGCGTAATCGTTACCGAAAGCGACATCCGCAGCCGCGAAGACGTGCAGTTTATGCGCCGCCACGGCGTGCACAGCTTCCTGATTGGCGAAACTTTTATGCGTGCCGCAGACGTGGGCGCGGAAGTGGAAAAACTGTTTGCTTGAGTTTTCAGGTAGCCTTTTGCAGAGCTGGGGCTACCTGAAAAAGTTCATGGCAGGTTTGAGGCTTGATTTTGACGCAAGGAGTAGGCATGAAACGTTTTCCAGCCATGCTAGCGCTGCTGTTGCTGCCTGCCGCCACCCTGGCCAAACAGCCGGCAGGGCAGGCGCCATGCCCGCAGGTGAACCGCGACAGCATCGAGGTGCTCACTTATCTGTATGCCTGCACCAATCACGATGCCGCCGAGCTGCCCGCCGCCGCCGAGCAGCAGTCCGACAAACTGATGCAGCTGGCCGGCCAATGCTCCGGCAGCGACCAAGAAACCTGGTGGCGGCAAAACGGCGCACAGATGGCCGCCGAGCGCGCCCGCTACGAGCCCGCGGCCGATGTAGACACAGCGGCGGTGTGCCGCCAGCGCAGCGCGCATATCCGGCGCATCCTGCGGCGCTACCGCTGAATTGCAAAATATTTCAGGTAGCCTCAAGCTGCTTTGAGGGCAGGGCAGGCTACCTGAAAAAAGAAACCCCATTCGAAACCACCCAGAGACATCGATATGACCCAAGACAAAATCCTGATTCTCGATTTCGGTTCGCAAGTAACCCAGCTCATCGCCCGCCGCGTGCGCGAGACGCATGTGTATTGCGAGCTGCACCCCTACGATATGCCGCTTGCCGAGATTAAAGCCTTCAATCCCAAAGGCATCATCCTCTCCGGCGGCCCCAATTCGGTGTACGATTCCGACTATCAGGCCGACACCGGCATTTTCGACTTGGGCGTGCCCGTGCTCGGTATCTGCTATGGCATGCAGTTTATGGCGCACCACCTCGGCGGCAAAGTCTCCCCCGGCGACCAGCGCGAATTCGGCTATGCCGAAGTGAAAACCACCGACAGCCCGCTCACCGCCGGCCTGAGCGATGGCGAGCCGAACACGCTGGAAGTGTGGATGAGCCACGGCGACAAAGTGTCCGCCCTGCCCGAAGGCTTCCGCATTTTCGGCGACACGCTCTCCTGCCCCGTGGCCATCATGGGGCACGAAGCCAAACGCTTCTACGGCATCCAGTTCCACCCCGAAGTCACGCACACCAAACAAGGCCGCGCCCTGCTCAACCGCTTCGTGCTGGACATTTGCGGCGCCAAGCCGGGCTGGACTATGCCCAATTATGTGGATGAAATGGTGGCCAAAATCCGCGAGCAGGTGGGCGATGAGGAAGTGATCCTCGGGCTTTCCGGCGGCGTGGATTCCTCCGTGGCCGCCGCGCTCATACACCGCGCCATTGGCGACCAGCTCACCTGCGTGTTTGTCGATCACGGCCTGTTGCGGCTGGACGAGCGCACCGCCGTGCTCGATATGATGGGGCGGCATTTCGGCGTGCACGTGGTGCATGTGGATGCCTCCGAGCAGTTTTTGGGCAAACTCGCCGGCGTAACCGACCCCGAGCGCAAACGCAAAATCATCGGCGCCGAGTTTATCGAAGTGTTCCAACGCGAAGCCGCCAAGCTGAAAAACGCCAAATGGCTGGCGCAGGGCACGATTTATTCCGACGTGATCGAAAGCGCCGGCGCCAAAACCAAAAAGGCGCACGCCATTAAGAGCCACCACAACGTGGGCGGCCTGCCCGAAACCCTCAACCTGAAGCTGCTCGAGCCCCTGCGCGACCTGTTTAAAGACGAAGTGCGCGAGCTCGGCCTCACCCTCGGCCTGCCCAAAGAAATGATCTACCGCCACCCCTTCCCCGGCCCCGGCTTCGGCGTGCGCATTTTGGGCGAAGTGAAACGCGAATACGCCGAGCTCTTGCGCCGCGCCGACGCCATCTTCACCGAAGAGCTGCGCAACACCTTCAATGAAGAAGGCCAATCGTGGTACGACCTCACCAGCCAGGCCTTCACCGTATTCCTGCCGGTGAAATCCGTGGGCGTGATGGGCGACGGCCGCACTTATGAATACGTGGTGGCACTGCGCGCCGTCATCACCAGCGATTTCATGACCGCACATTGGGCCGAGCTGCCCTACGATTTGCTGGGCAAAGTGTCGAACCGCATCATCAATGAAGTGCGCGGCATCAACCGCGTGGTGTACGACATCAGCGGCAAACCGCCCGCCACGATTGAGTGGGAATAACCGGTGCAGGATTTTCAGGTAGCCTCAGCATGAATACAGGCTACCTGAAAATATTTGCTACAGATAAACTGCCTGTTATAGAAACGAAACCATCAGCTATATTTTCAGGTAGCCTCCCCGCTTTGCAGGCTACCTGAAAATCCTTTCCAACCCTCCACCCACAACACCGCCATGGCCCTACAACTCAACCTCTTCCCCGTTACCCCCTTCCACCAAAACTGCTCCCTGCTGTGGGACGAACAAAGCAAAGAAGCCGTGTGGATCGACGTGGGCGGCGAAGCCGAATGGCTGCAGGGCGAAGCCGCCAAACTCGGCTTGCAGCCCAAAGCAATCTGGCTCACCCACGGCCACCTCGACCATGCCGCCGGCGTGGCCGACATGATCGCCCGCACCCCGCTGCCCGTTATCGGCCCGCACCGCGCCGACCAATGGCTGCTCGACAGCCTGCCCGACACCACCGCCGGCTTCGGCTTCCCCGTTTCCCCGCCCGTGCAGCCCACGCGCTGGCTGGAAGAGGGCGACGAGCTTAGCGTGGGCGGCTACCGCTTCCAAGTGCTGCACGCCCCCGGCCACACCCCCGGCCACGTTGTGTTTTACTGCGCCGAAGCCAAACTCTTGATTGCCGGCGACGTATTGTTCTACGAATCCATCGGCCGCACCGACTTCGAGCGCAGCAGCCATGCCGACCTCCTGCGCAGCATCCGCGAAAAACTGCTGGTGTTGCCCGAAGACACCATCGTCGTGCCCGGGCACGGCCGCACCACCACCATCGGCCACGAAAAGCGGCACAATCCCTTCCTGCTCGGCTAGCTCAACCCGATTTCCCCTGCCCAAAGCCGCTGTGGTAGGGGAAAATCAGCCTGCCCCGCGCAAGATAATTGCAAAGACGGCCACCGTTAAGATGCATGCATTCCGCTGCCGCCGTAAATCTTGGTTAATCCCTCTTTTTATGCCCAAACCTTTAGACTAAGATAGCTCCACCCCTGCCCAGTGCAGGCGGCATTTTCTAACCTTATAGGAAAAGCATGATGAAAGTACGTACTTGGGCTGTGCCCGCCTCATTGGCTCTGCTGCTGACCGCCTGCGCGGCGCCCATGCATGCAGACGACGGCGACCACAACCGGCCGCCCCCCCATCGTTATGAAGAGCAGCGCCGCGACGACATGCAAGATCGCCGCGACGACCGCGACCATCAGCGCCGCCCGCGCCACGAACGCCACGGCCGGCAAGGCATCGAGCGCTTCAGCTGCGAAAACGGCTTGAGCGTGAGCGTGCGCCAGGAAGGCACCGGCCGCGTGAGCCTCCAGCTCGACGACAAACGCGCCGTGCTTACCAGCGCCGTTGCCGCTTCCGGCGAGCGCTACACCAGCAACCGCGGCCTGTTCGGCAGCGGCGCGGAATGGCACCGCAAAGGCAACGAAGCCGTGTTCAGCTTCAAAGACCCCTACGGCAACCAGGTGGAGACCTCCTGCCAACGCCGTTAATTTGATTTGAATTCAATCGCCGCATGAGTGAAATCAGGCCGGCAGCCGCGGAGCAATCCGCTGCTGCCGGTTTTTGCTGCCTGCAAGAAAAGGCTACCTGAAAAATCTGCCGTGGGATTTTCAGGTAGCCTTTTGTGTGCCGATAATGCTTGTTCAGGCAAGGGCTTATTTTTCCTCTTTCTCGGGGCGTTTCCAGCCGGTGAGCGTGGTTTGGCGGGTGCGGGCGAGGGTGAGCGCATCTTCGGGGCAGCTGCGGGTGAGCGTGCTGCCGGCGCCGGTGGTGGCGCGGTGGCCGATGGTGAGCGGGGCCACGAGCATGTTGCCGGAGCCGATGCGCACTTCGTCGCCGATAATGGTGCGGTGTTTGTGCACGCCGTCGTAGTTGCAGGTGATGGTGCCGGCGCCGATGTTGCTGCGGCTGCCGATTTGGGCGTCGCCGAGGTAGGTGAGGTGGTTGGCTTTGCTGCCGCGGCCGATGGTGCTGTTTTTCACTTCCACGAAGTTGCCGATGTGTACTTCGTCGGCAAGGTCGGCATGGGGGCGCAGGCGGGCGAAGGGGCCGATGCGGGCGCTGCTGCCGATGCGGCAGTTTTCGAGGGGGGAGAAGGGCTCGATAACGGTGTGGCTGCCGATCACGGCGTTTTTGATCACGCAGTTGGCGCCGATGGATACGTTGTGGCCGAAGCGGTTTTCGCCTTCGAGCACCACGTTCACGTCGATGACCACGTTTTGGCCGTGTTCGAGGCTGCCGCGCAGGTCGAAACGCTCGGGGTCGCGCAGGGTGAGGCCGGCTTGCAGCAGGGCTTCGGCCTGTTCGCGCTGGAAGATGCGTTCGAGCTCGGCGAGCTGGGCTTTGTTGTTCACGCCGGCGGCGAGGTGGGAGGCGGCCACTTGTACGGGGTGCACGGCCACGCCGCTTTGCCGGGCGAGGCGGATCACGTCGGTGAGGTAGTATTCGCCTTGGGCGTTGTTGCTGGAGAGTTGGGCGAGCCAGCCGGCGAGGTGGCGGTTGGGCAGCACGAGGATGCCGGTGTTGATTTCGCGGATGGCTTTTTGCTCGGGGCTGGCGTCTTTTTCTTCCACGATGGCGTCCACTTGGCCTTCGGCGTTGCGGATGATGCGGCCGAGGCCGAAGGGGTTGGGCGGGATGTCGGTGAGCAGGCCGACTTCGTCGCCGGCGGCATCGAGCAGGGCTTGGAGCGTTTCGCGGTTGATGAGGGGCACGTCGCCGGAGAGGATGAGGGTGCGGCCTTCGGCGCCGAGGTGGGGCAGGGCGGTTTGCACGGCGTGGCCGGTGCCGAGCTGCTCGGTTTGTTCCACCCAGTTTACGTCGTTGCGGCTTATTTTTTCGCGCACGAGCTCGCGGCCGTGGCCGATGACGACGTTGATGCTTTGCGGCTTCAGGCTTTGCGAGGTGCGGATAATGCGCTCGAGCATGCTTTGGCCGCCGATTTGGTGCAGCACTTTGGGCAGGGCGGAATGCATGCGGGTGCCTTTGCCGGCGGCGAGGATGACGATGTGGAGGGGGGTGGGCATGGCTGGTTTTCTCGGATTGGTTGTTGGGCGGGCAAATTGTTTGCGGTGTTTTCCCGGCTTTATGAAGCGGGGGAATGGGTTTCAGGTAGCCTTTGAGGCTACCTGAAAATGTTGGGGCTGCCTGAAACGGTGTTTTATTGGGCGGGGTGAATGGTTTGCCCGCCGGAGGTGTCGGGGGCGGCTTCGTTGCTCCAGGTGGTGCGCGGCACGCTGTGCTGGTGTTCTTCGCGGGTAACGGGCACGGGCACGGGGCGGTATTCGTTGTAGCGCTGGTTGCGGGAGAAGGTACCGTCTTGATACACGACGGGGGTGCCGGGGGCGTAGCGCTGGCGTAGGCCGGTTTTGCCGTGTTGGTCTTGGTAGGTTTCCCAGGTGCAGGCGGAGAGGGAGAGGAGGGCGAGCAGTAGGACGGCGGGGCGCATGATGTTTCCTTTGTGTTGTTGGGGTTGCTTGGGTCATTATAACGCGAACGGCGGGGGCTGGCTGTGGGGCTGCTTGAAAATGGTGTTGCCTGTTGCGGGGCGGCGATTTCGGGTGGGCTTGGGCGGCTGGTGTGGGGCTACCTGAAAATGGCGGGGCGGGCTTTGAACGGCTTATTTTTCAGGTAGTCTTTTGCGATACAATCCGCGCAGTTTTGAATTAGCGCTGAAGATAAAAGGGAAAATATGCATAAACGGGAAGACGATCGTTATGCACCGCCGCTGAGTGTGGCGGAAGAGGCGGACGTGGTGGCGAATGTTGAAGCCGGCCGGTTGCCGGCGTGGCGGGCGTTTGTTTGGTTTGGGACGGCTTGGGCTTTGTTTTGGCAGCGGGCTGGCTGGTGGTTTGGGCTGGTGTTGGCTTGGACGATTTTGTCGTCTGTGCTGGCTGCGCTGGCAGAGCTGATCACGCCTACTCTGATTTCTTTTTTCCCTGCGGTGCACGATTTTGCCGTGGTATTTGCTACGGCGGGGGCGGCTTATGCGGCGGAGCGGGTGGGGCGGAAAGTCCGTGTTGATTGGCGTGCGGGCTTGGTGGTGTTGGTGCGGTGTGCCGGGGCGTTGGCGCTGCTGGGTTTGCTGAATGTGGTGTTTGACCAGTTATTGCTTCGGGTGGAGGGGTTGCTGGGGATTTATGTGGTCAATATGCGGGGTAAACCGTCATCGCTGCTGAGTGGAGCGGCAGACTGGATCATGTATTGGAATTGGCTGTTTTTTATATTGGCATATCTGTTGCCGAACGGGGTGGCGCCGGTGCTGGTGGTGTGCCGCCGGGCGGGGTGGCGAGGGCTTGGGCGGCGGGTTGGCGCGGAGTGGGACGTAATGCGGGCGGGGTGGCACTGGCTGTGGTGTTGGCTACCTTGTTGGGTCTGGCGGTGCGGGTGGTGTTGGGCATAGCTGTAGCGCTGGCTCAACCTAAAGTAATATCGATAGCGGCGATGGATACGGTGCCGCCCGTGTGGCTTTGGCGGATAGTGGCTCTGGCGGACAATATGTTTGGCTTATTTTTGATGCTGGTGCTGTATGCGGCGTGTCGGGATGTGTTTTTTGAGAAAAAGGATGAATGAAGCAGGCTGCTTGAAAGCGTAGCGGCGTTTCCGCGCGGCTCAAAATTTTCAGGTAGCCTTTTGCTTGCTGGTGTGAGAAAGGTCTCTGCTTTGAGTCTACCTGAAAATAGGTGGTGTTCTGGCTGCTTCGGCGGTGGGGTGGTAGAGTGGCGGGGCGGCGCTGTGCCGTTTAACCGATTGGAAAAAAGGAGAAAATGATGAAACGTTTGGCTTGGCTGCTGGCGGCCGCTTTGGCGGCGGGGAGTGTGCAGGCGGCGCCGGAGGGGGATACGGGCTATGCGCACGGGGCGAACCATTGCTATGGTTTCCGTGTGCCGGCGGGCTGGATTCAGGATAACCGGCTGTTGGCGGACAAGGGCGTGCCGATGGTGTTTCTGCCGCAGGAGGGCGGGCTGCGTGCGGCGCGGGTGATGATGTATACGGGCAGCATTGCCCCCCGGCCGGGCGGGAGCTTTGCCGAGGCGGTGCGGGCGCAGGTGAACGATGTGGCGGCGCAGTATGCCGGGTCGGGTGAGCAAATCCGGCCGGCGATGGTGCGACGCATCCGTTCGCGCGGCAGCTCGGGCGAGCTGTGGCGCTTTACGGGCTATCGCAGCGGCGGGCAGGAGCTGGCGGCGTATTTTCCGGGCCGGCGCTCGGTGAATTATTTTGTGGCGCAGGTGCCGGCGCGGGCGGATGCGGCGGCAGTGGAGTCGGCTTTGCTCCGGCTGGCGGGCAGCTACCACGAGCGGGAATCTTGCCCGCCTTGCCGCGAGCAGGGGTGTGCTGGGGAGTAATGGTGCGGTGAGGCAAACAGGCTACCTGAAAAGTGGTTTGCCAGTTTCCAGGTAGCCTTTAAATGGCACTTGGCTGGCGGGCTAGGGCAGCTCGATTTTGATAATTTTCTGGTCAAACAGCCGCTTGCCCCAGCCGGTGCGGTAAATCAGGCGGAAGAGCCAAGGGTAGCGGTGGCCGCAGCGCCGGCTCAATCTGCCCACCACGCGCACTTTGCTGCCGGGCAGCCATGCTTCCATCACCCGGGCATCGGGCAGCGACCATTTGAATTCGGGCGACTGCGCCATTTTGCCCAGCGCATCGTGCCGCTTGGCGCGGCCGACGGCCACCGGCGGCAGCATGTCGAACACCAGCACGGCGTGCGGCAGCGTGCGGGCAATCATGGCCAGCAGGGCTTTGACCTGCGCTTCTTCGAAATACATCAGCACGCCTTCGGTGAGCAGCAGCACTGGTTTGCCGTGTGCGGCGGCGGTGTGCGCCCAGCTTTCGTCAAACATGGAGGCGGCTAGGTAGTGGTTGCCCGATTCGGGCAGCAGTTGGCGCCGGATGCCGATGACGTTGGGCAAATCCAGGTCGTACCAGGCGGTAACGGGCGGGCGGCCGAGGCGTTCGAAGCGTGCGTCCAGCCCGGCGCCGAGCTGCACGACCACGCAGTCGGGGTGTTGCGCGATAAAGCGTTGCGCCTCTTCGTCGATGAGGGCGGCGCGGGCGCAGCAGCCGGGCTGCGACAGTTTCGATTTGGCGAAGATGCTGAAATCGTAGTTGATTTGCCGCAGCATCTGCACGGCGGCGGCGTCTTTGATGAGGGCGTCGGCACGATCGTATTCCACCGCCTTGGCCCACAGCGGGATGAGCATGGTGGTGGAGAGTTGGCTGATGGTGTCGGAGGAAAGGCGTTGGTTCATGGAAACTCCCGAGAGAGACAAAGAGCGTGGGCAGGCTACCTGAAAGCGTGGGCTTCAACGAAGTTAAAGCGTGCGCTTCGGCGAAGCTGAAAATATTTCGGTGTAGCCGGAAAGGGATGGGGGTTCGGGAGCGGTTGGTGTATTGAGTAGGTTGCCGTTTTATTCGGTTGACATTTGTGTTTCGGGCAGCCTTTGCTTATGTGGCGTGGGTAAAAGAGGCTACCTGAAAAATGGTGGGCAAAGTTTCAGGTAGCCTTTTGCTTTATTTCGACAGGTAGTCCAGCGGATTGACGGCGCGGTTGTTGATGCGCACTTCGAAGTGCAGCTTCACGCGGTCGGTGCCGCTGCTGCCCATGCTGCCGATGGTTTGCCCGGCGGATACCTGCTGGCCTTCGCGCACGCTGATTTGGCTGTTGTGGGCGTAGGCGGTGAGCATGCCGCCGGTGTGGTTGATGAGGATGAGTTTGCCGTAGCCGCGGATGCCTTCGCCCACGTAGCTCACGCGGCCGGGCGCGGCGGCTTTCACGGGTGTGCCGGCAGTGCCGGCGATGTCGATGCCTTTGCTGGAGCCGCCGTTGAACGGGGTGATGATTTCGCCGCGTGCCGGCCATTGCAGGCTGCTGGGCGCGGCGGTGGTGCGCTCGGCGGGGGCGCGGCTCACCGGCCGGTTGGCGGCGGTGCTGCTGCGGGCATTGCTGCCGCCGCGGGCGTGGCCCACGCGCAGGCGCTGGCCCACTTCGAGCTGGGAGGGGTTTTTCAGGTTGTTCCATGCCATCAGGCGGGATACGGGCTGGTTGAAGCGGCGGCTGATACGGTAGAGCGTGTCGCCGCGCTGTACGCGGTAGTATTGGTCGCCGGTGCCGGTGCCGACGCAGGCTGCTAGAAGGGTGGTACACAAGAGAACGGTGCAGGCGGAAGAGAATTTCAAGGTGTGCACTCCGGTTGAAGCGGCAGCAGGGCTACCTGAAAAGGAAAGATACAGCGGGCGCGGGCAAACCGATTTGGCCGTTTGCCGGGCTCGCTGCCGAGAAGGTGTGCCTATCATACTATAGGAAATGGCAGGGAAACAAACCGGGCGGGCGGCTAAGGCGCTTGCAAACGGGGTATGATAGGGCCGTTTGCCAAACACCGCGCAAGGAGTGAGCCATGCCTTCTGCATTCAACCCGCAGGCCGAAGCCGAGATTTACTGCCTGCTGTTCGAACAATACGAAACGCTGGATTTAATGGGGCCGGTGGAGTTTTTATTCCGCCTGCCGCGAGCTAGGCTGCATTATGTGTCGAGGGGCGGCGGCATGGTGGACAGCCGGCAGGGTTTTGCCGTGCAGACGCAGCGGCTGGAAAGGCTACCTGAAAATGCTGTCTTGCTGATACCGGGCGGGCAGGGCACGCGGCCGCTGGTGCGGGATACGGCTTTCCTGCGCGATTTGGGCGCATGGCTGGACCAGGCCGCCTGCTGTTTGGCGGTGTGTACCGGCGCGGCGCTGTTGGCCGCCAGCGGCAGGCTGGACGGCTTGCCGGCCACGTCAAACAAAAAGGCTTTCGATTGGGTGCGCTCGGTAAACGACAAGGTGGCTTGGCAGCCGGCGGCACGTTGGGTGGCGTCGGGGCGGTTCTACACTTCTTCGGGCGTATCGGCGGGCATGGACATGGCGCTGGGCTTCATCGCCGACCACTACGGCCGCGCTCAAGCGGAGGAAATCGCCGCGCATTGCGAATATATTTGGCACAGCAATCCGGCGGGCGACCCGTTTGCCAGCCGCTCAGGAATTTTCAGGTAGCCTCTGCCGGCTGCGCAAAAGCCGGGGAAACTTTGCAGAATGGGCGCTTGATTTTGCGCTTGGCGGGCAGATATAGGGGAGGGCGCGGTGCTGTGGCCGAGCCGAGGCTACCTGAAACGGGGTAAAGCACAGCTTCGGCGAAACTCAACGTTAGAAAGATTAGTTTGAAAGGAAACTCAATGCGTTACCTAGGGATTTGGCTCTTGCTGCTGGCGGGGGCGGAAGCGGCTTCGATTGTGATGGTGGCCGAGCGGCTCGGCGGGCTGCCCACGCTGCTGCTGATGATTTTGTCGTTTATGGCTGGGCTGGCCATGCTGCGCAATCTGGGCTTTTCTTCGGTGATGCTGGCCGGCTCGCTGTTTCACAATCAGGGCGAGCTGTCGTTTTACCAAATGCTGTGGCCGCTGCGCTATATTGTGGCGGCGCTGCTTTTGATGTCGCCGGGCTTTGTGTCCACGCTTTTGGCCTGCGTGCTGATGCTGCCGATTAAGGGCGGCCCCTCGGCGGTGCGCCCCGAGCAAATGGGGCAGGGTTACCGCGCTTCGGGCTACCGCGCAGACGGCGACATCATCGACGGCGAGTTTGAAACCGTGCGCCCGCAGGAAGAGCGCGGGGAAACCCGCCTGCTGGAACAGCACGACGGCGAGCCGCCGCGCCAAGGCTGATTCCAGCCCAACTCTTTTAAGTCTAACTCCGCGCAAAAAGGCTACCTGAAAAATATACACGCTGTTTTTCAGGTAGCCTTTCCCTTATCCGCCGCGCGTGTACAATACGCCTTTTCCCCGTAATGGCAAATCCGGCAACATGAAACCCAACAGTCTCACGCAACGCCCCATCGGCGTATTCGACTCCGGCGTCGGCGGTCTCACCAACGTGCGCGCCCTGATGGAGCGGCTGCCCAACGAAAACATCATCTATTTCGGCGACACCGCCCGTGTGCCCTACGGCGTGAAATCGCGCAGCACCATCGAAACCTACACCGGGCAAATTGTAGAATTCCTCATGCAGCACGACGTGAAAGCGCTCGTGATTGCCTGCAACACCATCGCCGCCGTGGCCGGCGCCAAAGTGCGGCAGATGGCCGGCAGCATGCCCGTGCTCGACGTGATCAGCGCCGGCGCACAGGCCGCCCTGCGCACCAGCCGCAACGGCCACATCGGCATCATCGCCACCTCCACCACCGTCAATTCCAACGCCTACGCCCGCGCCATCCACGCGCAAAACCCGCAGGCGCGCGTGCCCTCCCAAGCCTGCCCGCTGCTCGTGCCGCTGGTGGAAGAAGGCTGGCTCGAGCACGAAGTCACCCGCCTCACCGTGCGCGAATACCTCAAGCCGCTCCTAGCCGAAGACATCGATACCCTCGTGCTCGGCTGCACCCACTACCCCCTGCTCAAACCCCTGCTGCAAAGCGAAGCCCCGCACCTCGCCCTGGTGGATTCCGCGCTCACCACCGCCGAAGCTACCGCCGAAGCCCTCGCCGCCGCCGGCCTGCTCAACACCGGCGCCGCCCCCGCCGACTACCGCTTCTACGTGAGCGACATCCCCCTGCGCTTCCGCACCATCGGCGAACGCTTCCTCGGCCGCAGCATGGAGCAGATAGAAATGATGCGGCTGGGATGAGGGCGCCCAAACATTTTCAGGTAGCCCTGAGCGGCATCACAGGCTACCTGAAAAATATTTCCACCACTTTTCAAATAATCACATCATGACCAAAACCGTTATCCTCATCTCCGGCCGCGGCAGCAATATGCAGGCCGTGGTGCAAGCCAATATTCCCAACCTGCACATCGCCGCCGTCCTCTCCGACAACCCCCAAGCCCCCGGCCTCGCCTGGGCGGCAGGGCAGGGCATCCCCACCGCCGCCCTCAACCCCAAAGACTACCCCGGCCGCGCCGCCTTCAACCAAGCCATGCTCGAGCTTGTGGCCGGCCACGAGCCCGACCTCGTCCTCCTCGCCGGCTACATGCGCATCCTGCCGCCCGAATTTTGCAGCCGCTTTGCCAATAAAACCATCAACATCCATCCCTCCCTGCTGCCCGCCTTCCCCGGCTTGCACACCCACCAGCGCGCCCTTGACGAAGGCTGTCGCCTCGCCGGCTGCACCGTACACTTCGTCACCGCCGAGCTCGATTGCGGCCCCATCATCGCCCAAGGCGCCGTGCCCGTGTACGATTCCGACACCGCAGACACCCTCGCCGAGCGCGTGCTCAAGGTTGAACACCGGCTGCTGCCCCAAGCCGTGGCCGACTTCGCCGCCGGCCACCTCCGCATCCAAGGCAAACGCGTGTTTAACCGCCGCAGCGCAGGCGAAGCCGGGCTGGATTAAGGGAGCAAACCCATGAGCTATCTCGTTTACCTGCTCAACGACCGCCCCGCCAAACAGCCCAAAATTCTCGATAGTTTCAGCGACACCGCCCGCCTGCTGAAAGAACAGTTTCAGCTCGAAGCCTGCCACGATGCCAGCGGCAATTTCATCTGCTTCGCCCCGCCCGAACAGGCCGAAAGGCTACCTGAAAACGAGCATAGCGAGTTTCTGCGAAGCAAAAATACGCAAAGCGAATTTTCGCGAAGCAAAAACAAACAGAGTGAGTTTCTGCGAAGCCAAAACGAGCTAGGCGAAGACACCGCCGTCTTCTACCAACACAACGAGCAAGAAGGCGGCAGCCTGTGGCTGAAAAACCCAAGCGAAAGCCAGCTCCAATTGTTGCTCGACATCATGCTCGCGCTCAACGACGGCAGCTATGTGCTCGGCGATGCGGGCGAAAGCTACCGTGTAAAGAAAGGTGCAGTTGTCTACACCGAACCGCCCGAACCGCCTTCGGGCTGGCGGGGTAAAGCCCTCTAATTTTGGTATTCTTGGGGTTTCTCGATGACTTTGGCCATCCTGTTTTTATTGGTGCAACTTATCTTGCACCGCCTCGGCTGGATGTAGGGTAGGCAGGGAAGGCGCCGCAATTTGCTGGCACAAAATGCCGGAGCGTGGCGTGGCAGGTTTAAGCAACCTGCCCGCCATTTCTTTTTTCAGGTAGCCTCTCCGCGCCCGAAGGCTACCTGAAAAATAGAGCGGCTAGGGCGGATTAATATGCAATGATACAAAGCGAGCCGGTTAAGTTAATTCGCTATAAAACGCTACCCTCGGCGCGGCTTGCACACTTCATTGCAATATTCCAACAATCTGCTTCGTTAAAATAGTTTAAGATTGTTAATGCTACCATTACGCAATACAATTCAGGCAGCAAAAGGAGTAAACACAATCCGTTGCCTATTCACAATCATCTTATCGATTTCATATTAAGGAGAACATCATGAAAAAAGTTTTGGCCACGCTGCTCGTCCTTTCCCTTCCCGCCGTCGCCCTGGCCGACGACAACCGCGGTTTCTATGTGCAAGCCGACCTCGGCCATGCAAGGGTGAAGCTGCATGACAGCGAAGAAGCCCTGAGCGCCAAAGGCTTCAGCCCGCGCCTGTCTGTGGGCTACGATTTCGGCGATTTCCGCGTGGCGGCCGACTACACCCACTATAAGAGCGAAAGCGGCCACGAAACTTATCCGGTAGGCGGGGAAGATTGGGAATACAAATTCCGCAGCTTCGGCGTGTCTGCCATTTACGATATCGACTTGAACGCCCCGGTGAAGCCCTATGTAGGCGCGCGCATCGACGTCAACCACCTGTCGTTCGACGATCATGACTACGCTCCCGGTTATGACGACAATTACCACTTCAGCAAAACTAAAACCGGCGTAGGCGCCCTGCTCGGCGTGGGCTACAACATCACCCAAAACATCACCCTGGATGCAGGCTACCGCTACAACTACTGGGGCAAATTCGACGGCACGAAGCTGGATTCCCACGAAGTTTCCGCCGGCCTGCGCGTGAGATTCTGATTTGCCGCAACCTGCGTGCCGCAAACCGCCCGAAGCTGCTAGGCTCGGGTGGTTTTTTATTGGCGCGGGGCGGGCAATCTTTTTCAGGTAGCCTCTCCCTGCTTGGAGGCTACCTGAAAAACAGGGCAAGGCTCGTTTGCATATAAATGCCCACCCGCCAGCCTCCCCGCCGGCAACGGATACGGCTATAATCTGGCCGAAGTAAATACTCTGAAGCCTTTGCAAACTCCCCGTCTTTGGCACACTTCTTCGCGATGCGCTTCTCAAACGATTGCCTACCCGCACGGTATGTCTGCGCGTTTTGCGATGCTATCGCTTTGAATTGTGCCCAAATCCGAGGCTTTGCAAAGGCTTCAGGTAAATCCAACCATTTTCTATTTTCAGGTAGC
Organism: Eikenella sp. Marseille-P7795; assembly: GCF_916618725.1. NCBI lineage: Bacteria > Pseudomonadati > Pseudomonadota > Betaproteobacteria > Neisseriales > Neisseriaceae > Eikenella > Eikenella sp. Marseille-P7795. The sequence goes on along the minus strand of NZ_CAKAJZ010000007.1, from coordinate 62,331 downwards.
CTGCGGCCTGCCTGCCCAAACGAGGTGTGATATGGCTTTCGTGATAACCCTATTGCTGTTGCTGTTCGGCATTATCGTGGGGATGCTGTTTCAAACCCGCATGCAGCAGCAGGATCTGGCCGAAAAATTATCGCGGCTGCAAACGGAAGTGGAAAAACTGCGCCGCTGCCCGCCCGTTTCAGAGCAAAAGCTACCTGAAAACGCAGCAGGCGAGTCTCCGCGCAGCACAGCCGGGCGCGGCGAACTGCCGCCAAGCCAGCAAGGCGGCCTCTATGCCAGCGCCCGCAGCGAGCCGCATACCGGCGCTTCGCAGCCCGATTTCGGCGGCTGGCCGTACAACCCCGATGTGCCCACTGCCGCCGCTTCCGGCGCGACAAGACCTCATTTCTCCGCATACGATTCCCTTTCTCCCGCAACTTCCGCCCGCCTGCCTGCCGATGCCCAGCCGGCCGACGTTTCGGTGCATCCGCTGGCGGCGCCATCCGCCCCATCTGCGTCCGAGCCAACCCAGCCGCCGTTTTCAGGTAGCCTCACGCCCGAGGCGGCTGCTGCGCCACTTCATCCACAATCTCCTGTTTCTCCTGCCGCTCCTGCTTCTGCCGCTCAGCCCGCTCCCGCAGCTTCGGGCAGCGGCGTGGTGCCGGGCAGCCGACCGGGCACGGTAAAAATCCGCAAACGGGTGCAGCCGGGCGAGCCGCATCTGGCGCCAACGCCTGCCCAGCCGCACGAACAGGCTGCGGCACGTGCGCCCTCTGCCGAAACCGGCCAAACTGCAAGCCAAGCCCGCCGTGCCGCCCGCCGCGCCGAGCCGCAGCGGGAAAGCGCGTTTGCCCCGCTGGTTGATTGGCTGATGCACGGCAACCTGCTGCTGAAAACCGGCATCGTGGTGCTGTTTTTGGGGCTGGTATTCCTGCTGCGCTTTGCTTCGGAGCGGATTCATGTGCCGATTGAAATGCGCTATCTCAGCGTGATGGGCTCCGGCTTGGCGGCAGCCGTGGCGGGCTGGGTGTTGCAGCGCCGCCGCCGCGAATACGGCCTGATTTTGCAGGGCTTCGGCATGGCGGTGATGTATCTTACCGTGCTGGCGGCGGTGAAGCTGCACCCGCTGCTGCCTTCGGGCACGGCCTTTGTGCTGATGGTGGCGCTGGTGTGCGCGATGGCGCTGATGGCGGTGCGGCAGGATGCCAAAATCATGGCGCAGGTGGCGCTCATCGGCGGTTTGGCCGCGCCGATGCTGGTGTCGGACGGCAGCGGCAGCCATGTGGTGCTGTTTACTTATCTTGCGCTGCTCAACACCGGCGTGGCGGCCATCGCCCGCTTCAAAACCTGGCGAAGCCTGAATTTAATCGGCTTTATCGGCACGCTGGCCATCGCGCTGATGTGGGGCACTTCGGAATACACGGTGGAGCGCTTTGCCAGCACCGAACCTTTCCTGCTCTACCATTGGCTGCTCTACACATTGGTGGCCTGCCTCTATGCGCTGCATCGCCGCGACGAAGCCGAAGAACACCACGTGCCCGACAATGCGGATCTGGACGAACTGGCCGACAGCCTGCTCACCCACGGCATGATCATCGGCGCCATCGACGGCATGCTGCTGTTCGGCACGGCTGCGGCGGCGTTTATGCTGCAATACCACATGCTGCCCGAGGGCGCGAACCATCTGGCGGCGGGCGCGTCGCTCGGTTTTGCCGGGGTTTATACCCTGCTGGCGGCCTGGTTTACCGGCAGCCGCGATTTCCCGCTGCTGCGGCAGGCTTTGGGCGCGCTCTCGCTGGTGTTTGTTACGCTGGCGGTGCCGCTGGCCTTCGAGCGGGAGGCTACGGTGGCGCTGTGGTCGCTGGAGGCGGGCTTGGTGTATGTGTTTGCGCTGCGCCAGAGAAGGCCGCACACGCGCGTGCTGGCGGCGCTGGTGTATCTGCTGTCGCTGGGCGCGCTGTTGGGCAGCGGTTTTGCGTTTGCGCCGGGCGGGGCAAACGAGCCGCTGCTGGACGGGCCGCTGGCCTCCACGTTTGCGGCGGCGCTGGCCGGCTTGGTGATGTATGCGGCCTGGCTGCGCTGGCGTTGCCGCGGGTCGGCCTATTGGGAGGCTTGGTGGCAGCAGGGCGTGCTGGGCGCGGGGCTGCTGCTCACGGGGCTGCTGCCGCTGATGAGCCTGCCGCAGCATTGGGCGATGGCGGCTTTGGCCGCGCTGGCTTGGGCGGCAGTGCGCGCGCAGGCCGAGCTGTTCCGCCGTTTTGCCGGCAATGCGGATTTTTCAGGTAGCCTCTTGGCGGAGGAAGATGAAGACGAAGGCAATGATGAAGCAGGCGATTCGCCGGAGCTGCCCGTGGGGCTCAACCTGCTGCTGGCGGCGGCTTTGGGCTACGGCACGGCGGTGCTGCCGCTGCTGGGGGACGCGTTCGGCATGGCGGGCTGGGCGGCTACTGCGGCCTGCTGGGCGGCCACGCTGCTGCTGGGTGCGGCCGGCTATGCGCTGCACCATACAAACGAAACGGCGCCGGGCTACAGGCTACCTGAAAATGAGCGAAGCGAGTTTCGCCAAAGCAAACGCGTGGCGCGGCTGCGCAACCAACACCTTCGCCAAAACAGCGGCGGCCTGCCGCTAAACCAAGGCGCGGGCGGGCTGCTGACGGGCATGGCGCTGTTTGGCACGCTACTTTCCGCCGCCAATCTTTTGGGACACTTGCCCGAAGCGTGGGCGGATACGGCGCGGCTGTGGTATCTGCTGCTGCCGTTTGCGCTGTGGGCGGCGGCGGTGGCCTGGCTGGATTGGCGGCAGGGCAGGCGGACGGCGCTGCTGCTGATACCGCTGATGCCGTGCCATGCGATGTGGCTGGCAGGCTGGCTGAACCGTGTGGGTTTTGCGCCGTATGCGTTTTCAGGTAGCCTGATGCTGGTGCTGCTGGCTCTTTTGCTGTTTGCCGTGTTGCGCATGCAGCGCTTCGGCTCGCCGGAAACGGAGCGGGCTTGGGGCGTGGCGGCGTTTATGCTGTGGGCGGCGCAGGCCACGGGCTTTGCGGGCATGCTGGGCGGCGAAACGCTGCCGGGCGTATGGGCGCAGCTTGCTTGGCTGGGGCTGCCGCTGGCTTTGTGGCTGCTATTTTACCTGGCGCGGGAGCGGGATGCGCTGCGGCCTTATGCGGCGGTGTGTTCGCTGCTGTGCGGGATGTATGCGCTGCTGTGGCTGGTGGGCAATAATGTGCTGGAGCCGCGCGCGGTGGCGCCGCTGGGCTATTGGCCGCTGCTCAATCCGATGGATTTGGCGGGGCTGGCGGTGGGCGCGCTGTGGCTGAGGAGCGCGGAAATGTGGCAGGAGGATTTCGAGCTGGAAGGGGAGGGGCTGCGCCTGCATTTGGCGGGCTCGGTGCTGGCGGGCCTCACGCTGGTGAGCGGGGCGGTGTTGCGGCTGTGGTATTTCTATATGGGGGTGGAATGGACGCTGCCGGGAATTATGGCTTCGTTCGGCTTGCAGGCGGCGCTGTCGATTGTGTGGGCTTCTGCGGCAATCGGGCTGATGGTGTCGGGCCACCGCTCGGGGCGGCGCATCCGCTGGATGGCGGGCGCGGGGCTGATGGGCGTGGTGGTGCTGAAGCTGTTTACGGTGGAATTGGGCGGCAGCGGGGGCATTGCGCGGATTGTGTCGTTTATCGGCGTGGGCCTGCTGTTGCTGCTGGTGGGCTGGTTTGCGCCGGTGCCGCCGAGGGAGGGGGATTAGCGGGGTTTGTTTGGACAAAAGGCTACCTGAAAACGATGGATTGGTTTTCAGGTAGCCTTTTTTGCCGGGGCGGCAAGGGTTTAATCTTGGCGGCCGTGCTTTTGGATGAATTCGATTTTGTAGCCGTCGGGGTCTTCCACGAAGGCGATTACGGTGTTGCCGTGTTTCATGGGGCCGGCTTCGCGCACCACCTTGCCGCCTTTGGCGCGCACGGCGTCGCAGGCGGCGTAGGCGTCTTCCACTTCGATGGCGATGTGGCCGTAGGCGTTGCCGAGGTCGTAGGAGTCGGTGTCCCAGTTGTGGGTGAGCTCGATTACGGCGGTGTCGTCTTCTTCGCCGTAGCCGACGAAGGCGAGGGTGAAGCGGCCTTCGGGGTAGTCTTTGCGGCGCAGGAGGCGCATGCCGAGCACTTCTTGATAAAAGGCGAGGGAGGTTTCGAGGTTGCCGACGCGCAGCATGGTGTGGAGGAGTCGCATGGTTTGTCCTTAGTGTGGGATGAAAGGGCGGATTGTAGCAAAAGATAAGGGCTACCTGAAAAAAGTAAACAGCTGTTTTCAGGTAGCCTATATTAATTCCCGTGAAGCCCGGGTGTGTAATAATTTAATTGAAAAGAGTAAGTTGGGATTCTGGAGGCTTGCTGGCTTTCAGATAGCCCCATCATTTCTGCTTCGTTTCCCTTTGCGCCTCATGCCGGCGCGGGCACCTACTTTTAGCTGCGCAGAAACTCGTCCTCCTGCGGAGACCTCGTTTTCTTTGCTTCGCCAAAGAAAAGGAAGCAAAAGAAAGGCGACTGCGGGCACAGGTTTGGCTTCGCCAAACTTCCCTCACTCCACGTAATTTTTCGGGCGGGCTCGCAACTTGCGGCTTCGCCGCTTCGAACATGCAAGCCCTTGTTCCCCGAAAAACCGCGCTCCGTTCGGCTGTGCCAGCAGAGCAGGACGTAGCCCAGCCGTTAGTGCCAAATATTTTGCGCTTAGATTTGTGGAAAAATTATTTATTGCTGTCGCTACTATCGCCAACGGCTTCGTCGAGGCTTTTGAGCCAGGCGAGTTTGTCGGCGATTTTGGTTTCGAGGCCGCGGGGGACGGGCTGGTAGAAGTCGGGCTCGGGCAGGTGGTCGGGCATATAGGTTTCGCCGGCGGCGTAGGCGTTTGGTTCGTCGTGGGCGTAGCGGTAGGCGCGGCCGTAGCCGAGCTCTTTCATGAGCTTGGTGGGGGTGTTGCGCAGGTGTACCGGCACTTCGGCGCTGCCGTTTTGCTTCACAAACTGGCGCATTTGGTTGTAGGCGGTGTAGCCGGCGTTGGATTTGGCGGCGGCGGCAAGATAGAGCACGGCTTGGGCGAGGGCGAGCTCGCCTTCGGGGGAGCCGAGGCGTTCGTAGGTTTGGGCGGCTTCGTTGGCGATGGTAAAGGCGCGGGGGTCGGCAAGGCCGATGTCTTCCCAGGCCATGCGGACGATGCGGCGGGCGAGGTAGCGGGGGTCGGCGCCGCCGTCGAGCATGCGGCAAAACCAATAGAGGGCGGCGTTGGGGTGGGAGCCGCGCACGGATTTGTGCAGGGCGGAGATTTGGTTGTAGAAGCTTTCGCCGCCTTTGTCGAAACGGCGGATTTGGCTGCCGAGGCTGTCGGCGAGGAAGGCGGTGTTGAGCCGGCTGATGCTGCGGGTGTGGGCGGCGCGCAGGAGCTGTTCGAGCAGGTTGAGCAGGCGGCGGGCGTCGCCGTCGGCGGTGTGCAGCAGCAGGGTTTCGGCGTCTTCTTCGATGGTGAAGCCGCTGTATTCGGGCAGGGTGAACACTTTGCGGCTGAGCCGGCGCAGGTCTTCGGTGGAGAGGGGCTGGAGGGTGTATACCTGGGAGCGGCTGAGCAGGGCGGGATTGACTTCGAAGGAGGGGTTTTCGGTGGTGGCGCCGATGAAGGTGAAGAGGCCGTTTTCCACGTAGGGCAGGAAGGCGTCTTGCTGGGATTTGTTGAAGCGGTGCACTTCGTCTACAAACAAGATGGTGGCCTGGCCGCGCTGGAGGGCGATCTCGGCTTTGTTTACGGCTTCGCGGATGTCTTTGATGCCGGCAAACACGGCGGATACGGGCAGGAATTGGGCATGGAAGCTCTGCGCCAGAATGCGGGCGAGGGTGGTTTTGCCCACGCCGGGCGGCCCCCAAAGCAGCATGGAGTGGGGCTGGCCGCCTTCCACGGCCACGCGCAGGGGTTTGCCCGGGCCGATGAGGTGCTGCTGGCCGACAACGTCGTCGAGCGAATGGGGGCGCAGGCGTTCGGCCAGCGGGGCGGCGGGGGCGCGGGAGAAGAGGTCGGGTGCGGTGGTGTCGGTCATGGCGGGCTACCTGAAAGTGCGGCTGCAAGGAAGTTTTGCGAGGCCGAAGCGTAAGGGGCAGGGTGGGGATTTTAGCAAATTCTGCGCGGCGGCTTGTGGTATCATGCGGCGCTGTGGCGGAGGAGGGGTTGCTTTTTTCAGGTAGCCTCTTGCTTTTTCAGGTAGCCTCAGGCAGATGCCGCCGAATCATCCGAATCATCGTCAGCAGCCCCGGGCGGGCTGTTGTTTCTACTGTATTGAATCCATGTTTATGAAATTCCGTTCTCCTTTGATGGCGCTGTATGTGTTGGTGGGGCTGAATGTGTTGGCCTTTGTGCTGATGCAGCTGCCGGGTTTGCCCGATTGGGAAATCCTCGGCTCGCTGTGGCCGATGGCGCATCCCTACTACCGCCCTTGGCAGTGGCTGAGCCATTTGTTTTTGCATGCGAGTTTGACGCATTTGCTGTTTAATATGATTGTGTTGTGGTCGTTTGCGCCGCCCTTGCTGGAGCGCTTCGGGGTGCAACGCTTCCTGCTGCTGTATCTGGCCAGCGGGCTGGCGGGGGCGCTGCTCTACACGGGCTGGAACGAATATTTGATTGCGGGTGGGGTGCGCAATGTGGCCGAGCAGCTGGGGCTGGATGCGGCCACGGTGCGCTCGGCGCTGATTTCGGGCGGGCTGCCGAATGTGCCGGAGGGCTTGGCGCGGGCGTTTTACACGCACTTGCTGGGCGCTTCGGGTGCGGTGTTCGGCGTGCTGACGGCGTTTGCGCTGTGTTATCCGAACGCGCCGCTCACGATTATGTTTCTGCCGATGCGGATTAAGGCCAAGCATTTGGTGCCGGTGGCGGTGGGCTACGAGCTGTTTGCGCAGTTTGGCGGCGTGTCGCTGTTTGGCGACAATATCGCGCATCTGGCGCATGTGGGCGGGGCGGTGTGCGGCTCGTTTTTGGCTTGGTATTGGCTCAGCAGCCGCGAGCCGGTGTCGTTTGCGGATTACCGCAACCGGCGGCTGTGAGGCAGATTTTCAGGTAGCCTCTTGGGCAGTGATACAGGCTACCTGAAAAATATATTGGATGAAAATCAGAATGGGACAGGACAAATCAACGCGGTAGCATTCTGATTTTAATTCACGATAATGGTTGGATTGGAATAGCAGGAAGCAAATATGAAACAAGCCGTCATCGCGCTGGGCAGCAATCTGGAGCAGCCCGAACAGCAGCTGCAAGCCGCGCTGGACAAGCTGGCCGCGCAGCCCGAAGTGCAAGTGCGCGCCGTGTCGTCGTTTTACCGCACCGCGCCCGTGGGTTATGCCGATCAGCCCGATTTTGTGAACGCCGCGGCGCTGCTGGCAACGGATTTGCTTGCAAGCGAGCTGTTGGCGCTGCTGCAAAGCATCGAAGCCGCCGCCGGCCGTGTGCGCACCTTCCGCAACGCCCCGCGCACGCTGGATTTGGACATCATCGACTACGCCGGCCAAACGCTCGCCACCCCCGATTTGCAGCTGCCGCACCCCCGCGCCCACCAGCGCAGCTTCGTGATGATTCCCCTGGCCGAAATCGCCCCGCAGCACATCCTGCCCGGGCAAACCGCCACCGCCGCCGAGCTTGCCGCCGCATTGGGCAACGAAGGCGTGCAGCGTATCGGAGCGGGCGGTTAAACTTTTTCTGCTTCGCAGCAACCCACTTCGTTTATTTCAGGTAGCCTCAGGCGGCACGGCAAAGGCTACCTGAAAAATCCAAACAGAAAGCAAACCATGCAAACAGACTACCGCTACATCGTTGTAGAAGGCCCCATCGGCAGCGGCAAATCCCCGCTCAGCCGCAAGCTGGCCGAGCATTTCGGCTGCACCCTCCTCAGCGAGCAGCCCGAGCAAAACCCCTTCCTCGAACAGTTCTACCTCAACGCCGCCAACCACGGCCTCGCCACCGAGCTCTACTTTCTGCTGCGCCGCGCCGAAGTGCCCAAACTCATCGCCGAAGCCGACGAAATCGGCAACGCCAACCACGGCATGCACCGCGTGGTGAGCGACTTCCTGCTGGAAAAAGACCAGATATTCGTGCCCACCATCCTGCGCGAAGACGAACAGGCGCTGTATTGGCAGCTCAAGCAGAAAGTGATGCCCGAAATCCCCGTGCCCGATTTGGTGATTTATCTGCAAACCAGCGCCGGCGCCGCCGAACAGCAGCTGCGCCAGCGCGGCGACAACCACATCAACCTCTTCCCGCCCGGCTACCTCCAGCAAATCCACGACGAATACCACCGCTATTTCTACCTCTACGACCGCGCCCCCCTGCTCATCGCCAACACCGACGAGCTCGACTTCATCAACAACCCCGAGCACTTCGATCTCTTGCTGCACGCCATCGCCAACCTGCGCGGCAGCCGGCATTACCTCAACCTGAGCGAGCGCTGATTCCGCGCCGGCAAACGCGCCCCGCGCCGAAGGGCTACCTGAAAACGGCAAAGCCGATATTCCCGCCTCACCGTTTTCAGGTAGCCTTTGGTTTGCGCACACGCAGCCGTTTGCCCCACATGCTACCTGAAAAATCCGCAAGCGATTCGGGCGGGATATTTTCAGGTAGCCTTTCTTTGCCTGCGGCATCCGCCGCCGTTTGCCCAAGCGCTGCCGCAAAGCAACCGCAAGCCGGAAAAATCCATCGCGTATTTACTTGTTCTAACATAAAACCCCCGCTGTGGGCTGCGGGTTTTCGTCTATACTTCGCCCTGCATTATCAAAGCTGGATTTAAATTTGAGCGTTGCGCTCGCCATGAGCCGCAAACTTTGTTTAACCTAAACTGAGGGAACTTTGATGAACCTACATGAATATCAAGCAAAAGAGCTGCTTGCCGGCTACGGCCTGCCCGTGCAGGGCGGCATTTTGGCCGTGAACGGCGAGGAAGCCGCCGCCGCATTCGACAAGCTGGGCGGCAAATTTGCCGTGATTAAGGCTCAGGTGCACGCCGGCGGCCGCGGTAAGGCGGGCGGCGTGAAAGTGGTGAAAAGCCGCGAAGAAGCCAGGCAGGTGGCCGAAAGCCTGATCGGTACCAATCTGATTACGTATCAAACCGATGCCAACGGCCAGCCGGTAAACAGCGTGCTGGTGTGCGAAGATATGTATCCGGTGCAAACCGAGCTCTACTTGGGTGCGGTGGTGGACCGTGCCGCCCGCCGCGTGGTGTTCATGGCCTCTACCGAGGGCGGCGTGGAAATTGAAAAAGTGGCCGCCGAAACCCCGGAAAAAATCTTCAAAACCGTAGTAGACCCGCTGGTGGGCCTGCAACCCTGTCAGGCGCGTGAAGTGGCCTTCAAGCTGGGCTTGAAAGACAAGCAGGTGAACCAGTTTGTGAAACTGATGACCGGCGCCTACCAGGCCTTCATCGAAAACGATTTCGCCCTGTTTGAAATCAACCCGCTGAGCGTGCGCCAAGACGGCAGCCTGGCCTGCGTGGACGCCAAAGTGGGCATCGACGGCAACGCCCTGTACCGCCTGCCGAAAGTGGCCGAGCTGCGCGACAAATCGCAAGAAAACGAGCGCGAGCTGAAGGCTTCCGAATTCGATCTGAACTATGTGGCATTGGAAGGTAACATCGGCTGTATGGTAAACGGCGCCGGCCTGGCGATGGCCACCATGGACATCATCAAGCTCAAAGGCGGCCAGCCGGCCAACTTCCTCGACGTGGGCGGCGGCGCCACCAAAGAGCGCGTGGTGGAAGCATTTAAGCTGATTTTGGAAGACAAATCGGTGAAAGGCGTGTTGATCAACATTTTCGGCGGCATCGTGCGCTGCGACATGATTGCCGAAGCCATTGTGGCCGCTGTGAAGGAAATCAACGTGGGCGTGCCGGTGGTGGTGCGCTTGGAAGGCAACAATGCCGAATTGGGCGCCAAGATTCTGAACGAATCCGGCCTGAAACTAACTTCCGCCGACGGCCTGAACGACGCCGCCGAGAAAATTGTTGCCGCGGTAAACGCCTAAGGAGAACAGAATGAGCGTATTAGTAAACAAAGACACCAAAGTATTGGTACAGGGTTTCACCGGCAAAAACGGTACTTTCCACTCCGAACAGGCGATTGCCTACGGCACCAAAGTGGTGGGCGGCGTAACCCCGGGCAAGGGCGGCCAAACCCATCTGGGCTTGCCCGTGTTCAACACCATGAACGAAGCCGTGCGCGAAACCGGCGCTGATGCCTCAGTGATTTACGTGCCCGCGCCCTTCGTGCTCGATTCCATCGTGGAAGCGGTGGATTCCGGCGTGAAGCTGGTGGTGGTGATTACTGAAGGCGTGCCCACGCTGGATATGCTGAAAGCCAAGCGCTATCTGGAAACCAACGGCAACGGCACCCGCCTGGTGGGCCCGAACTGCCCCGGCGTGATTACCCCCGGCGAATGCAAAATCGGCATCATGCCCGGCCACATCCACCAGCCCGGCAAAATCGGCATCATTTCCCGCTCCGGCACGCTGACTTATGAAGCCGTGGCGCAAACCACCAAGCTCGGCCTCGGCCAATCCACCTGTATCGGCATCGGCGGCGACCCGATTCCGGGCATGAACCAAATCGACGCGCTGAAGCTGTTTGAAGCCGACCCGCAAACCGAAGCCATCATCCTGATTGGCGAAATCGGCGGCACGGCCGAAGAAGAAGCGGCGGAATACATCCAATCCAACGTGTCCAAACCGGTAATCGGCTACATTGCCGGCGTTACCGCGCCCAAAGGCAAACGCATGGGCCATGCCGGCGCCATTATCTCCGGCGGCAAAGGCACGGCGGAAGAGAAATTCCGCGCCTTCGAAAAAGCCGGCGTGGCCTACACCCGCAGCCCGGCCGAATTGGGCAGCACCATGCTGGAAGTGTTGAAAGCCAAAGGTTTGGCTTAATCCGGCCTGATTGCCTGCCAAACAGAGGCTACCTGAAAACGCAGCGCAGCGAAGTTTCTGCGCAGCTAGAATTTTCAGGTAGCCTTTTCTTTGCACGGCAGGTATAGTGCCGGTCGTTATTGACACACACAAGGGAGCAAGCAATGTTGTTCTTGATTTTGGCTGTTTTCGCGCTGGGCTTGGCCGGCCTGGGCTATCTATATAAGAAAACGCAGAAGCTGGGGCAAACGGTGTTTGCCGGCATGCTGGCCGGTTTGGCTTTCGGCGCGCTGCTGCAATCATCTGCTGCGCCGGAAACCACGGCGGCGGCGCTGGATTGGATCAACCTGGTGGGCGGCGGCTATGTGCGCCTGCTGCAAATGATCGTGATGCCGCTGGTGTTCGTGTCGATTTTGTCGGCAATCACGCGCCTGAACCAGGCCAGCGCCCTGGGCAAAATCAGCTTCAGCGTGCTTTCCGTGCTGCTGATTACCACGGCGATTGCCGCCTTTATCGGCATCATCATGGTGCAGGTGTTCGGTCTCACGGCGGAAGGCCTGATTGCCGGCGAGCGCGAAATGGCGGCGCAGGCTAATGTGGTGGGGCGCGTGGATCAGGTGAGCAACCTCACCATTCCGGCCATGCTGCTTTCGTTTATTCCGAAAAACCCGTTTGCCGAGCTCACCGGCGCCAACCCCACTTCCATCATCAGCACGGTGATTTTTTCCGCTTTCTTGGGCGTGGCCGCCTTGAGCCTGCGTAAGGAAGACCAAGCATTGGGCGAACGCATCGCGCAGGGCGTGGATACTTTAAACAAGCTGGTGAGCCGCTTGGTGCGCTTCGTGATCCGCCTCACGCCCTACGGCGTGTTTGCCCTGATGCTGAAGATGGCCGCCACCTCGAAATGGACGGATATTTTAAACTTGGGCAGCTTCATCGTGGCTTCCTATCTGGCGATTATCTTGATGTTTATCGTGCACGGCGCGCTGCTGGCACTTTCCGGCATCAACCCGCTGGGCTACTTCAAAAAAGTGATGCCCACCCTGGCTTTTGCCTTCACTTCCCGCTCCAGCGCCGCCTCCATCCCGCTGAACATCGAAACGCAAACCGACAAACTGGGCAACCATTCCGCCATCGCTAACTTCTCCGCCACTTTCGGCGCCACCATCGGCCAAAACGGCTGTGCGGGCATTTATCCGGCCATGCTGGCGGTGATGATTGCGCCCACCGTGGGCGTGGATCCCTTCAGCATGAGCTACATCGCCACTTTGGTGTTTGTGGTGGCCGTGTCTTCCTTCGGCATTGCCGGCGTGGGCGGCGGCGCCACGTTTGCCGCCATCGTGGTGCTCTCCACGCTCAATCTGCCGCTGGAACTGGTGGGCTTGCTGATTTCCATCGAGCCGCTGATTGATATGGGCCGCACCGCGCTGAATGTGAACGGCGCGATGGTGGCCGGCACGCTGAGCAATAAATGGCTGAAGCTGAAAGAATAGGGCCGTGGCCATGAAAAACCGCACCGGAATCGGGTGCGGTTTTTGTTTGAGACAAAGGCGGGGTGATTAAATGCCGGACTGCTTCAGCGCTTCGTAGCCGCCGCGGTTTTGTACATTGGTGTAGCCCAGGCTTTCCAGCGCCTGTTTGGCCGCTTCGGCGCGGCGGCCGCTGCGGCAGTAGAGCTGGATGGGGGTGTGTTTGTCGGGCGCGACGGCGGTGATTTGCCGGGCGATTTGGTCGTGCGGCAGGTTGTGTGCGCCTTGAATGTGGCCTTGGGCGTATTCGGCGGGGCTGTGCACGTCGATCCACACGGCCTGCTGGCGGGCGGCGGCACGGGGCGGCTGGCTGTGGGCGTGGCGCTGGCTGCCGTGGGCGGATGCGGCGGCGGGCAGGGCGGAGAGCAGGACGATGGCGGCGAGGGTGGGGAGTTTGTGCATATTCATGGCGAATCCTTGCGTGGGCGGTTTAAATTTTCAGGTAGCCTCTGGCGTTGCCGTGGAGGCTACCTGAAAGCGTTAGCTTCAACGTAGTTAAAACGAACTGGATTGCTACGGGATTAAAGCTATGGCGGTTTAAAGCGATACGGCTCGGTTTGGTAGTGAGTGTTCTTTTGCGCGTTGGCGTGAGCCGTATCGCTTTTTTCAGGTAGCCTCAGGCGCAGTGCAAGAGGCTACCTGAAAAATGTGGGCGCGGCTTATTCGCGGTTGGCTTCCACGGCTTCCATGGCGCGCAGCGAATAGGTGTAGGCGGCGCCGGCGTTCAGCGAGATGGCGGTGGCGAGCGCGCCGGCAATTTCGCTTTCGGTGGCACCGGCTTTCACGGCGGCTTGGGCGTGCACGGCGATGCAGCTTTCGCAGCGGGTGGTCACGGCCACGGCGAGGGCAATCAGCTCGCGGGTTTTGGCATCCAGCGCTTCGGCTGCGGCGGCGCTATCCAGCGCGGCATAGCCGGCCAGCATTTTCGGGTGTTTTTTGCCCAGGTTGCCGAAGGATTGTTTAACGTGGGCGGCGTGTTTCTTCCAATCTAAAAACATGATGATGCTCCTTGTGTAATGGGGTGAGTTGGAGTAAATATAGCCTGAACGGGTTGTAGCGTCCGTTCGGCTGTTTGATGCGGCGTATTGTGCTACGGAAAATGGAGCGAGGCTTGCCCGATTGTCTCATTCTGTTGCCCGCTTGGATGGCGGGCGGGAAAGCGCGGGCGGAAGGGTAAACTAGGGGGAGGGAATCATGGATGTGTCGGATAAATTGATGTATCTGGCCAGATTGCGCGGCCGGATAGACGTGTGCTGCCGTTTGGGCGGCGGCTTCCATCTCGGGCACGAGGGCGAGCCAGAAACGGCGCGGCTGCACTGGGTGCTTTCCGGCGGCGGCTGGCTGCGCGTGGGCAACGGGCCGGCGGTGGCGCTGCACAGCGGCGACGCGGTGCTGCTGCCGCATGATGCGCCGCACAGCATCGCCGACAGCCTGGAAGGGCTGCGCCAGCCGCCTGGCAGCCCGCATTTGAGCGAACGCGGCGTGTTTACCATTAAAGACTGTGGCGGCAACAGCCTCCAGCTTTTGTGCGGCCAATACCGCTACACGCGCCATGCCGCGCTGTGGCTGGGCATGCCGGAATACCTGCTGCTGCCGTTGCCGGAAATGCGGCAGGTGGCGCTGACCATGCTGGAGGAGGCCGACGGCGCGCGCTACGGCAGCGGCACGGTGGTGAACGCTCTGTCGCAGGTGATGCTGGTGGCGGTATTGCGGCACTACCGGCAGCAGAGCAGCGATCCGTCGTTTTTGTCGCAGCTGGCCGACCCGCGCCTGAATGCGGTGTTGCAGGCGGTGTTGGTGTCGCCGCAGGAAGATTGGCCGGTGGACAGGATGGCGGAGGTGGCCAAGCTTTCGCGTGCGCAGCTGATGCGTTTGTTTAAGGCCGTGGTGGGGGTGAGCCCGCACCGCTTCGTGCTGTCGATCCGCCTGCAGCAGGCGGCGGTGCAGCTGGCCGACAGTGCGGATACGGTGCTGCGCATTGCGCTGGACAACGGCTTTGTGTCGGAATCGCATTTCAACCGGGCGTTTAAGCAGTATTTTGGGCAAACGCCGAAGCAGTATCGGGTGGGGGCGAACCGGTCGGGCTGAGGGGTGTTTTTCAGGTAGCCTTTGGGCTGCCTGATTGCTTGCTGCATCCTTAGTCTGCGAATACATAAAAAGGCTACCTGAAAACCAAATTTCGGTTTTCAGGTAGCCTTTTGCTTGCCAAATTGCTTTAAGAATCAGCGTTTCTTAAATTCTTGCAGGCTGCCGTCCAGTTTGAAATCAACTGAGTATTTGGCGCGCGGGGTTTCGATGGAAGAGGTAATCCAGCGGCGGTTTGGTTGGGCACCCACAGTTGGAAGCTCACGAAATCGAGCTCGGCTTCGGTGGCTTCCACTTCCTTGGCTTTCTCGGCCCAGGTTTGGGCGATGGTGGCCACGGTGGCAAACTTGATGTCGGCCAAGGGGGTAACGTTGTGTTTCATGTCGCCGCCTCCGGAAATCTGCACGGGCTGGGGCTCGCTCCACTGGCCGTTTTCGTAGGTGTAGTGGTCGATGTTTTCCGGCTTGTTCGGGTCTTGCACGTCGATTTCGATGCGCGGGCGGCTGCCGCCGTAGAACTGGATGTTTTGGAAGATGCTCAGGGGCTTGCCTTCAAATTGGGGCAGGGCTTTGAGCGAATCTTCGGCGGCTTGCAGGGCTTCGGCGTTGCTCAGGAAGTTGTCCATAGCGGCAGCTTCGGGCTTGCTTTCAGCTTCGGGTTGGGCGTTGTCTTGGCTTTGTGCCTGGGGTTGGCCTTCCTGCTGGGCAGGAGCCTGGCCTTCGCTTTTGCCGCCGCAGGCGGAGAGGCCGAGCACGGCGGAAAGGCACAACAGCCACAGGCTTGTTTGGATTTCATCAGTTGATTCCTTTTTTGGTTGTTTACTGGGCAGCATCGCTGCTGGGGCGCCATTGTAAAGAATAATCGTTAGTTTTTCAAAAATGGGGAAACCGGCGGAAGGCTACCTGAAAAAATAAAACAGCTTTGCGGCAAGGCAGGGTTGTTTTGTTGTTACGGTCGCAGCATCCTAAAAACTACCCTTTAGTGCTATTGAAAATAATTCTTAATTTTAATAGTATGCCAGTTAATTTAACAAAAGTTAAAAATACACTGATAAAAAATAGGGAAATAAGCTGCTTTGTTTGATTGTTGATGACTATTCTTTGCAGGATATTAACATGAAGCCCCAAGCATTCCGCCCCCGTTTGTTAGTTTTGCTGCTTTCCGCCGCCTTTGCCCATATGCAGGCTGTGGCCGATTCGGCCGTAGCCAAGAACGATGGTGCGTCGCCCGCCGCCGGCGAGCTCGAAACCATCGAAATCAAAGGCCGCAGCCGCGACCAGCGCGGCGCAGACGATGTGTACCGTAAAAACGTGTCCAGCGTTTACGCCGGCCGCGAATACCTAGAACGCTACCGCACCGATGCCGCCAGCGACGTGTTCAAAGGCCTCAACGGCGTGTACAACATGAATACCCGCAATGCGGGCAGCGCGATTACGCCCAATATACGCGGCATCAGCGGCAAAGGGCGCATCCCCGTTACCATCGACGGCACGGAGCAGACCGTGGACGTGTGGATGAACAACTACGGCATTGCCGACCGCAACTATGTCGATCCCGCCCTGTTTCGCAGCATCACGGTGGAAAAAGGCCCGGCCATGACGCGCGGGGTGAAATCCGGCGTGGGCGGCGCGGTGTCCATCCGCACCATCGAGCCTGCCGACATCATCCCCGAAGGCAAGAGCTGGGGCGTGGAGCTGAAAACCGAGTTTTCCAACAACACTGCCGAGCAGATTCAGAATTTCAACGACTACTTGGGCAAAGACTACCGCACCATGCCCGGCAACCCCACTGCCGATGGCGCATCCGGCATGTTGGGAGGCGGCGTACCTTTCACCGGACTCAATTTCTATGGCTCGGATGCCGACAAACCACGCCAAAGCAGCCGTTTTAGCGAATTTAAAAACGACCGTAACCTATTGTTCTCTAACGCCTTCAAACCGATGTTTCAGACGGCCTCATCGCCTACAGCGACCGCCGCAAAGGTACTTATTTCAGCGGCAAGCGCGGCGTGAGCAGGCTACCTGAATAATGCCATATACGACAGCGAAGATCCGCGTGCCTACCTTTCCAACGTCCTGATTCCCGACATGGCCGCGCTCTACCGCCCAGGCGAGCAAGTGCCCAACAGCAACGTGGCCAGCCGCAGCCTACTGCTGAAAAACAACTGGTATCTGCCGCACAAGCAGCAAATCAACCTGCACTACATGGACACCAAAATCCGCTTCGGCGAGATGAACCCCTTCATCAACGCCCTGCTGCTCGGCTACAGCAGCGAATACAATATGCGGCGGCAGCGTTACGACATCGCCCCCGTGCAGGGTATCGATTCCGACATCCGCAACCGCACCTACAAACTCGGCTACCAATGGCAGCCCGAAGGCAGCCGCTGGATAGACCTTAAAGCCGACATCTGGCGCGTGCGCACTAACAGCACCCGCCACCAAAGCGGTGGCCCCGATTTGGCCGTGCCATACGGCGATGCCAAATACGATGCCTGGGCACGCTGCTTCCGCCACAACTTCCAGCCCGACCCCGCACGCGGCATCGCCAGCTGCCAAGAACTGATAGACGAAGGCTATGACCGCAACAATCCGCCCAACAACCCGCCCGTTATCGACGGCGCGAACACCGTATTTTCCGGCGCGGTGCAAACCACCAAAGCCACCCGCACCGGCTTCAACATCAGCAACCGCATGCGCTTGAGCGACAATTTCAGCTTTACCCTTTCCGCCTGACACCAATACGAGAAGCTGGATGAAAGCAGCGAAGTGGCGCAAAACGATAAAGACTTCTTCGGCATCATGGATGCCGTAACCGCGCTCACCAAGCTTACCGGCCTGCGCTCCGGACGGCGCAAGGAATGGGGTGCACAACTGAGTTTCGACTGGCGGCCGACCGAACGCCTGAAAATCGAAGCAGGCGTCCGCTACGACCGATTTTGGGCGTTCGACGACCTGCTCGCCCGCGCCAGCGCCAGCCGCAACCCCGCCTATTCCGTTACTTACAGCGCGGACGGCGGCGACGTGATCAGCGGTATCGCCCTGCCGTATCTGCAAGTGATGACGCCCGAAGAAATCGCCGCCTACAACCGCGCCCGCGCCGCCATCGCCGCCGACCCCGACAATTACGAACCCATTTACCGCGAATTTGAGCAACGCTACGGCTTCTATCCCGACGAGAGCCTGTCGCGCCACGACCAAAACGGCAACACCGGCTATATCGACGGCAACGGTGATTATCAGGCTTTCGATGAAAGCCGCACCGTACTTTACCGCCCGATGCGCCCCAAAATCGTGGAATACGGCAACCGCAAATTCCACGGCCCGGCCTTTGAAAACGGCTTTTTCGACCAGCGCGTGAGCAACCCGCAGGGCAGGCAGGGCAGCTACTACCGCTACCTGCGTATCAGCCGCAGCGCCCGCTTCGGATATTATCCCAATGACGACAACTATACGTTTGATTACGGTTATGAAGCCAGCCAATATTACGAAAACACCGATGATGACACTTCGCCTGATTACCGCACCCGCCGCAACGATATTGCCAGCACGGATCTCACTGCCGAAGCCCATCATCTCTCTACCACGATAACGGGCGATGCCAACTTCCCGCCGGTGAAGCGCCTCAACGGCTCGGCTTGGTCGCCCATGGTCGCCCTCAGCTACGACCTGACCGACAACAGCCGCCTGCACCTGCGCTGGGCGCAAATGACGCGCTTCCCCAGCATCTACGAAGCCACCAATATGAGCTTCGGCGCGGTGTATTTGGATGCCATGCTGCCCTCGTTCGACCTCAAGCCCGAGCGCAGCACCAACTGGGAAGTCGGCTACACCTATAACTTCGCCCCGTTGTGGAGAAAACTACGCGAAGGCGACGTACGGCTCACCTATTTCTCCAACACCATCAAAAACGTCATCGACACCGCCGCCAATAAAGACCTCATCCAATACGACCGCAAAATCACCCGAGGCATCGAGTTGCAAAGCCGCTTCGATTTCGGCCGCTTCTTCATGTCGCTTGGCGGTACTTATCGCTTGAAACAGCAAACCTGCGATGAAAACCTCTCCTTCGCCTACGATATGTACTACAACAGCGTGCCTGCTTGCATCGAAGGCGGCATCGGCGCGACGCGGTTTTATCAGTCCATCCAGCCCAAATATTCCCTTAACCTCGATTTGGGCGTGCGGCTGTTGGGCGAAAAACTCGAACTCGGCGTGCGCGGCATCCACCATAGCCGCCGCAGCAGCAAACAGCACGACCGGCTTATCGAACAAGGCATGGGGCATCTGCTCACTTCCACCGGTACGGCCTACCACTGGCGCGCCTCCACTGTGTGGGATGCCTACGCCCGCTACCGCATCGGCAGGCAATTCAGCCTCAACCTCGGCGTGAACAACCTCACCAACCGCTACTATCTCGACCCGATGAGCAACGTGCCCACCCCCGGCCCGGGCAGGACGGTAACGTTCGGCATCAAGGCCAGGTTTTAGCCGAGCATGAAGTAAAAGACTACCTGAAAAACGAAAGGGCGGTTTGAGCCGCCGGTTGGATGGTGTATGATAAATCGGCGGATGAAACAGCCGCTTAAGGAGGAAAACGATGAATGCGAAACGGATGAAACCTATTTTTCAGGTAGCCTTTTGCGGCCTGCTGCTTGCGGGTTGCGCGATGACGCCGCAGCAGCGTGCGGCCTATGAGGCGGCGCGGGAGCGGGAGATGAAGCAGACGGCGGTGGCGCTGGCGGCGCAGTGCGATAGGCGTGCGGCGCAGCTGATTGCTTTACAGCAGGAGGATTATCTGGGTGTGCCGGATGAGCAGAAGGCCAAGCTGCGGCTGGAATATGCGGACAAGGTGTCGGAGCCGGCGTTTCAGGCCTGCTACCGGATGGCTTGGGAGAATTTGGTGTATCGGGAGCGCTTGGCACAGCTGGAGCGGCGCGAGCGGCGGCGTGAGCTGGAGTGGATGATGTATCGGCCGTATTACCCGTATTGGTGGTAGGGCGGGCTTGGAATTTTTCAGGTAGCCTGTGCCGGCCTTGTGCGGAGAGGTGTTCACCACCATAACAAAATCATCGGAATGCCCGGCGGCAGACGGCCGGGCATTTTGGTTTTCTTTTGCTTTTTAATTGCTTGTGAATGCTGGTGGATTTTGTTTGAATTCAATTGGGAATTGTTTGCATTTTGCTAGAGGGCGGGGATATAATCGGGCAAGTTCAAGTTTATGTAAAGGAGCGGCAGCCATGCTGATTGCCTTGTTGATTATGTTGCGCGAGGGCATTGAGGCGGCGCTGATTGTGGGCATTGTGGCCGGCTTTTTGAAGCAGGGCGGCTACCAGCGCATGATGCCGAAGGTGTGGCTGGGCGTGGTGCTGGCGGCGGGTATGTGTTTGCTGGCCGGCTGGCTGATTTATAAGGAAACCGGCGAGATTCCGCAGAAGCAGCAGGAGTTTGTGGTGGGCGTGATCGGCCTGGTGGCGGTGGCGATGCTCACTTATATGGTGCTGTGGATGCAGAAGGCTTCTAAGTCGATCAAACAGCATTTGCAGCAGTCGGTTACGGCGGCGCTGAACCGGGGCAAGGGCCACGGCTGGGCGCTGGTGGGCATGGCGTTTCTGGCGGTGGCGCGCGAGGGCATGGAGAGTGTGTTTTTCCTGCTGGCGGTGTTCAACCAGAGCCAGAGTGCGGCCATGCCGCTGGGCGCGGTGCTGGGGCTGGCGGCTTCGGTGGTGGTGGGCTGGCTGATTTACCAAGGCGGGGTGCGCATCAATTTGGCGCGCTTTTTCCGCTGGACGGGCATTTTCCTGATTTTTGTGGCCGCCGGGCTCACTGCCGGGGCGTTCCGCGCGCTGCATGAGGCGGGGGTGTGGAATGTGTGGCAGGTGAACCCGTTTGATTGGTCTTCGCCGATGCCGCTGGATTGGTCGGGCGTGCTGCATGAGGATAGCCCGCTGGGCGTGCTGATGGGCGGCTTCTTCGGCTACACGCACCATCCGGTGCTGTCTGATTTTATTCTGTATTTTGCTTATCTGATTCCGGTGTTGTTTCTGTTTTTGCGCGGCAGCAAGCCGGCTGCCGCCGCTGCATCTTCTCCAACCCCTTAAGTTTTGCCATGTGAAAGGTCTTACTATGAAGAAACTGAATCTTACCGCCTTGGCCGTGTTTGCCGCTTTCGGTTTGGCCGCCTGCCAGCCGCCGGCTGCCGAAACTTCCGGCCAGCCTGCCGCTTCAGGCGCGTCTGCCGCTTCCGGTGCCGCCGCCACCCCCAATGCCGACGGCAGCTACAACATCGCGGTGAATGACCACGCCTGCGAGCCGATGGAAATAACCGTGCCCAGCGGCCAGGTAGTGTTCAACATCAAAAACAACAGCGCCCGCAAGCTGGAATGGGAAATCCTCAAAGGCGTGATGGTGGTGGATGAGCGTGAAAACATCGCCCCGACCCTGAGCGATAAGATGACCGTAACCCTGCTGCCCGGCGAATACGAAATGACCTGCGGCCTCTTGAACAACCCGCGCGGCAAGCTGGTGGTTACCGACAGCGGCTTTAAAGAAACCGCTGGCGAAGCCGATATGGAAAAACTGGCACAGCCCCTGGCGGATTACAAAGTATACGTGCAAAACGAAGCCGATCAGCTGGTTACCAAAACCACCGCCTTCGTGAACGCCGTGAAAGCCGGCCGCACCGAAGAAGCCAAAGCCATGTTTGCCGACGTGCGCAGCCACTACGAGCGCATCGAGCCGATAGCCGAGCTGTTTAACGAGCTCGACCCGGCCATCGACGCCCGCGCCGACGACTTCAAGCTCGGCGAGAAAGATGAAGGCTTCGGCGGCTTCCACCGCATCGAGCACTCCCTGTGGACGCTGAACACCACCAAAGGCATGGAGCCCGTGGCCGACAAACTCTTGGCCGACGTGCAGAAGCTGAAACAGGAAATCGACATCCTTACCTTCCCGCCCACCAAAGTGGTAGGCGGCGCCGCCGTGCTGATTGAAGAAGTGGCCAACAGCAAAATCAGCGGCGAGGAAGACCGCTACAGCCGCACCGACCTGAGCGACTTCCAAGCCAACGTGGAAGGCGCGCAGAAAATCGTTGAGCTCTTCCGCCCGATGATTGCCGAGAAAGACAAAGCCCTGCTGGAAAAAGTGGATGCCAACTTCAAACAGGTTACCGACATCCTCGCTAAATACCGCAACGACAAAGGCTTCGAGCCCTACGACAAGCTCACCGAAGCCGACCGCAAAACCTTGCAGGCACCGATTAACACCCTGGCTGAAGACTTGGCCAAACTGCGCGGCATTCTCGGTTTGAACTAATCAGCCCGAAATGTTTGACCCAGTTTAAAAAAGGGAATCCCGTTTTCAGGTAGCCTCTATCGTCCCAGAGGCTACCTGAAAACTTCCCCAGCAGGAGAAACCATGCAACCCAACGACCAGCAACCCCAATCCCCCTCCAAACGCACCCTGTTCAAAGGCCTCGCCGTTGGCGCCGCAGCCGCCGGGCTCGCCGCCTGCGGCATGGGCAGTAAAGAGCAAAATGCCGAAAGCGGCTCCGCGCAAAACGGCGGCAACAGCCCCGAACACCACTCCAGCCAAAGCTTCCCCTTCTACGGCACCCACCAAGCCGGCATCACCACCCCGCACCAACAATTCGCCATCATGGCCGCCTTCGACGTGCTCGCCAAAACCCCCAAAGAACTCGAACACCTCTTCCGCGCCATCACCGCCCGCGCCGACTTCCTCACCAAAGGCGGCGAGCTGCAAGACGGCGACCCCAAACTCCCCCCGCAAGGCAGCGGCATCCTCGGCAAAGTCATCCGGCCCGACGGCCTCACCATCACCCTCAGCGTGGGCAACAGCCTGTTTGACGAACGTTTCGGCCTCGCCCCCCACAAGCCCAAACACCTCCAGGAAATGAAAGATTTCCCCAACGACAAACTGCAACGCGACTGGTGCGACGGCGACCTCAGCCTGCAAATTTGCGCCTTCACCCCCGAAACCTGCCAAAACGCCCTGCGCGACATCATTAAAAACACCGCCCAATTCGCCGTCATCCGCTGGAGCATCGACGGCTTCCTGCCCAAGGCCGAGCCCGGCGCACTCGCCGCCCGCAACCTCTTCGGCTTCCGCGACGGCTCCGGCAACCCCGACGTATCCAAGCCCGAAACCGCCGACGCCGTCTTGTGGAGCGGCGTGGCCGAAAACAGCCGAGACGAGCCTGCCTGGGCCAAAAACGGCAGCTACCAAGCCGTGCGCCTCATCCGCCACTTCGTCGAATTTTGGGACCGCACCCCGCTGCAAGAACAGCAAACCATCTTCGGCCGCGAAAAATACAGCGGCGCCCCGCTGGGCATGAAAAACGAAGGCGACATCCCCAACTACGCTTCCGACCCCGAAGGCAAAACCCTTCCCGCTGACAGCCACATGCGCCTGGCCAACCCGCGCGACCCTGAATTCATGAAGCGGCACCTGCTCTATCGCCGCCCCTTCGACTACTCGCGCGGCCTGGCCAAATCCGGCCAGCTCGACGTCGGCCTCATTTTCATCTGCTATCAGGCCAACCTCGACGACGGCTTCATCTTCGTGCAGAAGCTGCTCGATTTCGAACCGCTCGAGGAATACATCAGTCCCTTCGGCGGCGGCTACTTCTTCACCCTGCCCGGCGCCGAGCAGGGCGGCTACCTCGGCCAAAGCCTGCTGGCCAACGTATTGTGAGGCAGCCAAAAGGCTACCTGAAAAATTTAGCTTCGCAGAAACTCGCGTTGCTCGTTTTCAGGTAGCCTTTTGGTTTTCAGGTAGCCCTTGCGCCCGGCTCAATCAGGCTACCTGAAAAATCTTGGCATGGTCTTTCCGGGTATGGTGCTTTATCATCGCGGCAGACCGTTTTTTCACACTGTTTAAAGGGAGTTCGTCATGCACAAATTCACCCCCATTGCCACCCTGCTGTTGTGGGCAGGCGTTTCCGCCACCGCCCAGGCTTCGCCGCAGCAGCAATGCCTTGCCCTGAAAAACGCAGCCCTGCCCGACACCGCCATCACCAAAGCCGAATGGTCAAACGGCGAAATCGGCGCGGACAAAATGTCGTCGCTCACGGGTGGTTCAACAAGCAGCCAGCAGGCGAAACCGCACTGCATCGTCGAAGGCGAAATCGGCGCGCGCACGGGCGCGGACGGCAAGCATTACGGCACCAAATTCCAGCTTCGCCTGCCTGAAAACTGGAACGGCAATTTTCTGTTTCAAGGCGGCGGCGGGGTGGACGGCTTTGTCGCGCCGGCAGTCGGCAATATCCCCGTGCGCACTTCCACTGCCGCGCCTGCCCTGATGCGCGGTTATGCCGTGGTCAGCATGGACGGCGGACACCCGACACCCACGCCCGATTTCGGCGCAGACCAGCAGGCGCGGCTGGATTTTGCCTACCAGTCCACCGGCAAAGTTACTGCCGTTGCCAAGGCTTTGATTCAAAAAATGTATGCCGCCGCCCCGCAGCACAGCTACTTCATGGGCTGCTCCAACGGCGGACGCGAGGCGATGATGGCCGCCCAGCGTTATCCTTTGGAATTTGACGGCGTGATTGCCGCCAACCCGGGCTTCCGCCTCTCCCGCGCCGCCGTTGCCCAGCAGTGGGATTACCAACAATTCATGAAAATCGCCCCCAAAGACGCGCAGGGCAACAAAATCCTGGCCAACGCTTTGACCCAAGCCGATTTGGATAAAGTCAGCCAAGCCGTGAAAAACCGCTGCGATGCCCGCGACGGCTTGAAAGACGGCATCATCAACGCGTGGGAAAGCTGCGATTTCAAAGCCGAACACGCAGGATTGTCCCGCGCCAAAACCGCCGCGCTCCAAGCCGTGATGGACGGCGCGAAAGACTCGCGCGGCAACCCAATTTACAGCGGCTGGTATTACGACACAGGCTTAAACCAGCCCGACTGGCGCGCATGGAAACTGGGCAGCTCGCAAACCGCCCAGCCCGATTCACGAGGCGTAACGCTCGGTGCAGGCTCGCTGACTTGGTATTTCATGACCCCCGCCGTGCCAAATTTTGATTTGCATAAATTCGATTTCGACCGCGACACGCCCAAAACCTACCAAACTGGTGCGATTAACGACGCGGTTTCCACCGATTTGTCGAGTTTTAAAGCACATGGCGGCAAACTGATTGTTTTAACAGGCGTATCTGACCCCGTGTTCTCCGCCAAAGACCAGGTGGAATGGTTCAAACAGATGAACGCCGACACACAAAACGCCCAAAGTTTCAGCCGCCTGTTTATGGTGCCGGGCATGAACCACTGCGGCGGCGGACAAGCCTTCAACGACTTCGACCTGCTCACGCTTTTAGAAAACTGGCACGGCAAAAACCAAGCTCCCGAGCGCATGATTGCACAAGGCAAGTCCTTCCCGAACAAACAGATGCCGGTTTGCGCCTGGCCGAAAATCGCGTTTTATACTGGCGGGGATGTCGATAAGGCGGAAAGTTTTGAATGCCGCGAATGGCGCTAATGCCATATCGTGAAGGCAAAACAAAAGGGTTGGAACATTCCACCCCTTTTTTGCTGCTTGCCGCTTATGGTTTGTTCATCAGCGGGAAACCCAGTTTCTCGCGGCTTTCCACATATTTGTGCGCCACGGCGCGGCTTAGGGCGCGGATTCGGCCGATGTAGGTGGCGCGCTCGGTAACGGAGATGGCGCCGCGTGCGTCCAGCAGGTTGAAGGTGTGGCCGGCTTTGAGCACGAGCTCGTAGGCGGGCAGGGCGAGGCTGGTGTCTTCCACGGCGAGCAGGCGTTTGGCTTGGGCTTCGTAGTCGTTGAATTGGCGCAAGAGCCAGTCGGCGTCGCTGTATTCGAAGTTGTAGGTGGATTGTTCCACTTCGTTTTGGTGGTAGACGTCGCCATAGGTGATGGTGCGGCCGTCGGGGGTTTGCGCCCACACGAGGTCGTAAACGTTTTCCACGCCTTGCAGATACATGGCGAGGCGCTCGATGCCGTAGGTGATTTCGCCGAGCACGGGGGTGCAGTCGATGCCGCCGACTTGTTGGAAATAGGTGAACTGGGTGACTTCCATGCCGTTGAGCCACACTTCCCAGCCCAGGCCCCAGGCGCCGAGGGTGGGGTTTTCCCAGTCGTCTTCCACGAAGCGGATGTCGTGGACTTTGGGGTCGATGCCGAGCTCGCGCAGGGAATCGAGGTAGAGGTCTTGGATGTTGGCGGGGGCGGGCTTGAGGGCTACCTGAAATTGGTAGTAGTGTTGCAGGCGGTTGGGGTTGTTGCCGTAGCGGCCGTCTTTGGGGCGGCGGCTGGGTTGCACGTAGGCGGCAAACCAGGGCTCGGGGCCGAGCGCGCGCAGGCAGGTGGCGGGGTGGGAGGTGCCGGCGCCGACTTCCATGTCGAGCGGCTGGAGGAGGGTGCAGCCTTGGCCGGCCCAGTAGTTTTGCAGTTTGAAAATGATTTGTTGGAAGGTGAGCATGGTGGTGTGGGGTGAATAAAATAATCGCGCTATTTTACTTGGTTTGCAGGTGAAACAAAACCAAGCTAAAGGCTACCTGAAAAATGGTCGGGTGTTTTCAGGTAGCCTTTTTCAGGTAGCCTCTATGCCGCGGTTTAGGCTTCGGCAAAACGCACGCCGGTGAGCTGGGATTGCAGCACGGCCTGGCGCAGCGCCTGCAAGGCCTGCGGGCGCACGAAGTTGCGGCGCGAAGCCAATACGATGCGCCGGCTGGGCACGGGCGGCTCGAAGGGAATGATGGAAAACAGCAGGTGGTCGTTATCCGTGAGCGAGCTGGAGGGCAGCACGCTGATGCCCATGCCGCTGGCCACCATGTGGCGGATGGTGTTGATGGAGCTGCCTTGCAGGGTGTTGGCCAGCCCGGAGATGCGCTGGCGGGAGGCCAGTTTGCTGCAGCTTTCCAGCACTTGGTCGCGCATGCAGTTGCCTTCGCTCAGGAGCAGCACTTGCTGATCCATCAGCTGCTGCACGGATACTGCGTCCAGCTCTTCAAACTCGTGCCCCTTGGGCACAATCACGAAAAATGGCTCTTCATACAAGGGCTCGGTGATGATGCCGGGCTCTTGGAAGGGTTCGGCCACCACGATGGCGTCCAGCTCGCCTTTTTTCAGCCAGTCGGTGAGGTTGCCGGTGTAGTGTTCTTCCAGCATCAGCGGCATGCCGGGGGCGATGTTGCGCAGCGACAAAATCAGGCGCGGCAGCAGATAGGGCGCCACGGTGAAAATCAGCCCCAGCTTAAACACGCCGGAGAGCTCGTTTTGCTCGGAAGCGGCCAAGTGCTTGATGCGGTCGGCCTCTTCCAGCACGCGGTGCGCCTGCATGATGATGCGCTCGCCGGTGTCGGTGGGCTTAACCTCATTGCTGCTGCGGTCGAACAGCGACACCGAGAGCTCTTCTTCCAGCTTTTTGATGGCAATCGATAAAGTCGGCTGGCTAACGAAGCAGCGCTGGGCAGCGCGGCCGAAGTGGCGTTCTTGCGCCACCGCCACGATATAGCGCAATTCGGTTAGGGTCATGGTTTAGCTTTCTTCGTGTTTACGCTGGATGTCGGGCAGGATGATGTTGAGCTCCAACACGTCCACGCCGTCTTGCGTTTCTTGCGAGATGCGGATGTCGTCGAGCGACACGTGCACATATTTCGACAACACTTCCAGCAGCTCTTTTTGCAGGGTGGGCAGGTAGTCGGGCGCCTGCGATTTCACGCGCTCTTGCGCAATGATGATTTGCAGGCGGTCGCGGGCGATGCTGGCAGATTTGGGTTTCTTGCCAAACAGCATATCGATCAAGGACATGGCTTAACCTCCGAACAGGCGTTGCAGGAAGCCTTTCTTTTCTGCTTCCAAGAAACGCATCGGCCGGTTTTCACCCAACAGGCGCGCCACCACGTCTTTATACGCTTCGGCCGCCGCCACGCCTTCCTGATGAATCACCGGCAGGCCGACGTTGGAGGCTTGCAGGATATTCTGCGATTCGGGAATCACGCCCAAGAGCGGGATGCGCAGCACGTCTTCGATATCGGCCACGGAAAGCATTTCGCCGCTGGCCACGCGCTCGGGGTTGTAGCGCGTAATCAGCAGGTGTTCTTTCACCTGCTCGCCTTTTTCGGCGTGGCGGCTCTTGCTCTGCAAAATGCCCAAAATGCGGTCGGAATCGCGCACGCTGGATACTTCGGGATTGGTGGTAACAATGGCTTCGTCGGCAAAATACAGCGCCATCAGCGCGCCGGTTTCGATGCCGGCGGGCGAGTCGCAAATCACGAATTCGAAATCCATTTTTTCGGTGAGCTCGGTGAGCACGCGTTCCACGCCTTCGCGGGTGAGCGCGTCTTTGTCGCGGGTTTGCGAGGCGGGCAGGATGAAGAGGTTGTCGCAGTGTTTGTCTTTAATCAGCGCCTGGTTGAGTGTGGCTTCGTTTTGGATAACGTTGATCAGGTCGTACACCACGCGGCGTTCGCAGCCCATGATGAGGTCGAGGTTGCGCAGGCCGACGTCGAAGTCGATCACGGCGGTTTTGTGGCCTTTGAGGGCCAGGCCGCTGGCGATGCTGGCGCTGGTGGTGGTTTTGCCTACGCCGCCTTTGCCGGAGGTTACTACGATGATTTTTGCCACGGTAACAGTCCTTTCTGTTCGGTGAATTTGTGGTTTGAAATGGTGTGCGGGCTGCTTGAGGCTACCTGAAAAAGGCTACCTGAAAATTTGAAGCCCTAAATAGTTTGTTGCGTTTGGCGTGTTGCCTTAAATCATGTCGCTGAGGGCGGCGATGGCAAGCCGCTCTTTCTGTAAATATATCTGCACGGCTTGGCGGTGCAGGTGTGGGGGCAGCTGCTGGTCGAAGGTGCGGTAGATACCAGCGATGGAGACCAGCTCGGCCTGCATGGATTGGGCGAAAATGCGGGCGCTGTGCTCGCCGTTGGCGCCGGCCAGGGCGCGGCCGCGCAGGGGGGCATACACGTGGATGTGGCCGTCGGCAATCACTTCGGCGCCTTCGCTCACCAGGCCCAATACGATGAGGTCGGCGTTTTCGGCATACACTTGCTGTCCGGTGCGGATGGGCTTTTCCACTACGAGGGTTTTGCGGTTTCCCGGCTGGGGTGCGGCCGGAGTTTCAGCTGGCCTTTTTTCAGGTAGCCTGCCGGCCTCTTTCGGCTCTTCGCTGTTGCTTATGCCTTCTTCGCAAAAAGCCAGGTGGTGTTCTCGGGCGAGGGTTTGCCACGCTTCGCCGCGGTGGCGCAGGGTGCCGATGGGCAGGCCGTGTTCGGCAAACAGGCCGAGGATGGCGTCCAAATCCAAATCGCCGGGCTCGCTGAAGGCTTGGATGTCGAGCAGAAGCGGCATGTCGCTGAGCTCGGCGTATTGGGCGGCGCGCTCGTTTAGCGTGCGGCGGATGGCGGCTTCTTCGGCGGTGTTGAGCTGGATGGCCAGCGCGTCGAGACGGGCGGATTTGATGTCGAATGCGGGCTTCATCGCGGCGATGAGGGGTTCTATAGAGGTTGAAACGGCTCGCAGTTTACCGTTTTATCTAGGCTTCTTCAAATCTGCGGGCTCAGGCGGGCATGGAGGCTACCTGAAAACTTGGCTTATAATGCGGCCAATTTGTTTTCAGGTAGCCTGTTATCCCTAATATTGAGGCTACCTGAAAAACTTGTTTGGGCGATTAAACGGAAGAACTATGCAGAAACCGATACGGATTTTGGGTATCGACCCGGGCAGCCGGGTAACGGGGTTCGGCGTGATTGATGTGGTGGGGCAGAGCCAGCGCTATGTGGCCTCCGGCTGCATCAAAACCATCCCGGGCGACGAGCTGGCCGGCCGCATCGGCATCATCGTGCAGCACATTGGCGAAATTATCGATACTTATAAGCCGACGCAGGCGGCCATTGAGCAGGTGTTTGTGAACGTAAACCCAGCGGCCACACTGATGCTGGGGCAGGCGCGCGGGGCGGCGGTGGCGGCGCTGGTGTTGCGCGGGCTGCCGGTGTACGAATACACGGCTTTGCAGGTGAAGCAGGCGGTGGTGGGGCAGGGTAAGGCGGCCAAAGAACAGGTGCAGCACATGGTGGTGCAGATGCTGAAGCTTTCCGGCAAACCGCAGGCTGATGCCGCCGACGGGCTGGCGGTGGCGCTCACCCATGCTTTGCGCAATCACAGTTTGGCGGCAAAATTGCAATATGGGATGCAGGTAAAGCGGGGGCGGTTTCAAGTTTAGTGTTGGAGGATTTTCAGGTAGCCATCAGTCGGACGCAGGCCGGTTGCGAGGGTGTTGAAACTAAATTCTCAATGATATGTAGGATTTGAGTGTTTTGGATAGAAATTTAGTTCTTGAGTATTTGACAGGTGGGGAGGGGATGGCGTATAGTTCGCATCTTCGCTGCTTCCACGGCACCGTTTCGAAATTGGTTGGACTGATTGGTTTTGAGACGTGTCGTTTTTATTCGGGAGCGGAATTGTTCTTTAACAGTGAGATTACCGATAAGTGTGGATGTTTCGGCATCCGCACTGCTAAGAGAAGACAAGACGATGTTTTAGACATTGATCTGTTGGTTTCTTTGAAGCAGACCAGAAGTTTAAAGTTAGAGATTGAACATAAGAGTTTGATCCTGGCTCAGATTGAACGCTGGCGGCATGCTTTACACATGCAAGTCGAACGGCAGCGGAGGAGTGCTTGCACTTCTGCCGGCGAGTGGCGAACGGGTGAGTAACATATCGGAACGTGCCGAGTAGTGGGGGATAACCAATCGAAAGATTGGCTAATACCGCATACGCTCTGAGGAGGAAAGCAGGGGACCGAAAGGCCTTGCGCTATTTGAGCGGCCGATATCTGATTAGCTAGTTGGTGGGGTAAAGGCCTACCAAGGCGACGATCAGTAGCGGGTCTGAGAGGACGATCCGCCACACTGGGACTGAGACACGGCCCAGACTCCTACGGGAGGCAGCAGTGGGGAATTTTGGACAATGGGGGCAACCCTGATCCAGCCATGCCGCGTGTATGAAGAAGGCCTTCGGGTTGTAAAGTACTTTTGTTCGGGAAGAAAAGGGGACGGTTAATACCCGTTTCTGCTGACGGTACCGAAAGAATAAGCACCGGCTAACTACGTGCCAGCAGCCGCGGTAATACGTAGGGTGCGAGCGTTAATCGGAATTACTGGGCGTAAAGCGAGCGCAGACGGTTATTTAAGCAGGATGTGAAATCCCCGGGCTTAACCTGGGAACTGCGTTCTGAACTGGATGGCTAGAGTGTGTCAGAGGGGGGTAGAATTCCACGTGTAGCAGTGAAATGCGTAGAGATGTGGAGGAATACCGATGGCGAAGGCAGCCCCCTGGGATAACACTGACGTTCATGCTCGAAAGCGTGGGTAGCAAACAGGATTAGATACCCTGGTAGTCCACGCCCTAAACGATGTCGATTAGCTGTTGGGCAGCTTGACTGCTTAGTAGCGTAGCTAACGCGTGAAATCGACCGCCTGGGGAGTACGGTCGCAAGATTAAAACTCAAAGGAATTGACGGGGACCCGCACAAGCGGTGGATGATGTGGATTAATTCGATGCAACGCGAAGAACCTTACCTGGTCTTGACATGTACGGAACCTTCCAGAGACGGAAGGGTGCCTTCGGGAGCCGTAACACAGGTGCTGCATGGCTGTCGTCAGCTCGTGTCGTGAGATGTTGGGTTAAGTCCCGCAACGAGCGCAACCCTTGTCATTAGTTGCCATCATTTAGTTGGGCACTCTAATGAGACTGCCGGTGACAAACCGGAGGAAGGTGGGGATGACGTCAAGTCCTCATGGCCCTTATGACCAGGGCTTCACACGTCATACAATGGTCGGTACAGAGGGTAGCCAAGCCGCGAGGCGGAGCCAATCCCAGAAAACCGATCGTAGTCCGGATTGCACTCTGCAACTCGAGTGCATGAAGTCGGAATCGCTAGTAATCGCAGGTCAGCATACTGCGGTGAATACGTTCCCGGGTCTTGTACACACCGCCCGTCACACCATGGGAGTGGGGGATACCAGAAGCAGGTAGGCTAACCGCGAGGAGGCCGCTTGCCACGGTATGCTTCATGACTGGGGTGAAGTCGTAACAAGGTAGCCGTAGGGGAACCTGCGGCTGGATCACCTCCTTTCTAGAGAAAAGCGGGGCAGGAGCATCCACACCTATCGGTAATCACACAGATGCAAGAGAAGACCTTGGGTTTGTAGCTCAGCTGGTTAGAGCACACGCTTGATAAGCGTGGGGTCGGAGGTTCAAGTCCTCCCAGACCCACCACCACGCTGAAGCCAGAGGCAGAGCAGTAGAAACGCCCGAGGAGAGAGGTAAGGGGGCATAGCTCAGTTGGTAGAGCACCTGCTTTGCAAGCAGGGGGTCATCGGTTCGATCCCGTTTGCCTCCACCACAGACCCAGCACTTTTCAAATCAAAGCGAACCGCTTTCAGGCCACTTGAAAGCAGCTGGTTTTGATTTGCGAAGCGCAAGCGACGCATCGATCTTTAACAAATTGGCAAGCCGAAATCAATAAACAAACGAAGTAAGAGGGGGTGTGCCCCACTTACTGAAATTTGGGTAATGATTGTATTGACCGGATCCTGAGACAAAAGGCAGGATTCGGACACAACAAGCAGTAAGCTTTATCAGAGTAGAGGCCTTAAGTCCCGACTGTCGTCAACGCAGGGAGGGCAAAGTCAGAAAGGCACTTCAAATGATAGAGTCAAGTGAATAAGTGCATCAGGTGGATGCCTTGGCGATGATAGGCGACGAAGGACGTGTAAGCCTGCGAAAAGCATCGGGGAGCTGGCAATAGAGCTATGATCCGGTGATGTCCGAATGGGGAAACCCACCGTATTTTGTACGGTATCCTTATCCGAATCCATAGGGTAAGCGAAGCGAACCCGGAGAACTGAACCATCTCAGTACCCGGAGGAAAAGAAATCAACCGAGATTCCGCAAGTAGTGGCGAGCGAACGCGGAGGAGCCTGTATACGATAGCTGTTGAGATAGAAGAAGGAAATGGAAAGTTCCGCCATAGTGGGTGATAGCCCCGTATTCGAAATCTCGGTAGTGGTACTAGGTATACGACAAGTAGGGCGGGACACGAGAAATCCTGTCTGAAGATGGGGGGACCATCCTCCAAGGCTAAATACTCATCATCGACCGATAGTGAACCAGTACCGTGAGGGAAAGGCGAAAAGAACCCCGGGAGGGGAGTGAAATAGAACCTGAAACCTGATGCATACAAACAGTGGGAGCCCCAGATTTAAGTATCTTGGTTCTTTCAGCGAGCGAGCAGCGAGCTAAAAGCAGACTAAGGAGTGAAACTGGCAGATTTAAGCAAGATAGCAGGATGCTTAAATCTGGGGTGACTGCGTACCTTTTGTATAATGGGTCAACGACTTACGTTCAGTAGCGAGCTTAACCGGATAGGGGAGGCGTAGGGAAACCGAGTCTTAATAGGGCGACGAGTTGCTGGGCGTAGACCCGAAACCGAGTGATCTATCCATGGCCAGGTTGAAGGTGCCGTAACAGGTACTGGAGGACCGAACCCACGCATGTTGCAAAATGCGGGGATGAGCTGTGGATAGGGGTGAAAGGCTAAACAAACTCGGAGATAGCTGGTTCTCCCCGAAAACTATTTAGGTAGTGCCTCATGTATCACTTCCGGGGGTAAAGCACTGTTATGGCTAGGGGGTCATTGCGACTTACCAACCCATGGCAAACTCAGAATACTGGAAAGTGTGAGCATGGGAGACAGACAGCGGGTGCTAACGTCCGTTGTCGAAAGGGAAACAACCCAGACCGCCAGCTAAGGTCCCAAATGATAGATTAAGTGGTAAACGAAGTGGGAAGGCTTAGACAGCCAGGATGTTGGCTTAGAAGCAGCCATCATTTAAAGAAAGCGTAATAGCTCACTGGTCGAGTCATCCTGCGCGGAAGATGTAACGGGGCTCAAATCTATAACCGAAGCTGCGGATGCACGCTTCATTAAAACAGCTTACCGGAGCGAAGCGACGGAAAGCGCCCATCAAAGTCGAGCGTGACGGATGGTGGAAGCAGAGTTGTTTTAATGAAGCGTGCATGGTAGGGGAGCGTTCTGTAGGCCTGAGAAGGCGTATCGTAAGGTATGCTGGAGGTATCAGAAGTGCGAATGTTGACATGAGTAGCGATAAAGCGGGTGAAAAGCCCGCTCGCCGAAAGCCCAAGGTTTCCTGCGCAACGTTCATCGGCGCAGGGTGAGTCGGCCCCTAAGGCGAGGCAGAGATGCGTAGTCGATGGGAAACGGGTTAATATTCCCGTACTTGATTTAAGTGCGACGTGGGGACGGAGAAGGTTAGGTCAGCAAACTGTTGGAATAGTTTGTTCAAGCCGGTAGGTGGAAGGACTAGGCAAATCCGGTTCTTCGAAACACCGAGAAGCGATAACGAGCATCTACGGATGCGAAGTGACCGATACCACGCTTCCAGGAAAAGCCACTAAGCTTCAGCTTAAATCGAACCGTACCGCAAACCGACACAGGTGGGCAGGATGAGAATTCTAAGGCGCTTGAGAGAACTCGGGAGAAGGAACTCGGCAAATTGATACCGTAACTTCGGGAGAAGGTATGCCCTTCGACGTTAAGCCTTCGCGGCGTAAGCGTTGGAGGGTCGCAGAGAATCGGTGGCTGCGACTGTTTATTAAAAACACAGCACTCTGCAAACACGAAAGTGGACGTATAGGGTGTGACGCCTGCCCGGTGCTGGAAGGTTAATTGAAGATGTGAGAGCATCGGATCGAAGCCCCAGTAAACGGCGGCCGTAACTATAACGGTCCTAAGGTAGCGAAATTCCTTGTCGGGTAAGTTCCGACCCGCACGAATGGCGTAACGATGGCCACACTGTCTCCTCCCGAGACTCAGCGAAGTTGAAGTGGTTGTGAAGATGCAATCTACCCGCTGCTAGACGGAAAGACCCCGTGAACCTTTACTGTAGCTTTGCATTGGACTTTGAAGTCACTTGTGTAGGATAGGTGGGAGGCTTAGAAGCAGAGACGCCAGTTTCTGTGGAGCCGTCCTTGAAATACCACCCTGGTGACTTTGAGGTTCTAACCCAGGTCCGTGATCCGGATCGGGGACCGTGCATGGTAGGCAGTTTGACTGGGGCGGTCTCCTCCCAAAGAGTAACGGAGGAGTTCGAAGGTTACCTAGGTCCGGTCGGAAATCGGACTGATAGTGCAATGGCAAAAGGTAGCTTAACTGCGAGACCGACAAGTCGAGCAGGTGCGAAAGCAGGACATAGTGATCCGGTGGTTCTGAATGGAAGGGCCATCGCTCAACGGATAAAAGGTACTCCGGGGATAACAGGCTGATTCCGCCCAAGAGTTCATATCGACGGCGGAGTTTGGCACCTCGATGTCGGCTCATCACATCCTGGGGCTGTAGTCGGTCCCAAGGGTATGGCTGTTCGCCATTTAAAGTGGTACGTGAGCTGGGTTTAAAACGTCGTGAGACAGTTTGGTCCCTATCTGCAGTGGGCGTTGGAAGTTTGACAGGGGCTGCTCCTAGTACGAGAGGACCGGAGTGGACGAACCTCTGGTGTACCGGTTGTCACGCCAGTGGCATCGCCGGGTAGCTAAGTTCGGGAAGGATAAGCGCTGAAAGCATCTAAGCGCGAAACCTGCCTGGAGATGAGACTTCCCTTGTGGTATAACCACACTAAAGAGTCGTTCTAGACCAGGACGTTGATAGGTGGGGTGTGGAAGCGCGGCAACGCGTGCAGCTAACCCATACTAATTGCTCGTGAGGCTTGACTCTATCATTTGAAGTGCTTTGCGGTGGCTGGCCACCGGAGAGGACGGAAGATAAAGCTTACTGGAAAGAGATACACATTACCCGACGGTCGAACCTTGAGAGAGTTTGGCCGGAGAAGATTGATTGGCCGATAGCGATATCGGCGGCTTGACGATTTGTACAGTTTAGTTTGGCGGCCATAGCGGTTTGGTCCCACGCCTTCCCATCCCGAACAGGACCGTGAAACGAACCAGCGCCGATGATAGTACGGATACCCGTGCGAAAGTAGGACACTGCCAAACACCTATTCCGACACCCCGGCTTAATCAGCCGGGGTGTCAGCCATTCCTAGAGAATGGAAAAATATGGAATTTTGTTGTTTGTAGGTAAAGAACTTGTACAGAAAAGAATGATAATGTATAGTGGCATCACCTGTTTTGATTAAACATCATCCCATTAATCCCCATAAGGAGTCAGGAATGAAAAAGTTTCTCTTTGTTGTTTTTACTTTGCTGAGTTTTTCTTGGGCATTGGCACAAGTTAATATTAATACGGCTACTGCACAAGAGTTGCAGACTTTGAACGGCATTGGCCCAGCTAAAGCTGCAGCAATTGTTGAATACCGTACGGCAAACGGTCCGTTTAAATCAACTGAAGATATCAAAAACGTTCGCGGTATCGGTAATGGGATTTATCAGAAGATTTCTGAAGAGATTACTGTGGGTAACGGCCAAGCTGCCCGTGCTCCTGCTGCAAACCGTCAGGCTGCTCCTCAGCAGCAACAGCCGGCTGCTGCCAAACCAGCTACTCCTGCCGCCAAACCGGCTGCCAACAAACCGTCTGCAGCTAAACCGTAATGTTTTAGCCATTTAAGACACAATCCGCAGAAAGAATAAAAAATCGCTGTATGCTTAATATTTAGGCATACAGCGATTTTTTATTGTGGCTAAGTAGTTTTCAGGTGGCCTGAATAGGTTTTAGGAATGCTTGATTTATTCAGTCAAGTTAGCTGTATCTTGGCTGGGCAGTTGCTTGGGCTACCTGAAAAATCATCACCCTATTCAGTGCTTGCCGAAATGCCGGATACCGGTTTCGCAAACCCAGATATCGAGCCGCATATCGTGGGATTCAGTGGGCAGGCTATCGGTTTGCTGGCAGGCGAAACCGGCGCCGATTTTGAGCGGGCAGAGGCGGTGGCGGGTGGCGGCGAGGGTAACGTCGTAGAAGCCGCCGCCTTGGCCCATGCGGTAGCCGCGGCTGTCGATGCCGATAAGGGGGATGATGATGCCGTGCAGGTTGTGGATGCGGATTTTTTGACCGGCGAACTGAGGGATACGCAGTTTGCCTTTGCGCAGGCGTTCGGGGCGGCCAGAGGCGGGGTAAGGGGTGAACCAGAGGCGTTGTTTGCCGGGCTGGATGTAGGGCAGGTAGAGCTGGGTGCCGCGGGCTCGGGCGGCGGCAACGAGGCCGTTTAACCGCAGCTCGCTGCCGATGGGCCAATACACGGCGAGGCGTTTGCCGCGTTTCAGGTAGCCTTTGAGCAGGCGGTTGATGCGTTGTTCGGCGCGTTGCCGCTTGATTGGTGGAATGGCTTGCCGGGCGCGGCGCAGGCGGCGGCGGACTTCGTGTTTTTCACTTGGCTGGATCATGGTTTTTCGGTTGGAGTTGGGCTGGGGGGATATGATGGCTGGCAGCCTTAAGCCAGCCCTTTTTCATGCGCGTCCAGCTCTCGGGGTCTTCCTGCCAATCCACGGTTTCGCCACGCAGCAGGGATTGCATCATTTTGCCGGTTTCGGCGTCGATTTCCTGGGCGGTTTTGAGCAGGGTGTCGTTGGCAAAGGGCGGGATGTCGGGGTTGTACACTTCGGCCATTTTGTCCATTTGGTAGCGGTCGCGGGCGGCGTAGAATTCGCTCAGTTCTTGCGCTTTGTTGGCATTGACGCCGAGTTTTTCCAGTGCGAGCTTGCCGCTGCGGATGGCGGAATCGGCAGTTTCGCGGATGATGTAGTCGGCGCCGGCATGGTGCAGGTGGTAGGCGTGGATACGGTCGTAGGCGCGGGCGATCACGGGCAGGTTGGGGTAGTGGCGGTGCACGAATTCAACGATGGCGGTGGCCTGCTCAC
Organism: Eikenella sp. Marseille-P7795; assembly: GCF_916618725.1. Lineage (NCBI taxonomy): Bacteria > Pseudomonadati > Pseudomonadota > Betaproteobacteria > Neisseriales > Neisseriaceae > Eikenella > Eikenella sp. Marseille-P7795. The sequence goes on along the minus strand of NZ_CAKAJZ010000007.1, from coordinate 24,958 downwards.
GGTTGCTGATGCAGACGATGAGGAGCTTGGCGTGCGCCAGGCCGATGGAATTGAGCAACTCGGGTCGGGACGCGTCGCCGTAGTAGGTTTTGCTGCCGTATTTGGTGAGGCCTTCCACGGTGTCGGCATGGAAGTCGATAACCGTGGTGTGGAAGCCGCAGGCGGTAAGCATGCTGTTGATTTGCTGGCCGAACCGGCCGTGTCCGAGCAGGATGACCGGGTTTTCTTCTTCGATTATGTCTTGCGGGCGGTCTTGGTTTTCTTCGGCGATGCCGCGCGGCACCACGAGTTTATCGTACACGATAAACAGCAGCGGCGTGAGCAGCATAGAGAGCGCCACCACCAGCGAAATGCGGTCGGACATGGCGCGCGGCAGAACGTGGCTTTGGCGCGCGATGGAGAGCAGCACGAAGCCGAATTCACCGGCCTGCGCCAAGCTCAGCGCCAGCAGCTTGCTGCCCATGCGCGGCAGGCGGAACAGCAGGCCGAGGATGAACAAAATGCTGCCCTTCACCGCCAGCGTGGCCAATGTGATGGCGGCCACCACCCAAAATTCTTTAAACAACAGCGGGAAATTCATGCCCGCGCCCACGGTGATGAAAAACAGCCCCAAAAGCAGCCCTTTAAACGGTTCCAGATGGCTTTCCATTTCGTGCCGGTAGGAGCTGTTGGCCAGCGCCACGCCCGCCACGAAAGCGCCCAAGGCGGGCGAAAGGCCGATGAGCGACATCAGCGTGGCGATGCCCACCACCAGCGCCAGCGTGAACATGGTAAACATTTCGTTTAGCCGGATTTTGCTGATGAAGCGGAACAGGCGCGGCACCAGAAAGCGTACGCCCACCACAATCAGCAGGATGGCGGCAATGCTCACGGCAGCGTGCACCCAGCCCGGCTGGTCGGTGAGCAGGGTTTCGGCGTGCTGGCTGCGGTGGCGCGAGGAAGTGGCCAGCAGCGGCAGCAGCGCCAGCATCGGGATGGCAGCCACGTCTTGAAACAGCAGGATGGCAAAACCGGCCTGCCCGCCCGGTGTGTGCATCAGGTTTTTCTCATTGAAGGTTTGCAGCACGATGGCGGTGGAGGAGAGCGCCAAAATGCAGCCCACCGCCACGCCCATCTGCCAGCTTTTGCCGATGGCCACGGTGATGCCCGCAATCGCCGCCACCGACAAGCCCACCTGCAATCCGCCCAGCCCCAAGAGCTTGTGCCGCAGCTGCCACAGCTTCTGCGGCGCCAGCTCCAGCCCCACCAAAAACAGCATCATCACCACGCCGAATTCGGCAACGTGTTGGATGGATTCGGTTTCCTTGCCGGCCAGGCCCAACACCGGGCCGATGGCGATGCCGGCCATGAGGTAGCCCAGCACCGAGCCCAAGCCCAGTTTTTTGGAGATGAGCACCGCGGCCACGGCGAAGGCGAGGTAGATGAAAGTGTAGAGCAGGATTTGGGTCATGGCGGGAGGAGTGGGCGGGTAATCAAAGTTTTCAGGTAGCCTTTGGGTCGGAAGAGGCTACCTGAAAAATGGCGGAGGCAATATTTTCAGGTAGCCTAAGGGGCTAAGCCTGCCGGGCTTCGGCAATGAGCTTGTCCACCAGCTGCGGCACGCCGTCTTTGGCTTTGGCGGCGGTAATGCTGATGTTGGCCAGGCCGGCGGGCGGGCGCGGATCGACCAGGTAGCACTCGGCTTCGTAGGGCGCGTATTGCAGCAGGCCGGCGGCGGGATACACCTGCATGGAGGTGCCGACCACCAGCACTTTGTCGGCCTGCGACACCCATTGTGCGGCGGTTTCGATCAGCGGCACGGCTTCGCCGAACCACACGATGTGCGGGCGCATGGGGTGGCCTTCCGGGTCTTTGTCGGCGAGGGATTGGTCGCCAGTCCAATCGATTACGTATTGCTCGTTTACGCTGCTGCGGGCTTTGTTTAATTCGCCGTGCAGGTGCAGCACGGTGCGGCTGCCGGCGCGCTCGTGCAGGTCGTCTACGTTTTGGGTGATAATTTGCACTTTGTAGTATTTTTCCAGCTCGGCGAGGGCGAGGTGAGCGGCGTTGGGTTGGGCGGCTTGCGCTTGGCGGCGGCGTTCGTTGTAGAAGTCGATCACGAGCTTGGGATTGCGGGCGAAGGCTTCGGGCGTGCACACTTCTTCCACTTTGTAGCCTTCCCACAGGCCGTCGGTGTCGCGGAAGGTGCGCAGGCCGCTGTCGGCACTGATGCCGGCGCCGGTGAGGACGACGATGGTTTGCATGATGGTTTGCTTTCTGGTGAACGGAACGGCTGCTGTTTGCAGCTAGCCTGGGTGATACGGAAGAGGCTACCTGAAAAATCGGCGTTTGCTTTTTCAGGTAGCCTCATGGTTAAAACCGGCGGTGTTGCAGGGCGGGGAGCTGGCTGCGCACGGTGTGCAGGCGCTGGGGGGAGAGCTCGGCCATGATGCGGCCTTCGCCTTCTGGCAGCTCGGCGAGGATTTCGCCCCAGGGGTCGATGATCATGCTGTGGCCGTAGGTGCGGCGGCCGCTGTCGTGCAGGCCGCCTTGGGCGGCGGCGATGACGTAGCATTGGTTTTCGATGGCGCGGGCTTGTAGGAGGGTTTGCCAGTGGGCTTTGCCGGTGGTGTAGGTGAAGGCGGCGGGCAGGAGCAGCACGTCGAAGGGCTGCTGGGCGCGGAAGATTTCGGGGAAGCGTAGGTCGTAGCATACGCCTTGGCCGTAGCGCCAGCCGTCGATTTCGGCGGAGGGGGGGATGCTGTTGCCGGCTTCGATGGTGTCGGCTTCGCGGTAGCTTTCGCCGATGCCGGTGTAGCTGAAGAGGTGGGTTTTGTCGTAGCGGCTGAGGCATTGGCCGTCGCGGCCGTATACGAGCAGGCTGTTGATGATTTTGCCGCTTTGGCTGGCGAGCAGGGGGATGCTGCCGCCGAATAAGACGATGCGGTGGCGGGCGGCGAGTTCGGCCATGAAGATTTGCAGGGGGCCGCGGCCGAATTGTTCGGCTAGGGCGAGCTTGTCGGTGTCGTGGCGGCCCATGAGCGGCCAGTATTCGGGCAGGAGCACCCAGTCGGCGCCGTCTTGGGCGGCGGCGGCAACTTGCTGCACGACGCTGCGGCGGTTTATGGCGGGGTCGGTGTGGGAAACGAGTTGGATGGCGGCAACGCGGATGGTTTGCATGGCGGGTGTGTCTTTATGCTAAAGGGTTGTAAAAGGGAGGGGCTACCTGAAAGCTTTGGCTTTTGCGAAGCGAAAATTTTCAGGTAGCCTTTGTTTATGCCTGGTGCAGGCGGGTAACGTATTCTACTTCTTCGCGGCTGCCCATGATTACGGCCACGCGCTGGTGCAGGCCTTCGGGCCGAATGTCGAGCATGGGCTCGCGGGCGTTGGTGCTGGCGCCGCCGGCTTGTTCGATGATGAGGCTCAACGGGTTGGCTTCATACATCAGGCGCAGTTTGCCGGGCTTGGCGGGGTCTCGGGCGTCTTTGGGATACATGAACACGCCGCCGCGCATGAGGATGCGGTGGATTTCGGCCACCATGCTGGCCACCCAGCGCATATTGTAGTTTTTGCCGCGAGGGCCGGTGTCGCCGGCGAGCAGTTCGGCAATATATTGCTGCATGGGCGGTTGCCAATGGCGCTGGTTGGACATATTGATGGCAAATTCGCGCGCAGCAGCCGGCACTTGCGGGTTGAGCTGGGTTTGGACAAATTGGCCGCCCGCATCCAGCGTGAATACGGCCACGCCATGGCGCAGGCAGAGCACGAGCTGGGTTTGCGGGCCGTAGAGGACATAACCGCTGGCGATTTGCTCGCGGCCGCTTTGCAGGAAGGATTGGGTGGAAAGCGCGCCTTCGGGCTTTTTCAGGATGGAGAAGATGGTGCCGACGGAGATGTTGATGTCGATATTGGACGAGCCGTCTAAGGGGTCGAACAGCACCAGGTAGCCGCCCTGCGGGTTGGCGGGCACGAACTGCTCTTCTTCTTCGCTGGCCAGGCCGGCCACGGCGGGGTTGGCGCGCAAGGCGTCGATGAGGATTTGGTTGGCGATAACGTCTAGTTTTTTCTGCGCTTCGTCTTGCACATTGCTGCTGCCGGCTTCGCCAAGCACGCCGGCGAGCGCGCCTTGGCGCACTTGGCCGCTGATGGTTTGGCAGGCTTGGGCAAGGGTGGAAACGACGCTGCCGAGCTCGGCGGACAGATGATGTTCGGCGAGGTGTTGCGGGAGGAATTCGGATAGGGTGGGCATGGGGAACTCGGTGGAAGGTTTCGATATAAAGGCTACCTGAAAATATAGGCTACCTGAAAAAATGCGCTTGAAGCCGGCGCTTTGTGTGCGATGGAAACCGTTTTTCAGGTAGCCCTACAGGGCTGGGCTGTATTTTACCCGCCCAAGGCGCGGCTGGGGATAGCTTTGTGGGAAAAATCTGCCATGCCGTGAGATTGCCCGGCTTAGCGGCGCTTGCCGGCGGCGCCGTTGCTGCCGCTGCCGGAGCCCATGATGCGCTCTACTTCGCGCTGGAATTGGGGCGTTAGGCGTTGGCCGGCTTGCTCGTAACGCTGGCTGAGCAGGCGTGCCATTGAAGGCAGCACTGTATTGAGCAAGGTGCTTTGTTTGCGCATTATGCTTTGCCCGAGAGGTGAACTGTTAAAGGCAATCATGGCATCCACTTCTTCCTGCGTATAGATTTGACGCATGGCATCGCGATTGATGCGGCGGATTTCGCTCAACACTTCTTCGGATTGGAGGACTTCGCGGTTCATGTCATTGACGTAGCGTTCGGTGGCATGCTCCAGTTCGGCACGTTGCTTGGAACTCAATCTAGTATGGTCGTTAATGTATCGGGCAACTCTCTGATAGGCAATATTGACTGTTGCTGGAAGGGTATTACGCATCTGGGTGGTGATATTCTGCAGCTCAATCAATCGGTTCAGCGATTCATCTGACGGCGTTTGCGCCGCAGCGGGCAGGGCGGCCAGCAGCAGGCCGAGTGCCGCCGCGCACAATAAGGGAAGGGCGGTTTTAGACATCGTGTTTCCTTAAGATAAGAATGGGCATGAGGCTACCTGAAAAATATCGGGCTGGCAGGGAGGAATCGGCAGCGCCGGAACGGGCTGCCGGAAAGGCGGTTATTGTTCGCCACGGTGGTATTCCCGGGTGAAGAAGCTGCAATCGTCGTGCCCGCGGGGTGCGGCGGGCTGGTGCCGGGCATGCTGCTGCCTGAGGCGCACGGCCAACCACAGCAGCACCACCAAAAGAAGAGAAAGAGGAAGAGATAATTCGAACATCGCTGTTCCCCCGCAAAAGTAGGTTCAGATTCGGTGTTGTTATCTTATTGTTTATTTGATGTTTTATATTTGGTAATGTTGTGGTTTCTTCTCTATTGTTTACGGATTTCCTGTATCTATTGCAAATTATAACTATCTCTTTACATTGAAGTCCAGCCGCTGCCGCGCTGGGCTGCTGGGGCAAAGCTTTTGTGCAACAAGTGAACGACTATGGACAATAAGTATAAATTTATAAAAAATGTATAGAAATACCCTTGCTTTTATGTCTATAAATGTCTATTATCTCGCCATCTGCCACTTTTTTAGATAAATTTAGACTGAAAGTCCATTATGAAACTGGATATCGACCGCTTAATTGCCTATTTCGGCGGGGTGAACGCGCTGGCCGAAGCTCTGCGCCGGCTCGACCCCGACAGCGCCGCCTCCACTGCCGCTATCTATAAATGGCGCACGCGCGGCTCGCTGCCGCTGCACCAGCTCCAGCGCCTGAGCGCCTTGGCCGAAGCTCAAGGCCGGCCGCTGGATTTGAACGCCTTTATGGAGCAGCATTCCGCCTTGCAGCGCATGCCTGCCCAGCCCGGCAGCAACCGTGTGGTGATTTTCGATACTACCCTGCGCGACGGCGAGCAGTCGCCCGGCGCCGCCATGACCAAGGAAGAAAAAGTGCGCGTGGCGCGCCAGCTGGAAAAGCTGGGCGTGGACGTGATCGAAGCTGGCTTTGCCGCTGCCAGCCCGGGCGATTTCGATGCGGTGCATGAAATTGCGCAAACCATCACTGAATCAACCGTTTGTTCTCTGGCGCGCGCGGTGGAAAATGATGTGCGCAAGGCCGGCGAGGCAATTGCCCCCGCGCCGAAAAAACGCATCCACACCTTCATCGCCACCAGCCCCATCCACATGGAGCACAAGCTGAAAATGAAGCCGCACCAAGTGGTGGCCGCGGCGGTGAAGGCGGTGAAGATTGCCAAAGAATATACCGACGACGTGGAGTTTTCCTGCGAAGACGCGCTGCGCTCCGAAATCGGCTTCCTGGCCGAAATCTGCGGCGCAGTGATCGAAGCGGGCGCCACCACCATCAATATCCCCGACACCGTGGGCTATTCCGTGCCTCACAAAACCGAAAATTTCTTCCGCGAGCTGATTGCCAAAACCCCCGGCAGCGACAAGGTGGTGTGGTCTACTCATTGCCACAACGACTTAGGCATGGCCGTGGCCAATTCGCTGGCCGCTGTGCAGGCCGGAGCGCGGCAGGTGGAATGTACCATCAACGGCCTGGGCGAGCGCGCCGGCAACGCCAGCCTGGAAGAAATCGTGATGGCGCTCAAAGTGCGGCACGATTTGTTCGGGCTGGAAACCGGCATCGACACCGCCCAAATCGTGCCCACGTCCAAGCTGGTGTCCACCATCACCGGCTATCCCGTGCAGCCGAACAAGGCAATTGTGGGCGCCAATGCCTTCGCGCACGAATCCGGCATCCACCAAGACGGCGTGCTCAAACACCGCGAAACCTATGAAATTATGTCGGCCGAATCCGTGGGCTTGGCGGCTAACCGCCTGAGTTTGGGCAAACTTTCCGGGCGCAACGCCTTCCGCAGCAAGCTGGCCGAGCTCGGCATCGAGCTGGGCAGCGAAGAAGCGCTCAATGCCGCCTTTGCCCGCTTCAAAGAGCTGGCCGACAAAAAACGCGAAATCTTTGATGAAGACCTGCACGCGCTGGTGTCAGACGAAATGTCTAATCTTGCGCCAGACCGTTACAAATTCGTGTCCCAACGCATCGTTACCGAAACCGGCGAATTGCCGCGCGCCGAAATCGTGTTCAGCGCCAACGGCGAAGAGCAATACGCTGAAGCCACCGGCTCCGGCCCGGTGGACGCGATTTTCAAAGCCATTGAAAGCGTGGTGAAAAGCGGCGCCCAGTTGCAGATTTATTCTGTGAACGCGGTGACTTTCGGCACGGAAAGCCAGGGTGAAACCGGCGTGCGCCTGGCCAAAGGCGGCCGCGTGGCCAACGGCCAAGGCGCCGACACAGACACGCTGGCTGCCGCCGCCAAAGCCTACCTTTCCGCGCTAAACAAGCTGGAAAGCGGCGAGCGGATTAAAGCGCAGGGGGTGTGAACCGGCTGTTTTAATTGAAGAAGAGGCTACCTGCAAACGGATTGGCAAGCACACATTGCCGCCAAATGTTTTCAGGTAGCCTTTTTGTTGTTTTGGGGCTACCTGAAAGCGAAACGAAATTTTCAGGTAGCCTTTATCGTATGCAGTGGGAAAACGTGCCGCCGTTACGGCGCGGGCGTATCGGCTTGTGCCGCTGCCTCGGCGCGCAGAGTTTGCGCCGCCGTTTCGAAGTCGTGCATAAAGTTGCCTTCGCCAAGCAGGGCCACGATGCCGCTGCGGATCAGGCTGCCGCGTACCTGCTCGTTGGCGCCGGACACCAGCACGCGGATGCCGCGCCCCTGCAAGCGTTGGATTACGCGCTCCAGCGTGAGGATGCCGGTCATGTCGATATACGGCACCCAGCGCATGCGCAGCACCACGGCGCGCGGCTGGGTGTGGATGTCGGCCAGGGTTTTCTCAAATTTTTCCATCGCGCCGAAGAAGAAGGGGCCGTTTACGATAAACATCTGCACGTCTTCCGGCAACGCTTCGGCATCGCCGCTGCTTTCGTCTTTGCGCACTTCCACCGCATTGGCCATCTGGCGCAGGAAATGCAGCGTGGCCAAAATCACGCCGATATTCACCGCCACCACCAAATCCACCAGCACGGTGAGGGAAAAGGTGATGAGGAACAATGCGGTATCGGCACGCGGCGCACGGCGCAGCATATTGATGCAGCGTTTGGGCTCGCTCATGTTCCAGGCTACCTGAAAAAGGATGGCGGCCAGTGCGGCCAGCGGAATATTGGCGGCCAAGGGTGCGGCCAGCAGCAAAATCAGCGCCAAAGTGAGAGAGTGAACCACGCCGGCGAGCGGGCTGTTGCCGCCCTGGCGGATGTTGGTGGCGGTGCGGGCGATAGCGCCGGTGGCCGCGAAGCCGCCGAAAAAGGGTGTGATAATGTTGGCCAAGCCCTGCCCAATCAGCTCTTGGTTGGAGCTGTGGCGCGTGCCGACCATGCCGTCGGCCACCACGGCGGAAAGCAGCGATTCAATCGCGCCGAGCATGGCGATGGTAAACGCAGGCAGGATGAGCAGGGAAACCTGTACCCAAGTGAAGGCGGGCAGGGAGAAGCCGGGCAGCTTTTGCGGGATGGCGCCATAGGCTGAGCCGATGGTGGCCACGTCTTTGAAATGAAACAGGCTTTGCAGCAGGGTGGCGGCGATGAGCACCACCATCGGCGAGGGAATGCGCCGCAATTTGGGATGGCGCGGCACGCCGATGAGCAGAGCGAGGGATACCAGCCCCAGCGCGGTGGTGGCCGGGTGCAGCTGCGGCAGGCTGTGCAGCAGCGCGGCAAATTGCTCGTGAAAATGCTCGCCCGACGCCTTGGGCAGGCCGAAAAACGCCGCCCACTGCCCCACCCAAATCACCACGCCGATGCCCGCCGTGAAGCCGAGGATAACCGGCATCGGGATAAAGCGGATCATCGCGCCGAGGCGGAAAATGCCCATTAAAAGCAGAATGATGCCCGCCAGAATGGTGGCGATTTGCAGGCCGTCGAAGCCGAATTTGGCAGTGATGCCCGCCAAAATGGCGATGAAGGCGCCGGTGGGGCCGGCAATCTGCACGCGCGAGCCGCCGCACACCGCCACCACCAGCCCGGCCACAATCGCGGTGTAAATGCCCTGTTCCGGCTTCACGCCGGTGGCAATGGCGAAGGCCATTGAAAGCGGCAGCGCCACCACGCCCACAATCGCGCCCGCCGCCAGGTTGCGCAGCCAGTATTGCCGCGCCAAGAGCCCGGCGCGGCCGGCTTCTATCCAAGCAATCATGTGTTTGCCATCCGTAAAAAGATGTAAATTATACGCCGCTGAAGGAGCGCTGACCAGCGTGGAGGGGCGGATGGTCGGAATTTGGCGGTAGCGGGTTTGGTCGGTATTTTGCCGGCGCGGGGGCGGCCGGTTTCAGGTAGCCTGAAGCTGTATGTATCGGGCAGGCAATCATTCCGATTGTTGGTTGTGGCAGATGTGGGCTGCAAGCGGGTTCACGCGCGGAATGCGGCGTAAATATTTGCTTTTGCCCGCGCCGTTTGCCAGCCGATGCCGGGCGGGATAGCATGCCAATAGATTAATGTTTGGTTTGTTGCAAACGAAGCATAGGGCTACCTGAAAAAGGCCGAGCAGATTTTTCAGGTAGCCTCTAAGCGGGACGGTGGTAAGGCAAGAGGCTACCTGAAAAATGCAAGTTTTAGGCAGCAAAAGCTGCAAGCCTGAATAAACAGCATACGCTTTCGGCAATCGTTTCCCGCATACTAGAATGCGTTGGATTTTTTGCTTTGCAGAAACTTGGCTTTTTGGGAAGCATTGTTTTAATTTTTCTGAAACTGCGCTTTCAGGTATGCCGAAGAAGCGTGCAAACAAACCGGGGTGTGGGTATATGTGAAACCGGAAGAGTGGAAACGGATGGTGGGTGGCGAGGAGGCTTGGCGGGAGCTGGGCTATGAACCGCGGGCAGAAACCTCTAAAGAGGTGGGAACGCGTTATCCGGAAACAGTGGATTTTGAGGGGGTACGATACCACTTTAGCGGTGGCGAAAATAAGCGTGTAGCATGGTATACCAATTTTAAGTTATCTAATAAACCGTATGTCTCATTATGGAGTCAAATACATTATGATGCTGTTAGCAAGACAGTATTGTATAAAGAAACAACTTCCTATCTTCATGAACCATCAATAGATGATGGCCTTATTGTGTTATTTTGGAGCGGGGAAAGAGACTGTCGGACCATATATAAATTAAAACAACGGGAAGTATTTGATCAATTCATATATTTACCAACTAATCCTAAGTAAGATTAAGCCAGTATAGAGTGCAAGTGTTTAGTACGCGGTTTTGGAATCTTTCTGACAACCCGTGTTAAACCAAACAGGAAAGGCTACCTGAAAACGAGCTTCGCAAGTTTCTGCGCAGCGAAAATTTTCAGGTAGCCTTTTGGCGTTTCGGGTAAAGGCTTATGAAGCGGCTTCGGGCGGCGGGCCTGCCTCTGCGTTATCCTGCACAAACTGTGCGCACACTTGGAGGATGTCGCTGCCGAATTTTTGGATTTTGGCTTCGCCCAGGCCGTAGATAGAGGGGAGGTCGGCGGGGGTGGCGGGGCGCTGCTGCACGATGTCTTGCAGGGTGCGGTCGCCGCAGATGATGTAGGCGGGCACGTTGTCGGTGCGGGCGCGTTCGGTGCGCCATTGGCGCAGGGCTTGCCACAGGCGTTCTTCGCGTTCGGTGCGCAGCCATTGTTCACGAGGGGTGCGGGTGGCGGATTTGGCGCGTTTGAGCGGGCGCAGCATGATGTTTTGCTTGCCTTGCAATACGGGGCGGGCGGCTTCGGTGAGCAGCAGGGCGTGGTAGTTTTGCGGGTCGGTGGCGAGGAGGCCTTGGCCGATGCATTGGCGGATTACGCCGCGCCATTCTTTGTCGGAGAGGGCGGTGCCGATGCCGTAGGTGGAGAGCTGATCGTGGCGGTTTTGGCGTATCCAGTCGTCGGCTTTGCCGCGCAATACGTTGATGACGTAGCCGGCGGCGAAACGCTGGCCGACGCGGTAGATGCAGCTCAACAGTTTTTGCACGTTTTCGGTGGCGTCGAAGCGCACGGGGGGGTGCAGGCAGTTGTCGCAGTGGCCGCAGGGGGGGCTGTCTTCGCCGAAGTGGCGCAGCAGGGCGGCGCGGCGGCAGCCGGAGGTTTCGCACACGGCAAACATGGCTTCGAGCTTTTGCTGCTCGATTTGTTTTTGGAAGTCGCTGCTGTTGCCGGTTTGGATGCGTTCGCGCAAGAGGGCGTAGTCGTTGAGGCCGTAGCACAGCCAGCTGGCGGCGAGCTGGCCGTCGCGCCCGGCGCGCCCGCTTTCTTGGTAGAAATGTTCGATGCTCTGGGGCATGTCGAGGTGGGCGACGAAGCGCACGTCGGGCTTGTCGATACCCATGCCGAAGGCCACGGTGGCCACGATGATGAGGCCTTCTTCGCGGGTGAAGCGGTGTTGGTGTTCGTTGCGCTCTTCCATGCTGAGGCCGGCGTGGTAGGGCAGGGCGCGGTAGCCGTGTTCGCACAAAAAGGCAGCGGTATCTTCCACTTTTTTGCGGCTCAGGCAATAGACGATGCCGCTTTCGCCGCTAGGGCGGTGGCTGAGGAAGTCGAGCAGCTGCTTTTTGCCGTTGTTTTTTTCGATAATTTGGTAGTAGATGTTGGGGCGGTCGAAGCTGGCGACGAATTCGGGGGCGTTTTCCAGATGGAGGTAGTGTTTGATGTCGGCGCGGGTTTCGGCGTCGGCGGTGGCGGTGAGGGCGATGCGGGGGATGGCGGGGTAGCGCTCGGCGAGGAGGCCGAGCTGTCGGTATTCGGGGCGGAAGTCGTGCCCCCACTGGCTCACGCAGTGGGCTTCGTCGATGGCGAAGAGGCTGATTTCGGTGTGGTCGAGAAAGCGCAGGAAGCGTTCGCTCACCAGGCGCTCGGGGGACACATAAAGCAGTTTCAGGTAGCCTGCTTCGATTTCGTCGGCGGTTTGGCGGATTTGGCTGCTGCCGATGCCGCTGTGCACGCTGGCGGCAGCCACGCCTGCGGCTTGCAGGGCGGCCACTTGGTCGTCCATCAGGGCAATCAGCGGGGACACCACAACGGTCAGCCCGCGCCGCATCAGGGCGGGGATTTGATAACACAATGATTTGCCGCCGCCGGTGGGCATGAGCACGAGCAGGCTTTCGCCGCCGGCCAGCATATTGACGATTTCTTCCTGCCGGCCGCGGAAGGCGTGGTAGCCGAAAACGTCGCGCAGAATGCTGAGGGCGGCTGGCTGGGGCATGGGTGGGTTTTCCGTTGGCGGGGTTTGTTGGATATAATGGCGCGGATTTTATAGCGTTTGAAGGCTACCTGAAAGGATTTTTATGCGATTGAGCAGATTTGTGCCGCTGTGTGCGGCGCTGGCGTTGGCGGGCTGTCCGAGCATGGGCGGGCCGAGCCTCGGCGGCAGTTGGAAGGAAAACGGCGTGAGCCCGAACGGCAATGTGCGCCACGAAATCGACACCGCCAGCATTCAGAAAACCGGCAGCCGCGCAAGCTTCCGCGAGCGGATTACCGTGGCCAACCCGAAAACCGAGCATTATGCAAACACGCCGCATTTTAAAACGGCGGTAAACCAATGGCAGGTGGATTGCAGCGCGCGCACGCGCCGGCTGGTGTCGGTGGAGATGTGGGACGCTTCGGGCAACAAGCTGGCCTCGCACCAATACGGTATGAGCAGGCAGGCGGTGCCGGTGGTGAAAGGTTCGGCCGGCGGCAGGCAGTTTGAAGCGGCTTGCGGCCGTTCGTTGTAAACAACCAGGAGGGAATGATGATGAAGATTCGTATGATTGCGGCCTTGAGCCTGCTGGCTGCCGCCGCGCCGGCACTGGCGGAAGATGCGGCGCAAACCGAGCTCTTGAGCGCGCAGATGGCCTATCAGGAAGCGCTCAAGGCGCGAACCGACAACGGCAGTCGTGTGGCCACGCTGCGCAGCCGCTTGGAATCGGCGCAGGCCACCGTGCAGCAGAAACAGGCGGAAATCGTGCAGCTGCAAACGCAACTGAACGAGGCCGACGTGGCGGCGCAGCAGTCGAACAGCACGCTGGAAGAAGCCGGCCGCCGGCTGGATGCGGCTTGGATGGCGGTGCGCGGGCAGCGTTAGTTTTTGCCCGAACGGTGTGAGCTTTGCAGGAACTTGCCTTCCTGCGGAAAGCTCGTTTTCACTGCGTTGAAGCCGATATTTTCAGGTAGCCTCTATGTGAGATGGGAGGCTACCTGAAAAATATAGTGGATTAAATTTAAACCAGTACAGTGTTGCCTCGCCTTGCCGTACTATCTGTACTGTCTGCGACTTCGTCGCCTTGTCCTGATTTTTGTTAATCCACTATAATTTTGCCCGGCCTACCGCAGGCAAGCACAACAAAGGCTACCTGAAAACCGGAAGTGGTTTAACTGCGTTGAAGCGCACGCTTTCAGGTAGCCATAAGCAAACAGGCAGACCGCAAAGTCTGCCTGTTTGCTTGTATCGGCCGTAAGGCTTAGTTGCCGAATACGGAGCGGTTGCCGGAGAATACTTGGCTGGTGTAGTCGCAACCGGCGCTGCTGTTTTTGCAGCCGGGGATGGTTACGGTGAGGGTGTAGCGGCCGCTGCGGTTGGCGCGCCAGCCGAACATGGGGCTGTCGTCGTCTTCGGTGTTGGCCTGGATGGTTTGGCCGTTGGCGGCTTTCAGGGTGAGGTCGATGTTGTCGCACTCGCGGTCGCAGTCGGCGAAGAAGCTGTAGTATTTGCCGGCGGTGAGCTGCACGTGGTGGGTTTTCTGCTCGCCTACTTTGGCGCGGCCGCTGAACAGGTTGGTTTGGCGGGCACCGCGGTCTTTGCTGCGTACGGCGGTGGTGTTGAATTGTTTGGCTTCGGCCAGCCAGCCGTCTTGATCAACAGCTAGGGCGGGGGCGGCAATCAGGGCGGCCAGGGCCAATACGGTGAATTTCTGCATGTTGTTTCCTTTGGTTTAAGTGAAAAGGTGGTGGCATTATAATGTAAACTAGAGAAATACTCTATTTTTTTGTGTTTTTAAAATCATTGCATTAGATTGTTTGTAAAATAATGGTCGGTGTGTGTAAGGCGGGGAAAAAGGCTACCTGAAATTTCAGGTAGCCTTTTGGCTTTAAGCGCGAGGTTTATTCAAATACGGCTTTGTTGCCCACGAATACTTGGCTGCTGTATTCGCATTGGGCGGAATCGCATTTGGGGACGGTAACGATGAGGGTGTAGCGGCCGCTGCGGTTGGTGCGCCAGCCGAACATGGGGGAGTCGTCGTCGTTGGTGTCTTCTTTGATCACGCGGCCGTCGGCGGCTTTGAGGCTGAGGTCGATGTCGGTGCAGTCGTAGCCGCAGTCGGCGAAGAAGCTGTAGTATTTGCCGGCGCTGAGCTGCACGGTGTGGCTTTGGGATTGCTCTTTAGCCAGGCTGCCGTTGAAGATTTGGGCTTGGCGGGCTTGGCGGTCTTTGCGGTGTACGATGTCGCGGTTCATTTTTTGGGCGCGGGGCAGCCAGGGGCTTTGCTCGAAGGCTTGGGCGCTGTAGTCGCAGCCGGCGCTGTCTTGGCAGGCGGGCATGCTGACGGTGAGTTTGTATTCGCCGCTCTGGGCTACGTTCCAGCTGATGATGGGGTTGTCATCGGTGTCGGTGTCTTGTTTGAGGGTTTGGCCGCTGCTGTCGGCCAGGGCGAGGTCGAGGTTGGAGCATTGGCGGTCGCAGTCGGCGAAGAAGGAGTATTGTTTGCCGGCTTCGAGGCGGATGGTGTGGCTTTCGCTGCGGCCTTGGCGCAGTTTGCCGGTGAAGAGCTGGATTTGGCGGGCGGCATCGTCGCGTTCGCGTACGATGTTGCGGTTGATTTGCTGGGCTTCGGCCAGCCAGCCGTCGTCGGCGGCGAAGGCGGGGGCGGCCAGCAGGGCGGCGATGGCGGTGAGTGTGAGGTGTTTCATTTTGGTTTGTCCTTTTGTTTGGTTAAAGGGGGGGAAAGGGTACAGCGGCGGGGATTATAAGCAAAATGTTTGTGGTTTGCTAAGGATTTTTAAGGCGGGAAGTGCTGTGGATAGGCAGGAGGCTACCTGAAAAATGGGGCGGTATATTTTTCAGGTAGCCTTTGTGTGGCTGGAAGGGGCTACCTGAAAACGCTGCGGCAAAAAAGCCGCCCGAGATGAATCGGGCGGCTGTTTCTCTAGCTGTTTTCAGTTGTTTTATCGGGGCTTATTTGCCGGATTTCAAAATGCGGCGGATGAAGATGAGCATGCCGCTGATGAAGAAAGCCAGGCCGAGGAATTCGCCTGCGGTGCCCCAGTTTTCGAGGTTCAGCGCCAAGGGGGCGTCGGAGCCGCCGTTGGTAACGGAGAGGGCGATAATCAGCGCCATCACCACGCCGATCAGGCTTTCGCCCACAATCAAGCCGGCGGCAAACAATGTGCCCACGCGGTCGGCGTTTTTCACTTTTTCTTCATCGTGGCGGATGCGGTGCTTGATGATGGCGGCCATGATGGCGCCAATGGCAATCGGCATATTGATGGCGGGCGGCAGGTAGATACCCATGCCCACGGCCAGGGTGGGCAGCATCAGCTTGGAGCCGCTGCGTTTGAGCACTTCGTTTAGGATGATGAGCACCACGCCGATGCCGATGCCGGTAAGGATGTAGCCCCATTGCAGCGAGTGGGAGAAAATGGCTTTGGCGATGGTGGTCATCAATGTGGCCTGCGGGGCCGCCAGGGCTTGGCTCGGGTCCATATCCGGGCGGGGCATGGCGCCGGTGAAGCCGTAGGCGGCGTAGAGCAGCTCGAGCACGGAAGACACCACGAATGCGCCCACCACGCAGCCGATAATCAGCGCCACTTCTTGACGCCACGGGGTGGCTTTAATCAGGTAGCCGGTTTTCAGGTCTTGCAGGTTGTCGTTGGAGATGGAAGCCACGGCCACCACGGCGGAGCCGCAGAACAGGGTGAGTGCCACCAGGAAGTTGCGGTTGCCTTCGTCGGCAAACAGGTTGGTGGCGCTGCCGATGCCCAGCAATACCAGCGAAATGGCCACCACAGAAATGATGCCGATGCCGGAAATCGGGCTGGAGGAAGAGCCAACCAAGCCAGCCATATAGCCGCAGGCGGCGGCTACCAGGAAGCCGATTACGAAAGCCAGCAGTGTACAGGCAAACACCAGCAGCCAAGCCGTGCCGGTGGGCAGGTTGGCGGCTTCAACGAAGTGGTAGAAAGAGAAGCCCAACAGCAGCAGCATGCCCAGCGCGTAGGCAATCATGGCTTTGGGCGACAAGTCTTGCTCCACGCGTTCGAGGGCGGCCTGTTCGCTACCTTTGATGGCGCGGAACGACATTTTCATGCCTTCGAGGGTGGGTTTGAGCAGGGTAATCAGTGTCCAGATGGCGGCAATACCGATGGTGCCCGCGCCGATGAAGCGCACTTTTTCTTTCCACAGCTGCATGGCGAAGCCCACCATTTCCATATCGGCCGGCTGCGGATTGGTGGCGGAGAAATAGGGAATGGCGATGCCCCAGGCAATCACAATGCCCACCAGCATGGCAATACCGCTGGCCAGACCCACCAAATAGCCCGCGCCCAAAAGCGCCAGCGAGAAGCCCATCGGGATTTGGAAGATGGAGGCGCCGGCTTTAAACCAATAGCTCGCGCTGTCGGCCATCACGCGCAGGCCGTTGCTGGCAAAGCTGAAAATGCCGGAAATCACGCCGCCGGTAACGATTTCGCCGATGCCGCTGTCGCCTTTTTGGCCGGATTCGGCATTTTCTTCGCCCACCACGCCGTCGCCGCTGCCCACTTTCAAAATTTCAGCCGCAGCCACGCCTTCGGGATAAGGCAGATCGCTTTTCACCACCATGGCATAACGCAGCGGGATGGTGAAAATCACGCCGAGGATGCCGCCGGCCATACACAGAAGCGTGGTTTGCCAGAACGGGAAGCCGCTCCAGTAGCCGCTCATCAAGAGACCGGGCAGGATGAAGATTACGGAAGACAAGGTGCCGGCGGCGGAAGCCTGCGTTTGCACCATATTGTTTTCCAAAATATTGCTACCTTTGGCGAATTTCAAAATCGCCATGGAAATCACGGCAGCAGGGATAGATGAAGCAAAAGTGAGGCCGACCTTCAGCCCCAAATAAATATTGGAAGCGGTGAACACCACGGTGATCAACGCGCCCAATATCATGCCGCGCAGGGTGAGCTCCCTGTAGTTGGCATACGGGTCGTGAGCGGATAGAGACATTTTCTTTACCTTTGGTTGAAACGAGGTTGCATTTTTTTTCGATATTCCGATTGTGTCAATAGGAAATTAGCAAATGTAAATTATTCTTTACAATTTACCGAAAAGAAGCAGAAAAGTAATAATGCATGATTATCCGGTCTGTTTTGTGTTTGAATTTTATTTATTAAAAATATCAGAAAAATATTGCAGATAAGGAGATCGTTAATCAGGAAATGCTTGTCTTGGCTGATTTCAAAATTAACATAAACTTACTTTTTGATAGGGGAATGTATGGAACGGAAAGGGGAAGGCAAACGGAAAATCCTGAGCAGAAAAGGCGGCAAATCTTGGCAAATCATGCCACACGCCGCTGCTTGGTATTGCAGTGAATGGAACCCGCGATAAAAGGCTACCTGAAAAATACCGGCTTCCGAGCGGAAGGGTTTTTCAGGTAGCCTATTTGGCGTTTGGTGCTTACAACACCGATTTCACCGTATCGACCACATTCTCCACGGTGAAGCCGAATTCTTTAAACAACAGCTCGGCCGGGGCGGATTCGCCGAAGCGGTTGATGCCGACCACCGCGCCGTTCAGACCGACGTATTTATACCAGCCGTCGGCGTGCCCGGCTTCCACGGCCACTCGCGGCAGGCCTTCGGGCAGGACTGCGGCTCGGTAGGCGGCGTCTTGGCGGTCGAACACGTTGGTGCACGGCATGGAAACCACACGCACGGCGATGCCTTGTTCCGCCAAAGCGGATTGCGCATTCAGTGCCAATTCCACTTCCGAGCCGGTGGCGATGATGACCGCTTTTGCTTCGCCTTCAGCTTCGCGCAGCACATAGCCGCCGCGTTGGATATCGGCAAGCTGTTGTTCGCTGCGCGCTTGGAATTTCAGGTTTTGGCGGCTGAAAATCAGGCATGAGGGATGATCTTTGGCTTGGATGGCTTCCGACCACGCCACCAGCGATTCGGCGGTGTCGCAGGGGCGCCATACGTCCATGTTCGGAATCAGGCGCAGGGTGGCGGTTTGCTCGACGGGCTGGTGGGTCGGACCGTCTTCGCCGAGGCCGATGGAATCGTGGGTGAACACGAATACGGGGTTGATTTTCATCAGCGCAGCCATGCGCAGGGCGTTGCGTTCGTATTCGCTGAACATGAGGAAGGTGGCGCCGAAGGGCTTCACGCCGCCATGCAGCGCCATGCCGTTCATGATGGCGCCCATGCCGAATTCGCGCACGCCATAGTGGATGTAGTTGCCGCCATGCTCGCGCGTTACGGATACGCTGCCCGGCCAGTCGGTGAGGTTGGACGGGGTGAGGTCGGCGGAGCCGCCCACCAGCTCGGGCAGCGCTTTGGCCAGGATGGCGATGCTGTTTTGGCTGGCTTTGCGCGTGGCGACGGTTTCGGCTTTGGCGCACACTTCCTGCAAGGCTGCTTGAATATAGGCGCTGAAGTTTTCAGGTAGCCTGCCTTCCATGCGGCGCACGAATTCTGCGGCTTCGGCAGGATATTGGGCTTGGTATCGGGCGAAGAGTTCGTTCCATTCGGCTTCGAGTTTGGCGCCTTTGGCTTTGGCGTCCCAGACGGCGTAGATTCCCTGCGGGATTTCAAACGCGGGGTGCGCCCAGCCCAAGTGTTTGCGCGTGGCTTCGATTTCGTCCGCACCCAGGGGCGCGCCGTGGGTTTTGTGGCTGCCTTCTTTGTTGGCGCTGCCTTTGCCGATAAGGGTTTTGCAGCAGATGAGGGAAGGTTTGCCGGTTTCGGCGCGGGCGGCTTCGATGGCTGCCTGGATGGCGGCGGTATCGTGGCCGTTTACATTGGGGATAACGTGCCAGCCGTAGCTTTCAAAGCGTTGCGGGATGTTTTCGGTAAACCAGCCGTCCACTTTGCCGTCGATGGAGATGTTGTTGTCGTCGTATAACACAATTAGCTTGCCCAAGCCCAAGGTGCCGGCGAGCGAGCAGGCTTCGTGCGACACGCCTTCCATCATGCAGCCGTCGCCCATGAAGACGTAGGTGTGGTGATCGACGATGTTCAGGCCGTCTTTGTTGAACTCGGCGGCGAGGATTTTTTCCGCCAATGCCATACCCACGGCGTTGGCGATGCCTTGGCCGAGCGGGCCGGTGGTGGTTTCCACGCCGTCGGTGTAGCCGTATTCGGGGTGGCCGGGGGTTTTGCTGTGGAGCTGGCGGAAGTGTTTCAGGTCGTCGATGGAAACATTGTAGCCGGTGAGGTGCAGCAGGCTGTAAAGAATCATCGAGGCGTGGCCGTTGGAGAGGACGAAGCGGTCGCGGTTGTGGAATTGGGGATTGGCGGGGGTGTGGCGCAGGAATTTGGTCCACAATACTTCGGCCATTTCCGCCATGCCCATCGGGGCGCCGGGGGGGCCGGAATTGGCTTTTTGGATGGCATCAACGGAGAGGAAGCGGATGGCGTTGGCAAGCGGGGAAGGCATGGTGTGGTTCCTAAGTGGTTGGTTTGGAAAAGAGTGAGGCTACCTGAAAAATATGGCGGGCTACTCGCCGCCCAGCAGACGGTAGTTTTCGTAAACGGATTCAATCAGCGGGGCGAAATCATCGGCGGCAAAGTGGGAGTGGCCGATGCCGATAAGCTGGCTTAAAGGATCATCCATATCCACGGCTTCGGCATCTTCGACGGTAACGAAATCCTGCCGCGCCCGCGCTATCATGCCCTGCACATATTTCGCGCCTGCGCCGAGGCCGGTGAATTTGCCCGCCACATAGGCGTCGATGTCGTCGGCATCCATAAAGCACACCAGGCGGCCGAAGCCGAAGCAGTAGCCGTAGAAGGTGAAGCCCATCACTTGAAACAGCAGTTCGTTTTGCACATTCCAGCGCGGGTCGGCGGTGAGGGTGGAGAAAAGGCGGTTTGCTTTATCGTAGAAGGCTGCCTGCATGGTGTTTCCGAGGGTGTTGGTTGGCGAATGCCGCAAAACGGCGCAAATTATCGCACTTTGGGGCGGCGGTGTTCAAATCATCGGGCAAGTCGCTAGGCGAACAATTTTTCCAGCGCGGCTTCGATGTCGCGGCGCACGAGGGCTTTGTCGCGGTTGCTGTTGATGAGGGCGTAGCGTTCGGGCGCGGCAGCGGCGCGGGCGAGGTAGCTTTGGCGCACGCGGGTGAAGAAGTCGGCTTCTTCCTGCTCGAAGCGGTCTTTGTTGCGGCTGCGCTCGATGCGTTCGAGGGAAACTTCGAGCGGCACGTCGAGCAGGATGGTGAGCTGGGGGCGCAGGCTGCCCTGCACCCATTGTTCGAGTGCGGCAATATCGGCTTCGGGCAGGCCGCGGCCGCCGCCTTGGTAGGCGAAGGTGGCGTCGGTGAAGCGGTCGGACACAACGGATACGCCGCGCTCCAGTGCGGGCAGGATGACGCTTTCGATGTGTTGGGCGCGGGCGGCAAACATGAGCAGGGTTTCGGCGCGCAGGCCGGCTTGGGTGTGGGGGTTGAGCAGCAGGCGGCGCAGGGCTTCGCCCAAGGGCGTGCCGCCTGGCTCGCGGGTGAACAAGACGGGGCGGCCTTGCGCGGCAAACCATTCGCGGATGACGGCGAGCTGGGTGGTTTTGCCGGCGCCGTCGATGCCGTCGAGGGTGATGAAGTGGGCGGTCATTTTTAACTCCGTTGAAGCGTTGCTTTTAGGTGGCCTGTTGCGGGGGGATGGGCTACCTAAAAAATGTGTGGGTGGGGTTTCAGGTAGCCTTTTGGCGGTTTGGGTGGTTTGTGTTGTTTTCAGGTGGCCTTGGTGCAGGGAGGAGGCTACCTGAAAACGTTTGGGGCGAGAATGGAGGCGAATGTATCCGCGCTTTCCCATGCTTCGGCTTCGGTCATGGCTTCGCCGTTGCAATAATATTGGTTTTTGTCTTTGCCGTAAGCCCAATCGTAACCTTGCGGGCGGGTAAGTTGCACTACTTGGAAGGTGTCGTGGTCGGCTGCTTTGAGGGGCTTGTTCTGGTAGTAAATGCGTTTGTCGTCTTTGGAGTAGTCGTGCGTGAGTTTTTGCCAGGTGGCGGGATTGGCTCCGGGCAGGATGCGTGCTTCGTGGAAAACGTGGCGCTCGTCTTTGGCAAAAATGCCGTCGTTCATGGATACGAAAGTGGCGGGGTCAGCTTTGGGTAGGATCTTTATCCTGCCGTCGAAGTTGTAGTATACCTGCCGGCTGTCTTTGGCATAGCCTGCGGGAACGGGCGTGAGCACGATTCTTTTGATGCCGTCGGTAAACTCCCTATGCCAGTCCCAGTTGTGGCTGAAATCGAACTTGGCGAGGCCTTGGTCGCACACTTCAAAGGTTTGGCCGTCGGCAAGCTCGAGGCGGCGGTTGGTTGCCCAAATGGCTTGGTAGTCGGTGGCGTAGCATTCGTTGAGCACGTGGAAGTGGTCGGGTTTGGCGCCTTTGAGTTTGCGCCACATGATGTAGCAGTGTTTGTCGTCTTGGGCGAAAAGGGAATTGAAATAGATGAAGGTTTCGGGGTTGGCTTTTTTGATGGGGCGGTAGCGGTAGAAGACTTGTTTGCCGTTGGTCCAGTAGCCGGCGATTTCTTGGGTGTCTGCGAGATAGAAGCGCGGGTCGGTGCCGATATCCCAATCCAAATCGTGGGGATTGATGTTGTGGCCGATAAAGGGCGGTTTTTGGGCGGCGGGTTTGGGCATGAGCTTCTCTTGCGCGGAGGATGCTGCTTTGTTTGGTTTCGGCTAGGGCTACCTGAAAAATGTGTGGGTAGGTTTTCAGGTAGCCTTTGGCTGGATAGAGGCTACCTGAAAAATATGCGGGGTTTCAGGTAGCCTTTCGGTTTTAGGGTTTGCTTGGCTGCTCGGGGGGCTCGCTTTCGGTGGGAGCTTGGGCTTCGGTTTTCAGGTGTTTGCGCAAGACGATGCCTTGGGCGATGAGGAAGAACACCATGAGGATGAGCTGGCCGTAGCTTTTAAAGTGGATGAAGAGGTTTTTGGCTTGCTCGGAGGCGTCGTAGTGGTAGAGGCCAAACCAGTAGTGCAGGGCGGCGAGCAGGAGGAAGAAGGCGGCCCAGGCGAGGGTGAGGCGCTGCCAGCCGCGCGGGCTGAAATGGAAAATATCTTTGGCCACGGGCTGCATCAGGGGTTTGCCGATGAGGGCGCTCACGGCGAGGGCGAGGGCGAAGCTGAGGTTGATGATGGGGGTTTTCCAACGCAGGTAGAGGTCGTCGCGCAGGAGGATGGTGGCGCCGCAGAAGAGGATGGTGAGCAGGAGCACCACCCATTGCTGTTTGGTGAGCCGCCATTGCTGGCGGGCGAGGTGGATGCCGTACACGATGAGGGTGCTGGCCAATACGGCGGCGGCGCCGGCCAAGAGGCCGAATTTCTTGGAGGCGATGAAGAAGGCGATGAGGGGGATGAGGTCGAGCAGGGCGGTCATGTTACGGCCTTTTTAAGATGTAGCGGCGGACGTTGGCGTTGTGTTCGTCGAGGGTGTGGCTGAATTCGCTTTTGCCGGTGTCGTCCATGCGGGAAACGAAATAGAGGTAGGTGGCGTTGCTGGGGTGGGCGGCGGCTTGGAGGGCGGCTTCGCCGGGCAGGGCGATGGGGGTGGGGGAGGCCGTCGCGGGTGTAGGTGTTGTAGGGGGTGTCGCGCTGGAGGTCGGCGCGGCGGATACGGCCGCGGTAGGCGCTGCCCATGCCGTAGATGACGGTGGGGTCGGTTTGCAGGCGCATGCCTTGGTTGAGGCGGTTGACGAATACGGCGGCCACGTTGGCGCGGTCTTCTTCGTGGGCGGTTTCTTTTTCGATGATGCTGGCCATGGTGAGCAGCTCGTAGGGGTTTTGATAGGGCAGGTTGGGGGCGCGGTCTGCCCAGGCGCTTTCGAGCTGGTTTTGCATGCGCTGGTAGGCGAGGCGGTAGATTTGCAAATCGCTGCTGTCGTAGTCGATTTCGTAGCTGTCGGGGAAGAAGCGGCCTTCGGGGTGCCGGCCTTGGGCGTCGGAGGCGACGGCGGCGAGGAGTTGTTGGTCGCTCCAGTTGGCGGTGTCGTGGCGGATGTCGGCGGTTTGGTTGATGCGGCGGCGCATTTGGGCAAAGCTCATGCCTTCGATGATGCGCACGGTAACGGTGTCGGGGCGGCCGTTTTTGAGGTGGCGCAGGATTTGCCAGGAGGAGGCGCGGGGCTGGAGGCGGTAGTTGCCGGGCAGGAGCTGGTTGTGGGTGCCGGTGAGGTAGGCGGCGGCCACGAACACCCAGCGGCTGTAGATGGCGTCGTTGGCGGCGAGGGTGCGGCTCACGCTGGCGATGCCGCTGCCGCGCTCCACGCGCAGGCGTTGGCTGCCGGTGTCTTTGGGGGCGAAGAGCAGGCCGGCAAACAGGGCGATGGCGGCAAAAAGCAGGATGAGGGTGGAATAGAGGATTTTTTTCAACATGGTTCGGTGGTGGCCGATTAAAGGGCGGCAGTATAGCCCAGGGTGGGGCGGATGCGAAGCGGCGGGGCGGGTTTTGCTTGGGTTTGCGGTTTGGGGATTATCGTTTCCGCGTGGCAGCAGCCCGGCCTTGGCTGTGCCAGGGCATGGTTTTCAGGTAGCCTGCTGCGGGAAAGGGGCTACCTGAAAAATAGGGGCTTCAGCTTTTGGCCAGATGCTGCTGCAACTGTTTGAGCGTGGCCCAGGCTTGGGCTTTGAGCTCGGGCTGCCGCAGCAGGATGGCGGGTGGGGAACGATGAAGGCGGGGATGCCGGGGCGATTTGGGCGGTGAGCCATTGCTGCACGGGTCGTAGAAGCTGTTGCCGAGCAGCAACAGGGCCCGGGGCTGAATCCAGGCGGCTTCTTGGCGGATAAAGGCGGCGCAGCGCACTTGCTCTTCGGGGGTGGGTTGGAGCGAGATGCGGGGGTGCAGCGCTGCCAGGCGGTGCGGAAAACTGCTCGGGCGCAAGGCGGATGGCGGCGAGCATGTTGTCGAGCAGCTGGCCGTGGCGGCCGCCGAGCAGCTGGCCGGCTTCGTCGTCGCTGGGGCGGGGTTGCGGCTGATGACCATGAGTTGGGCGGGCACGGCGCCGCGGCCGCTTAGGGCTTGTTTGCGCTCGTTGTGCAGTCGGCAGGCGGTGCAGGCGGCGGCGTGCTGCTGCAAGCTGTTGGTGTCGGCGAAGGCGGGGAAGGGCTGCTCGGCCCATAGTTTTTGCACGAGGGCAAGGGGGCTGGCAGCGGGGGCGGCTTGGCTGCGGGTTTCGTTTTGATACGGCTGCGGGGTGGCCACGGCGGCGAGCACGTCGGCGCGGTGGCCTTGGGGCGCGGGCTGGGCAGCGCGGGCTGCCGGGCTCGGGCGGCTGGGTTTTTCAGGTAGCCTGTGGCTGGTGTGGGGAGCTGGCGGCTCGGCGGCGGTGCTTGGGCGGTGCGGGTGTTCGCTGGGCTCGTTTTTGCCGTGCGAAAACTCATGGCTTTCGTTTTTGCTGCGCGAAAACTCGGTATTGCCGTTTTTGTTGTGCAGGAACTCGCTTTGCTCGTTTTGGCGAAACTCGCTTTGCTTGTTTTCAGGTAGCCTTTGGGGCTGGGCGGCGGTGGGGTATGCGCCGCGTTTGAGCCACATCGGGCCGAGGTCGAGGGCTTGGTGCAGGTGCAGATAGCGGCTGCTCAGCATAGTTTCTCCATCAGCAGGGCGTCTTCGCGGCTGCCGTCGGGGCGGGGGTAGTAGCCGGGGCGGCGGCCGCTGGGGATGAAGCCGTGTTGTTGATACAGGGCGAAGGCGGCGCGGTTGCTGCTGCGCACTTCGAGGAAGATGCGGCGGATGTGTTTGGCGGCGGCTTGTTTGAAGAGCTGGCCG
>NZ_CAKAJZ010000006.1:0-136477 GCF_916618725.1 Eikenella sp. Marseille-P7795 | reverse complement strand
GGCCGAAATCGGTGTAGATGCGGGAGGTACCTTGGTGGTAGTTGCCGGTGCCGAGGTGGGCGTAGCGTTTGAGGCCGCCCCCTTCGCGGCGGATCACGAGCGCCATTTTGGCGTGCACTTTGTAGCCGAACACGCCATACACCACGTGCGCGCCAGCGCTCTCTAAGCGGTTGGCCCAGTTGACGTTGTTTTCTTCGTCAAACCGCGCCATCAGCTCCACCACCACGGTTACCTGCTTGCCGGCGTTGGCGGCGGCAATCAGGGCGCGGGCGAGGTCGGAATGGGTGCCGGTGCGGTAAATCGTCATTTTGATGGCCACCACATCCGGGTCGGCGGCGGCTTCTTGTATGAAGCGCACGGTGGGGGCGATGGATTGGTAGGGGTGGTGCAGCAGCACGTCTTGCCGTTTGAGCACTTCGGCCATCGGCTGGTCTTTGCGCACATCTTTGGGCAGGCCGGGGGAGAAGGGCGGGAACTTCAAATCGGGGCGGTCCACCATATCGGGCACGGCCATCAGGCGCACCAGGTTTACGGGGCCCACCACCTGGTAGAGCTCGTTCGGGCTCAGGTTGCATTGCGCCAGCAGGAATTCGGCCACCTGCGGCGGGCAGTTGTCGGCCACTTCCAGCCGCACTTCGTCGCCATACTGCCGCCCGCGCAGCTCGGTTTGCACGGCAGCGCGCAGGTTGGTTACGTCTTCTTCGTCCACCGTGAGCTCGCTGTTGCGCGTGAGGCGGAATTGGTAGCAGCCTTCCACGGCCATGCCGGGGAAGAGTTTGTGCACATAGGCGTGCAGGATGGAGGAAAGCAGCACGAAGCCGTAGCCGCCGCCGCTTAAGTTTTCAGGTAGCCTCACTACGCGCGGCAGGATGCGCGGCGCCTGCACCACGGCCATGCCGGAAGCGCGGCCGAACGCGTCTTTGCCGGAAAGCTCCACCGCGAAGTTGAGCGATTTATTGAGCAGGCGCGGGAAGGGGTGGGAAGGGTCGAGCCCCAGCGGGGTAAGGATGGGCAAGAGCTCGCGGTCGAAATAGCTTTCAATCCAGGCGCGCTGCTCGGCCGTCCACTGGCGGCGCGGGTAGAAAAAGATGCCTTCTTCGCGCAGCGCGGGAATCAGCTCTTGGTTGAACAGCTCATACTGTTCCTGAATCAGCTTTTTGGCTTCGGCGGCGGCCGCGGCCATGGTTTCGGCGGGCGTGGTGCCGTTGTCGAGCTCGGTGTGCGGGTTGAGCTGGTTTTCCTTTTTCAGCCACGCCATGCGCACTTCGAAAAATTCGTCTAAATTAGAAGACACGATGCACAGGAAACGCAGCCGCTCCAACAGCGGCACTTGCGGATCGCGCGCCTGCGCCAGCACGCGGCGGTTGAAAGCCAGCAGGCTCAGTTCGCGGCAAAGGATGGGGGGCTTCTGGGGCATAAGGCTACCTGAAAATAGTGAAGGGGAGATTGCAAGGGAAACGCTTTGTAAAGCATAAACCGTTTCCCGGCAAATAGTTATATAATCGGCACACTGCCGGGCGGAATCGGGCCGTGCGCTTATGATTAACATAGCAATTACCCTTCCAACTCAGGCCAAGCCGCCCGTTCCGCCGCCTGCCGGAAGGAACGGTTTAACTATAGCACTTCCCGCCGCCGCTTGGCACTACCCGCCCATCCACCCTAGGGAGACCACCATGCGCCCCACCCTGCTCCTACTCTGCGCCGCCCTCTTCAGCAGCGCCGCCGCAGCCGAAACCCACACCCAAATCAACCTGCAAATCAACCCCTATTCCGGCTACTACTCCACCTGGCCGGAAGACGCCCCCACCTACTACCCCAGCCGCAGCTACTACTTCTACAACGGCGGCAGCCAATACGGCGGCGGGCAAATCCAAACCACCGAGCAATACAGCCGCGGCGGCATCGGCTACACCGAACACCGCAGCTGCCACACCAGCGCCGGCTCCACCATCTGCACCGGCAACTGGCGCCCCGCCATGCCGATTCGCGGCAATATTTCTATTGAGCATCAGCGCTGAAATACCGTGCATACAGCCGAGCAAAAGGCTACCTGAAAACGAGCTTCGCGAGTTTCTGCGCAGCTAAAATTTTCAGGTAGCCTTTCGTGTCCGCACCGCCTTCAACAAGGGCAGCTAGGGTTTACAGCGGCAGGTTAGGTATGAATGCCCAAGCTGCGCCTGCCAACTGTTTCGTAGGGGCGGATTTCATATCCGCCCCTACGTCCAACAATGCAATAGCTCGCAATTATAAAGGCTACCTGAAAACCTAGTGGATGATTTTCAGGTAGCCTTCACTTCCACACAACCCACAACCAAACTATCGGTAAAACCGCTGCCCCATGCCGTTATTGCAATATTGCAGGCGCACCGCGCCACCGCCGCTCTCCAAACACAGGCCGTTGGCGGCGCTGCGGATGTGGCCGCCCTCGGCAAACCAATGCTGGCTTTGGCCATGATGGCAAGCTGCGGCGGCCACCGGGCTGCCGGCGCCGCCCACGGCTTCCAGGCACAGCCCATTCACGCTCAGGCGCGGGCCGTTAAACATAAACTGCTGGTTGTTGCGGCCGTGGCAGGGCTGGCTCACCAGATAAGCGGGCACGCTGCCGCGCTCGAGGCTGAGGCAGGCGTTGTCGGCGGCTTGGCGCAGCAGGGTGCGGCCGCCGCTGCCGGGGTTGAGCGCGGGGCGGTAGTAGCCGTCGAGCGGGGAGCTTTCGCTCATGATCACGGTGGTGCCGGGGGAGGCATCCACGCGCACGGTGCGGCTCACGGTGTGGGTGCTCTCCACCGGCAAATCGAGCGAGAAGAAACGCCCGCCGGGGCCGTCGAGATAGGTGCAAGCGGGCAAGGCGAACAGGGCAAGCAGGATGGGCGTGGGTTTCATAGCGGCTCCTTGCGATGGGGCGGGATGGGCTTTGGGACTAGCTAAAAAGCAAATCTGGGATAGACCCGTATTGTAGATTTTCAGGTAGCCTAGAAATCGATCAGGCTACCTGAAAGCCAGTATTTAAAGATTAGTGAGCAGCTTGCGCATGAGGCGGCATTCGATGCCCACTTGTGGGTTGAGCGGCAGCACGGCTTCGCCTAGGGGCTGGTAGCCGTTGAGCAGGTAGAAGGGCTCGGAATTGAGCGAGGCGTAGAGCTTGAGCATGCCCAGGCCGCTTTGGTAGGCCAGCTCTTCGGCACGGCCGAGCAGGGCGGTGCCGAGGCCTTGGCGCTGCACGAAGGGGTGCACATACAGCGCGTCGAGCTGGGATTCTTGCAGGTTGATTTGGAAGAAGCCTTGGATGTGGTGTTTGAATTCGATCACCCAGAGGCGCTTGCGCTCGTCGCCGAGGGTGTCGAGGTAGCTGTCGGGGCTGAGCAGGGCGAGCCAGGCTTGCAGCACGGCTTCGCTGTAGTTGCGGGCGCAGGTGTAGCGCACGGCGTATTGGTGGGCGTTGTAGATGTGTTCGCAGTCTTGGATGCGTGCCGGACGCAGGTGGGTGATGAGGCTCATGGCGGGCGGGCTTGTGCGGTGAAACTGGCGGAATTATATAGCCTGCCCAACAGAATAACCATTC
The DNA here is from genome assembly GCF_916618725.1 of Eikenella sp. Marseille-P7795. NCBI lineage: Bacteria > Pseudomonadati > Pseudomonadota > Betaproteobacteria > Neisseriales > Neisseriaceae > Eikenella > Eikenella sp. Marseille-P7795. The sequence continues at coordinate 132,918 of NZ_CAKAJZ010000006.1, read as the reverse complement.
GGGCGGCGCGGGCGATAAATTGCGGCTATCGCGGCACGGCGGGCGGCAATCGGCGATATAATGGGCTACCTGAAAATATAGCCCGCACGGCCGGGTTAGGCGGCAAGCCGTAGCCAAAATCTTTTTAGCCGCCCAGAAACGCCACTGCACTGCGTTTTCATGGCCTTGAAGCCAACGCTTTCAGGTAGCCCGCACATTTTCAGGTAGCCTCCGGCTGCCGCCACACAACCATCAATAAGGAATCGCTATGTCTCCCTCACTACGAAGCTGGCTGGCCGTGTGCCTGCTGCCGCTGCTGTTGGCGCTGTGGTTTGCGCTGAATCCGGCGGCGGATGCTACGGGCTATCTGCAAAATGGCGTGATTATGTGCTGCGCCTGTGTGTTTTTGCTGAAATATGTGCTGTTTGCGCTGGTATCGGCGCATTTGCGGCAGGATGTGCCGGCCAAGCGGCGCGCGCTGTTGCAACTCTTGCCGCTGGCGGCCTTCAGCGGCTATGTGGCGTATTACTTTATCCGATGATTTTTATTGATTTTCAATATTTTATTTCTGATGAACACCTCTTCCCCCTCCCATCTTTCCGACAAACAAATGGCGCTGCTTTTAGCGGCAATGGCGGCGGTGATGCCGTTTTCCATCGACACTTATCTGCCTGCCGTGCCGGCGATGGCGGCCAGCTTGGGCGTGCGTGAAACAGACATCCAGCAGAGTCTGAGCATTTTCCTGGTGGGGCAGTCGGCGGGGGTGCTGCTGGGCGGGGTGTGGTCGGACTTCAAGGGGCGGCGGCCGGTGGTGCTGGCCGGGCTGGGCTTGTATCTTTTGGCCAGCTTCGGGCTGATTATTTTGCAAACGCTGCCTCAGCTGATGCTGCTGCGGATGGTGCAGGCTTTCGGCGCGGGCATGGTGGCGGTGAGCGGCGGGGCGATTGTGCGCGATCATTATGAAGGGCGCCGTGCGGCGCAGATGTTTGCGCTGATCGGGGGGATTATGATGGCGGCGCCGGTTTTGGCGCCGATGGTGGGCTGGCTGATGCAGCTTATCGGCGGCTGGCGGGCGGGGGTTGCGGTTTTGCTGGCGTATGCGGGGGTGGTGTGGCTGCTGCAATGGCGTTTCCTGCCGGCCAACCGCCCGACGGCGCGGCCTGCGGGCTCGGCGCTTTGGATTATTCTCACGGGCTACCGCAGCGTGTTTGCCAAGCCGCAATCTCTAGGCTTTCTGTTTTTTCAGGCGTTCAGCTTTTCTTCGATGTTTGTGTTCCTCACCGAATCACCTTCGCTGTATATGAAGTTTTACGGCTTGAGCAACGGCTTCTACACGCTGCTGTTCGGTCTTAATATCATTACCATGGTGTTTTTCAACCGCGTAACGGCCTGGCGGCTGAAGAGCGGCAGCAATCCGGCCAATATCCTGCTCATCGGCATCGCGGTGCAGCTGGCGGCCAATTTGCTGATGATGCTGCTCTCGCAAGGTTTGGCGCGGCCGCCGCTGTGGCTGCTGGCGCCGCTGGTGATGCTGTCGGTGGGCGCACAGGGTCTGATTGTGGCCAATACGCAGGCTTGCTTCATGAGTTATTTCAAGGCCGAGGGTGGCAGCGCCAACGGCGTGCTGATTTCCAGCCAGGTGCTGATTGCCGCCGCCATGGGCTTCCTCGCCACCCAGCTGCACGACGGCTCCGCGCGCATCATGCCCGCCATGATGCTGGCCTCCACCCTGTGCGGCATCACGCTGCTGTTCACCCTCTCGCGGCGGGTGTGGCTGGATAAGTCGGCACACTAGGCCGGTTGCCATCCGTTTGCTATTTTTCAGGTAGCCTGTTATCCCGCCCCAAGGCCACCTGAAACCCATTTTGACAGGCACAACATGTGCAGCAACCTATTCGCCACGGCCACGCCCGTTTTTCAGGTAGCCTATCCCCTTACTCCTCCGCTAAAAACCCCATGCCCCACACCTTCCTCACCCAGCTCGAAGCCCGCATCCGCGCCCAATACGCCAAACAAGACGGCCTGGCCGACGAGCTGCTCTCCGGCACCCCCGTAACCAAAGCCGAGATTGCCGCCGCCGAACAACAACTCGGCACCGCCTTTCCCCCGCCCTACCGCGCCCTGCTGCTACACTTCGGCACCGGCTGCGACCTCGGCATCGAAATCGACAGCCTGCCGCAAGTGGTATAGTGGATTATCTTATGCTTTTAGAAGCGGCGCAGTGCTTGCTGTCAGAACTTATAAATCAGGTGGTCGTCGTAGTGGGAATTGTGGTTGATGGTGCTGCATAAGGTCAGGGTCTGGCAGCCTGCAAACCGCTCCCAGCCGGGCAGGTGCAGCTCCGCCACGAGGTTGAGATAGGCGGGCAGCTCGCTGCGGGTGCTGCTGAAAAAGATGAAGGGCGGGCGCACCATTGCCATCAGGCGCAGAAACTCGACCATGCCGAAGTAGGCGGCCTTGCGGTAGTTGCCCTGCTGGGTGCAGACGTAGGGCGGGTCGAGTACCAACAGCGTGCGCGGGTTAGCGCCACAAGCTCACCCCGGGCATGAACTTCCTCGCCATCATCGGCCTGATCTACCTCACCGGCTTTACCCTGCTCTTCCTGCTGGATTTGAGCGGCCTGCTGGATCATCTGAAATAAGCATCCGCAGCCAAGCCAAAGGCTACCTGAAAACGGTTTGGGATTTCAGGTAGCCTTTATAACGAGCGCCGCCAGCCTGCTATTGCCTAGCCGCAGGGGTACGGCATTCCTTGTCCAAGCTATGGCTAAACAGCAAAATATCCGACAAAAAGGCTACCTGAAAATTTTAGCTTCGCAGAAACTTCGCTACGCTACGTTTTAACTCCGTTGAGGCTCAAATTTTCAGGTAGCCTTTTGCCGCTGGTTGCGCACGTACCAAACGGCGCATCCAAATATCTAAACCCGCACCCTACCTTGCCCGCTGCCCCGCCGCCTCAAATGCACAATGGCCGCCGAACGTATTTCATACAGCGCGGCAGTGGTTTGCTCAAACTCTGCCAGCAAGCCGCGCTCGGCGGCGGAAAACGGCGGGGAATCGTTCCAAGAGCCCATGCCGCCGAACACATGGCTCTGTTCGCAGGCCAGCCGCAGGCGTTCGCGCGCTGGCAGGGCTTCGTTGGCCAGCGTTTGCCGCGCCCTATCGAAAAAAGCCTGCTGCCAGTGCTGCTCGCCGATGGCGCCGGCCAGCCGGGCAATATCGGCCAGAGCTTGCTGGAAGCAGCGTATCAGTTCTTGCTCGGTCATGAGTTTCGTTCCTTTCTAGTGTATTAAGCAAAAGGCTACCTGAAAATTTCAGGTAGCCTTTATTCAATCGCACACGCGCCTATTCCTTATGCTGCAAGGCCGCTTTGATAAACGAAGTAAACAGCGGATGCCCTTTGCGCGGGGTGGACGTGAATTCCGGGTGGAACTGGCTGGCAAAAAACCACGGATGTTCGCCCTGCGGCAGCTCGATGGTTTCCACCAAGCGTTCGCGACCGCTGGATACGCCGCTCACCACCAGGCCGGCCTGCTCCAGCGCGGGCACGAAATGGTTGTTCACTTCGTAGCGGTGGCGGTGGCGCTCTTTAATGCGGGTGCTGCCATACACGGCGGCGGCGAGGCTGCCGGGCACGAGTTCCACTTCCTGCGCACCCAGGCGCATGGTGCCGCCCAAATCGGCGTGTTCGTCGCGTTTTTCCACCGCGCCGTCGGCGGTTTGCCATTCGTCGATCAGCGCCACCACAGGATAGGGCGTTTTCAAGTCGAACTCAGTGGAATTGGCGTTTTCCATGCCGGCCATGTGGCGGGCAAATTCAATCAGCGCAATCTGCATGCCGAGGCAGATGCCCAAATAAGGCACTTTGTTTTCGCGGGCATAGCGGGCGGCGGCAATCTTGCCTTCCACGCCGCGCGTGCCGAAGCCGCCGGGCACAAGGATGGCATCAAAGCCTTTGAGGCCGGCGGTGCCTTCCTGCTCGATGGTTTCACTGTCGATATAGGTGATGCGCACTTCGGTTTCGGTGTGGATGCCGGCGTGTTTCAGCGCTTCGCTGAGCGATTTGTAGGATTCGGTGAGATCCACATATTTGCCCACCATGGCGATATTGGCTTTGTGCTGCGGGTTTTTGATGGCGCGGACGATTTTCTTCCATTCCGTCAAATCCGCCTGCTTCACGTTCAGTTGCAGCTGCTCGCAGATAATCGTGTCGATGCCTTGGTTGTAGAGCATTTCGGGGCATTCGTAGATGCTTTCCACGTCGTAGCTGCCCACGATGGCGCGCTCTTCCACGTTGCAAAACAGGGCGATTTTGCGGCGTTCGTCGTCGGGCAGCTCCCTATCCATGCGGCAAATCAGGATGTCGGGCTGCAGGCCGATGCTGAGCATTTCCTTCACGGTGTGCTGCGTAGGCTTGGTTTTGATTTCGCCCGCTGCGGCGATGTAGGGCACATAGCTCAAATGGGCAAACAGCGTGTTGGCGCGGCCGAGCTGGCTGCGCATCTGGCGGATGGCTTCCAAAAACGGCAGCGATTCGATGTCGCCCACCGTGCCTCCGATTTCCACAATCGCCACGTCGTAGCCCGCCGCGCCTTCGTGAATACGGCGTTTGATTTCGTCGGTGATGTGCGGGATCACCTGCACCGTGCCACCCAAATAATCGCCGCGACGCTCCTTGGCAATCACGTTTTCATACACCTGCCCGGCGCTGAAGCTGTTGGCGCGGGTGAGCGTGGCGTCGATAAAGCGCTCGTAGTGGCCGAGGTCGAGGTCGGTTTCCGCGCCGTCTTCGGTTACAAACACTTCGCCGTGCTGGAAGGGGCTCATCGTGCCCGGATCCACGTTGATATAGGGATCGAGCTTGAGCATGGTTACCTTCAGCCCGCGCGATTCGAGGATGGCCGCAATAGAAGCGGCGGCGATACCTTTACCCAATGAAGATACCACGCCGCCGGTTACGAAAATAAATTTGGTCATGATGCAATGCCCGTTTTGGAAAGCGCGATTTTACCCCGTTTCCCGCAAAAGCAAAAGCGCGGGGGCGGCTGGTTTTCAGGTAGCCTCAACTTGGCCTGCGCGGGCTTGGGGCTACCTGAAAACCAGCCGCGGGCAGATTGAAAAGCCCTATCGGCCGCCCTTTCAAAGGCCTGAACCCTATGCGATAATACGCCCAAACTCCACACCAAAACATCACACCATGCAAGGCAACATTTTCGTCATCTCCGCCGCCTCCGGCACCGGCAAAACCACGCTGATTTCCCGGCTGCTCCAGCATCATGCCGACATCCGTGTGTCCGTGTCGCACACCACCCGCGCCCCGCGCCGCGGCGAGGAAAACGGCAAACACTACCACTTTGTGAGCGTGCCCGAATTCGAGCGCATGATAGAAGAAAGCCAATTCGTGGAATACGCCCAAGTGTACGGCAACTACTACGGCACCAGCACCCAAAGCCTGGAAAGCCTCACCCGCCAAGGGGTAGACGTCATCCTCGAAATCGACACCCAAGGCGCCGAGCAAATCCGCCGCCAGCTGCCGCAGGCGCACAGCATCTTCATCGCCCCGCCCTCGCTGCAAACCCTGGAGCAACGCCTGCGCCAGCGCGCCGCCGACGCCCCCGAAGTCATCGCCCGGCGGCTGGCCGAAGCCCGCAGCGAAATCGAGCAGGCCGCCCTGTTCGACTACCTCGTGGTCAACGACGACCTCGTGGCCGCCGAAAACGCCCTGCTGCACATCATCAAATCCCAGCGCTTCCGCCGCGAAAACCAAGAGCCCTTTGTGCACCAACTGCTCGCTGGCAGCAGCGAAAACGCCTGATATTTTTCAGGTAGCCCCATCTGCCAAAAGGCTACCTGAAACCCTTTATCCCTTTTCACCAACACATATAAGGAACACACCATGGCACGCATTACCGTAGAAGACTGCATCGGCCGCATCCCCAACCACTTCAACCTCACCCTGGCCGCCGCCTACCGCGCCCGCCAGCTCGCCAACGGCTCCATGCCCCTGGTAGACGACATCCGCAACAACAAGCCCACCGTCACCGCCCTGCGCGAAATCGCCGCCGGCCAAATCGGCGAAGAAATCCTCTCGCGCAACAAGTAATCCCGAGCCATCATGATTGCCGCGAGCATCGGTTACAACCCCTCCATCGCCGCCCTGCGGGAAACCCTGTTTGCCCAAACAGGCTACCTGAAAAAAATGGAACGCTGGGCGCTCTTGGAAGCCGCCTGCGCCTACGTTTACCAAACCGCCGAGCAGCAGGGGCACACCGACAAACTCGCCCGCGCCTTCGATCTCGCCACCGCCCTGGCCGAAGAAAAACAACGCGTGCACGCCCTGTGCGCCGTGCTGATTCAAACCGCCATGGAAGACCTCGGCACCCAGGCCGACATCGGGCTGCTCCAGCCCCAATTCGGCGACGTGTGCACCGAAATCATCCGCCACATCCACACCGCCGGCAGCGAAGGCCGCGAAGCCCAGCTCAACCGCTGCCGCCGGCAAATCAACGAAGTTTACCACCTCATCATCGAGCGCAGCCGCCAAGCCCTGCTGCGCGCCGCAGGCTACCTGAAAACCGAAGACCAAGCCCTGCTCAACCGCGCCTGCGATTTCGGCATCCGCGCCCACCAAAACCAATTCCGCAACAGCGGCGTGCCCTACATCACCCACCCCATGGCCGTGGCCCAGCAGCTCGCCGAATGGCACATCGACGCCCAAGGCCTCTGCGCCGGCGTGCTGCACGACGTGCTCGAAGACACCGGCACCAGCAAAGAAGAGCTTGCCGCCGAATTCGGCCAAGCCATCGCCGACATGGTAGACGGCCTCTCCAAGCTCGAAAAGCTCGAATACGACAGCCAGGCCGAACACCAGGCCGAAAGCTTCCGCAAGCTCATCATGGCGATGACCAAAGACATCCGCGTCATCATCGTCAAACTTTCCGACCGCCTGCACAACATGCGCACGCTCGATGCCAAAAAGCCCGACAGCCGCCGCCGTATCGCCCGCGAAACGCTGGAAATCTACGCCCAGCTCGCCAACCGCATTGGCCTGAACCACGCCTACCGCGAACTGCAAGACCTCTCCTTCAAATACCTGCTGCCCAACCGCTACACCGTACTCGAGCGCGCCCGCGAAGCCAGCCGCCGCAACCGCCGCGACGTGGTGGGCAAAGTGCTGAGCGCCTTCAGCCAGCGCCTGGTGAGCGCCAACATCGAAGCCAAAATCCGCGGCAAAGAGAAAAACCTCTACAGCATCTACAAGAAAATGCAGGATAAAAAACTGCATTTCTCCGAAGTGATGGACATCTACGGCTTCCGCGTGATTGTGAACAACATCCCCGCCTGCTACGCCGCCCTCGGTGCGCTGCACAGCCTCTACAAGCCCAAGCCCGGCCACATCAAAGACTACATCGCCATCCCCAAGGCCAACGGCTACCAAAGCCTGCACACCACCCTCGTCGGCCCCTTCGGCCTGCCGATAGAAGTGCAAATCCGCACCCGCGAGATGGACAAAGTGGCCGAAGAAGGCGTGGCCAGCCACCTGCTCTACAAAAACGCCGAAAACGACCCCGCCGCCCAGCGCACCCACCAATGGCTGCAAAACATCCTCGACTTCCAAGCCCAGGGGGACAACGCCATCGAATTCCTCGAGCATGTTAAAGTCGATTTGTTCCCGCGCGAAGTGTATGTGTTCACCCCCAAAGGCAAAATCCTCGTGCTGCCCGAAGGCGCCACCCCCGTGGATTTCGCCTACGCCGTGCACACCGACATCGGCCACCGCTGCATCGCCGCCCGCGTGAACAACACCATGGTGCCCCTGCGCACCCGCCTGCGCACCGGCGACAGCGTGGAAATCATCACCTCCAACATCGCCCGCCCCAACCCCGCTTGGCTCAACTTCGTCATTTCCGGCCGCGCCCGCAGCGCCATCCGCAACAAGCTCAAACACATCGACCGCGGCGACGCCGTGCGCCTCGGCGAGCAGCTCCTCCAACGCGCCCTCACCGGCCTGCTTCCGCAAGATTTGCTCCTCTCCGAAGACCTCAAACAAAGCTACCTCGACGACCTCAGCCGCAAAAACACCAGCTTCGAAGACATCCTCTACGACGTGGGCATGGGCAGGCTCGCCCCCGTATCCGTGGCCATGCACATCGCCGAGCTCGCCGGCAAACAGCCCAACAGCAGCAGCGTGAAAATCGCCCCCATCAGCGTGGGCAGCAGCGACAGCGGCCGCATCCAGCTCGCCCCCTGCTGCCGCCCCATCCCCGGCGACAGCATCAAAGCCCTCCTGGTGAAAGACCACGGCCTCATCATCCACCGCGACACCTGCCCCAACACCCTCAAAGCCCCGCCCGAGCAGCAGCTCGACGCCAACTGGGAAGGCATCGAACAGAAAAAACACTACCCCACCAGCATCACCGTATCCGCCAAACGCGCCCACGGCCTGCTCGCCGCCATGGCCCAAGCCGTATCCGGCCACGGCGCCGACATCGAATCCGTCGACACCCTCAGCTCAGCCAAAGAAAACGGCGACGGCTTCATCGAATTCCGCTTCGACCTCCAAGTGGCCGACCACACCCAACTGCGCCAAATCATCCACGCCCTCTACACCATCCCCCAAGTGCGCAAAGTGCAGCGCCACTAAACCATGCAAACGGCCGCACAGATTTTCAGATAGCCTCCCCCGGCAGCAGGCTACCTGAAAACGATGTTTCCGAAGGGAGTGGAATTTCTGCGAAACTAAAAATAACAGGCAGCTTCAGGGTGGCTGAAACTTCAGCGCCAACCGAATCATGCGTTTGTAGAGTAATCCGCAAAAACGCCAATCTACGGCACATTGTGCCGCAAACGTAAACTGCCCTTTGCCGCTGCCGAGAAACGCCGTTTCCATTGTCTATCGGCTTGCCGCTTGAGCCGCACAAAAATTCCGCTATGGTTTTGCCGAAATATGGTTTGGGCGAAAGTCGCGTTGCTGATTTTTACTCCGTGTAAGTTCACATTTTCAGGTAGCCTTTTTCACAGAAACCCTGCCGCCCCGTGCCGCAGAAGAACCGTCGATCAATATCACGAGTTAGGATAACCCGATGAAAAAACAAAACTCTTCCAGCAAGCCTGGCCTACGCCGCGCCGATGAAAAATTTTCAGGTAGCCCCAAGCGACAGGCGCGCGACAAAGCGGGCAACGCACCCTCTGCGCCGAAAACGCGTGTGGCGCGGGCGAAAAAGCTGGCCGTGCGCCCAGCTAACCAGAAAGTGCAGAGCCGCGTGCGCCAGCTTCAGGAGCAGCGTTCAGATTTGAGCGGCATCGAGCCGGTGCGCCTGCAAAAGGCGTTGGCCGCTTCCGGCGTGGGCTCGCGCCGCGAGATGGAGGAGTGGATTCAAAACGGCTGGGTTTCGGTAAACGGCAAGCCGGCGCAGCTGGGCGACAAGGTGCAGCCGGATGACCAAGTGCTGGTGAAAGGCAGCGTGGTGAAGCTGAAATGGCCGGATAGGTTGCCGCGTATCATCTTGTATTACAAGCAGGAAGGCGAAATCGTATCGCGCGACGACCCGCAAGGGCGCGTGAGCATTTTCGACCGCCTGCCGCAGGCGGCGAGCAGCCGCTGGGTGGCCATCGGGCGCTTGGACATCAACACCAGCGGCCTGCTGATCCTCACCACTTCCGGCGAGCTGGCCAACCGTTTCGCCCACCCGAGCTTCGAGGTGGAGCGCGAATATGCAGTGCGCGTGTTGGGCGAGCTGGAAATCGAGCAGATGCGCCAGCTCACCGGCGAAGGCGTGATGCTGGAAGACGGCCTGGCGCAGGTGGAGCGCATCCACAGCCAGGGCGGGGAGGGCGCGAACAAATGGTATAATGTGGTGCTCAAAGAGGGGCGCAACCGCGAAGTGCGCCGTATTTTCGAGCACTTCGGCCTCACCGTGAGCCGCCTGGTGCGCACCGGCTTCGGGCCGATTGCTTTGCCTAACCGTTTGAAACGCGGGCAGTTTTATGAGCTGAACGCAGCGGAAGTAGCCTCGGTGATGAAGTGGGTGGATATGCCGCTGCCGGGCGAGGGCCGCCGCAGATAAAGCCCAGCCAAACCGGCTTCAGGCTACCTGAAAACCGGCCAAATCGTTTGCAGGCAAACCGCTACCGCCATTTTCAACGCCCATAAAGGCTACCTGAAAACGTGAGCTTCAACGGAGTTAAAAATGAGCGGGGCGCATTCGCTAAAACGATACCTTGGCGCGGCTAAGGCCAAGCGCCCGCGAAGCGAAAAATGCCGGCCGAACGCACAGGCCGGCTTCTATTCATCCTTTTGATACCCCACATGAAACAGCTCAACCGCATCGATTCCCAGCCGGCCTTCCTGCTGTCGGCCACGCCGTGGCGCGAAACCAGCCTGCTGGCGGAGCTCTACAGCCGCGACTACGGGCGGGTGACGGTGGTGGCGCGCAGCGCGCGCAAGCGGCAGAGCGAGCTGCGCGGCGTGCTGGTGCCGTTTGTGCCGGTGCAGGTAGCCTGGTATGGGCGGGAAGAGCTGAAAACGCTGCACCGCGCCGAATGGCTGGGTGGCTGGCCGCAGCCGCAGGGCAAGGCGCTGCTCAGCGGGCTGTATGTGAACGAGCTGGTGCAGAAGCTCACCGCGCGCGAAGACCCGCAGCCCGCGCTGTATGAGGCTTTGCGCCAAGTTATGCGCGCCTTGTGCAGCGAGCCGAACCATGCCGCCGCGTTGCGCCGCTTCGAATGGGCGCTGCTCACGCTGTCCGGCTATGCGCCCGATTTGCGGCACGACAGCGATGGCAGGCCGGTGGAGGCCGCACGGCAATACTGGCTGCGCCCCGAACACGCCGTGCTGCCGCTGGAACAGCGCCGCGCCTTGCCTGCGCACGAAATCCAGAGCGGCGTGGCGGCGTGCGGCGAAGTGCTGATGCAGCTGGATAGCGGTGAATTTGCCGATGCCGCCGCCTTGCAGCAGGCGCGGCAGATTACCCGCCTGCTGCTGGATTCCCGCCTGCCGGAGGGGATTAAATCGCGCCAGGTGTTGCAGCAGATACAGGCTTTCAGGTAGCCTTGGGATTTGTAAGTGACTCCAAGTAGTTGGTGTAATTGAGAGCGATTTGATTGAATTGTATAGTGTCGGCAATGTTTTGTAAGAAGTAATGATGGATGGCACGCATGTTGCTTATATAATTTAAGCGTGTGTCATTTATGATGCCGACTAGGTATTCAGGAAAGGACGGAATATGCTTTTAGGCGTAAATATCGACCACGTTGCCACGGTGCGCAATGCACGCGGCACGATTTACCCCAGCCCGCTGGAAGCGGTGTTGGTGGCGGAAACCCACGGTGCCGATTTGATTACTCTGCACTTGCGTGAAGACCGCCGTCACATCAAAGATGTAGATGTATTTGCCATCAAACAAGCCATCCGTACGCGGATGAATTTGGAAATGGCGCTTACCGAAGAAATGTTGGAAAACGCCTTGCAGGTGCAGCCGGAAGATGTGTGCATCGTGCCGGAAAAACGGCAGGAAGTGACCACCGAAGGCGGCTTGGATGTGTTGGCGCAGCAGCAGAAGGTGGCAGAGTTTACGCAGAAGCTGAATGCAGCTGGTATCCGCGTGTCGTTGTTTATTGATGCCGACGAGCAGCAAATCCGCGCGGCACGTGATGTTGGTGCGCAAGCCATTGAGCTGCACACCGGTGCCTATGCCGATGCGGTTTCGCATACGGTGCGGCAAAGTGAGTTGCTGCGGTTGGAAGAAGCGGCATACTTCGCTTCGGAACTGGGCTTGGTGGTAAACGCCGGTCACGGCTTAACGATTCACAATGTGGCACCGGTGGCGCGTATTCTGCCGATTCGCGAGTTGAATATCGGCCATGCGCTGATTGCACAGGCGCTGTTTTTGGGTTTGCCGGCTGCAATACGCCAGATGAAGGAAGAGATTTACCGGGCGAGAAGCCAGCCGGATTAGGATTTAAAGGGAGCGGCTACCTGAAAAGTAGGGAAAGATGCTTACGGGCGGTTTGGGTTTCGTAAAGCTCCTGCTTTCAGGTAGCCTGTTTAATTGCAGTTTGAAAAATAGTGGGTTACACCATAAAAATAAAAGTATTGGTGCTTGCTGGGGTGTAAAGACGTTGAAGGGAAAATAATGAATAAATCAAAAGTGCAGGGCTTTACTCTGATGGAGCTGATGATGATTGTGGTCATTATTGGTATTTTGGCAACGCTTGCCTTCCCCAGCTATGACTCTTTCATCCGAAAAGCGCGCATGGAGGAAGCAAAAGCGCGCATCATGGATAAGGCTCGGAGTATGGAGCGTTTGTATTCTAAAGCCAGAACGCTGAATGATACTACCGCAGGTAATCAGGCTTCAGCGCCGGTGAGCACAGATTTTTTTGATATCACGTTTGCCCCGGGTTCGCCAAAAGCGGATAGCTACGAAATCATCGCCAGGCCAAATGCTAGAAATTCTCGTGAAACCAAAGGGATCTATTACAACAGCATCGGTATTTTAAACCGGTGCAATATTGATAGCGACGGCAACACGAGCAACTGCGAGCAATACTGATAACAAGCTATTCCCTTTCTCCCCAAAGCCGTTTATACTGCCGCTTCATTATTTATAAGGAGCAGCAAGATGAGCGGCTTATCTGTTCGCACACAGCGCGGGTTCACCTTAATCGAGCTGCTGGTGATCATTTCGATTGTGGCGGTTTTGGCGGTGATTGCCTATCCTTCCTACCAATCTTTTATGCGCAAATCGCGTTTGGAAGAAGCGAATGCTGCTTTGTTGGAAAACAGCCGGGCAATGGAACGCTTTTATACGCGAAACCGCACTTTCAAAGCCAATTCCACCTCTTGGCCGGCTATCCCGGTTACCCAAACCGCCCATTTCTGCATCAAATTCCAAGGCAATGCGCGCGGCGTGCTGGGCGATAAATATACGATTAAAGCCGTGGCTTTCGATGTGAACAAAGAACCTCGCGTATTGCTGATTAACCAAGACCAAACTGTGCGCCTTTGCGAAAGCAGCAGCAGCCGTTGCGATAATAAAACCGTCTTCCCCGGCGGAAACAATATCGATAAAAACTGCGAATTGCTGCATTGAATAAAATCCCATATTTCCAACCAAATCTTCAACCGAATTTCCCTACCTTTTTCAGGTAGTCTTCTCCTTCATGGATATCTCCGTTTTACTGCAACAAAAAATCCGCAATGCCGATTACATCCGCCTGATTCAATCCAATAGCGCCCGGTTCAGCCGCGCCGAGACCGGCCTGCTGGCCGAAATTTTGCTCGGCTACGAATTCGACGTGGTGCAGCAGCAGGCGCTGGCGCAGGCCGTGTTGCAGCAATCCCGCTTCGATCCCGACGCTTTCCACCAAGAGTTTGACGATGAAGACGTAACCGGCATCTGCCCGCACTGCATCAACCCGCCCATGCCGCCCCTGCGTGATTATCTGGTGTGGCGGCAAACCTTGGCCAAGCAGGCTACCTGAAAACCGTTTTTCAGGTAGCCTTTTCCCCCTCATCCACCCATCATTTGGAACCATCATGCGCATTATTTCCGCCAACGTAAACGGCATCCGATCCGCCTATAAAAAAGGTTTTCACGACTACCTCGCCCAGAGCGGCGCCGACATCGTGTGCGTGCAGGAGCTCAAAGCCCAAGAAGCCGATTTGGACAACAGCATGCAAGCCCCGCACGGCATGCGCGGCGTCTGGCACTGCGCCGAAAAACGCGGCTATTCCGGCGTGGCGCTCTACAGCAAACGAGAGCCCGACCGCGTGCAAACCGGCATGGGCATTGCCGAATTCGATGCCGAAGGCCGCTTTGTGCAGGCCGATTTCGGCAACTTATCCGTGATTTCGCTCTACCTGCCCTCCGGCAGCAGCTCAGACGAACGCCAACAAGTGAAATTCCGCTTTCTCGATGCCTTCTACCCCATGCTGCGCGATCTGCAAGCCCAAGGCCGCGATATCGTCATCTGCGGAGACTGGAACATCGCCCACCAAAACATCGACTTGAAAAACTGGAAAGGCAATTTGAAAAACTCCGGCTTCCTGCCCGAAGAGCGCGAGTGGATCAGCAAAGTGATTGCCGAGCTCGGCTGGGTGGACATCTGGCGCACGCTCTATCCCGAAGCGCCCGGCTACACCTGGTGGAGCCAGCGCGGCCAGGCCTACGCCAAAGACGTGGGCTGGCGCATCGACTACCAAATGGCCACCCCCGCCCTGGCCGGGCGCGCCCAAGCCGCCCACGTGTATAAGCAGGAAAAATTTTCCGACCATGCCCCGCTGGTGGTGGATTACGATTATCCGCTGTAAACTATAGCGGATTCACACACTTTCGATACAAGGCGAGCCAACGCCGTATCGAAAGTTAGGTTAATCCGCTATCGCCGCAATTTTCAGGTAGCCTGCGCTGGCAAACAGGCTACCTGAAAATCCGATTGGCCAAGCCGCTTGCTTATTCCGCAGCACAAATTTTTCAGGTAGCCTGCGGCACTTCCGCCCAAAGGCTGGCTGAAACCATCCCAATTCACACCCAAGGAACCCCCATGTATTTCGTAGACCGCAGCGCCGTGGTGGTGAAGCCCACTGAAGCCTTCCTCACCTGGCTCAAAAGCACCGGCGACGACCTGCCCGACCTCACCCTTTCCCAAATCCGCAGCAATTGCAGCGTGTATCTGATTGAGCAAACCGACACGCCCGAAGAGAGCGCCGGCCTCTTCGGCGAGCATTGGCGCAACATCCTCAGCGGCGAAATCGCCTCCTGGGAAGTGCCGCAGGAGCAGTGGCCGGAGCTCACGCCCGAGCTGTTTGCCCGCTTCTTCGACCTCGAATTTCACGACATGGTGCTGGATTTGGACGACGACGACATCCGCGTCAGCCCCGTTGTGGACAATATGATGTGATGCCGTGCAGCCTTTTCAGGTAGCCTTCAAGCCCTCGCGGCTGCGGCGCATCGTGCACGCGGCGGCGTGGCTGTGGCTGGCCGCCATCTGGCTGCTGTATTTCGCCGGCTGGCCGCGCTGGCTCGGCCTTGCGCTCACCGCCTTCGCCGCCTGGCACGCCCTGCGCCGGCCGCTGCGGATTACCCGATTGGCAGTGGACAGCGGCGGCGGGGCGGTGCTGTTTTTGCAACCGCAGCAGATTGCCGTGGCCGCCACCCTGCGCGGCGGCGTGGTGCTGCCGTGGCTGCAAATCCTGCATTGGCACACCGATAGCGGGCGGCGGCTCCACCAGGCCGTGTGGCCGGATTCCGCCGATGCCGAAGGCCTGCGCCGCCTGCGCGTGTGGGCGCGGTGGGGGCAGGCGCGGAGGAAGCAAACCAAGCAGGCGGATATGCAGGATTGACACAAACACCATGATTGGATAAAGGCCGCCTTAAAGAGACAGGCTACCTGAAAAAACGGGGCTGTATGCCCGCATTTAATCCGCCACGGTTGCGTGTTTGGGCAGGCATGCCGATATCACCGCAGCGGCCATCCCCGTGCATATTGCCGCGCTCGCCACCACGTCCCATTCCACAAAGCCGTCGCCCATCGTCAGTTCGCCCGCCGCAATCGAAACAGCCGCCAGCCCCGAGCCCAACGCCGCCGATATTGCCGCCGCGCGCCAGCCGCGACGCAGCTTCAGCGCCGCCGCCAGCCCGGCATACACCGGCGCCGCAGGCAGACTGAAAAACCATAGCCAGATAAACAAATTGAAATACCATTGGAAATCGGCTGATGTGAAACTCACCGCCGAATTGCCTGAAAAACCTTCCGAAATCATCAATGCGGATGCCGCCAGCAGCGGCGGAAACAGCACAAGAATCAGGAAAAAAGATTTGATATAGGGTTTCATAAACACTCCGTGATTGAATGTGGTCGGGCGGAAAAGCGTATTGCCGTGTTGAAGCCGAATCTCTCGGTAAAACGAATAAAGCGGCGATTTTTATTTCTATAGTGGAGTAACTTTAAATCAGGACAAGGCGACGAAGCCGCAGACAGTACAGGTAGTACGGCAAGGCGAGGCAATGCAGTCCTGGTTTAAAGGTAATCCACTATAATTCCGCTGCATTAAAATCAGCAGTATTAATCTGCAAAACCATACTGCATATCGGCGCAATCATATATAAGGCCAATTTCATGAGCAATCCCAACTACCTCATCCTGCCCAGCCGTTTAGACTTTGTCAAAACGCTTTCCGCTTTGAAACAGGCTTTTGCCGCCCAAGGGCTCACCCTGTTTGCCGAAATCCCTCATTCCAGTTTGGCCGACGAACACGGCCTGCCGCTCGCGCCCGCCTGCCTGCTGATTGTCGGCCACCCGGCCAAGGGCACGCCGCTGATGCAGGCCGATTTGCTGCTGGCTGCCGAGCTACCGCTGAAAGTGCTGGTGTGCGAGCAAAATGGGTGCGTGCAGGTGTGCTACCGGCGTGTGCTGCCGCTGGTGGCCGGGCGCAATTTGGGCGCGGCGGAAAACGTGGCCGCGCAAATCGATGCCGCCATGAGTGGGCTGATTGCCGCCGCTTTGCCGAGTGCCACAAGCCAATAGCGGATTAACATGCTTCCGATACCAGGCGGCGAGCTGCAGACAGTACGAGCAATACAGCAAGGAGAGCCAACGCCGTAGCGGAAGTTAAGCTAATCCGCTATAAACCGGGCTGCGGTATAATGCCGCCGCAGGCTACCTGAAAAAGGTTTAACCGTTTTCAGGTAGCCTGAATCAGTTGAAGCAGGCCGCCTGAATACAATCTCTTGGCACAGTGGAAACATCAGCCCCGCCGTTTTTTAGCCACGCAGAAACGCTGCCTTGCGCCGCAAGACACCAGTTTCAGGTAGCCTCCCCGCAAACAAGGCCGAACAAATGAAAACACTCCCCCAATGGCTCGCCCACCTCGAAACCGCCTACACCGGCGGCACCGCCCACAGCCACGGCAGCATCGACATGGGCTTGGAGCGCATCCGCGCCGTGCAAGAACGCATGGGCCTGCAGCCGCAATGCCCCGTGGTTGTGGTGGCCGGCACCAACGGCAAAGGCTCGGTGTGCGCTTTTTTGGAAAGCATCTACCGCGCCGCCGGCTTCTCCACTGGCATGCTCACCAGCCCGCACATCCTGCGCTACAACGAGCGCATCTGCGTAAACGGCCGGCCTGCCTCCGACGAAGCCATCGTGGCCGCGTTCGAGCGCATCGAAGCCGCCCGCGGCAACACCGCGCTCACCTATTTCGAATTTAACGCCTTGGCCGCCGTGGATATTTTCCACCGCGCCGAAGTAGACGTGATGATTTTGGAAGTCGGCCTCGGCGGGCGGCTCGACGCGGTAAACATTTTCGATGCCGACGTGGCCATGGTCACTTCCGTCGATTTGGATCACCAAGCCTTCTTGGGCGACACGGTGGAAGCCATCGCCTTTGAGAAAGCCGGCGTGTTCCGCCCCGGCAAACCCGCCATCTGCGGGCAAAACCCGCCGCCCGAATCGCTGCGCCGCCACGCCGAAGCCATCGGCGCCGATTTGCTCCTGGCCGGGCGCGATTTCGGCTTCAGCAAACTGGAGCAGCAGCAATGGTCGTTTCACTTCCATCCCGAGCACAGCCCGCAGTTTTCAGGTAGCCGCAAGCGCAACGCGCTGCCCTTTCCCGCCCTGCGCGGCGCTTATCAGCTCGGCAATGCCGCCTGCGCGCTGGCCGTGCTCGAATGCCTGAACGCGCGCCTGCCGGTAGATATCGGCGCCATCAAGCGCGGCCTGCTGGATGTGCAGCACCCCGGGCGCTTCCAAGTGCTGCCCGGCCGCCCACTCACCATCTTGGATGTGGGGCACAATCCGCACGCCGCCCGCGCCCTGCGCCGCAGCCTCATCGCGCTGCCTTTCGCGCAAAAGCGGCTGGCCGTGTTCAGCATGCTGGCGGATAAAGACATCGGCGCCGTGCTCGAGCTGCTGCAAGACCAGTTCGACGAATGGCTGGTGGCGCCGCTGCCGCTGCCGCGTGGCCTCTCGGCAGAAGCCTTGCAAGCGCACCTGCAAGCCGCCGGCATCGGCAATGTGCGCCTGTTTGGCAGCGTGGCCGAGGCCTACCGCGCCGCCTTATCGGAGGCAGGCGAAAATGATAGAATTGTCGTATTTGGTTCGTTTCACACGGTGGCCGAAATCATGTAGCCAAGCCACTTCTTTCCCCCTGCGGCGTGAGCCCGCCTTGCCGTGCTGCCTGTACTGCTGAGGCTCGCTGCCTGGCTGGGGAAAAAATCGGCTGGCTAGGGAAAGCCGTCGCAACAGGAATAATCAGTTATGCCCCCGCAATCCAACCCCAATTGGCGCCATCTGGAAGAATACGAGCAGATCAAGCGCAAAAACCGCCGCCGCCTGGTGGGCGCGCTGCTGCTCACCGCCGTGGTGGCGCTGCTACTGGCCAAAGTGCTGGGCAGCGATAAGAATAACGCCGCACCCGGCGAAGTAACCGTGAGCGGCGGCGAAACCGCAGCTTCCGCCGTGGTGGACGTGCAGCCGCTGCCCGAGCCGGTGGCGGAAGTGCCCGATGGCGCGGATACTTCGGTGGAAATGCCGCCGCAGCCGGTGTCTGCGCCGCAGGAAGTGGTGGTGGCCGAGCCGGTGCCGCCGGCTGCACAGCCCGCTCCGCCGCCCGTGCAGCCTGCCAAACCGGTAGATACGCAAACCGCCGTGCTGCCCAATCCACTGGCCAATTCAGGCAGCGCCGCCAACCCGCCCGCCCAAGCGCGCCGCCCGGCACCCGAGCCGCGTGCGGAAAGCAAACCTGCGCCGGAACGCCGAGCGGCAGCGGAAAACAACCGCCCCGAGCCGCGTGTGCAACAGCCGGCCGAAGCCGCCAAACCGCCCGTGCCGCAGGCTAAGCCTGCTGTGCCGCCAGCCGCGCAACCGGCCAAGCCAGCCGCAGAGCATCCCCGCCGTGCCGAAGCCGAGAAACCGCAGCAGCCCGCTGCCCAGCAGCCGCGCGCGCGCCAGCCGGAAAGCAAGCCCGCCGAACGTTCGCGCCGCAATGAAGAGCGCAAGCCCGAGCGGCGCAACAACCGCCTTTCTCCGGAAGATATTTTGAACAACCGTGCCGCCAACCAGGTTTCTTCCGGCGGCAAAGCGGCCGAGGGCCAAGCCGCCCAGCCGGACAAGCGTATGGTGATCCAAGTGGGCGCCTATACCAGCGAGGAGCAGGCGCGCTCGGTGCAGAAACGGCTGGCGGATGCGGGCGTGAGCGCCTATGTGGCCGCGCCGCCCAATAAAGGCAGCAACGCGCTCTACCGTGTGCGCACCGGCTCTTATCCCAACCGGCAGGCCGCCAATCAGGCGCTGGGCAAGATTAAGGCGCAGGGTTTGGACGGCATGCTGCTGGAGCGCTGATGACTTTATTCGATTATGCCGCTCTGTTTGTGATTGCGGCCTTCACGCTGATTTCGCTGTTCCGCGGCGTGGTGGCCGAATTGGTGGGTCTGGTTTCGTGGCTGGGCTCGCTGTTGGCGGCCAAGCTGCTTTCCCCGCCGGTGGGCGATTGGCTTTCAGGTAGCCTGCGCCCGCCGGCGTTGGCTGTGGTGGTGGCGTTTATCGGCGTGTTTTTGCTGGCGAGGTTATTGTTCCGCCTGCTGCAAACCGTGCTCACTTCTTCTGCGGGCGCGGTGGGCTTGGGCGGGGTAAACCGCCTGCTGGGCGGGCTATTTGGCGCAGTGAAGGGCGTGCTGGCGGTCACGATGGTGGTGCTGGCCTGCGCGTTTACCGATTTGCCCGCCAGCGAGGAATGGCGGCATTCGCAAACCGCTTTCGTTTTCGAGGGGCTGGCCAAACTGGCCGTGCCCTATCTGCCGCCGTTTATGGCGGATCATGTTGATTACCGGCAAGAGCCGGGGGAGTGAATTTATGTGTGGCGTGTTGGGCATGGTGGCGTATGAGCCGGTAAATCAGTTGCTGTATGACGGCTTGCAGGTGTTGCAGCACCGCGGGCAAGATGCGGCGGGCATCGTAACGGCCGAGGGCAATATGTTTCATATGCACAAAGACATCGGCATGGTGCGTGATGTGTTCCGCACGCGCGATATGCGCAACCTAGTGGGCAACGCGGGCATCGCCCATGTGCGCTATCCCACGGCGGGCAATGCCGGCAGCAGCGCCGAGGCGCAGCCTTTCTATGTGAACTCGCCCTTCGGCATCGTTTTGGCGCACAACGGCAACCTCACCAACACCGAGGAGCTCTATGCCGCCCTGCACCGCCGCCACCTGCGCCACATCAACACCGGCTCCGATTCGGAAGTGCTGCTCAACGTGCTGGCCAGCGAGTTGCAGCACATCATGGGCGGCCGCACCGAGCTGGAAGTGGGCGATATTTTCCACGCCGTTTCCGCGCTCAACCGCCAAGTGCGTGGCGCCTACGGCGTGGTGGCACTGATTGCCGGCTACGGCATGCTCGCCTTCCGCGACCCGCACGGCATCCGCCCGCTGGTGTTGGGCAAACACACCGACGGCGAAGGGCGCACCGCCTATATGGTGTCTTCCGAATCCATCGTGTTCCCCAGCCTGGGCTATGAATTGGTGCGCGATATCGCGCCGGGCGAGGCCGTGTTTATCGGCTTCAACGGCGAGTTTCACAGCAGCCAATGCGCCGAGGCGCCGCGCCTGTTGCCCTGCCTGTTTGAATACGTGTATTTCGCGCGGCCGGATTCGGTGATGAACGGCGTATCCGTGTATCAGGCGCGGCTCAATATGGGCGTCACTCTGGCCGAAAAAGTGAAACGCAGCCTGAATGCCGACGAAATCGACGTGGTGATGCCCATCCCCGACACCAGCCGCCCCAGCGCACTTCAGCTGGCCATGCACCTGGGCAAACCCTACCGCGAAGGCCTGATTAAAAACCGCTACATCGGCCGTACCTTCATCATGCCCGGCCAGGCCACGCGCAAAAAATCCGTGCGCCAGAAGCTCAACCCCATCGACAGCGAATTTGCCGGCAAATCCGTGCTGCTGGTGGACGATTCCATCGTGCGCGGCACCACCAGCCGCGAAATTGTGGAAATGGTGCGCGCCGCCGGCGCCCGCAAAGTGTATTTCGCCTCCGCCGCGCCCGAAGTACGCTACCCCAACGTGTACGGCATCGACATGCCCACCCGCAGCGAGCTGATTGCCAACGGCCGCGACGCCGAGCAAATCGCCGCCGAAATTTCCGCCGACGGCGTGGTGTTTCAAGATTTGGCCGATTTGGAAAACGTGGTGCGTGCGCTCAACCCCGCCATCGAAGGCTTCGACAGCTCCTGCTTCAACGGCTGCTATGCCACCGGCGACATCGACGAAGGCTACCTGCAACGCCTCTCCGAAAACCAGAAAGGCGGCAAAGGCAGCGCCCCAGCCGGCCAGATGGAGCACGGCATCCGCGTGGGCTCCAGCAGGGAATAGGCCTTGCCATGCAAACGGGGGAGGGGCTACCTGAAAACCGGTTTGCCGATTTTTCAGGTAGCCTTTTCCCGCATTTGAGGCTACCTGAAAATATCGGCTGCCGTGCAATGAAAGCCCGCAGCCATCATTAAAACAAACTGCCTGTTTTTCAGGTAGCCTCCAAGTTTGATTAGCATGTTGATGAAGATTTTATGACCCCATTCGACTACTGCCGCCAAAAAGCCGAAGCCAGCGGCTCCAGTTTCCTCGCCGGCTTCCGCTTCCTGCCGCCGGGAAAACGCCGCGCCATGACCGTGCTCTATGCCTACTGCCGAGAGCTCGACGACGCGACCGACAACTGCTCCGACCCCGCCGTGGCCGCGCAAACGCTGGCCTGGTGGCGGCAAGACACGGCCAAAATCTTCCACGGCGCCACCCTGCCCGAGCATCCCGTAAACCAAGCCCTGCGCGAAGTCGCCCCCACCTTCGGGCTACCTGAAAACGAGCTGGCCGCCGTGCTCGACGGCGTGGAAATGGATTTGAGCCCCGCCCGCTATGCCGATTTCGCCGCCTTGCAGCAATACTGCCGGCGCGTGGCCGGCGCGGTGGGGAGGCTGATTGCCCGCATCCTCGGTTTCCAAGATCCCGCCGTGCTCGATTATGCCGACAAAATGGGCCTCGCCCTGCAGCTCACCAACATCATCCGCGACGTGGGCGAAGATGCCGGGCTGGGGCGGATTTACCTGCCGGTGGAAGATTTGCAGCGTTTCGGCGTGCCCGCCGCCGATATTCTGCAACGCAAAGGCAGCCCGGAATTTGCCGAGCTGATGGCTTTTCAGGTAGCCCGCGCCCGCCAAACCTACCGCGAAGCCGTGGCCCTGCTGCCTGCTGCCGAGCGGCGCGGCCAGAAGGCCGGGCTGGTGATGGCCGCCATTTATTACGCGCTGCTCAACGAAATCGAGCGCGACGGCGCCGCTAACGTGCTGCGCTACAAGCTGGCGATTCCGAAGCCGCGCAAGGCGCGCATCGCCCTGAAAACCTGGCTCTTGGGGTTTAAGCCATGAATGCCGCGCCGCGTGTGGCGGTGATCGGCGGCGGCTGGGCGGGGCTGGCGGCGGCGGAAGCACTGTGCGGCCATGCCCGCATCACCCTGTTTGAAGCCGGGCGGCAGTGCGGCGGGCGGGCGCGTACCTTTGGCGGCAGCGGCGATTTTGCCCATGCGGATAACGGCCAGCACATTCTAGTGGGCGCATACCGGCAGGTGCTCGATGTGCTGGCGCGCTGCGGCGTGCGCGAGGAAGAGGCGTTTCTGCGCCTACCCTTGCAGTGGCACATGGCCGACGGCCTGCAATTTGCCGCCCGCCGCCTGCCTGCGCCGCTGCACCTGCTCGCCGGCGTGCTGCGCGCGCGCGGCATCGGCTGGGGCGAAAAAACCGCGCTGCTGCGCCAAATGCGCGCTTTGCAGGGCTTGCGGCTGGAAACAGACGTGCCCGTGGCAGGCTGGCTGCGGCAGCGGCGGGTGTCGCACCGTTTGCAGCAGCAGTTTTGGCAGCCGCTGGTGTGGGGCGCGATGAACACGGATTTGGAGCAGGCCTCGCTGCAACGCCTGCAAAACGTGCTGCGCGACGGCGTGTGGGCAGAGCGGGCAGCCAGTGATTTTCTGCTGCCCAAGCAGGATTTGGGGCGGCTGTTTGCCGAGCCGGTGTGCCGCCGTTTGCACAAGCATGGCGCGGAAATCCGCTTGGCAACGCGCGTGCCGCGGCTGGCGCAGGCGCTTTCGGGCAGTCTGTTGATCAACGGCGAGGCGTTCGACGCCGCCGTGCTGGCCGTGGCGCCCTACCATGTGCCCGCGCTGCTGCCCGAGGCCGCGCCGCCCGAGATTGCCGCCGCGCTGGATGCATTGGCCTACCACGCCATCACCACCGTGTATCTGCGCTATGCCAACCCGCCCGCGCTGCCCGCGCCGATTACCGGCTTCGCCGAAGGCACGGCGCAATGGCTGATCAACCGTGACGCGTTGGGCTTCGGGCGCGGCGAGGTGTCGGCCGTGATTTCGCTGTCGGAACGCCTGGGCCGGCTCGGCAGCGAAGAATGGGTGGCACGCGTGCACCAAGATTTGCTGCGCCTCTGCCCGCACCAGCCGCGCCCCATATCCGCGCAGGTGATCACCGAAAAACGCGCCACCGCCGCCAGCTGCACGAGCCGCCCCGCCATCCCCACCGCCTGGCTGCGCCACCAGCGCATTTATCTCGCCGGCGACTACCTGCACCCGCGCTACCCCGCCACGCTGGAAGCGGCGGTGCAGAGCGGGCGGCAGGCGGCGGCATTGCTGCTGAAAGATGCGGGCTGGGAACAGGCTCCCTGAAAAGGCTGGTGTGGATTTCAGGTAGCCTTGGGAAGAATGCCAAAAGGCTACCTGAAAAATGTTTGGATTGAATTTCAAGTAGTTCTGGAAGGCAATCGGCGGTAGGTCGGCATGGGCGTGATATGGATTGTCGGGCATGAATGCCCGACCTACCCGAAACATTAAAGGCTACCTGAAAAACCAATTTGATTTTTCAGGTAGCCTCCAATCAGCCACTCGGCAGGCCGCTATTTGCCCGAGCCGATTTTGCTTTCTTTGCCGCTGAGCAGGTTTTGGATATTGCTGCGGTGGCGCAGCAGCACCATCGCGGCAATCACCGCGATGGCCGCCTGCCAGGAAGGCTGCGGCACCAGAAACGCCGCCGCCAGCGGGCTGAGCACCGTGGCCGTGAGCGCCGCCAGCGAAGAGATTTTCAGCCCGAAGGCCATCAGCAGCCACACCGCCGCGCAAATCAGCGCCACCGGCCAAGACAGCGCCAGCAGCACGCCCAGCGCGGTGGCCACGCCCTTGCCTCCCTTGAAGCCGAAAAACAGCGGCCACATGTGCCCCACGAGCACCGCCACCGCCACCGCCGCCACCGTTTCGTCGGCCAGGCCGAAACGCGCTTGCAGCCAGCGGGCAAGCAGCACGGCAAGCAGGCCTTTGAGCGCGTCGCCCAAGAGCGTGAGCGCGGCGGCTTTCTTGCGGCCGGTGCGCAAAACATTGGTGGCGCCCGGGTTGCCCGAGCCGTAGCTGCGCGGGTCGTCAAGCCCGTAACATTTCGACACGATCACGGCAAACGAGAGCGAGCCGATTAGATAAGACGCAGCCACGGCGGCCAGCCCCCAAACAGACAAGATGTCAGCCATAACATTGCTTCACATTCAAACAAACGAGCCGGATTTTATCACGAGGACAAGCGCAACATGGATACTGTTTTTCTGCACGGGCTCAAAGCCCAAACCCTGATCGGCGTTTTCGACTGGGAGCGCCGCCGAGCGCAAACCGTGCTGCTGGATATTGATATTAGAGCGGATTTGCGCGCGGCCGAAGCGAGCGACGATGTGGCGGACACCATCAGCTATGCCGAGGTGGCGGAGCGGGTGGTGTCTTCGCTGGCGGGGCAGCAGTTTTTCCTGCTGGAGGCGCTGGCGGGGCATGTGGCGCAGCTGCTGCTCAGGCAGTTTGCCTGCGAGAGCGTGCGGGTGAAGGCGGTGAAGCCGGGGATTTTGCCGGGCGTGGTCGAGGTGGGCGTGGTGGTGGAGCGGGGCAGGGAGGCTACCTGAAAATATTTGCGCCGGGCGCGGGAGGGTTTCAGGTAGCCCCTGCGCCCGTTGAGCCGTGGTGGAAAAGGCCGTTTGCGGGGGCAAACGGCCTTTGGTTATTTCATGAAGTTGCGCAGCAGCAGGGAGGCAATGTCGTCTAAGCCGAAGCCGTCGGCATCTTGGGCGCTGCCGTTGGGGGTGGCTTTGTCTACCAGGTCGGGCAGGATTTTGGCCAGCATGTCGCTTGCCTGCGAGGCATCAACGCCGAATTTTTGGGCGAGCTGGTTTACGGTGTCGCTGCCGAGGGCTTGTTGCAGCTGGCTGCCGGACACGGGCAGGTTGCCGGCTTGGTTGGATACCCAGCTGCTCAGGGCGTCGCCCAGGCCGCCTTGCTGTAATTGGTTGATGAGGTTGCCCACACCGCCTTGCTGTTTGACCAAGTCCATCGCCATGTCGCTCAGCGAGCCGGCGCCGTTGCTGTCTTTGCCGCCGAGCATTTGGGTGGCGGCGTTCATCAGGTTGTCCATGAGTGCCATGATGTTTCCTTGTGTGGTGTGAAAAAAGGGGCGCAGTGTAGCGGAGTTTGGCAGGGCTGCCAAATGTTTTGGGTTGGGCGGGGTGTTTTTCAGGTAGCCTTTACTGCGCTTAAACGGTTTGCGGGCTGCCTGCTTTTTTCAGGTAGCCTCTGCTTGGAAAGGCTACCTGAAAAATATTGGGGCTTGGTTTGGCTGTTTCGTGAAAGCCGGTATGTTTGCTGCGTTGCAGTTCACGTTTTAGCTTTGCAGAAACTCGCTTCGCTCGTTTTCAGGTAGCCTGAATGCGCAGGGCTACCTGAAAACCGGTTTGTCGTCCGCCCCAAACAAACAGCCGCTTCAGGCTGGCTGAAACGGCTGCTGTTTGCTTTATCCGCGCGGATTATTTGGCGGCGGAAGCGGCAGAGGCGGCTGAAGCTGCGGCGGCGCCTTCGCCCCAAACGGCGGGGTATTTGTAGCCGACGAAGCGTTTGTGGGCGTAGTCTTTAAACTCTTGGGAGTTGTAGGCGGCGGTTACGTCTTGCACCCATTGCGCGTCTTTATCGGCGGTGCGCACGGCAGACCAGTTGATGTAGGCGAAGCTGGGCTCTTGGAACAGGGCTTCGGCCAGTTTCATGCCGGAAGACATGGCGTAGTTGCCGTTTACGATGGCGAAGTCCACGTCTTGGCGGCTGCGCGGCAGGTTGGCGGCTTCCATTTCCACGAATTCGATGTTTTTGGTGTTTTCGGCGATGTCGGTGCGGGCGGCGCGCAGCGGGTCAACGCCTTCTTTCAGCTTGATCCAGCCCAGGTTGTCGAGCATCACCAGGGCGCGGGCCAGGTTGGAAGGATCATTGGGGATGGAAACGGTGCTGCCGTCTTTCACTTGGTCCAGCGCGGTGAGTTTGCCCGGGTAGATGCCCAGCGGGGCGGTGGGCACTTGGAATACTTCGGTCAGATCGAGGTTGTGCTCGGCTTTGAAGGAATCCAGATAGGGCTTGTGCTGGAAGATGTTGATGTCGATGGCGCCTTCGGCCAGCGCTTGGTTGGGGGTAACGTAGTCGGGGAATTCGGTGAGGGTTACGGTGTAGCCCTGTTTTTCCAGAATCGGCTGGATTTGGTCTTTAATCATGTCGGCAAAGTCGCCCGGGGTGGTGCCGAAGCGGATTTCGCGTTTGGCTTCGGCAGCGGGCTGGCTGCCGGAAGAAGCGGCCGATGCCTGGCCGGCGCCGCTGTCTTGTCCGCCGCAGGCGGCCAGGGTCATGCCCAGCACGGCGGCGAGGGTGAGTTTCCATAAAGCTTTCATTGTGTGTCTCCTTATTAATGGATAAACAGGTTGGGAAGAAATCATAAACTAGCGTTTGTCCAAACGGGCGGCCAGATAGTTGCCAACCGATTGAATGCAGACCACCAAGGCCGAAAGCAGGGCAACTACTGTCCACAGCACGTCGGCCATATAGCGCTGGTGGCCGTAGCGGATGCCGAGGTCGCCCACGCCTCCGCCGCCGATTAAGCCGGCCGCAGCGCTGGTGCCCAGCGTGGCGATAATCAGGATGGCGATGCTGCGCACCAAGCCGGCACGCGCTTCGTTCAGCAGCACTTTGGTGATAATCGTGGAAGGCTTGGCGCCCATCGCCAGCGCGGCTTCCACCACGCCTTTGGGCACTTCGACCAAATTCTGCTCCACCAGCCGCGCAAAGTAAAACATGGCGGCCACGCTGAGCGAAATGGAGGCGGCCACCGGGCCGAAGGTGGTGCCCATAATCATGCGGGTGGGCTTCATCATCACAATCATCAGGATAACGAAGGGGAAGGCGCGGATGAAGTCGATGGTGAAACCGAGAAAGTGGTTCACGCGGCGGTTGGCGAAAATCTGGTTGCGGTTGGTGGTAAACAGCCACACGCCCAGCAGCCCGCCAATCAGTACGCTCACGGGCACGGAAATGCCGAGCATCACCGCCGTTTGCCAGAAGGATTTGTAAAACTCCGGCCGCAGGCGCATCAGGTTTTCCCAAATATCGTATTGCTGCCCCATGCTTAATCCTCCTGTACCAATTCGCGCCCGATGTCGGTGTGCGCCAGAATCTGCTTATCGCGCACGTCGGCCACTTCCAGCAGGTGCCCCTGGTGCAGCAGGGCGGTACGGCTACACAGGCGGCGGATCACGCTCATTTCGTGGGTTACGATCACGATGGTTACGTTGAAGCGGCGGTTGATGTCTTGCAGGCAGTCGAGCACGCTGCGGGTGGTGGCCGGGTCGAGCGCGGAAGTGGGCTCGTCGGCCAGAATCACGCTCGGATTGGGCGCCAGCGCGCGGGCAATGCCCACCCGCTGCTTCTGCCCGCCGGAAAGCTGGGCGGGGTAGTGCTGCGCGCGGTCGGAAAGGCCGACAATCTGCAAGCATTCGCCCACGCGCTCGTTGATTTTGTCTTTGCTCCAGCCGGCGATTTCCAGAGGGAAGGCCACATTGCCGGCCACGGTGCGGTTGGCCAGCAGGTTGAACTGCTGGAACACCATGCCGATGCTCTGCCGCGCGGCGCGCAGCTGGACGGGGTTCATGGCAGTAAGGTCTTGGCCGTCCACCAGCACTTTGCCGCTGTCTGGGCGTTCCAACAGGTTAATCAGGCGCAGCAGGGTGGATTTACCCGCACCGGAATAGCCCATCAGCCCGAACACCTCGCCTTGCTCGATGCTCAGGCTCAAGGGGTGCACGGCCATGAATTGGTTGCTTTTGCCGTGGTGGTAGCTTTTGCAAACGGAATCCAGAATAATCATAATTTATTGAAAACATAAAAGCCCATTGAATCGGCAATGGGCTTAAAACAGATGGTGCGTGTCGCTAGGGGTACGCTTTAGCTGTTTTAACGCCCGCAAGCTGTATCAAATCGGCGTAAAGAAGTGGGGCGTATTTAATGCCCAAACGCGGGTTTTGTCAAGTGCGGGCAGATGCGTTGCCGCGTGTTGCGGCATTGCCGGCGGCGGCTGGCCATGCCCGACTGCCGTTGCGTTTCTAAGGCCATCCGTTTCAGGGTATAATCCCGCCGTTTTGGCGGGTAAGCCGCCGTTTCTTCAGCCAACTAACTTTTGGAGCAGAATGCATGAGCGCCATTATTGATGTTTTCGCCCGCGAGATTCTCGATTCGCGCGGCAATCCCACCGTAGAATGCGATGTGTTGCTGGAAAGCGGCGTGATGGGGCGCGCGGCCGTGCCCAGCGGCGCTTCCACCGGTCAGAAAGAAGCCTTGGAACTGCGCGACGGCGATGCCGGGCGCTATTTGGGCAAAGGCGTGCTCAAGGCGGTGGAGAATGTGAACAACGAAATCGCTCAAGCCATAATCGGCATTGATGCTTCCGAGCAGAGCTATATCGACAGCGTGCTGGTGGAGCTCGACGGCACGGACAACAAAGGCCGCCTCGGCGCTAATGCCACTTTGGCCGTATCCATGGCCGTGGCGCGTGCGGCCGCCGAAGATGCCGGCCTGCCGCTCTACCGCTATTTGGGTGGCGCCGGGCCGATGGCGATGCCGGTGCCGATGATGAATGTGATCAACGGCGGCGAACATGCCAACAACAGCCTGGATATTCAGGAATTCATGATTATGCCGGTGGGCGCGGAGAGCTTCCGCGATGCGTTGCGTTGCGGCGCGGAAGTGTTCCACCACTTGAAGAAAATCTGCCACGACAAGGGCTTCCCCACCACCGTGGGCGACGAAGGCGGCTTCGCCCCCAATTTGGGCAGCCACGCCGAAGCGCTGGATTTGATTCTGGAAGCCGTGAAAGCCGCGGGCTACGAAGCCGGCAAAGACGTGCTGCTGGCGCTCGACTGCGCCTCCAGTGAGTTTTACCGCGAAGGCAAGTACCACCTCTCCGCCGAAGGCAAAGCGCTCACCAATGCCGAATTTGCCGATTACTTGGCCGACCTGGTTTCCCGCTATCCGATTATCTCCATCGAAGACGGCATGGACGAAAACGACCGCGAAGGCTGGAAGCTGCTCACCCAAAAGTTGGGCGGCAAAGTGCAGCTGGTGGGCGACGATTTGTTTGTGACCAATCCGCAGATTCTGGCCGAAGGCATTAAAGACGGTATTGCCAACGCCCTGCTGGTGAAAGTGAACCAAATCGGCACCTTGAGCGAAACCCTGAAAGCCGTGGATTTGGCCAAGCGCAACCGCTACGCCAGCGTGATGAGCCACCGCTCCGGCGAAACCGAAGACAGCACCATCGCCGACCTGGCCGTGGCCACCAACTGCATGCAGATCAAAACCGGCTCGCTCTCCCGCTCCGACCGCATGGCCAAATACAACCAGCTTTTGCGCATCGAAGAAGAGCTGGGCAGCGCCGCCTATTACCCCGGCCAAGCCGCTTTCTACCACCTGGCGCGCTAAAGGCTACCTGAAAAATGAAATGGGTAACCGTGGTGCTGGCCTTGGCGCTGGTGTGGCTGCAACAGGATTTGTGGCTGGCCAAAGGCGGCTGGCGCGATATGTGGCGGCTGGAATCCCAAGCCGAGCGCCGGCGCGAGGCCAACCAAGCCCTGGTGTGGCGCAATCAGGCTTTGAAGGCCGAAGTGGAAAACCTGCGCAACGGCCAAGACGCGATTGCCGAAATCGCCCGCACCGAGCTGGGCTACGTGGGCCCGGGCGAAGTGTATTACCGCATCTTGCCCGCCTCCGAAGCCGCCGCGGCCGAAGGCGAAACGGCTGCCGAATAATATGTTTCAATAGTTTTTCAGGTAGCCTGCTTGCCGCAAGAGGCTACCTGAAAATATTTCCGCAACCCGATTGAAGCCATCATGAGCCACTCCTCCCCGCCTGCCGACCGCCTGGGCTCCGGCTGGATGGTGATTTCCGCCGCCCTGTTTGCCCTGATGGGCGCATTTGCCAAAGCCGCCGGCAGCCGTTTCGGCTTCAGTTTCAACGAGCTGGTGTTTTGGCGCATGCTGTTTGGGCTCGCCGCCATCGGGCTGCCCATCTGGTGGCGCGGGCAGGCCTTCCGCACGCCGCACCTGAAATCCCACTTCAACCGCAGCATTACCGGCACGGTGGCGCTGCTGCTCTCGTTCTACGCGCTCACCCGCCTGCCGCTGGCCACCGCCATCACGCTAAACTACACCTCCTCGCTGTTTTTGGCGCTGCTCTCTTTCTTATTTCTCAAAGAAAAAATCGCGCCGCTGATGTTGGCCGCGCTGCTGATGGGCTTTGGTGGCATCATCATCCTGCTGCAGCCCACTTTTGCTTCCGAGCAGCGAGCCGCCGGCTTGGTCGGGCTGGTTTCCGGCGTGTGCTCCGGCTGGGCGTATTTGCAGGTGCGCGAACTTTCCAAGCTGGGTGAGCCGAGCTGGCGCGTGGTGTTTTACTTCTGCTGCGTGGGCACGGCCATGGCCGGCACTTTGGCTTGCATTCAAGGCTGGCAGCCGCCCAGCGCCCAATCGCTGCCCTATCTGCTCGGCCTGGGCGCCGCCGGCACGCTCGGCCAGCTGGCGATGACCCGCGCCTACCAGGTGGGGCGCAAGCTCACCGTGGCTTCGCTCTCCTACCTCACCGTGGTGTTTTCCACCCTGCTGGGCATTTTCTGGCTCGGCGACAGCATCAGCTGGCACGAAATCGCCGGCATGCTGGTGATTGTGGGCGCCGGCGTGCTCGGCAGTTTCGCCAAAGGCAGGTAAACCAAGCTTGAGGCTACCTGAAAGCGCAAGCTTCAACGAAGTTAAAACGCCAGTTTCAACGCAGCTAAAAATTTATCCACTGTATTTAAAGGGAAAAACATGATCAACAGCATGACCGGCTTTGCCAACGGCAGCGCCGAACACGGCAGCAAACGCCTCTATCTCGAATTGCGCGCGGTCAACCACCGCTACCTCGACATCCAATTCAAAATGCCCGAAGACCTGCGCCACCTCGAAGGTGCGCTGCGCGAAGCCGTGTCCGCCCGCGCCGCACGCGGCAAAATCGAATGCCGCATCCAGCTCCAGCACGGCACGCAGCCGGCCGCCCGCAGCTTGCAGCTGAACAAAAAGCTGGTGTCGCAGTTGGCGAAGATCAACAACAAAATCTACCGCAAACACCCCGACATCAACCGCCTGGGTGTGGCCGACATCCTCGCCTTCCCTGGCGTGCTGGCCGCGCCGGCGGAAGAGGCGGGCGATTTGGACGAAAGCGTGCTGCGCCTGATCAACGAAGTGCTGGAGAGCTTCAATCAGGCGCGCAGCCGCGAAGGCGCCCAGCTTCAGCAGCACTTGTTGCAGCGCTTGCAGCAGATGGAGCAGATTCTGGATGCGCTTTCCGGCCAGTTTCCGCAGCTTTTGCAACAGCATATGGATAAGGTGAGCCAGCGGCTGCGCGAGGCGGTGGGCAATATGGACAACGACCGTTTGCAGCAGGAATTTGCGCTGTTTATGCAGAAGGCGGATGTGGACGAGGAGTTCAGCCGCTTGCGCACGCACATCGCCGAAGTGCGCCGCATTGTGAACACCCAGCCCAAAGGCAGCGTGGGCAAGCGGCTGGACTTCCTGATGCAGGAACTGAACCGCGAGGCGAACACGCTGGGCAGCAAAGCCATCGCGGCGGAATGCACGCAGGCTTCAGTGGAATTGAAGGTGTTGATTGAGCAGATGCGCGAGCAGGTGCAGAACATCGAGTGATGTGTTGAGCAATAGGAAAGGCTACCTGAAAAAATGGTTTCAGGTAGCCTTATATATTTCGCGCCGTCGGGGGCTAGTCCTGACGGTATCTTTGCCAGACAGGCATTATTCACATCATAAGGCTGGACTAGCTCTCTTTGATCAAGCTAACTCAAAGGAGCTTTTTTATGTCTTATCAATTACCTACCTATCCAAATATCACCGCCTACCTAGGCCAGCAATCAGGCGATCTCTTTTGTGAACTCGCCATCAAACTGAACATCGCATCAGATCGCAGTTTCATCCTCTTTGAACACATCATCGAATCAGATCATCTTTCAGCCGACAGCGTTCGCAAATTGCTCGATATCTACGGCAGATTCGTCATTGACGCCATCGAATTACAAATTCCCTTTTTTCGCAACGTATCAGAAACCGAGTTCGAGCAAGTCGTTCCCGGATTCGAAATGGTGGCGTAAATGGCTAAGAAGCATAAAAAACGCGTACCGGATTACTCCGAAATTCGGCAGTTCGAAGAAGCGGCGAAGATGAAGCCGGCTGCGGCGGCGGATGGCCGCCCTGCGGCCGCCGCCGGAGCGGCCGGCGACAATCGCCCCCCTAGGCTAACAGGGGGGGAGCAAAAAACCCAAAGACCATTAGCGGGGGAGCAAAAAATTGACTGGGCGGCCTATCAGGAAAGCGAATACTTTAAAACCTTCGTGACCAACCAGCGCGGCAAGCTCATAGAAAGCCAAAATATCCAAGATGGGCGATAAGAAAGTGAGAAAAGCGCTTTACTATCCGGCTCGGGTGGCTTGTCTAAGATCCAAGCTGTGGCGGCCTTGGTTTGAACAAAAGATAAAACAGGGCAAACATCCAAAGCAAATCTATATCCTGATGATGTGCAAAATCGTCAAATACGCCTATGCCGTGATTAAAACAGGCCAGCCGTTTGACGAGAATCGGCACAAACCAGCGTAAAACAGCAGTCTAAAGTGTTGCAAAAAAGCGGCAGCCGATGGCTACCGCAGCCTTACTGTTGCTTGCGTTTTTAAAAAGTTCTTGACTTTCGATTACGGTATCTTTTGTTGTGCGGGCTATTTTTCAGGTAGCCTGTTTGAAAACAGCTTATTGGGCTTGGCTGGCGGCTTCGGTGCCGGCCGGGGTTTCGGCGGCGGCGGCGGGGGCTTTGAGCCAGGCGGCGATGTCTTGGGAGAGGGTGCCGGTTACGCGGTCGAGCACGGAGCAGGAGCTTTTGAACATGCCGCCCATGCCGCCGAGGGAGCGGCGGCTGAGTTTGGTGCTGGCGGTGGGCTGGCCGTTTTGGTAGCGGGTGAGCTGGAGGTTGATGGATTTGTAGTGGCCGGTGAAGGCGCTGCCGTAGCTGCGGATGTCGGTGATTTGGATGTCGATGCGGTCGGGCTGTTCGGCGAGGCTGCCGGCGGGGGGGGCTTGCAGCTCAATGCCTTGGGCTTTGGCTTGGCTGATGATTTCTTGGCTGAAGGTTTTGCCTAAATCGGTGCATTCGGTGCTGATGCGGTCGGCCACTTTGGCGTCGGGGGCGTAGGGGATGCTGTCGGCGATGAAGGTGGCGGCGTAGGCTTGGCCGGCGAGGCTGAGGGCGAGGAGGGCGGTGAGGCGGCGGAGCATGGCTTGTCCTTTCTGTGTTGGGAGGGAATGGGAAAACGGATGGATTTTAACGTTTGGGCGGTGGCTTTGGAATGGGCGCGGGCAAAAAAGGCTACCTGAAAATTTTCAGGTAGCCTTTGATAATGGCCGGATGATGGTTTGCCGGGCGTTTTATAGCAAGCCGCCTTGGCCGAGCGCGGGGTCGATTTCGCGGGCTTTCACCGCGTCGGCCACGGTCAGCCCCAAGGCTTTTGCCACGCCTTCGCCGTAGGCGGGGTCGCAACGGTGGCAGTTGCGGATGTGGCGGTATTTAATGAAGTTTGGCGCGTCGCCCATGGCGGCGGCAGTGTTGCTAAACAAAGCCTGTTTCTGCGCGTCGTTCATCAGGTTAAACAAGGCGCGCGGTTGGCTGAAGTAGTCGTCATCGTCTTGGCGGTAGTCCCAGTGCGCTGCGTCGCCGTTGATTTTCAGGGGCGGTTCGGCGAAGTTGGGCTGCTGCTGCCATTGGCCGAAGCTGTTGGGTTCGTAGTGCGGCAGGCTGCCATAGTTGCCGTCGGCGCGGCCTTGCCCGTCGCGCTGGTTGCTGTGGACGGGGCAACGCGGGCGGTTTACCGGGATTTGGCGGAAGTTCACCCCCAAGCGGTAGCGTTACGCGTCGGCGTAGTTGAACAAACGGGCTTGCAGCATTTTGTCGGGGCTGGCGCCTATGCCGGGAACGAGGTTGCTCGGTGCGAAGGCGGATTGTTCCACATCGGCGAAGAAGTTTTCGGGATTGCGGTTCAGCTCGAATTCGCCCACTTCAATCAGCGGATAGTCTTTTTTCGGCCAAACTTTGGTCAGGTCGAAAGGATGATACGGCACTTTTTCCGCGTCCGCCTCGGGCATGATTTGGACGTACATCGTCCATTTCGGAAACTCGCCGCGTTCGATGGCTTCGTACAAATCGCGCTGGTGGCTTTCGCGGTCGTTGGCGATGATGTCTGCCGCTTCTTTGTCGGTCAGGTTTTTAATGCCTTGTTGGGTACGGAAGTGGAATTTCACCCAAAAACGCTCGCCCGCTTCGTTCCAGAAGCTGTACGTATGCGAACCGAAGCCGTGCATATGGCGGTAGCTGGCGGGGATGCCGCGGTCGCTCATGACGATGGTAACTTGGTGCAGGGCTTCGGGCAGCAGCGTCCAGAAGTCCCAGTTGTTGGTGGCGGAGCGCATATTGGTGCGCGGGTCGCGTTTGACGGCTTTGTTCAGGTCGGGGAATTTGCGCGGGTCGCGCAGGAAGAACACGGGCGTGTTGTTGCCGACCATATCCCAGTTGCCTTCTTCGGTGTAGAACTTCAACGCAAAGCCGCGGATGTCGCGTTCTGCATCGGCTGCGCCGCGCTCGCCTGCCACGGTGGTGAAGCGGGCGAACATCTCGGTTTTCTTGCCGACTGCGCTGAAGATTTTGGCTCGGGTGTATTTCGTGATGTCGTGCGTTACGGTGAACGTGCCGAACGCGCCCGAACCTTTGGCGTGCATACGGCGTTCGGGGATGACTTCGCGCACGAAGTCGGCGAGTTTTTCATTCAGCCACAAATCCTGCGCCAGCAACGGGCCGCGCGGGCCGGCGGTCAGGCTGTTTTGGTTGTCGGCAACGGGCGCGCCGTTGTTCATGGTGAGGTGGGTAACGGGGCATTTTTGGGTCATGGTTTGCATTCCTTTTGCGATGGTTGGGAGGAAATTCCTCATGTCTTGCTATGGGCTGCACTATATCCAAAAATTTTAACTATCAAAACTATGTTTGCGATTTGTTATATAAATATTCAGGTCAAGTTGATGAATAGGTAGGGAAAGAGAAGGCTACCTGAAAAATGTGCGGCTGGTTACGCGTCGATATTCTGCGCAATCAGGGCGTTGGTTTCGATAAACTCGCGGCGCGGCTCCACTTCGTCGCCCATGAGGGTGACGAATACTTCGTCGGCGGCGATGGCGTCTTCGATGCGCACTTTCAAGAGGCGGCGCACTTCGGGATCCATGGTGGTTTCCCACAGCTGCTCGGCGTTCATTTCGCCCAGCCCTTTGTAGCGCTGGATGGTCATGCCTTTTTGCGCGCCGGCGAGCAGGATGTCGATGGCCTGCTCGAAGCTGTTTACGGGCTGCGGCTCGGCTTCGCCTTTGTAGAGCAGGGCGCCGGGCTGCACCAGGCCTTTGAGCTGCTCGGCGGTGCGGCTGATGGTTTGGTAGGCCTTGCTGTCGATAAACTTCTGATCAAGGT
Organism: Eikenella sp. Marseille-P7795; assembly: GCF_916618725.1. Lineage (NCBI taxonomy): Bacteria > Pseudomonadati > Pseudomonadota > Betaproteobacteria > Neisseriales > Neisseriaceae > Eikenella > Eikenella sp. Marseille-P7795. Next base: position 96,960 of record NZ_CAKAJZ010000006.1, on the reverse strand, counting down.
AGGAAACCATCACGTTGCCGTGCAGCTGACGGGTGATTTTCACGAAATGGCCGCCTTCGTGGCCGTCGAGGCGTTCGAGCGCCACTTGCTCGCTGTGCAGCAGGGGGTTGAGCGCGGCGATGGCGGCGTCGGTGCTTTCGGCGCTGGTGAGGTCGATGGGGTCGGTGTCGAGCAGGGTGCGCAGCACGAGGCCGTCGATGATGCGGCTTTCTTGCTCGATGGTGCTGCGGGCGCGCAGGAACTGCTTGGCGGCGCGCTCCAGCTCTTGGCCTTCCAGCGTGCGGCTGCCGGATACGATTTTGGCTTTGTCCACAGCGAGCCCGAGCAGGAATTCGTCTTTTTCCATGTCATCTTTCAGGTAGCGTTCCTGCTTGCCGTATTTGGCTTTATACAGTGGGGGCTGGGCGATGTAGATGTAGCCGCGTTCCACCAGTTCGGGCATTTGGCGGTAGAAGAAGGTGAGCAGCAGGGTGCGGATGTGGGCGCCGTCCACGTCGGCATCGGTCATGATGATGATGCGGTGGTAGCGCAGTTTTTCCAAGTTGAATTCTTCTTTGCCGATGCTGGTGCCCAGCGCGGTAATCAGGGTGGCCACTTCCTGGCTGGCGAGCATTTTCTCAAAGCGGGCTTTTTCCACGTTGAGGATTTTGCCTTTCAGCGGCAGGATGGCTTGGAATTTGCGGTCGCGGCCCTGCTTGGCGGAGCCGCCGGCAGAATCGCCCTCCACCAGATAAAGCTCGGATAACGCAGGGTCTTTTTCTTGGCAGTCGGCCAGTTTACCGGGCAGGCCTAAGCCGTCCATCACGCCTTTGCGGCGGGTGATTTCGCGGGCTTTGCGGGCGGCTTCGCGGGCGCGGGCGGCATCCACGATTTTGCCGCAGATGATTTTGGCGTCTGCCGGGTTTTCTTCCAGAAATTCGTGCAGCGCCTGGCTGAGCACTTCGTTCACCACGGGCGCGATTTCGCTGGAAACGAGCTTATCTTTGGTTTGGGAGGAGAATTTCGGGTCGGGCAGCTTCACGGAAAGCACGCACACCAAGCCTTCGCGCATATCGTCGCCGCTGGTGTCCACCTTGGCTTTTTTGGCGATTTCGTTGGCTTCGATGTATTGGTTAATCGTGCGCGTCATCGCGGCGCGCAGGGCGGTGAGGTGCGTGCCGCCGTCGCGCTGCGGGATGTTGTTGGTGAAGCACTGCACGGATTCCTGATAGCTGTCGTTCCACTGCATGGCGCATTCCACGGTCATGCCGTCTTTTTCGCCGATGGTATAGAAGATTTTGTCGTGCAGCGGTTTTTTGCTGCCGGTGGTGTAGCGCACGAAGCCGGCCACGCCGCCGCTTTCGGCGAAGTTTTCGTGCTTGCCGTCGCGCTTGTCGAAGAGCTCGATTTTCACGCCGTTGTTCAAGAACGATAATTCGCGGATGCGTTTGGCCAGCGTTTCAAATTTGTATTGCACGAGGCCGAAGGTGTCTTCGCTGGCGAGGAATTGCACGCGCGTGCCGTGTTTGTCGGCAGGGCAATCGGCCACGGCTTTGAGCGGGGCCACGGTTTCGCCGCGGCGGAATTCTACGAAGTGCTCTTTGCCTTCGCGCCAAATCGTCAGTTTTAACCAATCAGAAAGCGCGTTCACCACGGATACACCCACGCCGTGCAGGCCGCCGGAGACTTTGTAGCTGTTGTTGTCGAACTTGCCGCCCGCATGCAGGATGGTCATGATGACTTCGGCGGCGGAGCGGCCTTCTTTCGGGTGGATGCCGGTGGGGATGCCGCGGCCGTTGTCTTCGATGGTGATGGATTCGTCGGCGTTGATGGCCACGGTGATGTTGTCGCAATGGCCGGCCAGGGCTTCGTCGATGGCGTTGTCGAGCACTTCGAACACCATGTGGTGCAGGCCGGAGCCGTCTTGGGTGTCGCCGATATACATGCCGGGGCGTTTGCGCACGGCTTCCAATCCTTCGAGGACTTGGATGCTGTCGGCGCCGTATTCTTGCTGGGTTTGTTCTGTCATGATGGTTTTGCTGTGATTAGAATGAGTTGAGGCTACCTGAAAAATGGCAGCGCAAATTAGGAGGTTTAACCGGCAGCCGGTTAGGCCAGCAGGGAGGCTTGGCCGACGATTTCGCCGGCGGGCGTGCCGTGCACCACCACGGCGGTTTCCAGCCTATCCATGAGTGCGGCGAATAATTTGTCTGCTTCCATGCGCGGCAGCCAAAGCCGGCGGAAGGCTTCGGCCTCGATGCCGCCGATGATGGTGATCATCAGGAGTTTGGCCTCTTGGCAGGGCATCAAAAGCTGGCTGGAAACGGCCTGCTGCACTTCGGCCACGAATGCCTCTGCTTCTGCTTCGTTGTTGATATTGCAGGCGATAAACAGGGCGGGGGTTTCTTGGCCGTTTTCGTTTTCCAGGATTTCGTAGCTGATGTCGGCGATTTCGTTTGGCATGGGTGGTGATGAAAGGTATTGTTATATCGGGAAATGATGTGTGTTCAATGCGGTTTCAGGCTACCTGAAATCTAACGCGCGATTATAACACATTACGCCCATGCCGTTTTTGCCGGAAAGAGAAAGGCTTCCGCGCGGGAAGCCTGGTGTTGATTGCATTGCAGCGGGTGCAGATTTTTCAGGTAGCCTGTTCTGCCTTTTCGCGGCGCATGGCTTGGATGCCGTGATACAGCATCACGATAATGCTCGCCCAAATCAGGCTGTGGCTCACCATTGTTACCCAATCCAAATGCTCGCCCAACACAAACACCGAGAGCAAAAACAGCAGCGCCGGCTCCAAATAGCTCAGCATGCCAAACAGCACCACCGGCAAAAGCTCGTTGGCCGTGAGGTTGATCTGCATCGACACCGCGCCGTTGAGCCCCAGCAGCACAACAAACAGCAGCAGGATCGGCTTGGCCTCAATCATGGCCGGGCTGGGCGAATACATCACCAAATACCAAATCACAAAAGGCAGCGCCAAAATCAAATCCATCAGCAGCCCCAAGAGCGGCGGCACGCCCTGCTGGCGGCGCATGATGTAGTAGATCGGGAAAGTGGCGAACACCGCGATGGTTACCCAGGAAAACGTGCCGCTGTGCCAGATTTCCAGCGCCACCGCCGCCGAAGCCAGCAGCACGGCCACCATTTGCAGCCTGTCCAGCCGCTCGCGGAACACCATCACCCCGCCCACCATCATCGAGAGCGGAAACAGGAAATAGCCCATCGACACATCCACACCCTTGCCGTTTACCGGCGCCCACATATACAGCCAAATCTGGCCGATCATAATCGGCGCGGGCAGCAGCACCAGCACCCAGCGGCGCACATTGCCGCCGATTTCGCGTAGGAAGGCGGCCGCATCGTGTTTGGCCGAAGTGAGCATCATCACGGAGAGCGCGCAGGCAAAGGTGCCGATAATACGCCAGGCAAACACATCCGTGCCGGTCATCGGGCGCATCCACGGGCCAAACATAAACAGCGAGCCGAACAAAATATTGGAGACCACGGCCGCAATAATCCCCTTGGCCATTCTCGACATGCCTGTTTGTGACATACACAGCCTTTCGGAATTAAAGATAATTAACATTATAATACTCCCCGCGCCGATTGGCACGTTTTGCCCGTTTGCGCTGAAAATGCCGTAGGAAAAGAGAAACAGCGCAAAGGGTTTGGCGCTTTGTGCTGCGAGCGGGCGGCTGCGTGGAATGGTGTGCGGCTGGTTGTGTGAAGTTGGGTTAATTAAGATGGGAAGGGTTGGGGCGTCGGCGGGGGTGTGTGATGCGGCTGTTGGCATTTTTCAGGTAGCCTTTGGCGTGTGGCAGGGGCTACCTGAAAAAGTTTGGAGGATTGGGATGTTTACAGGATGGGCTTGCGGCCTTCGAATACTTGGATGCTGTAGGCGCATTGCTCGTCGGAGCAGTGGGGCATGGTGAGGGTGAGGGTGTAGTTGCCGCTTTCGCGGGCGTACCAGCCGAACATGGGGGCGTCGTGCGGGTCGGTGTCGGCGGCGATGGTGCGGCCGTCGAGCAGGAGGGTGAGGTCGATATTGGTGCAGTGGCGGTCGCAGTCGGCGAAGAAGGTGTAGTGTTTGCCGGCGCTCAGGGTAACTTGCCTGGGCTGGGCCTGGCCTTGGGAGAGGCGGCCTTGGAAGAGCTTGTGCTGCCGTGCCTGCCGGTCTTCTTTGCGCACGGCTTCGCGGTTCATGCGCTGGGCTTGGTGCAGCCAGCCGCCGGCGTGAGCGGGGATGGCGAGGAGCAGGAGGAGGATGGGCAGGAGTGCGGCTGGGCGGGGCATGGCGGTGTCGGTTGCGCGGGTGGAAATGGGGAGCTAGGCTACCTGAAAGCGGGCGAGGGCGGAATTGAAAATAGCTATGGCGGAGAGTGGGTTTGGCAAAGATTGGGGGAGGGTGGATGCTGCTTGGCAGGAAATGCTAATTTTTGGACTTTCGGTTTGGTTTGCGCGGGGATGTGCGGGGAAATAGGCAAAACCGCCTGCAATGTGGTTGCGGGCGGTTTTGCCGTGCGGGTTATTGTGCGCGGATAAAGGTGTCGTACACGCGGCGGGTGCCTTCGAAGGCGTGGATGGAGGCTTTGCAGCCGTTGCGGTCGTCACAGTTTTTCATGCTGAGCACAACGCGGTAGTTGCCGCTGCGGGTGGCGTGGAAGGTGAACAGCGGGGCGTTGTCGGGCAGGTTGTCGCCGGCCACGCGGGCGCCGTTGGCGGCAATCAGGTTCATGTCTATGTTGTTGCAATTGTTGTCGCAGTCGCCGAAGAAGGTGTAGAACTTGCCGGCACGCAGGCTAACGGGCAGGGTGTAGGTGCGGCCTTGGTGGATGCGGGCGGGGCGCAGCAGCAGTTCGCGGGCGCGGGGGTCGACATTGCTGACGATTTCGCGGTTGGTGTTGTGCTCGTTTTGCAGGTCGTTGGCCAAGGCGGCGGGGGCGGCGATGGCGGCAATCAGGGCGAGGGTGGCAAATTTGTTCATTTGGTGATTCCTTTCGTGTGATGATGGGGATAATGCTCGGCTTGCCTAGAGGCTACCTGAAAATTGGGCTGTGCGGTTTTCAGGTAGCCTTTTGGGAAGGGGCTACCTGAAATTTTTGGCTTCGCAGAAACTTCGCTACGCTCATTTCAGGTAGCCTGTTGGAGCTTATTGGCGGTCGTACACCATTTTGCTGCCTTCGAAGATGTGAATGCTGGCGGCGCAGGTGGTGCTGCTGCATTCTTTCATGGGCAGGGTAACGCTGTAGCGGCCGCTGCGCGGGGCGCGGTAGCTGAACAGGGGCACGCTGTCACCCAATACGTCTTGCTTCACGATGCGGCCGTTGAGGCGCAGGGTGAGGTCGATGTCAGAGCATTGGGCGTCGCAGTCGCCGTAGAAGGTATAGACTTTGCCGGCGGTGAGGTTGAGCTGCTCGGTGTGGCTTTGGCCTTGGGCCAGGCTCAGCGGGCGCAGGAGGAACACGCGGGCTTCAGGGTCGCGGTTGTGCACGGCTTCTATGTTGGTGCGATGGGCGCGCAGCAGGGTGGGATCGGTGTTGCTGCTGCCTTCGAAGACTTGGACGGAATAGGCGCAGGTGTCGGCGTCGCAGTCTTCCATGCTGATTTTGAGCTGGTGGCGGCCGCTTTGCTCAGCTTTGAAGCTGAGTGCGGGCACGTTGTCGCTGTCGGTGTCGGCGGCGATGGCTTTGCCGTTGGCGCTCAGGGCAAGGTCGATGTCTTCGCAGCTTGCGTCGCAGTTGGCGCGGATGTGGTAATACTTGTTGGCGGCAAGTTCGAGATCGATGCTGCGGCTTTGGCCGTCGGCCAGGCTGCCGCTGATGATGGGCAGCTCGCGGCTGTCTTTATCGAGCTCTTGAATTTGCTCGCGGTTGCGTTTTTGAGCGTCGGCCAGGGTGCCGGCGCTGTCGCTGTTGCCCACTTTGCCGCCGGTGAACACTTGCACCATGGAGCGGCAGCGGCTGCGGTTGCAGTCTTTCATTTCGGTGTTGAGCTCCACGCGGCCGTCGCGCTCGGCCTGCCAGGTGTAGCGGGCGCCGTCGCCGCGTGATTTGCGGAACAGGGTGTTGCGGCCTTGGGTAACGCTGAAACTGATGTTGCCGCAGTTGGCGGCGCAGTCGGCAAACACGGTATAAACCTGCCCGGCTTTCACATCGAGCGGGGTGGTGTTGCTCTGGCCTTCTTCAATGCGCACGGTGCGCTCAAACAGTAGGCTGGCGGCAGGGTCTTCTCCTTTGATGGTTTCGCTGTGGCGCGAAGCCTGTTCGGTAAGATAGCCGTCGGCGGCGAAGGCGGGGAGGGAGAGGGCGGCCAAAATCGGCAGCAGGGCGAGTTTGTTCATTGAGAAACCTTTCAAGTAAAGGAAATGTGTGCTTACGCAAAAGCGTGCGATATTATGCCTAATTGCGTTAAGTTTTCCAATGGGTTTTTGCGCAGGAATACGGGCAAACGCTTGGTTTATAGGGCTACCTGAAAAAGTATTTTCAGGTAGCCTTTGTCTTGTGGCGCGGGGGTGCTTCGGCAAGCCGGCACACTTTTGCGCCAAATCAAAACCTATGGCGGCGGCGCTATCGGTTAAGAAGGAAACAATCGCTTGGCCCAACGCCGCCGAAAGCGCCTCAAATCTTGGTTCACACAAAAATCCGGCAAAGGAAACAGTTGCCGGTTTCATCTGATAATCACTCGCATTTTAACTCAAATTAACGGCCGAACCGCTTGCGTTTTCCCGGCCAAAGCACGACAATCCACCACAACATATAGTGTTTGAGAAAAATTTAAGCACTATATGTTGTATTTTTAAGGATAGGTCTATGGAAACGCTGAAATTTACCCGGGAGCAGGTGGTGTGGCAGGAAGTGCCGGGCGAAGTGTCGCTGGCGTTTCTGTTTTCCGGCTGCCCGCTGCGCTGCAAAGGCTGCCACAGCGCTGATAGCTGGAAGGGCGGTTTGGGCACCGAATTAACGCCAGAATACCTGCAAAGCCGCCTGGCGCGCTATCGCGGCCTGATTACCTGCGTATTGTTTATGGGCGGCGAGTGGCTACCTGAAAAACTGCTGCCGCTTTTACAAGCCGTGCGCGAAGCCGGTCTGCACAGCTGTCTCTACACCGGCCTGGAGCAAGACGAGCTGGAGCGCGCCTCCATCGCCATCATCCCGCAGCTCACCTATCTCAAAACCGGCCGCTGGAAGATGGAACTGGGCGGCCTCGACAGCCCCGATACCAACCAGCGCTTTATTGATTTGCGCACGGGCGAAGTGCTCAACCACCTGTTTGTCAACGAGCAGGCCGCGCCTCGCCGCCCCGTTATCCCCTTGGTGCAACGCCCGCCGCTGGCCGCCCAAGGCGCCCATCCCCAGCCGGCCTAGCCGGCAATTTTTCACCCACCCGACCATAAAAACCAGGAGAGTAAACCTATGATCCGGCTGGATACCGAGCAGCTCAACGGCAAACTGCAATTCATGAGCGACTACATCAGCGCACACAACGCGGCCGACGGCTCCAAATTGGACGCCAACGCCAACGTGACGCAGAAAAACATCGCCACGATGGAAGCCGAATTGATGAAAGACTTTTTCGTGCAGATCAATCGCGCCCAGGTGTCGCGCAAAATCGCCGAAGTGTTTGACCAATCCGTGGCCGATGAATATCTGCGCCAAATCGAAGCGCACGAAATCTATGTGCACGACGAAACCAGCCTCAAGCCTTATTGTGTGTCGGTTACGCTGTATCCCTTCCTGCTTGACGGGTTAAGTAAACTTGGCGGCGAATCCAAAGCACCGCAGCATCTGGCATCGTTTTGCGGCTCGTTTATCAACCTCGTGTTTGCCATCAGCGCACAGTTTGCCGGCGCGGTGGCGACGGTGGAATTTCTGACCTATTTCGACTACTTCGCCCGTAAAGACTACGGCGACGACTATTTGGAGACGCACGGCAAAGAAATTGCCAACCATATGCAGCAGGTGGTGTACAGCATCAACCAGCCCGCTGCCGCACGCGGCTATCAGAGCGTATTTTGGAATATTTCCGTTTACGATCAATACTATTTCGATGCGATGTTCGGCGATTTCGTCTTCCCCGATTTCAGCAAACCGGTGTGGGCGAGCGTGGCGAAGCTGCAAAACTTCTTCCTCAAATGGTTCAATCAGGAGCGCACCAAAGCCGTTTTGACCTTCCCCGTCGTTACCGCCGCCATGCTGACCGACGGCGGCAAATGCAAAGACACCGTGTTTGCCGACGAAATGGCAAAAGAGTTGGCGGAGGGCAATTCCTTCTTCGTCTATCTTTCCGATAATCCCGACTCGCTGGCTTCCTGCTGCCGCCTGCGCAACGCCATTGAAGACCGCACTTTCAGCTACACCCTCGGCGCGGGCGGCGTAGCGACCGGTTCCATCAACGTCATCACCATCAACATGAACCGGCTGGAACAAGACGGGCGCGACCTTGCCGCCGAAGTCGCCAAAATCCACAAATACCAATACGCCTACCGCAAACTGATGGAAGAATACCAAGCCGCCGGAATGCTGCCTGTTTACGACGCAGGCTTCATCACGCTGGACAAACAGTTCCTCACCATCGGCATCAACGGCATGGCGGAAGCCGCCGAATCGCAAGGCATCAAAGTCGGCTACAACGACGACTACATCCACTTCGTCCAAGGTCGTCTGAAAACCATATTTGAGGCGAACCAAGCCGCCGGCAAACATTACGGCGTGAAGTTCAACACCGAGTTCGTCCCCGCCGAAAACCTCGGCGTGAAAAACGCCAAATGGGACAAGGCCGACGGCTACAAAGTCAGCCGCGACTGCTACAACTCCTATTTCTACGTCGTCGAAGACGAAGAAACCAACGCGCTCGACAAATTCCTGCTGCACGGCAAAGAACTGGTGGACTGGCTCGACGGCGGCTCCGCGCTGCACCTGAACCTCGACGAAGCCCTGCCCGAATCCGGCTACCGCTCGCTCTTGGACATCGCCGCACAAACCGGCTGCAACTACTTCTGCGTGAACGTACGCATCACCATCTGCAATGAATGCGGCCACATCGACAAACGCACCCTGCACGCCTGTTCCGCCTGCGGCAGCCACGACATCGACTACGGCACCCGCGTCATCGGCTACCTGAAACGCGTATCCGCATTCAGTAGCGGTCGTCGCAAAGAACACGCGCTCAGGCATTACCACCGCGAAGCGCAACAGAAGCAGAAATGGCGCAAAGTGGCCTAGGCCAAGAGTTTGGCCGGGTGGCGGGCACAGCCTCCGCCTGCCGCCTGGCCGACGTTTTCAGGTAGCCTTTTCCCTCCCTTCGGGCTAGCTGAAATCATCATCAATCACGCCGGATTTTTCCGGCGTGTTTTTTTGCGCCAGTTGGGCAGGGAGGCCAGCCGGATGAGGCTACCTGAAAAAGTTTTCCGGCTTGGGGCGGATTTTGATTTTCAGGTAGCCTTCATTGGGAGGTTGCGTATTTGACGCGTTTTTGCCGGCGGCGTTATAGTGCCCGGCAACATAACGGCTTGGATGAAAGGGGAGAATATGGACAAGCTCACAGCCAAATCCTTTATGATGAACCTGCTCAACGGCTCGGCCTTGGGCATTGTGGTGGCGTTGGTGCCCGGTGCGCTGTTGGGAGAGCTGGTGAAGGCGCTCGCGCCGTATTACGAGCCGCTTTCAGTGCTCACGCAGATGATAGGCGCCACCAATGCCATGGTCGGCATTGCCGTGGGCGTGGCCATCGGCTATTTGTTTAAGTTCACGCCGATTGAGTCGATTTCGGTGGGGCTGGCGGTGATGATTGCCGGCGGGGCGGTGCGCTTTGCGGAAAGCGGCATCCAAATCAAGGGCACGGGCGATATTTTCACCATGGTGTTCACCGCGGGCATTGCAGCAGGCTTGATTTTGCTGCTGAGAAGTCGGGTGCGCGGCTATGCGATTTTGGTGATTCCGACGGTGTGTCTGTTTGCGGCGGGCACGCTGGGGCGGCTGGCGTTTCCGTATTTCATGGCTTTTTCGCAGCTCTTGGGCTCGTGGATTGCGCACCTGCTCACGCTGGAGCAAACGCTGATGGCGGTGCTGATTGCGGTGGCGTTTGCCTGCCTGATTGTGTCGCCGGTGTCGTCGGCGGGTGAACTCTTTGGGCACTTGCGCGGCGCATTTTGTGGGCTCTCCCAAGCTTTCCATGCCCAATATCGTGGCCAAGCCCAAGCTTTTGCTGCCGATTATGCTCAATGCGGCGATGGCGGGGGCGCTGGCTTCGTTGTTCCATATTCAGGGCACGGAGTTTAGCGCGGGCTTCGGCATCAGCGGCCTCATCGGCCCGGTGAACCATTTGAAGCTGGCGGGCTGGGGCGCGGGGCAGCTGGCGGTGGCTGTACTGGTGTTTGTGGTGGTGCCGGTGGCCGGGGCGTATGCGGCGGATTGGCTGTTTGTGGGCCGGCTCAAATGGATTGCGCCGGAAGATTACCGGATTGATGTGTAGCAGAAGAGGCTACCTGAAAACGGGAAAACCATTTTCAGGTAGCCTTGGCTATCGGTTTGGATGGAATGCGGGAGGAAGGATGGGCGGCGGTTTCGATATTGCTTATGAATTGCACGATGCGGGCTGGGCCAGCGTGAGCGTGGCGTATAACGGCCAAAGCTTCAAGCAGGCGGTTTCCTACCTGCACGATTCGCTCGGCGATTTGGCTGCTTTGGGCGTGGCGCTGCAAAATGGCGGGCGCATCACCGAGCAGAAAGTGCTGTTTCTCGACGAGCCGGGCGAACTGGCGCTGCTGGCGTATGCGGAAGAAGGCAGCCCCGATGCCGAGCTGCTGCTTTTGCATTCTGCCGATTGGTTTTTCAGCTTCGGCTTCACTGCCCGAGGGCAGGAAACCCTGTGGCGGGGGCGGGTGCCGCGCCATGAGCTGGCCGGGAAAATCCACCGGATTCTGCACCATCTCTACTGCCACATCGGCGAAGCGGAATACCTGCGGCGCTGGGGCGAACACCCGTTTCCGAGCGAAGGCTACCTGAAATTGCACGAGCAGCTGAAGTGGACGCTGGAATAAGCCCTTCGGCCAATAGGCTACCTGAAAATAGTTGGCGATGTTTTCAGGTAGCCTTGATTACTGACATTGAAGATGAAAATGCGAAATAAATTGAAGTTGCATCAATTGTATAGCCAAGTCGTGCGGGAACAATTGCCATATTCCTGTTTAAGCGAATGGGCAGATCGGCAAATCCTGGCGGGCGACACAGATGATGCCATTATTTGTTTATCGCTTGCCGACGGCCGTGAACGGGCATTGGCAGCAGTAAGTAATATTTTGGGAACGGATATTTTGCTGCAAGAGCCTGCATTATTGCCAGAAATGTCGGTTTTTTCCCAAGCGGGCGTATTGGGCGTGTATGAGCAGTGTATAGAATATCAGGCAGGCAACGTGCTGATTTGGTGCCCACATGCCCCAGGCCAGCCCGTGCCCGAAAGAATCGGGCCTGAATGGATGCGGCAAATACAGACGATATGCGCTGCGGCGGATGAGATAAAACAGAGTTTGTTTCAGTATTGTGCACGGGCGTTTCCTGATGTTTGGTCGGCTTATCGGCAGGCCGGATGTGAGGATTATGTTTGGCAGGTGGCCGGTATCCGACTGAATGCTGGTGAAGGGAAAATATTTCTAACAGTGATGGCGAATCTTGATTTTGCTGCCGAAGACTATGATTTGCCGGATTGCTCGGTGAGTACGCTCTATATCGATTTGCGTGATGAGTCGGATAAAATAGCGATTAGCAAAATTAACAGTTAAGGCCTCGCCATGAACACCATCGAATCCGCCCAAAACCCCGCGCTTAAGCATTTGGCCAAACTGCTGCGCAGCGCCCGCGCGCGCCGCGAAAGCCAACAGGCCGTGCTGGAAGGCGCACATTTGCTGGCCGCCTATTTGCAGGCCGGCGGCGAGGTGCGGCAAGCCTATGTGCCGGCGGGCAAAATGCGGCAGCCGGAAACCGCGCGGCTGCTGGCGCAGCTGCCGCCCGAGCGCGTGGTGCAAACCTCGGGCGCGGCCTTGCAGAAAATCACCAGCCTCACCGATGCCGAAGAAATCACCGCGCTCATTGGGCTGCCGCCGAATGCGCCGTTCGATGCCGATGCCGATTGCGTGGTGCTGGAGCGCATCCAAGACCCGGGCAACATCGGCACGATTCTGCGCAGCGCGGCGGCGGCGGGCGTGGGGCAGGTGGTGCTGTCGGCAGATTGCGCCGATGTGTGGTCGCCCAAGGTGCTGCGCGCGGGCATGGGGGCGCATTTTGCGCTGCGCCTACACACGGCGGCGGATTTGACGGCGTGGCGTGCGCAATGCCGCGTGCCGCTCTTGGCTACGGCGCTGCACCGCGATAGCGTGAGCCTTTACGATTGCGATTTGCGCGCGCCCGCCGCCTGGCTGTTTGGCAACGAGGGTGCGGGCGTGAGCGAGGTGATGCTGGCGCAGGCTGAGCGCTGCGTGCATATCCCGATGGCGGCGCAAACCGAATCGCTGAACGTGGCGATGGCGGCAACGGTGTGCCTGTTTGAGCAGATGCGGCAGCGGTTGTGATGTGGTGGGAAGCATCAAAAGGCTACCTGAAAATTTTAGCTTGGCGGAAACGGCTTTCAGGTAGCCTTTTGGTTGCGTGGCGGTGTCAGATTGGGGCGGGTTTGCGCATTTGGCTGTTTTCGGCGGCGGTTTTGTGTCATAATCCGCGCCCTGCCTGGCTGGAAAGCCGGGTATTGAGGAGTTGGCTCGGGTTTCCGGCTCGGCCAGCTTGTCCGCCGCAAGGCATATTTTTTGGAGTTTTATTATGGCACTGACCGTAGAACAAAAAGCGCAAATCATCAAAGATTTCCAGCGCAAAGAAGGCGACACTGGCTCTTCTGAAGTGCAAATCGCCCTTCTGACTTTCCGCATCAACGATTTGGCTCCGCACTTCAAAGCCAACCCGAAAGATTTCCACAGCCGCCGCGGCCTGCTGAAAATGGTGAGCGCCCGCCGCCGCCTGCTGGCCTACCTGCGCAACACCGATGTGGACACCTACCGCGATGTGATTACCCGCCTGAACCTGCGTAAGTAATCTGTTGCCCAAATGAAAGCCGTGCCGCCGGATGTGTTTCCGGCGGCACGGCTTTTGGTTTTCAGGTAGCCTTGATTGGGGCTACCTGAATTTTTTGGCTAATGCTGTTTGCGGGGGAGTTTGATGTGGGGTTTGGCGGGCGGGGGTTCGGGCGTGGGGGCGGGTTTGAGGCCGAGTTCGATTTGTTGGGCTTCGCTGAGAAGGTTGCTCCAGTCGCCGGTTTTATACCAATCGGGGCCGTCGGTTTCGATGGGGTGTTGGATGCGTTCGCAGCCGTTGCCGCATTGCAGGTCGGCGGCGGGGCAGTATTTGTCGCAGCCCCAGCAGATGCGTTCGGGGTGTTTGGGGTGGATGGGGAATTTTTTGGCCATGATGTGGTGTTGTTTGATTATGGAGAAATATTTTTAGCTTCGCAGAAACTCTGTTCCCTGCGGAAATCTCGTTTTAGCGAAATTCGCCCCGCTCATTTTCAGGCAGCCTTCCATGCGGCAGCCATCTTACTGGAAGCCAGGTAAACAAGCCAATCATCTATTTAGTGCAAACCAGAGGCTACCTGAAAATTAGCGAATCAACTTAACTTTCGTTACAGCGTTAGCTCGCCTTGCCGTACTCCTGTACTGTCTGCGGCTCGCTGCTTGGTATCGAAAGCCAATTTGATTCGCTAATAGGATACGGCGGCATTTCTGCGCCACGAAATTTTAACTCCGTTGAAGCTCACGCTTTCAGGTAGCCTCTATTCAATGACGGCTGCAGGCGGCGAACTATCCGGCGCGGCGGCCTTGGGCGGCAGGTTTGCGCTCTTTGCCGCGCGAGTGGCCGGCGGGACGGCCGTAGGATTTGCCGCTGCCGTTGGGCTTGCGGCCGCCTTTGGGTTTCCAGCCGCCGCCTTTGGCTTTGCGCGGGGCTTTGCTGCGTTTGCGGGTGGGCTCCATGCCTTCGATGGCGAATTCGGGCAGTTTGCGGCCGAGGTATTTTTCGATTTTGTGCACGGCCATGTATTCGTTTACTTCGGCAAAGGTGAGGGCGAGGCCGTGGCGGCCGGCGCGGCCGGTGCGGCCGATGCGGTGCACGTAGTCTTCGGCCTGTTTGGGCAAGTCGTAGTTGATCACGTGGGTGATGCTGGGGATGTCGATGCCACGTGCGGCCACGTCGGTGGCCACCAGCACTTTAATGCGGCCTTTGCGCAAATCCATCAAGGTGCAGTTGCGCCAGTTTTGCGGCATGTCGCCGTGCAGGCAGTTGGCGGCGAAACCTTTTTCGTATAGCGCGTCGGCCAGCTGCTCGCTCATGGCTTTGGTGCTGGTGAAGATGATGCACTGGTCGATGTTGGTGTCGCGCAGGATGTGGTCGAGCAGGCGGTTTTTGTGGTTTTTGTCGTCGCAATAAAGCAGCTGCTCGTCAATTTTGCCTTGGTTGTCTTCACGCTCGATTTCGATCACTTCGGGATTGTTGGTGAGCCGGCGGGCAAGTTTGCCCACGGCGCCGTCCCAGGTGGCGGAAAAGAGCAGGGTTTGGCGGCTGGCGGGGGTGGCGGCCACGATGGTTTCGATGTCGTCGATAAAGCCCATGTCGAGCATGCGGTCGGCTTCGTCGAGCACCAGCACTTCGAGGCGGTCGAAATCGATGCGGCCGGAGCGCATGTGGTCCATCAGGCGGCCGGGGGTGGCCACCACCAAATCAATCGGCTTGGCCAGCGATTTGATTTGAAAGCCGAAAGAGGAGCCGCCCACCAGGGTGACAGTGCGCAGCCATTTCATGTTTTGGGCATAGATTTTGGCGTTTTTCTCTACTTGCGCCGCCAGCTCGCGCGTGGGAGTGAGCACGAGGATGCGCGGGCCTTTGCCGGACTTGTCGCTGCGGCGGGTGATGCGCTGGAGGCTGGGCAGCAAGAAGGCGGCGGTTTTGCCGGAGCCGGTTTGCGCCGAGGCCATGATGTCGCGGCCTTCGATGGCAGCGGGCAGGGCCTGGGTTTGGATGGGTGTGGGCTCGGCATAGCCGGCGGAACGCAGGGCGGCGAGCAGGTTTTTATCATGTAGCAGGTCGCTGAATTGGATGGTCATGTGTTTCCAAAAGGGGCAACAATACTTTCCGCCCGCGCAAACGGGCAGCCGTGAAGCAAAGGAATGCGCTAACGGGAAACAGCGGGTTCCATTCGCTTCCGATACCGGCGGGCTAACGCGGCAGCGGAAGTTTGGGCAACCACTATGGGAGTTACGCACAAGATTGTCGCAAGCATGGCGCTTGGGTGGCATCGGCGACAACCTGCGAAGCAGAGAAGGATTGCGCGCGCAAGGCGGCAAACAGACGCAGCCGGAAGGCTGGTGGGCTGAAGACGATGGCTTCGAACAAAAAGAGGCGGCATATTAGGCGTTTGCCCGCAGGCGGTCAAGCAAAATCTTCGGGTTTACACGGCCATACACTTCAGGCTACCTGAAAATGCGCCGGCATCCGTTTGGAGCGCCCCGCCGCTTGGCGATAAAATAGCCCTTTTATTTTTCAGGTAGCCTTCCATGAGCGAAATCACCGCCTTCGCCAACCGCCTCGGCAAAAACGCCAAACACCTCATCAAATGGGCGCGGCGGCATCATATAGAAGCCTGGCGCCTCTACGACCGCGACATCCCGCAATACCCCTTCGCCATCGACATTTACGACGAACACGTTCATTTGCAGGAATACGACACCGGCTGGATCATGCAGGAAGCCGACTACCAAGCCTGGCTTGCCGAAGTAGTCGAAGCCGTGCGCTTCATCACCGGCTTTCCCGCCGAACACATCCACCTCAAACAACGCAGCCGCCAGCGCGGCAGCAGCCAATACGAAAAAACCGGCCGCAGCGGCGAAGACTTCATCGTGCACGAACACGGCCGCGCCTTCTGGGTAAACCTCGACAAATACCTCGACACCGGCCTCTTCCTCGACCACCGCAACACCCGCGCCCTGGTAGGCAGCCAAGCCGCCGGCAAACGCTTCCTCAACCTTTTCGCCTACACCGGCAGCTTCAGCGTGTATGCCGCCACCGGCGGCGCGGCCTCCAGCGAAACCGTCGATCTCTCCAACACCTACCTCGACTGGGCCCGCCGCAACTTCGCCCTCAACAACATCCCCCCCGAACAGCACCAAATCATCCGCGCCGACGTATTTCAATATTTGCAAAACGCCGCCGAAAGCAAGCGCTTCGACCTCATCGTGATGGACCCGCCCAGCTTTTCCAACAGCAAAAAAATGCTCGACATCCTCGACATCCAGCGCGACCACCCCCGTCTCATCCGCGACACCATGCAGCTGCTCGAGCCCGGCGGCACGCTTTATTTCTCCAACAACCTGCGCAGCTTCGAGCTCGAGCCCGCCCTGGCCGAACGCTACGCCATATCGGAAATCAGCCGCCAATCCGTGCCCGAAGACTTCCGCAACCGCAAAATCCACCGCTGCTGGACCATCCAACACCGCTAAAGCAAAGGCTACCTGAAAGCATCCAAACCGTTTTCAGGTAGCCTTTTATATTAAACACCCCATGAACCGACCCACCATCGATCGTGCTGCCGCCATCCTATTCGCCCTGCTCGGCACTGCCCTAATTACCACTTTTTTTACCGACAGCCGCTTTTTCCATTGGGCATTCGCACGGCATCACAATCCCCTGAGCTGGTATATCCGCCCGCTATTCCTCATCCCTTTCTGTCTCGCTGCCTACCGCCGAAGCCACGCCGGTATTTGGGCCACCTTGTTGCTGCTGCTCAGCAGTATGTTTTGGTTTCCCCCACCCGCCACCCCAAACGAACGTATCCGGCCGTTTTTGGCCATGGAGCAAAACTTCCTGCTCGGCAGCTGGAATACGGCCAAAATCTTGGCATCGGGCATGGTTGTCCTGAGCCTAACGCTGATTGCCGCCGCATTCTGGCAGCGCAAACCGCGCCTTGGGCTGCTCTGCTTAGCCGCGGCCGCCGCAGGCAAAATCCTGTGGGGTATCCGTTACAGCCAGGCAGCGGGCTACGCCGTTGTCCTGCCGGCGGCCTTCGGCCTGCTGCTCTGCGCCATCGTTATCGGCATGGTATTGCATAAAATCAAGCAGCGGCCTTAAATGGCAAAGGCTACCTGAAAATCTACAATCCATTTTCAGGTAGCCTCAAATTGTGCCAAATAAGGCTACCTGAAAACCATTCAGGTAGCCTTTGCCGATGCCATCACCGCAAAACCATCTGCACTGTGCCGCTGCCTAATACCTTGCCTCGGCCGGCACGCTGCTCCGCTGCACGGTTTTGCTCAACAGTTCAAACCGCTTCTGCTGCTCCAGCCATTGATACACATAAATGGTTTTAAACTGGGTAACCACATCCTCGCGCCCCGCTATATCGGCATAATGGCAATTTTCGGTGATAAACAGGCGGCTGCCGGCCTGATAGTGGAATATATCCGGCTCCATCGAGCCGTCTGCCCGATAGCAGGCGTTCAAAGGGTGGTCGGTGGACAAGGGCGTGAGCTCATAGATTTTCCCGCTGCGCGCGTCCACCAGCGCTCCATTCAGGCATTGCGTTCCGCAGCCCCACGTCACAGCAACATAGCTTCCGGCAAAACCGATTTTGCCAGACTGGTAGCCTTCCCTAATCCGCGTGCGCATATCGCGCCATTGCTGCGTCAGCTGCACAGGGTGGCGGGCGCCCTGATAAATTGGGCTGGGGTAATCGGCAAACCGATACGCCCGTTCGGCCGGCGCCGCTTGAGCCAAACCGCACGCCAGCACCAACGATACCGCTAGAAATTTCCGCATTTTCTCTCTCCTTAAGTCTATGCAGGCTACCTGAAAACCATTTTTCAGGTAGCCTGCCCTACGCCCGCCGCTCATGCAGGGGCTACCTGAAATTATAACGCCACAATCTCCACCGCCTGCCCCGCCGCCGCGCCCAGCACTTCGTTCAGCACGGCGAAAAAGCCGCTACCGTCTCGGGTGGAGCGCCATTGCCCGTCGCGCAGGGCGAAGTGGTAGCCACCGCTTTTGGCGGCAATCCACAATTCCTGGTTCGGCGTGTGGCGGTTTACGATAATCTGCGTGCCGTCGTCGGCTTCGATGGTGAGCACGTTGCCGTTGTGCTCGCAGTCGAAATCGGCGCCGCACTGGTCGAGCTGGTCTTCGATGTGGGCAAACAGTTGGTCGGAATAGCGCAAAAATTCGGTTTCGGTCATGATGGTTTGTATCTGCCGGCGTTTTTGTTTAAGATTCGCCATCTTGCCACAGCCGCCTGTTTCAGGCAATTTCGAACCATGATGACACGCACCCTTTTCCCCGCCCTCGCCGCCGTGCTGCTTTTGAGCGCCTGCGGCTATAAAGGCGACCTCTACCTGCCCAAAGAAGGCGACCGCGCCCGTTTCGCCCCGGTGCAAACCGGCCTGCAATTCACCCCCATCGCGCCCATGCCCGATGTTGAGCAGCCTCCCCTCCCCCAAAGCAAATAACCATGTCTTTATATTGCGAAAACGTTTCCCTCGACGCGCTGGCCGAACAGTTTGGCACGCCGCTGTATGTGTATAGCCAGGCCGCGCTCACCGAAGCCTACCAAAGCTACACCGCCGCCTTTTCCGGGCTGAACCCCCTGCTGTGCTACGCCGTGAAGGCCAACGGCAACCTGAGCATCCTGCGCCATTTTGCCCGATTGGGCAGCGGCTTCGATATCGTGTCCGGCGGCGAGCTGGCGCGCGTGCTGGCCGCCGGCGGCCGCGCCGACAAAACCATTTTCTCCGGCGTGGGCAAAAGCCGCGCCGAGATGGTGTATGCCTTGGAAGCCGGCATCAAGTGCTTCAACGTGGAAAGCCTGCCCGAGCTCGACCAGCTCAACGAAGCCGCCGCCGGCTTAGGCACGGTGGCGCCCGTGTCGCTGCGCATCAACCCCGATGTGGACGCGCAAACCCACCCCTATATCTCCACCGGCCTCAAAGCCAACAAATTCGGCATCGCCATGGAAGACGCCGAAGCCGCCTACCGCCATGCCGCCTCCCTGCCGCATCTGCGCATCACCGGCATCGACTGCCACATCGGCTCCCAGCTCACCAACCTCGCCCCGCTGGTGGAAGCCTGCGAACGCATGCTCGCCCTGGTAGACCGCCTCGCCGCGCAAGGCATCGAGCTCGAACACATCGACCTCGGCGGCGGCATCAGCATCGTGTATCACGACGAAACCCCGCCCGACCTGCCCGCCTACGCCCAAGCCCTGCGCCAACTGCTCGGCGGCAGAAAGCTCTCGCTCATCCTCGAGCCCGGGCGCAGCCTGGTGGGCAACGCCGGCCTGCTGCTCACCCGCGTGGAGCGCGTCAAACGCAACGGCGACAAACACTTCGTGATCGCCGACGCCGCCATGAACGACCTGATGCGCCCCGCCCTCTATCAGGCCTACCACCACATCGACAACACCAACCCCCAGCCCGGCGCGCCCTTCACCGCCGACATCGTCGGCCCCGTGTGCGAAACCGGCGACTTCCTCGCGCAAAACCGCCGCATCGCCGCCCAAGCCGGCGACCTTTTGGTGGTGCACAGCGCCGGCGCCTACGCCGCCAGCATGGCCAGCAACTACAACACCCGCGCCCGCGCCGCCGAAGTGTTGGTGAACGGCAGCGAATTCCGCCTCGTCCGAGCGCGAGAGCAAATCACCGACATGCTCGCCGGCGAGCTGGCCTGCTTATAGCCGCAGCCGCCGCGCCGCCGAATGCGCGCGGATAAAGGAAACGCCGCCGTTGCTATTCCAAGAAACGGCGGCGTCGGCTTTCGGCACGGCAAAAGGCTACCTGAAAGCGTGAGCTTCAACGAAGTTAAAAATGAGCGCCCCAATACGGCAAACTTTTTCAGGTAGCCTCTTTCCTGCCCGCCAAGCTTGGATAAAACGCCGGTTTGATCAAACGGCAGGCTTGAAATAAGCAAACCAAAAATTTTCAGGTAGCCCATACCGAATACAGGCTACCTGAAAAATATTCCTGCAATACCCGGCCGACTTTATTGCTTCTTCGGTGGCAGGATGCTGCCAGTTTCGGCGGCGCGTTCTTTCCATATGGGCAGCCATTGGGCTACGCGTTCGCGTCGAGTCTCGCAAATTGCTCGAATCGTTGGAAAATCATCATTAATAAAATGTTCTACATATTCAAAATCTAATGCATCTGCCCGAGCAATACAATCACCCAGCCCTTCGTAACCATACATACTGCATGGTTCAGGAAATTCTCCATAGATAGGGTAGTTAGTCAAGAATTCTTTTTCATCCGGATTACTGAAATAACGCTCAACCAAATCCAAACCACGCTTAAAAAAATCATGAATATAAACTTCAGCAACAGGTAAGGTATGCACCAATTTCTGATAAATCATGGCATGATTGTGCGCATCAGGGCTAAGAATAGCCATTCCAGTAGTCCATTTTGGCATATGTATGCCCTGAAAACTTTCTCTAACGATTTTAGTAACAGATTTATTGAAAACAAGCACATGTGGCATGGCTGATAGGTGTAACACCCAACCCGGATCAATCCAAATCTCCGAATGCTTCAATGTCTTATTCTTGAAAATGTTCGCCTTATATTCCCAGCCGGGGTGCTCCTCCGCCAATCGGATACAAAACGCTTTCACATCTGATTTATTCAACATATTTTCCCTTTCGATTTCATCCTATTATCCCTCTGCCCGTTTTCACTTCATTTTCAGGTAGCCTTTCTCCTGCGTGCAGGCTACCTGAAAATTCCGGCTTCAGCGCGGCTAGAAACCCCCTGCCCTAGCTCCCTCCGGACTTCCTGTTTGCCTGCCGATACGCTTCCTGCAAGGGCTTGATCCGCGCCAAGCGGTCGGCAGCGATGGCTTCGGCGATGCGCTGCGGCTGCTCAGCATGGGCGGCGGCAATGGCGGCGGTGTCGGTTTGCTGCGCGGCGGCAAGCAGGGCGAGCCAGTGTTCGCGCTGCGGGTAGGCGGCGTGCTCGAAGCCGAGGCGGCCTTGCGCGTCGGCGCGGCACACGTTGAGCATGGCGGCGAAGCGCTCGCTCCGGCGGTAGGCATCGGTGTGCTGCAAAATTTTGGCGGCGGTTTGCGGCCGCAGCTCGGCCACGCTGTGCAGCCGCCCGTGCCAGCGGCACACCTGCAAGGCCAGCTCGGCGCAGGCTTTGGGCACCTTCCAGCGCCGGTTTACCGCCTGCACCAGCGGCACGCCGGCTTCTTCGTGGCCATAATGCGAGGGCAGGATATGGGGCGGGGTTTTGGCCTTGCCCAAATCGTGCAGCAGCGCGGCGTAGCGTTCGGGCAGGCTCAGGCCGGCATCGGCGGCGCTTTGCAGCACCAGCAGGGCGTGGATGCCGCAGTCGATTTCGGGGTGGTAATCCGCCCGCTGCGGCACGCCGAACAGGGCGTCCACCTCGGGCAGCAGCACGGCGAGCGCGCCGCATTCGCGCAGAATTTCCATCATGCGCACCGGCCGCGCCTCCATCAGCCCGCGTGCAAATTCCTGCCACACGCGCTCAGCCACCAGCGCGTCGGCCTCGCCGTTTTGCACCATTTCGCGCATCAGCGCCAAGGTTTCGGGGGCTACCTGAAAACCGTAGCGGGCGGCAAAGCGCGCCGTGCGCAAAATCCGCACAGGGTCTTCGGCGAAGGCGGGGGAGACGTGGCGCAGGATGCCGGCGGCCAAATCGGCCTGCCCGCCGAAGGGGTCGATAATCTGCCCGTCGGCGCTTTGTGCGATGGCGTTGATGGTGAGGTCGCGGCGTTGCAGGTCTTGCTCCAGGGTAACGTCCGGCTCGGCGTGGAAAGTGAAGCCGGCATAGCCGCGGCCGGTTTTACGCTCGGTGCGCGCCAGCGCGTATTCCTCCTGCGTTTCCGGGTGCAGGAACACCGGAAAATCCTTGCCCACCGGCCGGTAGCCCGCCGCCAGCATGGCCGGCGCATCCGCCCCCACCACCACCCAATCGCGGTCTTTCACCGGATTGCCCAACAAAGCATCGCGCACCGCGCCGCCCACCAGATAAATTTCCATCTGCCTTTTTCCTGTTTACCAGTTTCACTCAAACCGGATCATGCCCGATTTGCCCGCATTTGCCAAAGCCGCCGCTTCAGGCTACCTGAAAACGAGTGTAGCGAGTTTCTGCACAGCAAAAACGCGAGCTTCAACGTAAGCTAAAAACCAAACCGCCGGAACGGCTAGACTGTTCCGGCGGTTATCCTATAGTGGATTAACAAAAATCAGGACAAGGCGACGAAGCCGCAGACAGTACAAGTAGTACGGCAAGGCGAGGCAACGCTGTACTGGTTTTTGTTAATCCACTATATTTTCAGGTAGCCCCTCTCTCGCGCCAACGCTCTTGTGCCGCACGGAAATCCGCCACCGGCACGGGATAGCCGTGGGTGTTCACTTCCGCCGCCGAGCGCCACGGCGCGTGGATGTCGCGGCTGTCCAAATGCGCCAGCTGCGGCAGGTGGCGGCGGATAAACTGCCCGCTCGGGTCGAGCTTTTGCGACCACACCACCGGATTGAACGGCTGCGACTGCGCCGGCCGACCGCCCAAGCCCGCCGCCAGCAGCCAGTTGCCCCGGTTCACCGCCGGCTCGAAATCCAGCAGCCGCCGCGCAAACCAATCCGCGCCCCGCTGCCAGTCGCACAGCAACACGCGGCAGAAAAACAGTGCGCACAATCGGCGCAAGCTGGGCGGCAGCCAGCCGGTGTCGTGCAGCAGGCGCATGGAGGCATCTACCAGCGGATAGCCGGTTTCACCGCGCTGCCAGGCGCTGATCAGCCGTTCGCTGTTTTCCCCGGCAGTCTGCTCGTTTTGGCGAAACTCGTTGCACTCGCTTTCAGGTAGCCTCAGCCTTTGCCCTGCTGCGGGATACTGGCGGAAATAGTGCACGAAAAACTCGCGCCGCGCCCATTCCTTCAGCCATGCCGCCGCTTCGGGCAAGTACGCCGCCTCCGACCACGCCCGCCGCGGCGACAGCGTGCCGAAGTGCCAATGCGGGGAAAGCTGCGAGCCGCCGTGCTGCGCCGGCAAATCGCGCAGCACGGCATAGTGCGCCAGCTTGGGCAAAAATTCTGCCCACTGCCGCCGCGCCGCCGTTTCACCGCCGTGAATGGCCAATCGCGCGGCGGGCACAGCGGGCAACGGCGGGGCATGGCGCAGGTTTTCAGGTAGCCTGTTTTGCTGTTCGGCCAAACCCGGCGGCGGCCAGGCGGACGCCTGCCAATGCGCGTATTGTTCGGCGCAGGCTGCCTGCCAGGCTACCTGAAAATGGGCAAAGGCCGCTTCGTCTAAATACGGCGGCAGCGCAAACTGGTGCGGCTGCTGCAACAAGCCGTCGGCCACCGTGTGCAGCGCGCAGCCCTGCGCCGCCAAAGCCGCCGGCAGGGATGGCGGCAAATCGGCATCTGCCGCGCACACCAGCGCCGCCGCCCGGCAACGCGCCGCCAAACCGGCCAGCGCCTGATCCGCCCTGCCCTCCTGCACATACAGCGGTATGCCAACCTCGGCCAGCCGGGCAGCCAAATCCTGCAAGCATTGCCAAATAAAATAGCGCCGCTGCGCCGTGAGCCCTTCTTGCGGCGGCCACACATAGGCGCCCACCAGCGGCCGGCCGGCGCGCGCGGCCAGCTGCAAGGCGGGCTGGTCGTCAGTGCGCAAATCGCGGCGGAACCAAACCAGGGTGGTTTCAGTCATGATCGGGGGTGTCGGCGGAGTGGGATTGGATGGCGCGGCAGCCGGCCTGGTGCACCAAATCGGGCAGGAGTTGGTTGAGGCAGTTGGTGTGGCCGAGCGGGCATTCGCGCTTGAAGCAGGGGCTGCACTCCAGGCGCAGGCTCACCACTTGCGCATGCGGGCTCAGGGGCGGCGTGTGCTCGGGGCTGGACGAGCCATACACGGCGGCCAGCGGGCGATCCAGTGCGGCGGCAAGGTGCATCAGACCGCTGTCGTTGCACACCACGATGTGCGCCAGCGAGAGCAAATCGATTGCTTCCGACAGGCTGGTTTGCCCGCACAAGTTCACGCACAGGCTACCTGAAAGCTGCTGCACTTCTTCGGCAATCGGGAAATCTTTGGCCGAGCCGAACAGCCAAATTTGGCAGCCCTCGGCGGCATAACGTTTGGCCAGCTCGGCAAAGTGGCGCGGCGGCCAGCGCTTGGCCGGGCCGTATTCGGCGCCGGGGCAGAAGGCGGCGATGGGGCGTTCGGCGTTGAGCCCGTGTTTGGCGAGGGCGGCTTGGCGGCTGGCTTTGTCGATGGCAAGGCGGGGGAAATCGGGGCGCGGCTCGAAGGGCTGGTGTTTCGGGTAGGCCAGCGCGGTATAGCGGTCTACCATCAGCGGCAGGGCGGCTTTGTCGAGCTTGCGGATGTCGTTGAGCAGCGGATAGCGGCTCTCACCCACGTAGCCGGTGCGCAGGGGAATGCGGCTGGCGCGGGCGATGAGCGCGGATTTGAAGGAGCCGGGCAGCACGATGACTTGGTCGTAGCCGCGCTGCCCGAGCGCTTTGCCCAGCTGCCAGCGGCGGCGCAGCTGCAGGGCGCCGTGGGCAAACGGGTTTTCCAGGATTTGGCTGATTTCGGGCATCCGCTCAAATACGGCCATCGACCATTTGGGCGCGAACACATCAATCCGGCAGCCGGGATGGAGCTCGTGCAGGCGGCGGTAGAGCGGCTGCGTCATCACGCAGTCGCCGATCCAGGAGGGGGAGATGATGAGGATGGTTTGGGGCATGCGGGCTTCGGCTAGAGAATTTTCAGGTAGCCTTTATGGGCGGGTAAGGCGTGTGCTGCCGGATTAGTGGTGCCCTTTGGCTTCGCCTTGGAGCTGATAGATGCTGCCGCAATAGGGGCATTCGATGCGGCCGTTGTCGGCAATGGGCAGGAACACGCGGGGGTGGCCGTTCCAGGTTTCGTGGTTGGGGCCGCCGCAATGCAGGGGCAGGTCGTGCGGGGTGAGGAGAGTGAGGCGCGGAGATTCTTGACGGGGCATGGTGTTTCCTTGAATGGGCGGCTGGGCCGGATGAAATGTTATGCAGGAATTATACCGAGGGGGAGGGATGAGGTGTAGCAGAGGCTACCTGAAAATTTGGCGCGGCAAAGCCGACGCGTTTAGGCAGAATCAAGCCATCAGCCAGCCCAGTATGCCGCTGCTGGCCACGCCAATCAGCACGGTGGGCAGCATGGGAAGGCGGCTGGCGGCAAGCAGGGTGATGGCAAGGGCAATCAGTTCGTGTGGTTTATTGGAAACGAAGTTGGGGACGATCACGGAAATCAGCACGCAGCCTGGCGCGGCAGTCATCACGCGTTTGGCGCGCGGCGAAAGCACGCGGTTACGGAAGGCGAAAAAGCCGAGCAGGCGGGTGGAATAAGTTACGGCGAGCATGCCCAGGATGGTGAAAAAGGAAGCCCAGCTAATCATTCTACTTCGCCTCCCTGCCCGAACGATGCAGCAAGCAGCCCGGCAAAGGTGCCGAACAAAACATACCAGCCGCTGTGCGGCAGCATCAAATAGCTGGCAGCGGCAACAACCAAGCTCACCAGCCACGGCACGGCAGCCCGCCAGGTTGTCCACATGCTGCGTATTAGCACCAAAAACACGGCAGGGAAGGCCATGCCAAAACCGAGTTTTTCCACATTGCCCAGCAAATAACCAAACCTGGCACCGATAAAACCGCAAGACACCCATAAGGCATAAAGCGGAAGCGCCGTGCCGAAATAATAAGGCAGGCTGAATGCGGGCAGGCCTGCCTTCTGACGTTTCCGGGCGTCAGTCAGGCTCATTGCCCAGCTTTCATCGGTCATCACAAACAAGGCGGGCAAAAGCTGCTTCAACGGCAAGTGCCGGATGAAGGGGATAAAAGCGATGCCCATCAGGATATGCCGGCTGTTAATCAACAGCGTGGTGCCGATAATCAGCAGCACCGGCAAGGGGCTATGCCACAAACCAACTGCCGCAAATTCTGAACCGCCGGCAAAGTTCAAACCCATCATCAAGATGGTTTCCAACCAGCTCATGCCTTTCCGTACTGCCTGTGCCCCCAAGATCAAGGCAAACGGTATCATTCCGATGATGATGGGGGCGGCCTCTTTGATACCGCGTCGGAATTCGGATAAGGTGTGGGGCGTGTTCATGGCATAACTTGTAAAAATTAATAAAGCTGAATTCTATGCAAACACATAAAATTCAGCTTTAAATCACAGCAGGCTTAATGCAGCAGCGTGATATTACTCTGCTGCCACATCAGTGGGAGCCAAATCAGTCAGCTGCACCAAAGCCAGCGGAGCATTGTCGCCTTTGCGGAAGCCGTATTTCAAAATACGAACATAACCACCATTGCGATTGGCAAAACGACCACCCAGCTCGTCAAACAGCTTCACTACCACATCTCTGTCGCGGGTACGATTGAATGCAGTGCGGCGGTTCGCCAGAGAGGGCTTCTTACCCAAAGTAATCAAGGGCTCAACCACTCTTCTCAGCTCTTTGGCTTTCGGCAGAGTAGTCACGATTGACTCATGAGTCAAAAGTGAATTGGCCATATTGCGCAACATTGCCGCACGATGACTGCTGGTACGGTTCAATTTGCGGTTAGCATTACCATGACGCATAACTTTATTATCCTTTATAAACAAATATTACGGCTTATCCAAACCAACCGGTGGCCACACATCCAATTTCGAACCCAAAGTCAACCCTTTGGAAGCCAGAACCTCTTTGATTTCATTCAAAGATTTTCTGCCAAGATTCGGCGTTTTCAACAACTCGGTCTCGGTACGCTGAATCAAATCACCAATATAGTAGATATCTTCGGCTTTCAAGCAATTGGCAGACCGAACCGTTAACTCCAAATCATCAACCGGACGCAACAAGATGGGGTCAATCGGAGGAGCCTCTTCTTTTGATTCTTCAACCGGCGTACCTTGCAAATCCGCAAATACCGACATTTGATCAATCAAGATCCGTGCTGCCCGACGAACTGCCTCTTCCGGCTCAATCGCACCATTGGTCTCAATATCTAAAATCAAGCAATCCAAGTCAGTACGCTGTTCCACACGAGCGGGCTGTACTTCAAAGCTCACTCTACGAACAGGAGAGAAGTTGGCATCCAAATGGATCGCACCAATTTGCTTATGCTCGTCGTGCCTGCTACCAACCGTCTGATAGCCACGACCCCTCTCAACCGTAATGGTTAAATTAATTTTGCCATTATCTGATAAGCGGCAAATTACATGTTCTGGATTAATCACTTCCACATCATGGGGCAATTCCAAGTCGGCAGCCGTAACTTCCCCGCTACCAGCCTTATTCAAGCTGACCTGAACTGAGTCGCGTCCTTCCAGCTTAAAAACCACTCCCTTAATGTTCAACAAGATATCTACCACATCTTCCTGAACACCATCTAATGTAGAATATTCATGCAATGCACCATCAATCGCCACTTCTGTTGGTGCAAAACCATTCATTGACGATAACAATATGCGGCGTAACGCATTGCCTAATGTATAACCAAAACCCCGCTCAAATGGCTCCATAAAAACTTTCGCACGCGTTGCAGATAAAGCATCCACATCAATTTGTCGCGGCTTCAGAAATTCATAGGTGCTGTTTTGCATTTAACTGCCCCTTTTTTGAGCCAATGAAATTATTTCGAATAGAATTCAACCACTAACTGCTCGTTAATATCACTATACAAGTCAGCGCGATCCGGTACATTTCTAAACACGCCTTCCTGCTTATCAACATCTACAGAAACCCAACCCGGCAAACCAATCTGCGTTGCCAATTGCAAGGAGTCCTGAATACGAACCTGTTTCTTGGCTTTCTCGCGAACAGAAACAACATCACCAACCTTAACTTGATAAGAAGGGATATTAACAAGCTGGCCATTCACCAGAATAGACTTGTGAGATACCAATTGTCTAGCTTCAGCACGAGTGGAACCAAACCCCATCCGGTATACCACATTATCCAAGCGTGATTCCAGCAATTGTAGCAAAAGCTCCCCTGTTGCACCTTTACGACGTGAAGCTTCAACAAAATAGCGACGGAATTGTCTCTCTAAAACACCATACAATCTGCGAATTTTTTGCTTTTCACGCAACTGAATGCCGTAATCAGAAAGACGACCTTTTCTTGCACCATGCTGCCCTGGTGCATTTTCCAGCTTACATTTAGACTCAAGTGAGCGACGAGCACTCTTCAAAAAAAGATCAGTGCCTTCACGACGAGCCAACTTACATTTAGGGCCGATGTAACGTGCCATAACTTAATTACTCCAGATTAAATACGACGTTTTTTGGGAGGGCGACATCCATTATGAGGCAATGGAGTAACATCTGTAATGCTTACAATTTTGAAACCCATAGCATTCAGGGAACGAACAGAAGACTCTCGACCAGGTCCCGGCCCCTTAATTTTGACTTCTAAATTTTTGACGCCATACTCTTGAGCAGCCTTGCCCGCAGCCTCAGCTGCGACTTGGGCAGCAAACGGGGTGCTTTTTCTGGATCCTTTAAATCCAGCGCCACCAGAGGTAGCCCAAGATAAAACATTACCCTGACGATCAGTAATTGTAATGATTGTATTGTTGAAAGATGCATGCACATGAACAATGCCATCACTTACAACTTTTCGTACTTTTTTACGCACACGCGTAGATGTAGATGCTTTAGCCATTCAAATTTCTCCTAGCCTTTCTTACCCGCAATTGCCTTACGTGGACCTTTTCTTGTACGAGCATTAGTTCTAGTCCGCTGCCCACGGCACGGAAGCCCGCGACGATGACGAAATCCACGATAGCAGCCCATATCAATTAACCGTTTGATACTCATCGTAACTTCTCGACGCAAATCACCTTCAACCTCATACTGCGCCACTTGTTCACGCAAAGCATCCAACTGACCTTCCGTTAAATCCTTTACTTTTGTAGTAGGCACTACCTGTGCATTATCACAAATTAATTTTGCACGACTTGCACCAATCCCATAGATCGCTTGTAAGCCAATCACCACATGGGCGTTATTAGGAATATTTACCCCTGCAACACGAGCCATTCTTTAGTTTCCTTTAAGACCAAAAGCTAGTTAAAGTAGCATATTTTCCATTTTGAAGCAAATTAACCTTGCCGCTGTTTATGACGAGGATCGGTACAAATCACTCGCACAACACGATTACGCCGAATAATTTTGCAATTCCGACAAATTTTCTTCACTGACGGTTGAACACGCATTTAATTTCCTTTTCTAATTAGCGAGCCCGAAAAACAATACGGGCACGAGATAAATCATAAGGGGTCATTTCTACAGTCACTTTATCTCCTGGTGAGATCCGGATGTAATGCATTCTCATCTTCCCAGAGATATGCCCAAGAACCTCATGACCATTTTCGAGTTTAACTTTAAACGTTGCATTAGGTAAAGTTTCCAACACCTCACCCTGCAGCTGTATAGTATCTTCTTTAGCCATAATTATTCACTGCGACAAAGACTTTCTAGAGGAGTTTTTTTTCATTAAATGCTCATACTGTTGATTCATCCGATATGATGCAACTTGAGTACCAAAATCCATAGTTACAACCACCAAAATTAACAGCGATGTACCTCCAAGGTGAAACGGTATTCCCAGCACTCCAGTAACAAACTCAGGGATCAAGCATATGATAGTAATGTACAAAGTTCCAAATAATGTTAACCTCATCACCACTTTTTCTAAATAATTAGATGTCTGCTCCCCTGGGCGAATACCTGGTACAAAGGCGCCACTCTTCTTTAAATTCTCAGCCATTTCACGAGGACTGAATACCAACGCCGTATAAAAATAGCAAAAGAAAACAATTGCTATAGCAAATACTATAGAATACATTGGCTTATTTGGAGATAAATTCGTTACCACGAACTCAATTAATGTATTATTATCGGCACTTTTACCTAGCCACCCGATTATCTGGGAAGGGAATAAAATAATACTAGATGCAAAAATTGGTGGGATCACCCCTGCCATATTAATTTTAAATGGCAAATGAGTTTTTTGACCTTGTACTATTCGATTGCCCAACTGCCGACGAGCATAATGAACCGGAATTTTTCTTTGTGCGCTTTCAATGTACACAACTAGATAAATCAAACCCAGACTTCCCAGCAAAACAAACAACACCATCATTACACTACTGTTATTTTTCGCTAAATCTAGTAATTGACCAATTGCGCTAGGAAGCGCAGCAACGATGCCTGCTGTAATCAGCAATGAAATTCCATTACCAATTCCTCTCTCCGTCATTTGCTCCCCTAGCCACATCAAAAACATAGTACCTGTGACTAAACAAACAACTGCAGAAATAACAAACTCAAGTCGGCCAACTGTGACAATAGAAGGCTGATAAATAAAAGCAAGGAAAGCTGAAGATTGAACAATTGCCAAAACTAAAGTTGCCCACCTAGTATACTTGGTCAGCGTTCGCCTACCTGCCTCACCTTCCTTTTTTAAAGCCTTCAAAGAAGGTACAACTTCTGCAACCAATTGAATGATAATAGAAGCAGATATATAGGGCATTATCCCTATAGCAAAAATACTAAATCGCTGTAGGGAACCACCAGAGAACAGATTAAACATCCCTATGATTCCAGCCCCTCCTCCTAATGATTCTGCAAGTTTCCCTGCATCAACCCCCGGAACAGGAACATGGGCCCCTATTCGAAAAACAATAAGAGCACCGAGCAAAAATAACAATCTTTTCTTTAAATCCTTCACTTCTGCAACCTTATTGTTTATCTACCACCTAGTTATTTAGCTCAACTTAATGTTAACTTCACTCAACTGAACCGCCAGCAGCCTCTATAGACTGTTTTGCGCCTAATGTCACTTTAACATCTGAACGCACAATAACAGCTTTAGAAAGTGAACCCGTAGCAACTACTTTAACTGCACAAACATTAGAGCCAACCAAGCCACTTTGCTTTAGGAGCAGCAAATTTACTTCCGGGGTAACAACTTTATTCAAGTCAGATAAAGTAATTACCTCAACCCGTTTCATCTGTATAGGCTTAAACCCACGTTTTGGTAAACGTCTCTGCAAAGGCATCTGCCCACCTTCAAATCCTACTTTGTGAAAACCACCAGCTCGACTTTTTTGCCCCTTGTGCCCACGTCCACAGGTTTTCCCCAATCCGCTACCAATGCCACGACCAACTCGTTGCTTTTTCTTAGTAGAACCGATAGCCGGTTGAATAGTATTCAAGAGCATCTTCAATCTCCAACTTTTAAAAGATAACTTATTTTATTAATCATTCCACGATTCTCTGGAGTATCAAGAACCTCTACCGAATGCTGCCTATATCGCAAGCCCAACCCTTGAGCACATTTACGATGTGCTTCAATAGTGCCAATTAAGCTTCTTTCTAACGTCACAGTAATTTTTTTTTGTTCTGCCATACTTAAACTCCCAAATCTTCTACAGTTATACCTCTTTTTGCTGCAATTTCAGCAGGAGTATATAACTTTGCTAACCCATCTAAAGTAGCACGCACAATATTATAAGGGTTAGTAGAGCCATGCACTTTGGCAGAGATATTATGGATCCCCATCGCTTCAAATATTAAACGCATAGGCCCACCAGCTTTCACCCCACTACCTTCTTTTGCTGGCTGCATAAAAACTTTTGTCGCCCCATGCTTTCCAATGACTTCATGATAAATCGTTCCATTATTTAGAGAAACCTTTATCATAGAGCGACGGGCCTGATCCATGGCTTTCTGCACAGCAACAGGTACTTCTTTGGATTTTCCCTTCCCCATGCCAATACGTCCATCACCATCACCAACCACAGTCAATGCAGAAAATGCCATAATCCGTCCACCCTTCACTACCTTGGTGACACGATTCACTGCAACCATCTTTTCAATCAGGCCATCTCCACGCTCTTCTATATCGTGCTTTGCCATTATTTCTAATCCTTAATGAATTGATTTACTTATGAGTTAAATTTCTGAGATTAGAAATTCAACCCATGTTCACGTGCAGCATTAGCCAATGCTTTTACGCGTCCATGATATTGAAAACCAGAGCGGTCAAAAGCAACCCTTTCTATACCAAGCGCTTTAGCCTTTTCAGCAATTACTTTGCCAACCTCTAATGCTGCCTGAATATTACTTCCCGCTTGGATTTTCTCTCGAATTTCTTTGTCCAATGTCGAAGCTTGAGATAGTACGCGAGATCCGCTAGCATCAATTATTTGCGCATAAATATGGTTATTGCTGCGGAAAACACATAATCTAGCCATTCCTAGCTGCCTAATACGAGCCCGCGTTTTATATGCACGACGAACTCTCCTAGTATATTTATCCATTATTAGCAATTCCTTAATTATTTTTTCTTGGCTTCTTTAAGAAGAACCACCTCATCCAAGTAGCGAACTCCTTTACCTTTATAAGGCTCAGGCGGCCTAAAGGCACGAATCTCTGCAGCCACTTGCCCAACCATTTGCTTATCAACTCCTCTCAAGACAATCTCTGTTGGCGATGGAGTTTGAACCACAATACCTTCCGGCATTGAATACACAACAGGATGTGAAAATCCAAGTGACAAATTCAAAACTTGCCCTTGAGCTTGAGCACGATAACCAACGCCAACTAACTGCAGTTTTTTTTCAAAGCCTTCCAGCACACCTTTTACCATGTTCGCAGCAGTCGCCCGGACGGTACCAGATAATGCATTAGATTCTTTCCTATCATCTACTGCAGCAAAGACAAGGTGATTATCAATAAATTGAACAGAAACTCCTTGAGGCACATCCAAGACTAACTGGTTTTCTTTACTCTTTACAATCAACTTGCCAGCATCAACAATGACATCAACACCAGTAGGAATTACCACTGGGCTTTTTGCTATCCTAGACATTTTAAAATGCTCCTCCGACCCACCTTAAGCCACAATACACAACAACTCGCCGCCTACACCAGAGGCACGAGCCTTATGGCCAGTCATTACACCCTTTGATGTACTAACAATAGCAATGCCCAAACCATTCATTACATTAGGAATAGCATCTGCTGCCTTGTACACTCTCAAACCAGGCCTAGAAACCCGTTGAATTTTTTCTATAACTGGCTTACCCAAGTAATACTTCAAACGAATTTCTAGCGTAGGTTTTCCCTCCACCAAAATCGCGAAATCCTCTATATACCCCTCTTCTTTCAATACCTGAGCGAGTGCTTTTTTCAGCTTAGAAGAAGGCATAAGAACAGACGTTTTCCTTGCTTGCTGCGCATTACGGATACGCGTCAGCATATCAGAAATAGGATCATGCATACTCATTTTGTTATCTATCCTCTACTTTACCAACTAGCCTTAATAACACCAGGAATTTCGCCACGCATAGCTATCTCTCTGATCTTTGTACGCCCTAATCCAAATTTACGGAATGTTCCACGCGGACGCCCCGTTAATGCACATCGCCTTCTCTGCCTTACAGGAGCAGCATTACGCGGAATAGATTGAAGCTTTAACCTAGCCTCAAACTTCTCTTGATCTGTAGCAGCAGAATCATGAATCACTGAAAAAATCTCTGCCCTTTTTGCTGAGTATTTACGAGCGAGCGCAACGCGTTTAGCCTCTCGATTAATAAGCGCCTTTTTCGCCATGATCATCCTTTAAATGGAAATTTAAAAAGGGAAAGCAAAGCCTTTGCTTCCTCATCTGTCTTAGCTGTAGTCGTAATAGTGATATTCAAGCCCCTTAGAGCATCAATTTTATCATACTCTATCTCGGGGAAAATGATCTGTTCTCGAACACCCATATTATAGTTACCACGCCCATCAAAAGATTTTCCATTTACTCCACGGAAATCTCTTACTCGCGGCAAAGCAATAGTAATTAAGCGATCCAGAAATTCAAACATTCTCTCTTTTCGCAAAGTAACTTTACAGCCTACAGGATAATTATCTCGTATTTTAAAACCGGCAATAGATTTTCTTGCCAAAGTCACAATAGGCTTCTGACCAGAAATCCTTTCCAAATCAGCAAGCGCATACTCCATCACCTTCTTATCTGCAACAGCTTCCCCAACCCCCATATTCAGGGTAATTTTCTCAATCCGTGGTACCTCCATAATTGACTTATATTCAAACTGCTTAATTAAGGCAGGAACCACAGTATCGATGTAGTACTCTTTCAAACGTGCCATCTCAAATTATCCTCTTAATTGCCTTTACGCAACATCAGAACCCGTTGACTTAAACACCCGGACTCGCTTGACCTGACCACCAGTCTCAACAATCTTAATAGTCACACGGTCAGCCTTCTGCGTTTCTTTATTTAAAAGCGCCACCTTAGCAATATGGATCGGCATACTCTTCACGATCACACCACCTTCCACACCACGCAACGGATTCGGTTTTTGGTGGCGCTTAACCAAGCTTACCCCATCAACAATTACCTTATCCCCAATAACTTTGAGCACTTGACCCTTTTTCCCCTTATCCTTGCCAGAAATAACAACGACTTGGTCGCCTTTAATAATTTTATTCATCACCACACCTCTTGGATTACTGATTTCTAAATAACCTCAGGAGCCAAAGACACAATTTTCATAAACCTTTCCGTACGCAATTCACGCGTAACGGGGCCAAAAATACGCGTACCCATAGGCTCCAACTTAGCATTCAATAGAACAGCTGCATTATTATCAAACTTAATCAATGCACCATCAGGGCGACGAATACCCTTTGCCGTGCGCACTACAACAGCATTATACACATCGCCTTTTTTTACCCTTCCACGAGGCGCAGCATCTTTTACGGACACTTTAATAATGTCGCCCACGCTAGCATAGCGACGCTTGGATCCACCCAACACCTTAATACACATTACTCGGCGCGCACCAGAGTTGTCAGCAACATCCAAAATTGTCTGCATCTGAATCATTTTTAACTTACCTTTATCAACTAACCAACTTAATCTATTTATCTGATAACCATAAATAAATCAGTATTGGCCCCGCTTAGGGAGAGACTTCTAAAGAAAAATAGAAGTGAAGAGAGCGGGAGTATACAGTCTTACAAAAAACGCTGCAAGTCCCGCTCGCTAAAAATACATCAAATTTACAACTAAATTATCTGGGATTTTTCAATCACGCGCTCAACTACCCAAGCTTTTGTCTTTGAAAGAGGACGGTGCTCAGCAATCACAACTATATCTCCTACCTTGCACTCGTTATACTCATCATGCACATGAATTTTCGTAGAACGCTGGATAATTTTTCCGTATAGCGGGTGTTTCACGCGACGCTCAACCAAAACAGTCACTGTTCTGTCCATCTTATCGCTGACAACTTTACCCTGCAACGTCCGAACAATTCTCGCGTTACTCATGACTCTGAACTCCCTTTCTCAGCCAATTTAGTTTTAATTCGTGCAATATCCCGACGAATTCTTTTTAGCTCACTATTCTTATTCAGTTGGCCTGTTGCATGTTGCATACGCAAGCTAAACTGCGTCTTCAACAAATCAATCAAATCAGCTTCCAGTTGGCTTCGCGATTTATCTTTTAGCTCAAGCATCTTCATTATTTACCTACCTGCCGAGACACAAAAGTTGTACGAATAGGCAATTTTGCAGCAGCTAACGCAAATGCCTCCCTAGCCAAAGCTTCAGACACTCCATCCATTTCATAGAGTACTTTACCAGGCTTAATTTCGGCTACGTAATATTCAACAGAACCCTTTCCCCCGCCCATACGAACCTGAATCGGCTTTTCAGTAATAGGTTTATCAGGGAAAACTCGAATCCAAATACGACCACCTCGCTTAATATGACGAGTCATGGCACGGCGAGCAGCTTCAATTTGACGAGCAGTTAATCGTCCTCGCCCAATAGCCTTCAATCCAAAGTTACCAAAACTTACATCATATCCATTAGTAGCAATACCTGTATTACGGCCTTTATGCTGCTTACGGTATTTCATTCTAACCGGCTGTAGCATGACGACCACCTCCTTTTCTGCGTTTATGTTCTTGGTCGGAATTTTCTACTACTTGACCAGCTTCACCTTTATACACCCATACCTTCAATCCAATTACACCATAAGTGGTATGAGCTTCACTGGTAGCATAGTCAACTTCCGCACGCAGAGTATGCAATGGCACGCGACCTTCTCGATACCATTCACTACGCGCAATATCAGCACCATTCAACCGACCAGAGGTCATTATTTTGATACCTTTGGCTCCAGTCCTCATAGCATTTTGCATTGCACGCTTCATGGCTCGACGAAATTGCACACGTTTCTCTAGTTGCTGTGCAATACCATCTGCAATTACTTGAGCATCCAATTCAGGCTTGCGAATTTCTTCGATATTCACATGCACAGGAACGCCCATCAAACCTTGCAAATCGCGCTTTAATATTTCAATATCCTCCCCCTTCTTACCAATAACCACACCCGGTCGAGCAGTATGAATAGTAATACGGGCAGACTTAGCAGGGCGTTCAATCACCACACGCCCTACCATGGCATTAGCTAACCGCTTCCGCAGATACTCACGTACCTCAATATCCTGCTTCAAAACAGCAGAAAACTCCGTGCTCTTAGCAAACCACTTGGATGACCAATCTTTAGTTACAGCCAAGCGAAAGCCAGTTGGATTAATTTTTTGTCCCATAGCTTTTCCTTAGTTTCCCACCGTCACGTTAATATGACATGTTTGTTTCTCAATACGATTACCGCGACCTTTTGCTCTTGCACGGAACCGTTTCAGACTAGGCCCTTTATCAACGAAAATAGTAACAACCTTGAGCTCATCAATGTCAGCACCTTCGTTGTGTTCGGCATTTGCAATAGCTGACTCTAACACTTTTCTGATCAACTCAGCACCTTTTTTAGTGCTAAAAGTCAGAATATTCAAGGCTTGCTCTATGTCTTTACCACGGACCAAATCAGCTACTAACCGTGCTTTTTGAGCAGAAATACGGGCATTTTTGTGTTGTGCAGATACTCTCATGATTCACCTTATTTCTGGGCTTTTTTATCAGCCAAATGTCCCTTAAAGGTACGAGTCAATGCAAACTCACCCAGCTTATGTCCTACCATATTATCGCTGATAAATACAGGGACATGCGTACGCCCATTGTGTACAGCAATCGTCAACCCAATAAAATCAGGCAAAATTGTAGAACGGCGCGACCATGTTTTAATCGGACGCTTATCATTGCTTGAACGAGCAGCATCCACCTTTTTGAGTAAATGCAGGTCTACATATGGGCCTTTTTTCAATGAACGAGCCATATCAATTAACCTTTATTTGAGTAGCGACGGCGGACAATCATATTATCCGTACGCTTATTATTACGAGTCCGGTAACCTTTAGCAGGCGTACCCCACGGGCTAACAGGTTCGCGAGCTTCACCAGTACGACCTTCACCACCACCATGCGG
This sequence comes from Eikenella sp. Marseille-P7795, assembly GCF_916618725.1. Taxonomy (NCBI): domain Bacteria; kingdom Pseudomonadati; phylum Pseudomonadota; class Betaproteobacteria; order Neisseriales; family Neisseriaceae; genus Eikenella; species Eikenella sp. Marseille-P7795. Next base: position 59,507 of record NZ_CAKAJZ010000006.1, on the reverse strand, counting down.
ATGGTCAACAGGGTTCATCACCACACCACGAACCGTCGGGCGAATGCCTCGCCAACGATTAGCACCGGCTTTACCAATTTTTTTCAGGCTTTGCTCTTCATTGCCAACTTCGCCAATGGTAGCCCGACAATCGATATGGATCTTACGAACCTCACCAGAACGCAGGCGAACTTGAGCATAAATCCCTTCTTTAGCCAGCAAAACAGCCGAAGCCCCAGCAGAACGTGCAATCTGTGCACCTTTACCCGGTTTCATTTCGATGCAATGTACAGTAGTACCTACCGGAATATTACGGATGGGCAAAGCATTACCTGCTTTAATCGGCGCCTCCGAACCAGAAACCAATACTGCACCTGCTTCCACATTACGTGGCGCAATAATATAACGGCGCTCACCATCTGCATAGCAGAGCAAAGCAATGAACGCAGTTCGATTAGGATCATATTCGATACGCTCAACCTTAGCAGGGATACCATCTTTATCACGCTTAAAATCCACGATACGATAATGATGCTTATGGCCACCACCCTTATGGCGAGTAGTGATGTGTCCATTGTTATTACGGCCAGCAATAGAATTTTTCTTTTCTAGCAAGGGCGCATAAGGTGCACCCTTATGCAGACCTTCTGCAACAACGCGCACCATACCGCGGCGACCTGCAGAAGTCGGCTTCATTTTTACAATAGCCATAGTATTTATTCCTTATCTGCAGCTGCTGCAACGGCTTCCAAATCCAGCTCCTGTCCGGCAGCCAAGCCAACATAAGCCTTCTTAACGTTACTGCGCCGACCCAAAGAGCGGCCAAAACGTTTCACTTTGCCTTTGATTGCAACAGTGGTTACAGAGGCTACCTGAACACCAAACAACAACTCTACAGCTGCTTTAATTTCAGCTTTAGTAGCATCAGGCAGTACCTTAAAAGTCATCTGATTACGTTTTTCGGCCAGCAGATTGCTCTTTTCAGATACAACAGGAGCCAAAATTACTTTCATCAAGCGTTGTTGATTCATACCCATTGCTCCTCAAGTTGCGCAACTGCCTCTTTGGTAATCACCACTTTTTTGTAACGCAGCAAGCTATACGGATCAATCTGTTGAGCTTCTAAAACCAGCACATTAGGCAGGTTGCGAGAAGACAAGTACACATTCTCATCCAATTGCTTGGTAACAAACAATACCTGTTCCATACCCAAATTCTTTACCTGCTCGGCAAAAGCTTTGGTTTTCGGCGTAGCAGCAGACAGCTCTTCAATAACGTACAAACGTTCATCCCGAACCAGCTGAGACAAGATCGTTGCAATACCTGCACGATACATCTTACGGTTTACCTTCTGAGTAAAATTCTCTTCAGGCTTATTCGGGAATATACGACCACCCCCTCTCCACAAAGGAGAAGAAGTCATACCGGCACGAGCACGGCCAGTCCCTTTTTGACGCCACGGTTTCTTAGTAGAGTGCTTCACTTCAGCACGAGTCAACTGTGCGCGATTGCCGGAACGGGCATTTGCCAAAAACGCAGTAACCAGCTGATGAACCAAAGCCTCATTATACTCACGCGCAAACAGGGCATCGGAAGCAGCAAGGCTACCTGAAACTTGGCCTTTACTATCAATTACTTTCAATTCCATTATGCACCTACTTTCACGCTAGGGCACACAACCACATCACCATTGACAGCACCAGGCACAGAACCCTTAACCAACAGCAGGTTGCGCTCCGCATCCACACGAACCACCTCTAAGCACTGCACAGTCGAAGTAGTGTTACCATACTGACCAGCCATGCGCTTACCAGGGAACACTCGACCCGGATCTTGGTTCATACCAATAGAACCAGGAACACGATGGGAACGGGAATTACCGTGAGAAGCACGCTGCGCACCGAAGTTATGGCGTTTAATCGTACCAGCGAAACCTTTACCTTTAGAGGTACCGGTTACATCCACCAACTGACCAGCTTCGAAAATAGCAACAGTTACTTCATCGCCAACTTTCAGCTCAGCCAATTTTTCTTCAGACAAAGCAAACTCGCGCAAACCGCGACCTGCCTCAACACCCGCTTTCGCAAAATGCCCGGCACCCGCCTTATTCACATGGCTTGCTTTTTTCTGACCAAAGGTAACCTGAACGGCAGCATAGCCGTCGGTATCTTTGGATTTTACCTGAGTGACGCGATTAGGAGACATTTCCAACACGGTTACCGGCACGGAAACACCTTGCCCGGTAAACACGCGGGTCATCCCCACTTTGCGCCCAACCAGACCTAAAGTCATGATTTTTCCTTATATAACAAGGGGTCAGCTACGATTGGCCGACCAATGGACAAAACAAAAAACTCGGCTTTAAATGCCAAGTTGCGAACTATACTACATTTTCACTAATCTTTTCAAGAAGAACTTCCGTTTTCCTCATACTCTTTCCCTTTGGCAGCAACATACGCAACATTAAACTTCTGCAACCACGCATTCCTGTTACCTGTTTTCAGGTAGCCAATTCCTAGCATCTATAAAGAGGCTACCTGAAAATACCAAGCCATCCATCAAACAAAAAGCCGAACAACAAAAGTCGTTCGGCTTTTAATCTGCAAGCAGCGATTACTGAACTTTAATTTCCACATCCACGCCGGCAGGCAGATCCAGCTTCATCAGCGCATCAGTAGTTTTGTCAGTCCAATCCACGATGTCCATCAGGCGCAAGTGGGTACGGATCTCCAACTGCTCACGGGAAGTTTTGTTCACGTGCGGAGAACGCAGGATGTTGAAACGCTCGATCTTGGTCGGCAACGGAATCGGGCCTTTTACCACGGCACCGGTACGTTTGGCGGTTTCAACGATTTCCTGAGCCGAACGGTCGATCAGACTGTAATCATAAGCTTTCAGACGGATACGGATTTTTTGGTTTGCCATTTATTCGTTATCCTTCTTAAGCAATCACAGAAGCAACCACACCGGCACCTACCGTACGGCCACCTTCGCGAATCGCAAAGCGCAGACCTTCTTCCATCGCAATCGGGGCAATCAGTTCTACGGTAATGGTTACGTTCTCACCAGGCATTACCATCTCTACGCCGGGTTCGAGCTCTACGGCACCAGTTACGTCGGTGGTGCGGAAGTAGAACTGCGGGCGGTAGTTAGCAAAGAACGGTGTGTGACGGCCGCCTTCTTCTTTGCTCAATACATACACTTCGGCTTTGAACTTGGTGTGCGGGGTGATGCTGCCGGGTTTGGCCAATACTTGGCCGCGCTCTACTTCTTCGCGTTTGGTGCCGCGCAACAGTACGCCTACGTTGTCGCCTGCCTGGCCTTCATCGAGCAGTTTGCGGAACATTTCGACGCCGGTGCAGGTAGTTTTCTGGGTGGGTTTCAAACCGACGATTTCGATTTCGTCGCCAACGTGGATGACGCCGCGTTCTACACGGCCGGTTACCACGGTGCCACGGCCGGAGATGGAGAATACGTCTTCAATCGGCAGCAGGAAGGGTTTGTCAATGGCGCGCTCGGGGGTGGGGATGTAACTGTCGAGGGCGGCGGCCAGTTCGAAGATTTTTTCTTTGTAGCCGGCATCGCCTTCGAGGGCTTTGAGGGCGGAACCTTGTATGATGGGGCAGTCATCGCCGGGGAAGTCGTAGCTGGAGAGCAGGTCGCGGATTTCCATTTCTACGAGTTCGAGCAGCTCGGCGTCATCTACCATGTCGCATTTGTTCATGAATACGAGGATGTAGGGTACGCCTACCTGACGGGCGAGCAGGATGTGTTCGCGGGTCTGGGGCATGGGGCCGTCGGCGGCGGATACAACGAGGATGGCACCGTCCATCTGGGCGGCACCGGTAATCATGTTTTTCACGTAGTCGGCGTGTCCGGGGCAGTCTACGTGAGCGTAGTGCCGGGTCTCGGTTTCGTATTCTACGTGGGCGGTGTTGATGGTGATGCCGCGGGCTTTTTCTTCCGGGGCGTTGTCAATCTGGTCGTAGGCTTTAGCCTGTCCGCCAAATTTCTCGGCCAAAATGGTGGTCAGCGCTGCGGTCAGCGTGGTCTTACCATGGTCAACGTGACCAATGGTGCCAACGTTTACGTGCGGCTTGCTACGTTCGAATTTTTCCTTAGCCATGAGCTAATTCCTTTTCATATAAAAGATCGATTAAAAGAACAAAAGGCCACCTGAAAATCTTCAATCCAAACCTGAAATATTTTTCAGGTAGCCCATAAAGACTGCCCGTTTTAACGGACAGCCGAGGTGCAAAGTTAGCCTTTGCGGTCTGCTACTACTTTTTCTGCCACATGAGCCGGAGCTTCTGCGTATTTCTTGAACTCCATGGTGTAGGTGGCGCGGCCTTGAGTGGCGGAACGCAGGTCGGTTGAGTAACCGAACATCTCGGCCAGCGGCACTTCGGCGCGAACTTTCTTACCGCCGATGCCGTCGTCATCCATACCCAGCACGATGCCGCGGCGGCGGTTCAGGTCGCCCATCACGTCGCCCATGTACTCTTCCGGCGTTTCCACTTCTACAGCCATAATCGGCTCGAGCAGAACCGGAGAGGCCTTACGCATACCGTCTTTGAAAGCCATGGAAGCGGCCAATTCAAACGCGATTTGCGAAGAGTCCACATCGTGGTAAGAACCGAAGGTCAGGCGTACGCGCACATCCACCACCGGATAACCGGCCACGATACCGTTTTGCAGCGTATCGCGGATACCTTTATCCACAGACGGGATGAATTCGCGCGGAATCACGCCGCCTTTGATTTCGTCGATAAACTCGTAACCCGCACCGCCCGGCTCCATCGGCTCCATTTTGATCACAACGTGACCGTACTGGCCTTTACCGCCGGACTGTTTAACGTGCTTGGCTTCGGACTCGACTTCTTTGCGGATAGTTTCGCGGTAGGCCACCTGCGGCGCACCCACGTTGGCTTCCACGCCGAATTCGCGTTTCATGCGGTCCACGATAATTTCCAAGTGCAACTCGCCCATACCGGAAATAATGGTTTGGCCGGATTCTTCGTCGGTACGCACGCGGAAAGAGGGGTCTTCCTTAGCCAAACGGTTCAGGGCGATACCCATTTTCTCTTGGTCGGCCTTGGTTTTCGGCTCAACGGCAATGTGGATTACAGGCTCAGGGAATTCCATACGCTCCAAGATAATCGGGGCGTTTTCGGCACACAGGGTTTCACCGGTGGTTACGTCTTTCAAACCGATGGCGGCGGCGATGTCGCCAGCGCGCACCTCTTCGATTTCGGTACGGTCAGCGGCAGTCATCTGCACCAAACGGCCGATACGCTCACGAGTACCTTTTACAGAGTTCAATACGGTATCACCGGATTTCACCACGCCGGAATAAACACGGATGAAGGTCAGCTGGCCAACGTATTTGTCGTTCAACATTTTGAACGCCAAAGCGGAGAATTTCTCGTCATCGCTGGCTTGGCGGCTGTCGGCCTCTTCGGTATCGGGATTCACGCCCTGCACCGGAGGAATATCGGTGGGCGCAGGCAGCAATTCCACCACCGCGTCCAGCATACGCTGAACACCTTTGTTTTTGAACGCAGAGCCGCACAGCATCGGCTGGATTTCGCCGGCCAAAGTACGCTGGCGCAAAGCACCGACGATTTCTTGTTCGGTCAGCTCTTCGCCGCCCAAGTATTTGTCCATCAGCTCTTCGTTAGCTTCGGCAGCAGCTTCAATCATGTTCTGACGCCACTCTTCGGCAGTAGCTACCAAATCGGCCGGAACATCGCCATATTCGAAAGTCACGCCTTTATCGGCTTCGTTCCAAATAATGGACTTCATCTTCAGCAGATCGACCACGCCTTCGAATTTATCCTCGGCACCCACCGGAATCACGATCGGCACAGGATTGGCGCGCAAGCGGTTTTTCATCTGCTCAACCACGCGGAAGAAGTTGGCGCCCTGGCGGTCCATTTTATTCACAAACGCCAAACGCGGCACTTGGTATTTGTTGGCCTGGCGCCATACGGTTTCAGACTGAGGCTGAACGCCGCCTACCGCGCAGTAAACCATTACCGCGCCGTCCAACACACGCATAGAACGCTCTACCTCTACGGTAAAGTCCACGTGTCCGGGGGTGTCAATGATGTTGAAGCGGTGCTCGGGGAACTGCTTCGCCATACCGGACCAATAGGAAGTCACGGCAGCGGAGGTAATGGTAATACCGCGCTCCTGCTCTTGCTCCATGTAGTCGGTAGTGGCCGCACCATCATGCACCTCGCCCAGCTTGTGAGTCAGGCCGGTGTAGAACAGAATACGTTCGGTAGTGGTGGTTTTGCCCGCATCAATGTGGGCGGAAATACCGATATTACGGTACAGATTAATCGGGGTTTTACGAGCCATGTTGGTCGCCTTTCAAAATTAGAAGCGGAAATGAGAGAAGGCTTTGTTGGCTTCGGCCATGCGGTGAACTTCTTCACGTTTCTTCAACGCACCGCCGCGGCCTTCGGCTGCATCCATCAACTCACCGGCCAAACGCAAATCCATGGATTTTTCGCCACGTTTGCGGGCCGCATCGCGCACCCAGCGCATCGCCAGCGCCAAACGGCGGGAAGGACGAACCTCAACAGGAACCTGGTAGTTGGCACCACCAACACGGCGGCTTTTCACTTCCACGATCGGTTTGGCATTATCGATGGCTTCGTTGAACACTTCGATGGCTTCTTTGCCCTGTACTTTCTTGGCAATCTGCTCCAGCGCGCCGTATACGATGCGCTCGGCAACGGATTTCTTACCGTCCACCATCAGAACGTTCATGAATTTGGTCAGTTCAACGCTGCCGAACTTCGGATCCGGCAATACGTCGCGCTTGGGGACTTCTCTACGTCTTGGCATTTCAATTTCCTTTAATCTATTCAGCTGGGATTCATTCCCGCGAATGCCCATAGCAAGCATTCACTTACTCGGCCGTTATATCAACAAGAGCGGCCGACGTGCCTGTATTAAAAAATTATTTCGGGCGTTTGGCACCGTATTTGGAGCGAGCCTGTTTACGGTCTTTCACGCCGGCGGTATCCAGAGAACCGCGAACGGTGTGGTAGCGCACACCCGGCAAGTCTTTCACACGACCGCCGCGAATCAGCACCACGCTGTGCTCTTGCAGGTTGTGGCCTTCGCCGCCGATGTATGAAATCACCTCAAAGCCGTTGGTGAGGCGCACTTTGCATACTTTACGCAAAGCGGAATTCGGTTTTTTCGGAGTGGTGGTGTACACACGGGTGCATACGCCGCGTTTCTGCGGGCAGGCTTCCAGTGCGGGCACCTTGTTTACGTACTCGGGCTTTTTGCGGCCCTTGCGTACTAACTGGTTAATAGTTGGCATATTTTCTCGTCCTGTTGAGTTAAATATTTGCCGACACCATGCCGGCAAGAGCGGAATTATAGTTCTTTTGCAAGCGGTGGGTCAATGGTGGTGGCGGAATATACCTTAGCTTTTCGTGGTTTACGGGCGGCTCTGTTGTTTTCCGCACAACGCCGCGCTGCTTGCGGGCATGGCGCACATGGCGTGCGGCAGGGCAACACAGCCTGCCGTATCCCGTATTCGCACGCGCTTGAGGCTACTTGAAAATATAGCGCGTTGCTGCGGAGTGGAATTTTTCAGGTAGCCTCTTGCAAACCATGAAGCGTGGCAACAAAGAACAACAAAAGGAAAAGGCTACCTGAAATTGCCGGGCACGGTTTTTCAGGTAGCCTCTTGCAGCTATATATAAAGCATCGCTTTCAGGTAGCCGCTATTTGATTGCGTTGCGGATCACGCCCATGATGCTGCGGGTGATGGTGCGCGTGATTTGCTTGTTTACCTGGCTGCCGAGCGAATCGGCCAGGTCGTAGCCGAGGCCCTGGTTGGCGCGTTTGCGGCTGCCAAACAGGCCGCCGAGGAAGCCGTCCACCACGCCGCCCTGGCTGCGTTCAGCTTTTTGCGCGCTCGCGGCGGCGCTGCTTTGGGCTTTGGCTTCGGCGGCCGCTTGGGCGGCTGCGGCCTGCTCCTGCTCCAACTGTTGCAGGGCTTCATAGGCGGAGAAGTTGTCCACCGCGTCTTTGTAGTGGCGGTAGAGGATGTCGTTTTGGAAGCGGCTGTCGCGCTCGGCGGCGGCAAGCGGGGCGAGCTGGGATTGCGGCGGCAACACGAAGGCGCGTTCCACCACGCCGGGCATGCCTTTTTCATCAAGGAAAGACACCAGCGCTTCGCCCACGCCCAATTCGGTAATCACTTGCGCCACGTCGAGCGTGGGGTTGCTGCGGAAGGTTTCGGCAGCGGCGCGCACGGCTTTTTGGTCGCGCGGAGTGAAGGCGCGCAGGGCGTGCTGCACGCGGTTGCCAAGCTGGCCGAGCACGGTATCGGGCAGGTCGAGCGGGTTTTGGGTGACAAAATACACGCCCACGCCTTTGGAGCGGATGAGGCGCACCACTTGCTCAACTTGTTTGAGTAGGCTGTCGGCGGCGCTGTCGAACAGCAGGTGGGCTTCGTCGAAAAACATAACGAATTTGGGCTTATCCAAATCGCCGACTTCGGGCAGGGTTTCAAACAGTTCGGCCAGGAACCACAGCAAAAAGGCGCTGTAGAGGCGGGGCGATCGCATGAGCTTTTCGGCGTTGAGGATGTTGATCACGCCTTGGCCGCCTTCGGTTTGCAGCCAGTCTTGCAAGTTGAGCTCGGGCTCGCCGAAAAACACGTCGCCGCCTTCGCTTTCCAGCTGCAGCAGCTGGCGCTGGATGGCGCCGACGCTGGCGGCGGAAACGTTGCCGTATTGGGTGCGGTATTCTTTGGCGTGTTCGGCCACGTATTGCAGCATGCCGTGCAGGTCTTTCAAATCGATCAGGTGCCAGCCTTGGTCGTCGGCGGCTTTGAATACGAGGTTAAGCAGGCCTTCCTGGGTGTCGTTCAGGTTCATCAAGCGGGAGAGCAGCATGGGGCCCATTTCGGAAATGGTAACGCGCACGGGGATGCCGGTTTCGCCGTACACGTCCCAAAAGCGCACGGGAAAACCTTTCAGGTAGCCTTCCGCATCCAGCCCGAATTGGGCGATGCGCTCGCCCACTTTGCCTTGGCCGTCGCCGGGATTGGCGATGCCGGAGAGGTCGCCTTTCACGTCGCTCATGAATACGGGGATGCCGGCGGCGCTGAAGCTTTCGGCCATTTTGCGCAGGGTGACGGTTTTGCCCGTGCCGGTGGCGCCGGCAATCAGGCCGTGGCGGTTGGCCATTTGGCCGAGCAGGAATAACTCGCGGCTGTCGGCGATGCTGTGGGCGATGTGGAATTGCGCCATCGTGCTTCTCCAAGGGGATTGATAACGGGCGATATTGTAGCGGAATCGCGGGGTTTGACGGCAAATTTGTTGGGAGCAGCGCGCCGGGATGGTTTTCAGGTAGCCTTATCCTCGATGGTTGAAAGGCTACCTGAAAACCGTTGGCCTGATTGCAGGCTGCCTGCCTGGTAGCTCCAGCCAAAAGGCTACCTGAAAAACAGAAGCCGAGCCCCGCCAGCATTTTTCAGGTAGCCTCCACACCCCAAACAGCGCATAATACGCCCGTTTGCACCCGCCCGGAGACCACCATGCCAAACCCGCTTTACGGCCAGCACATCATTTCCATCCCCGACCTGAGCAACGAGCAGCTCGAATGCCTGCTGGATACCGCCCTGCGCCTGAAGCAGGCGCCGCGGCACGACTTGCTCGAAGGCCGCCTCATCGGCTCCTGCTTCTTCGAGCCCTCCACCCGCACCCGCCTCTCTTTTGAAACCGCCGTGCAGCGCCTCGGCGGCAAAGTAATCGGCTTTTCCGACGGCGCCAACACCAGCGCCAAAAAAGGCGAAACCCTGGCCGACACCGCCCGCATCATCTCCAGCTACACCGACGCCATCATCATCCGCCACCCCAAAGACGGCGCCGCCCGCGTGCTGGCCGAATTCTCCGCCGTGCCCGTAATCAACGCTGGCGACGGCACCAACCAGCACCCCAGCCAAACCCTGCTCGACCTCGTTACTATCCAAGAAACCCAAGGCAGCCTCGCCAACCTCACCATCGCCATGGTCGGCGACCTCAAATACGGCCGCACCGTCCACTCCCTCGCCCAAGCCATGAAACGCTGGAACGCCGAATTCATTTTCGTATCCCCGCCCAGCCTCGCCATGCCCGACTACATCACCGAAGAGCTCGATGCCGCCGGCTGCCGCTACCAAACCCTGCCCAGCCTCGAAGCCGCCATCGAGCGCGCCGACATCCTCTACATGACCCGCGTGCAACGCGAACGCTTCGACGAGCAAGAATTCGCCAAAATCCAAGGCAAATTCAACCTCGAAGCCGCCATGCTCCAGCATGCCAAACCCAACCTGCGCGTGCTGCACCCCCTGCCCCGCGTAGACGAAATCCACCCCAACGTGGATGACACGGTTTATGCTTACTACTTCGAACAAGCCAAAAACGGCGTGTTCGCACGTATGGCCATGCTCTCATTGGTGCTCAACGAAACCGTATAAATATCCGGCACTTCAGGCTACCTGAAAAACACCCGGCCAAGCCAAAGCCGGGCTTCGGCAACATAAACAATCCAGCCGAAACCCACAGCCTCATGCATGCACACGTCATTGGTTTATATCTATAAAACATATTGTTTAACAAAGGGATCAAACAATGCATGCAAAAACCATTTTGATGCTGATGTGCCTGGGCGCGCTGGCCGGCTGCGGCGGCAGCAGTAAAAACGGCGAAGGCCAAAACATCACTTCCATCAAATTCGGCAGCGGTAGCAATTATAGGCAATCTTCGACCATGTCCGTCCGTATGCGTGAACAGCCACAATCGCAGCCGCAAACCGACAACAATACGCCAAACCCCAATCCGTCGCCCAACCCCAACCCGACACCGAATCCGACCCCCACACTGGATCCGACTCCGGACCCCAATCCCGATCCAACCCCCAACCCGCCGCCCACGCCGGAGCCGCCTAAACCCACTCCGACCAACGGTTGCGAAAAAGCCACCGACACGAATCCGGCCAGTGGAAAAGCTTGCGATGCTTTGAGTTTAAAGAATCTACCGTACCGCAAGACTGGGAAGTCAAAAATATTCCCAACCACTTGGGCGGCCACCTCTCCTACCTCAGGGGCAATGTGGAGTTTGTGGAAAACGACTATGTGAAGATCACTACCCGCCGCCATTGTGTGCGGCAGCAGGGCGATTCCCTCACCACCACCAATGCCACTACCGGTCCATGTGCAGCAAACCAAGTTGCACAATACGCCAGCGGCCGTTTCGAATCCAAACCCATCGTGGATGCCAGCAAACCCTTCCGTGCGGAAATCCGCGCCCGTATCAACTGGAACGGATCCCAAGGCATGCGCACCGCCCTTTGGATGCGCAACAGCGAAAACCTGCAAAACTGCGCCCGTAACCCCGCCGCCAACGACCCCTACGGCGAGCTGGATATCGTTGAATGGTATTCCTCCGCCCGCGAGTATGCCTGGTCGTCCTCCCATGCCCTCTGCTATTACAGCCCTCAGAAAAATCTTGGGCCACCCGCCTCTTTGTGCACCGTTTGGAATACCGCCTCAACAAACAAGCCACCCCGATCGACGGCGCTTGGCATGTATGGGCTGTTGAATTTGACGGCCAGAAAGTACGCTACTTCCTGGACGGCAAGCTGATTCCCGTGGCCACCTACCGGGCGAACGACAACACCCGCGTCAGTGTGATCAATGAGCACGATACCGATGCAGACGGCGGCTATCCCTCTACCATGCCGGATGAAGACTATACGAAACTCAACATCACCAAAGAGATGCTGAGGCAGACATTCGTAGAGAAAGGCCCTTGGTATTTCATTATCAACGACTATGCCGAATGGGAAGAGCAGCTGAAGCCACCCAAACCCACCGACCCCTTCCCCATCCAAACCACCCTGATCGACTACGTGCGGCTGTATCAGAAAAACTAACCCCGCTCTTGCAGGCTACCTGAAATTTCAGGTAGCCTTTACTCCGTCTGAACCACCCGAAATCCGGAAACCCAAATGGACAACAAAAAACTCAGCGTCGAAGCCATCGAACACGGCACCGTTATCGACCACATCCCCGCCGGCCTCGGCCTCGCCATCCTGCGCCAGTTCAAACTGCTGCACCACGGCCACGCCGTTACCGTCGGCTTCAACCTCCCCAGCAAACGCCACGGCCGCAAAGACATCATCAAAATCACCGGCATTCAGCTCGACGAAGCCGCCGCCAACCGCCTCGCCCTCTTCGCCCCTGAAGCCACCGTCAACATCATCGCCAATTTCCGCGTCGAGCAGAAAATGCCCCTGAAGCTGCCCGACACCATTAGCGAAGTATTCCGCTGCCCCAACCCCAACTGCGCCAGCCACGGCGAGCCCGTGGCCAGCCGCTTCTACGTGCGCCGCCGCGGCAAACCCCGCCTCAAATGCCACTACTGCGAAAAAACCTACGACCGCGACCTCGTGGCCGAAGCCTAACCCCATTATCCGCAGGCAAACAGGCTACCTGAAAACCGGAACACTCGTTTTCAGGTAGCCTTTACCCCATCCCACCACCACCCAAACCGCCATGCCCTACCAATACCGCCAAACCCTGCCCCGCACCCCCTTAGACATCATCGGCGACATCCACGGCGAATTCGCTGCCTTCAAGCCCTGCTGCACCACCTCGGCTACCGCGACAACGGCCACCACCCGCAAGGCCGGCGGCTCGTCTTCGTTGGCGACCTGTGCGACCGCGGCCCCGACAGCCCCGCCATGCTCGACTGGTTCCAACAAGCCCACAGCCAAGGCTTCGCCCAAATGGTGCTGGGCAACCACGAACTCAACCTGCTCGCCAACGACCCCAAAGACGGCGCCGGCTGGTTTTTCCACTCCCGCGCCCAACAAGACGCCGCCAACTACGCCCCCTGGCAACACCAAGCCGAACACCGCAAAGCCGCCCTCACCGCCTAGCTATCCGAACAACCCCTGCTGCTCGAACGCCCCGACCTGCGCATCGTCCACGCCGCCTGGCTGCCCCAACACATCGAACGCCTCGAAGCCGCCAAAGGCGAAAGCCTGGTGGCGCAATACCACCGCTTCGATGCCGAACAAGACCACCGCATCCAAAGCGCCCCCTGGTATGCCGACTATTGCTACGAACAAGAACATTACGCCGCATTGGCTCACAACCCCCACCAAGCCCCGCCGCCCATGCCCGCCACCGCCCAATACGACCTCGAACGCAGCCGGCTCAACCCCATCCGCGCCCTCATCAGCGGCGTTGAACGCCTCGCCGACGCACCCTTTTTTGCCGGCGGGCGCTGGCGCGGCACCACCCGCTGCCCCTGGTGGGACGACTATCATGCCGACACCCCCGTTATCATCGGCCACTACTGGCGCAGCTGGCAGCCCTCCCCCGCCGCCCTTCCCGCCGAACACGGCCTGCTGCCGCCCCAATCCGACGCCTGGCACGGCGCGCGGCACAACGTATTCTGCGTCGACTTCTCCATCGGCGGCAGCTGGCGTGCCAGAAAATTCCCGCAGCAATATCAGCCGGAACAATTCCGCCTCACCGCCCTGCGCTGGCCGGAAAAAGAACTGGTCTTCAACAACGGCGAGCGCGCACCCACCCGCTAGCTGAACAAAAAAGGCTACCTGAAAATTTCAGCAAACTTTTTTTTCAGCTAGCCTCCATCTATGCAAGAGGCTAGCTGAAAAGAAAATCTCCACACCGCAAAAAAGCAAGCACCCAAGCCCAGACGGTAATCAAGCCAAACAATCACCCAACAAAAAGGCTACCTGAACTTTTTCAGGTAGCCTTCATCAATCCGGCAGCTTATTCTTCGCTCATAAAGCCGCGCAGCTTTTGGATGGCTTTGGCTTCAATCTGGCGGATGCGCTCGGCGGATACGCCGTATTCGGCAGCCAGCTCGTGCAGAGTAAGCCCGCCGTCGTCTTGCAGCCAGCGGCTTTCCACAATGCGGCGGCTGCGGTCGTCGAGCTGCGCCAGTGCGTTTTGCAGGCCTTCGGTCTGCATGGCATAGCGGGCTTTCTGGGCGATTTGCTGGGTGGGCTCGTTGTGCGTATCGGCCAGCCAGTCGATGGGGGCGTAGCTGTCGCCTTCGCCGTCGCTGTTGTCGGCGAGGAGAGCGACGTCTTTGCCGGTCATGCGCTGTTCCATTTCCAGCACTTCGTCCATCTTCACGCCCAAGTCGTCGGCGATGCTCTGTGCTTCTTCGGGCGAGAGGGCGTTCATGCTTTTGCGCATGCTGCGCAGGTTGAAAAACAGTTTGCGCTGCGGCTTGGTGGTGGCCACGCGCACCATGCGCCAGTTGCGCAGGATGAATTCGTGAATTTCGGCCTTAATCCAGTGTACGGCAAAGGAAAACAGGCGGGCGCCGCGGTTGGGCTCGTAGCGCTTTACGGCTTTCATCAGGCCGATATTGCCTTCTTGGATGAGGTCGGCTTGGTTGAGGCCATAGCCGTCGTAGCCGCGGGCGATAGACACCACCACGCGCAGGTGCGACAAAATCAGTTTTTTGGCGGCTTCCAAGTCGCCTTGCAGCTGGCGCACGGCCAGATTGTGTTCTTCCTCGGGCGTGAGCAGCGGGATGCTGTTCACGGTGTGAATATATTGCTCCAAACTGCCGTGGCCGCTGGGAATGGGTAAGGCAAAAGCGGTATTCATTATTTCTTATTTCCTTTTTTAATTTGTTCTTTTTCTGCCGCCATCGGGCGGATTCTTTTTGCTCTATCTTTTCTCTGAAGATGCCATTAAACACCTTTTTGTGTGAGTTTGTTTTATCGATAGGTAAATTTTTGTATTTTCCTAAATTTGATTTATTTTCTATATTGCAGCATCTGGCAACAAGTTCGCACAAGCTCGCCTATTCTCCATCATCTGCCTGCTCAACTGCTTCGCCAGACGCTGCATTTTCTTCTGCCGTCACGGGCGCACGATGGGTTTGCGCCGCCGAAAAATAGCCGGCCAGCAGCATAATCACGGCCACGCACAGCAAACCGTATATCAGCGGCAGCGAGCCGCCCATCTTCATATACGGGGTTTCGCCGCGATAGCCTTCGATGCTGCCTTCAAGCACGGTGCGGGTGTCGGCCGGGGCAAGTTTCACGATTTGGCCTTGCGGGTTGATGATGGCGGTGGCGCCGGTGTTGGTGGCGCGCACCATGTAGCGGCCGAGCTCCAGCGCACGGGTTTGCGACTGCTGCAAGTGCTGATACATGGCGGTGGAGCGGCCATACCAGGCCATATTGCTCACATTAGCCAGCAGACTGGCGCGTTTGGCTGAGGCAATCAGCTCGTCGCCGAAGCCATCTTCGTAGCACACGTTGAAGGCAACACGCTGGTTGGCGAGCAAGAGTGGGGCTTGAGCGCTGCCGCCTTGGCTGAAGCCGGCCAGCGGCATGTTCATCATGCGGTAGAGCGGCTCAGTGAGGGCGGGCAGTGGCTTGTATTCGCCGAAGGGGACGAGGTGGTTTTTGGCGTAAAACGGGATGTCGTCGGGCCAGTCGGGATGGAAGTTGCTCAGGTTGATGACGGCGTTCAGGTAGCCTGTGCCCTGCTGGTTGTATTGGGCGATGCCCATGGCCAGGGCGCTGCCGTTGCGCTGGGCTTCGTAGGCGAATTGGTCGAGGACGCCGGGGTGGTATTCCTGCAAATCCTGCCGCATGATGGGGAGGGAGGTTTCGGGCAGGATGGTGATGTCGGCCTGGCTGTTGGCCACCTGCTCGTAGTAATTTTGCATGATGGCGCCCAGCTGCTCGGGCTCCCATTTCAGGCTTTGTGCCACGTTGCCCTGCGCCAGCGCCACGGTGGCGCTGCTGCCGTCGGGCTCGGTGAAACGCGCTTGGCGCAGCTGCCAGCCACCGGCCAGCACACCTATCAACAGCAACACGGGCAGCACGCACCGCCGCCAGCCTTGATTGTGTACGGCCAGCACCAGCCATGCGCCGCAACAGGCACACAAGAGCGTGAGCAGGTGCAGCCCGCCCACCGGCGCATAACCGGCCAGCGGGGAATAGCCGGCCACCTGGCTGTAGCCCAGTGCGCCCCAGCCGAAGCCAGTAATCGCCCGCTCGCGCGCAAACTCGGTGAGCGTCCACAACACGGGCAACAGCAGGCCGATACGCCAGCCGCGCGGCAGGCGTGCTTTTTCCAGCAGCCAGAAGCAGGCGGCGGGATAGAGCGCCAGATAGGCAGGAAGCAGCAGGGTGAGCGGCAGGGCGTAGAGATTGGGCAGGCCGGATACGTCGTGCAGCGCGGTGTGTATCCAATAAAACTGCGCGGTGTAGCCTGCCAGCCCGAAGCAGTAGGCGCTGGGCACGCCGTTTTGCGGGCGCAGCTCGGTGAGCCGGATCAGCGCGCCAAACAGCAGCGGCATCAGCCAGAAGTGGTAATACGGGGCAAACGCCAGCGGCGTGGCGGCGGCCAACAACAGCAGCGCGGGCCAATACACATAGCGCCGGCGGAAGAAAGCCTCAAATTTTGCAACCCAATTCATGTTTTCAGGTGGCCTCATAAAGACGCGGTATTATAGTGGATTCGGACGGCGGGATGAGAGAAAAATACGATGGGCACGATTGCTTCGGCGGCACGACCGGCGAAGCAATGCCGCGTTTGGCTGCTGGTTATTTTTCAGGTAGCCTCAAGCTGTCCAAAGGCTACCTGAAAAATATTTGGGCAAAGCAAGCCGGATTGCATGCAAAAATGTGCCGCCAAGCCGCCGGCACCTTGCACCGCCGCTGCCAACAGGGTACCCTTCGCCCGCTTCCGTTTCTCCCGCCGGCCAGCCGGCATTTCCCGATAGGACACACCATGCACCACCCCCACCGCCGCGCCGTATACGCCGGCAGCTTCGACCCGCCCACCAACGGCCACCTGTGGATGATTCGCCGCGCACAGGCCATGTTCGACGAACTCGTCGTCGCTCTCGGCACCAACCCCGACAAACAGGCCACCTACACCCTGGAAGAGCGCACCGCCATGTTGCGCGCCATCACCGCCGAGTTCCCCAACGTGCGCGTTACCCATTTCCACAACCGCTTCCTGGTCGATTTCGCCGACAGCATCCAGGCCGACTTCGTGATACGCGGCATCCGCAGCGGCCCCGACTACGAATACGAACGTGCCATGCGCTATATCAACGCCGATTTGCAGCCCAGCATCACCACCGTGATCCTGATGCCGCCGCGCGAATTTGCCGAAGTCTCATCCACCATGGTCAAAGGCATGGTCGGCCCGCAAAACTGGCAGAAACCCATCCGCCGCTACGTGCCCGAAGCCGTGTACCGCAAAATCCTCGCCGACCACGGCTGCGAGCCGGAAGATAATTAAACTTCCCCTGCCCGCCTAGGCTAGGCTACCTGAAAATATTGCCGAAGCAGCCCCTGTTTTTTCAGGTAGCCTTTTCAGGTAGCCCCAATCGAACTGGTTAATAAAACAATAAAGCACGATAAACTCGTGCTTTATTCGTTTGCTGCTTGGGCGGCGCTTAGTGTTTCTTATGCAAGCGCAGATAATCGAGCGTTTTCAGTTCGGCAATCGCCACTGCCAACGCAGCTTGGGCTTTAGCCAAGGCTTCATCGTCTTTGGCTTGAGCCACGCTGGCTTCGGCCGTTTTCCGCGCCTCTTCCGCCCGCGCCTGATCCAACTCGGCACTGCGCACGGCCACGTCGGCCAAAATCATGATCTTATCCGGCTGCACTTCCAAAATACCGCCGGAAATAGCCACCAGCACCTCGTCTTCCTGATCCGGCACCTGCAAACGCAGCGTGCCGGGACGCACCAAGCTCATAATCGGCTCGTGGCGCGGCAGAATACCGAGCTCGCCGTTCAGCGTCGGCACCACGGCAAACTTCACCTGGCCGGAATAAATATTCTGCTCGTTGCTGACCACATCAATCTGCATGACATCCATGCTGCGTTCCTCAATTCAAGGTTTTGGCTTTTTCCACGGCCTCTTCGATACCGCCCACCATGTAGAAAGCCTGTTCCGGCAGGTGGTCGTATTCGCCGCTCAAAATCGCCTTGAAGCCGGCCACGGTGTCGCGCAGCGGAACGTATTTGCCGGGCGAGCCGGTAAACACTTCGGCCACGTGGAAGGGCTGCGACAGGAAGCGCTGGATCTTACGGGCGCGCATTACGGTCATCTTGTCTTCATCAGACAATTCGTCCATACCCAAAATAGCAATGATGTCGCGCAACTCTTTGTATTTCTGCAAAGTGGATTGCACGCCGCGAGCCACGTCGTAATGCTCCTGACCCAACACCATCGGATCGAGCTGGCGGGAAGTGGAGTCCAGCGGATCCACGGCGGGGTAAATACCCAGCGAGGCAATATCGCGGCTCAATACCACGGTCGCATCCAAGTGGGCGAAGGTGGTGGCGGGAGACGGGTCGGTCAAGTCGTCCGCCGGCACATATACGGCTTGGATCGAGGTAATAGAACCGGTTTGAGTGGAAGTAATGCGCTCTTGCAGACGGCCCATTTCTTCGGCCAGCGTCGGCTGATAACCTACGGCAGACGGCATACGGCCGAGCAGTGCGGATACTTCAGTACCGGCCAAGGTATAACGGTAGATGTTGTCCACGAAGAACAATACGTCACGACCTTTGCCGGTTTCGTCTTTTTCATCACGGAAATATTCGGCCATAGACAAACCGGTCAGGGCTACGCGCAAACGGTTGCCGGGCGGCTCGTTCATTTGACCATACACCATCGCCACTTTATCCAACACGTTGGAATCTTTCATTTCGTGGTAGAAGTCGTTACCCTCACGGGTACGCTCACCCACGCCGGCAAACACGGACAAACCGCTGTGTGCCTTGGCAATGTTGTTGATCAGCTCCATCATGTTCACGGTTTTGCCAACACCGGCACCGCCGAACAAGCCCACTTTACCGCCTTTGGCAAAGGGGCAGAGCAAATCGATCACTTTAATACCGGTTTCCAACAACTCGGTCATACTAGACAGTTCGTCAAATTTAGGTGCGAATTGGTGGATGGCACGCGTTTGATCAGAACCGATCGGGCCTTGCTCGTCTACCGGATTGCCAAGCACATCCATGATGCGACCCAAAGTGGCCTTGCCCACAGGTACGGTAATCGGTGCGCCGGTATTGTTTACCGCCAACCCTCGCTTCAGGCCGTCGGTGCTGCCCATCGCAATAGTACGAACAACGCCATCGCCGAGCTGCTGCTGCACTTCCAGCGTTAAATCGGTATCGACCAGCTTCAATGCGTCATAAATGCGCGGGATAGCGGCACGGGGAAATTCCACGTCGACGACCGCACCAATGATTTGTACGATTTTGCCTTGATCCATTTATCTATATCCTAATTTTTCAAATCTGCCTGCTTACCTAAACAGCGGCTGCACCGGCTACAATCTCTGACAATTCCGTAGTAATTGCAGCCTGACGAGATTTGTTATAAATCAAGCGCAATTCTTTAATCGCATTACTTGCATTATCCGTAGCGGCCTTCATCGCCACCATACGGGCAGACTGCTCTGAAGCCATGTTTTCGCACAAAGCCTGATAAACCACCGATTCCAAATAACGACGCACCAAATATTCCAGCACAGCAATCGGAGAAGGCTCATATTTGTATTCGCGACCGTATTCTTCGTCTTCCGAGATTTCGTTCAGCACATTATGGCCAATCGGCAGCAACATCTCGACATTCGGTTCTTGGCGCATAGTGTTGATAAATCTTGAGTACACCAAATGCACCACATCCAAACCGCCATCAGCATAGCGCTGGAAAACCTCGGTAAGTGAGCCGAGCAGCACTTCCATCTTCGGAGTATCGCCCAAATTTACCGCACTGGCCACTACATTGAGCCCCGCACGGTTACAGGTAGCCAACCCCTTGCTGCCAAAGCAGACCACTTCAACTTCAATGCCCTGCTGTTGGTATTCCTGAACCTTCAATAGGAATTTTTTCAGCAAATTGGCATTCAATCCACCGCATAAGCCCTTATCGGTTGTAATCAGAATAAACCCGGCTCGCCGGATATTCTCACGACTTTCCAAAATTGGCAGCTGCTTATGTTCGGTTTCAACCTGTGCCAAATGGCTCATCACTACCCGTACTTTTTCTGCATAAGGGCGTGCTAAACGCATTCTGTCCTGCGTTTTCCGCATTTTGGAAGTCGATACCATCTGCATGGCTTTGGTAATCTTCTGTGTGTTTTGCACACTACGGATTTTAGTGAGGATTTCTTTCCCTACTGCCATTTCAGATTTTCCCCTTACGAACTTTAGGCCGAATAATTACGAGATGCTTTGAACGTGTTAATTGCATCGGTCAAAACTTGCTCGTTTTCTTCACTCATCACGCCACTCTGGTTAATTTGATCCAGCACGTCGGCATGTTGGGTACGCACATAGCCCAAGAAATCAGCTTCAAACGCCAATGCCTTAGACACAGGAATATCTTCGTACGAGCCTTTATTGATTGCCCACAAAGTCAAAGCCATCTCAGCAATGCTCATAGTGCTGAATTGTTTTTGCTTCATCAATTCAGTAACCACTTCACCATGCTGCAGCTGCTTGCGGGTTGCCTCATCCAAGTCAGAGGCAAATTGGGAGAACGCTGCCAATTCGCGGTATTGAGCCAAAGCCAAACGGATACCACCACCCAGTTTCTTGATGACCTTAGTTTGAGCCGAACCACCTACGCGTGATACCGAAATACCGGCGTTAATCGCAGGGCGGATACCGGAGTTGAACAAGTCAGTTTCCAAGAAAATCTGGCCGTCAGTAATAGAAATCACGTTAGTCGGAACGAAGGCAGATACGTCACCTGCCTGAGTCTCAATAATCGGCAACGCAGTTAGTGAACCGGTTTTGCCTTTCACTTCACCATTAGTGAGTTTTTCCACCTCAGCCACATTGATGCGAGCCGCACGTTCCAGCAAACGGCTATGTAAATAGAACACGTCGCCAGGGTAGGCTTCACGACCAGGAGGACGGCGCAGCAACAAAGAAATTTGACGATATGCCACAGCCTGTTTAGATAAATCATCATACACAATCAGGGCGTCTTCACCACGATCGCGGAAGTATTCACCCATGGTGCAACCAGAGTACGGAGCAATAAATTGCAGTGCAGCAGCTTCTGAAGCTGTAGCAGCCACCACAATGGTATGCTCCATTGCACCGTGCTCTTCCAATTTACGCACTACGTTGGCGATAGAAGAAGCTTTTTGGCCTACGGCCACATAGATGCAGATAACGCCGGTACCTTTTTGATTGACGATCGCATCCAATGCTACAGCCGTCTTACCGGTTTGACGGTCGCCGATAATCAACTCACGCTGACCACGGCCAATCGGCACCATGGAATCCACAGACTTTAAGCCAGTCTGCATAGGCTGATCCACAGACTGGCGAGCAATCACGCCAGGAGCAATTTTCTCAATCGGTGCAGTTTCTTTTGCATTGATTGGTCCTTTACCGTCAATCGGCTGCCCTAACGCATTTACTACACGACCAACCAGTTCGCGACCAACCGGCACCTCAAGAATACGACCCGTACATTTGACTTGATCGCCTTCTTTGATGTGCTCATACTCACCCAGCACAATCGCGCCGACTGAATCTCGCTCCAAGTTCATGGCCAAGCCAAACGTATTACCAGGAAACTCCAGCATCTCCCCCTGCATCACATCTGACAGCCCATGCACACGCACAATACCGTCAGTCACAGAAATCACGCCACCATAAGTGTTCGCTTCCTGTTTTGTATTCAGGTTCTCAATTTTGGATTTCAACAACTCACTGATTTCAGCAGGATTAAGCTGCATGAAACTCTCCTAATTTATCATTGCCGCATACAGGCTTTTCAATTTCCCCTGCACGGACAAGTCTAAGACTTTATCTCCAACTTCGATCTTGATACCACCAATCAGCTCAGGAACAATTTCCAGCGTAGCATCTAGCTTATGGCCAAATTTCTGCTGGCAATCACTTACCACCTTAGCAAACTGACCTTCGCTCATTGGAAAAGCGCTATAAACAATAGCTTTTTGGATATGATCTTTCGACAGCAGAAACTCTTGATATTGGGCATAAATATCTGGCAAAACCATCAACCGCCCAGCTTCCGCCAACACATACAGAAAATTCTTAAATTCTGCATATTGCGGCGCATGAATGCCATCCAACAAACCAACCAGGGTATCCGCCTTAACCGAAGCAGCGACCCCTGCATCCTCAATAAACGTAGCAAGTTTAGGTTGGCTAACAGCCCAAGCCAGCTCTTTCAGCTTTTCCAGCCAAGCTTCAGCATAACCCTTTTCAATAGCCAATTCGAACAATGCTTTCGCATACGGCCTGGCAATAGTGGCAAGTTCAGCCATAGTCTCACAGCTCCTGCTTCAGCATACCCAAAAGCTGGGCATGTTTATCGGCATTAATCTCACTGCATAGAATCTGTTCGGCACCTTTAACAGCCAGCACGGCCACTTGCTCACGCAAAACCTCACGAGCCCGATTAAACTCCTGCTCCACATCAGCCTTAGACTGCGCAGCAATACGAGCAGCCTCAACGGCAGCCTGTTTTTTTGCCTCTTCAACAATTTGAGAAGCACGCTTTTCGGCATTGGCAATAATTTCTGCCACCTGCCCGCGGCCTTCAGACATAATTTCGGCTACTTTTTTCTCAGCCTGCTCGAAATCATGTTTTCCACGTTCAGCAGCAGCCAAGCCTTCAGCTATCTTGCTGGCTCGCTCATCCAAAGCCTTAGCGATGGGTGGCCACACAAATTTTACTGTGAACCACACCAGCAGGCAGAAGACAATAATCTGTATGATTAAAGCTGAATTAATATTCACTTTACTCAACCTTCACAGTTAGGGTTAAAACAAACGTAAAAAGTTTGTGTAATCTTAACCTGCAACTGCCGGAGCAAACGGATTCACGAACGCGAACAACAGGGCAACAGCCACACCGATCAGGAACGCCGCGTCAATCAAACCGGCAATCAGGAACAACTTGGTCTGCAACGGCTCGATCAGCTCAGGCTGACGAGAAGAAGCCTCCAGATATTTTGAACCTACGAATGCAATACTGGCCGCAGCAGCCACAGCACCAAAGGCAACAATCAGGCCGCAAGTGATGGCCAATACACTATTCAAATCCATTTGAAACTCCTTACAAGTGAAAGTTAAAAATACAACTACAAAAAACTACAAACTAGTGGGAACTATGCGCCTGCCCGATATACACAAAAGCCAACGCAACAAAAATAAACGCCTGCAACACAATAACCAGAATATGGAACACCGCCCATACGAACCCAGCCAAAATATGGAAGAACGCCAATACAGGATCCACCCAAGTAACCGCTTCGCCAGGCATTGCCCAAGCACCACCGAGCATCGCAATCAGCAAGAACACAAGCTCACCGGCGTACATATTACCGAAGAGTCGCATGCCGTGGGAAATGGTTTTAGAAGAAAACTCAACCAGATTCAAGACGAAGTTGAACGGAGCCAACCAGATGCCGAACGGCGCAGCAAACAGCTCATGAATCCAGCCACCCAAGCCTTTGAGCTTGATATTGAACATGAAACAGGTAAGCAACACGCCGATAGACATACCCAAAGTAATATTCAAATCAGCAGTCGGCACCACACGCAGCAGCGCATGATGATTGCCTGTAATATGCTGCCAAATCCACGGCAGCAAATCCACCGGCAGCAAGTCCATGGTATTCATCAGCACAATCCACACAAACAGCGCCAAACCCAGCGGCGCCACTGTCTTGCGAGATTGCTCGTTATGAATCATACCCTTGCAAAGATTATCGATAAACTCAAACAGAATTTCGATTGCAGCCTGAAAGCGCCCCGGCACACCAGGCGTTACCTTGCGGGCACCATACCACATCACCAGCGAGCCGATAACAGCCAAAACCGTTGCAATAAAAAGGGAATCTAAATTGACATAGGAAAAGTCGGCAATATTTTGCAGACCCTGCCCTTTGCTCACATCCGACAAACTGGTCAAGCTTTGCAAGTGGTGCTTGATGTAGTCGGCTGCACTCATGCTTTCACTGGCCATACTTTCTAGCTTTCCAAAATATCAGTAACACCGCATGACTCACCGCAATCAACCCGACAATAAACGGAACAAATACGATTCGTTGGCGATAAAAAACAAACACCAGCGTCATCAGAACGACCGCCAGTACTATTTTTAAGCCTTCTCCAATCCAAAACGCGCCATCCCGCCACTTGGGGAAGCGCCGAAGAAACCTTAAAACCAGTACCGCCAGCATGGTCGGCAGCAGATAGCTCAAGCAGCCCAACGCCGCAGACTTAGCCGCAGCCGCGCCGGAAAACGCCCAAAAAACAGCAGCCAACACCACCGTTACCGCCAATTGGAGATAAATTGCCGCTGCCATATGACCATCTTTATCAGCTAAACAATAGCCGCGCAAATATAAGCAAAAACAGGCTTAGTGTCAAGAAAAGTGTTAATCTTTGTCAAATGAGTTCAATTTAAACACACAGCCTGCCTGCCATACCTGCGCCAACGGCTTTTCGGCTTCAGGCTACCTGAAAGCGTGAGCTTCAACGAAGTGGACCGATGTCTTGGCGCAGCCAAGACTGAGTTTCTGCGAAGCTAAAACGTCAGCCTCCATGAAGCTAAAAATGATGCCTTATCAAGGCTTGCCGCAGAGCCAAACCAGCCTGCCCGCTCCCCCGTTTATTCAGGCAAATCCACATCCAGCTGCCGCATCAGGCGGGCGAAGGTTTCCGGGCTGTCAAAATGCAACACCACTTTGCCGCGCTTGCCGTTGCCGGTTTGCACTTCCGCGCGCACGCCCAGCTTTTCCGTGAGCGCTTCATTGAGATGAAGGATGTCGGGGCTGACGGTTTTCGGCTTTTTCTCCTGCTGCGCCTGTTGCGCCAGCTGGCTGCGCCGCTCCACTTCGCGCACCGACCAGCCGTTTTTCACCGCCTTTTGCGCCAGCGCCAGCTGCTCCATCACCGGCAACGGCAGTAGCGCGCGCGCGTGCCCCATTTCCAGCTGGCGCAGAAACAGCATTTCCTGCACCGGCTCGGGCAGAGCCAACAGGCGCAGGCTGTTCGATACCGCGCTGCGGCTGCGCCCCACGGCCTGAGCCACGGTTTCGTGCGTGAGGCCGAACTCGTCCACCAGCCGCCGCAAGCCCTGTGCCTCTTCAATCGGGTTGAGGTTTTCGCGCTGGATGTTTTCAATCAAGCCCATGGCCAGCGCGGCTTCGTCACCGATGCTTTTGATCACCACGGGGATTTCGGCCAAACCGGCCAGCTGGCTGGCACGCCAGCGGCGTTCGCCGGCAATCAGCTCGTATTGCGAGAGGCCGTGTTCGCGCACAATCACGGGCTGGATCACGCCCTGCGCCTTAATCGAATCGGCCAGCTCTTGCAGGCTTTCGTCGTCCATTTGCGAGCGCGGCTGGTAGCGGCCGGGCTTGATGTCGCGCACCGGCACGCTGGTGAGCCGGTCGCCGCTGCTGTCACCGATGGCGCCGGCCAGCAGTGAATCCAAGCCCCGACCGCCGAGGCCGCTTTTGGGTTTTGCCATATTGTTGTTTCCTAATCCGTTTTATTTTTCAGGTAGCCTCAAGCCAGGGGGAGGCTACCTGAAAACCATTGGGGCTACCTGAAAATACTAATACATGCGGTTTCAGCCAGGATGTTTTCAGGTAGCCTTTACGGCTTGAAAGGCTACCTGAAAACGTGCGCTTCAACGAAGCCAAAACAGCGTATTCAAATCGCGCCTATTCTAACACAGCGCCGCGCCGCCCCCCCGCCGCTAAAAATCGCCCCACAGCGCCTGCATTGCCGCCAGCGCCGCCAGCGCCGCCGTTTCCGTGCGCAACACGCGCGCGCCGAGCCGCACCGGCTGAAAGCCGTGCGAACGCGCCAGCGCTTCCTCCTCCGCAGTCAAACCGCCTTCCGGCCCAATCAGCAGCACCGCGTTTTGCACTTTCGGCAGGCTGCGCAGCGGCACGCCGTCGTGCGGGCTCAGCAGCAAGCGCGCGCCCGCTTCCGCCGGCAAAGCCGCCAGCGCCTGCGCCAAATCGGCAATCGGCGCCACTTGCGGCACTTGGTTGCGCCCGCATTGTTCGCAGGCCGAAATGGCGATATCCTGCCAGCGCCGCACTTTTTTCTCCGCCCGCCCGGCAGGCGCACATTGGAACGCGCGGACAACACCGGCACAATCCGCCCCACGCCCAATTCCGTGCTCTTCTGCACGGCAAAATCCATCTTTTCCGAAGCCGACACCGCCTGCATCAGCACCACCTGAAGCGGCGATTCGCGCGATTCCGCCAGCAGCTTATCCACCCGCGCCAGCGCCTGCCTGCGCCCGATTTCCAGCAACACCGCCTGCACCGCCCCGCCCCGCCCGTCGAACAGCACCAACGGCGCGCCCGCCTGCAAACGCAGCACCTGGATATGCCGGCAGACATTTTCAGGTAGCCTCAGCACCCCGCCCTCGGCAAAAGTTTGCGCAACATAAAAACGCGGCATTTGTTGTTTACCCCGAAAAATGGTTAATATCCCGTTTCTATTTCTATCAGAAAACCCATTGGGAAGGAAAGATTTTGCTAACCCGTTTGACGGAACTGGTGCGCGAAGTAGCGCAAACCGCCGTGATGCCGCGCTTTCTCAACGCCGCCGTCAGCACCAAAAGCGACGGCAGCCGCCTCACCGAGGCCGACCTGCACGCCCAAGCCCTGTTTGCCGAACGCCTGCCGCAGCTCATCGCCTGCCCGATGCTCGGCGAAGAAATGAGCGCCGACGAGCAGCTCGCCATGTGGCGGCGGCATGCCCAGAGCGGGCTGTGGGTGGTCGACCCCATCGACGGCACCAACAATTTCATCAACGGCCTGCCGCATTTCGCCCTCTCCGTGGCCTATGTTCGGCACGGCCGCAGCCGGCTGGGCGCAATATTCCACCCCATGATGCGGGAAATGTTTGCCGCCGAACACGGGCGCGGCGCCAGCCTCAACGGCCAAAGCCTGCCGCTGCGCCACGCGCCCAAGCGGCTGAAAGAAGCCATCGCCGGCGTAGAAGTGAAATACCTGCGCTCCGGCAAACTCGCCAGCCGCATGCAAACCCTCCACCCCTTCGGCTCGCAGCGCAGCATGGGCGCCAGCACGCTCGACTGGTGCTACCTGGCCGCCGGCCGCTACGACCTTTATCTCCACGGCGGGCAGAAACTGTGGGACTACGCCGCCGGCGCCCTGATTTACGAAGAAGCCGGCGGCCGACTCGCCACGCTGGAAGGCGACAGCTTCTGGAGCGGCGAGCACGTGTTCAAACGCTCCGTGATTGCCGGATTGCAGCCCGACCTGTTCGAGCGCTGGCTGGCTTGGATTCGCGCCAACCAGTAAGCATGGAGGCTACCTGGAAATAAAGGCTACCTGAAAAACCCGCCCATTTTTAGCTTCGCTGGCGCCGACACTTTAGCTTCGCAGAAATTCAGCCTTGGCTGCGCCAAGACATCGGCCCACTTCGTTGAAACTCACGCTTTCAGGTAGCCTCATCCGCCATCACGGCTGCTGCGCCGCATTCATCAGCTCCTGCCAGCGCATCATCATCTGCTCCATCTGCGCCGTGTCCACCACCCCCAGCGTCACAAACAACACCCACAGCAGCCCCGCCACCACAAACAGCACGCAGAAACTCAGCACATAGCCCAGCAACACCTGCCACACCCGCACCCCGCCCAGCCGAGCAAAGCCGATTATCGTGGCCACCGTGCCCCACATCGACCAAATATTGCCCAGCAGCGCCAAATGCGGCACATACACCACCAGCAGCAGCGGCACCGCCAGCACCTCCGACACCAGCACAAAGCCCCACAGCCACACCCGACGGCCCGACATCGCGCCCAACAGCTTGTCCATCACCGTGCTGAACACCGGCCACTTCACCAGCTGCAGGCAAAACATCAGCGCCATCAAGCCGTATTGCCCGCTCACCAGCGGCGTCATCATCGCCGTGTTCACTGCCGCCACCACCACCAGCGCGCCCAGCATATCGTGCAGCGGATACACATATTCATCGGCGGGGCGCAATTGCAGCCGCATCAGGTTGGCGGCGTCGGAAATCAATCGGTACATGACAGGCGGCTCGGAGCAACAAAAGGCCGCATTATAGCCAAAGCCCCGTGTTCTTCCTACGGCGCAGGCAGCGACCGGAGGCTACCTGAAATTTGGCAAGCTGCCGGAAATTCCGTGCCGGATAAGCAGGCAGCCCATCATCCCCATTTCCATCCGCGCACACTTTTTCAGGTAGCCTGTCCGCCGAGGCTACCTGAAAACCCCAGCGCCTCCCAAACAGCCAAACATTTTTATAGTAAACCAACTTTAACTTTCGCTACGGCGTTAGCTCGCCTTGCCGTACTCCTGTACTGCCTGCGGCTCGCTGCCTGGTATCGAAAGCCAATTTGGTTCGCTATAGCTTCGCAGAAACTCAGCCTTGGCTGCGCCAAGACATCGGTCTACTTCGTTGAAGCTCGCGCTTTCAGGTAGCCTCATCCGCCCCGCGCGAAAGCCCCGTTTGAGCAAGACGCAAGCCAAACAAGCATTCCCCCCGCCCCGCCCTTGCGGTAAACTGGCGCCCGTTTTATCCACAGGTATAGAAAAGCATGAACCTTCTCGGAGCCCTGGCCAGAATCGGCAGCATGACCATGCTCTCGCGCGTGCTCGGCTTTGTGCGCGATGCAGTGTTGGCGCGGATTTTCGGCGCGGGCATCGCCATGGACGCCTTCGTGGTGGCCTTCCGCCTGCCCAACCTGCTACGCCGCATTTTTGCCGAGGGCGCGTTTTCGCAGGCTTTCGTACCGATTTTGGCGGAATACCGGCAGAAGAAATCGCCCGCGGAAACGCAGCGTTTTGTGCAACACGTGGCCGGGATGCTGATGTTTGCGCTGCTCATCGTTACCGCCATTGGCGTGCTGGCAGCGCCAGCGGTGATTTGGGCCACGGCCAGCGGCTGGGGCGGCAAGCCGGAAAAGTTTGTGCTGGCTTCGCAGCTTCTGCGGATTATTTTCCCGTATATCCTGCTGATTTCGCTGTCGTCTTTGGTGGGCAGCATTTTGAACACCTACGGCAAGTTTTCCGTGCCGGCCTTCACGCCGGTGCTGCTCAATGTGTCGCTAATTGGCTTTGCGCTCTTGGGGGCGCCGCATTTCGAAGAGCCGGTGATGGCGCTGGGCTGGGGCGTGTTTTGCGGCGGGGTGCTGCAATTGGTGTTCCAGCTGCCGTGGCTGTTTAAGCTGGGCTTTTTCCAGCTGCCGAAGCTGCATTTCGGCGACCCGGCGGTAAACCGCGTGATCAGGCAGATGGCGCCGGCAATTTTGGGCACCTCGGTGGCGCAGGTGTCGTTGGTGATCAACACCAATATCGCGTCTTACCTGCAAAGCGGCAGCGTGTCGTGGATGTATTTTGCCGACCGGCTGATGGAGCTGCCCACGGGCGTGCTGGGTGTGGCGCTGGGCACGATCCTGCTACCGGGGCTTTCCAAACACGCGGCCACGGGCGACCAGCGCGAGTTTTCGGCGCTGCTGGATTGGGGCCTGCGCTTGTGCCTGCTGCTCACGGCGCCGGCGGCGGTGGGCATGGCGGTACTGGCCTTCCCGCTGGTGGCCACGCTGTTTATGTATAACAAAATCGGCGTGCACGATGCGCTGATGACGCAGCAGGCGCTGATTGCTTATGCGGTGGGGCTCTTGGGGATGATTTTGATCAAGGTGCTGGCGCCGGGGTTCTACGCGCAGAAAAACATCAAAACGCCGGTGAAGGTGGCGATTGTGACCTTGATTTGCACGCAGCTGATGAACCTGATGTTTGTGTGGAAGCTGCATCATGCGGGGCTGGCGCTCTCCATCAGCCTGGGGGCGTGCATCAATGCGGCGTTTTTGTATACACTGCTGCGGGTGAAGGAGATGTATCAGCCCAAGGCGGGCTGGCGCAAGTTTTTGCTGAAGCTGGCGGTGGCGCTGGCGGTGATGGGCGGCGGGCTGCTGGCGGCGCAGCATTATGCGGCGCTGGAATGGGTGCAGGTGGGCGGACTGCGGCGCACGGTGCAGCTGTTTGCGCTAATCGGCTTCGGCATGGTGCTGTATTTTTCCACGTTGGGGCTGCTGGGCTTCCGGCCGCGCGATTTTAAGCGGCGGGAGGTGTAGCGCTTTGGTTTTCAGGTAGCCTCTTTAGCCTGGCAGCAGGCTACCTGAAAAATATCCACGATAAAAAAACCATCAGCCGGCAAGCCCGTTTGCTTGCCGGCTGATGGTTTGGCCTGAAGAATGCTTAATCTTCCTCGTCTTCTGCCAAGGCGGGCTGCGCTTCCTGGTTGCGGCCGATCAGCCACAACACGCCGCCCACCACCACAAAGGCAATCTTAATGCCCCAGGCGATGCCGTCGCCCCAATTAATGGTTGATGAAGCTGCGGGATTTTACACAAAGCATACATTTTTTCAAGCAATCGGCGGAAATGGTATGATTACGCCTTCCCGCAAACCCATCCCAAAGGAAACCCCATGCCCCTGCTCGACAGCTTCACCGTAGACCACACCAAAATGCACGCCCCCGCCGTGCGCGTGGCCAAAACCATGCGCACCCCCAAAGGCGACGACATCACCGTGTTCGACCTGCGCTTCTGCGTGCCCAACCAAGAAATCCTGCCAGAAAAAGGCATCCACACGCTGGAACACCTATTTGCCGGCTTCATGCGCAATCATCTGAACGGCGCAAATGTGGAAATCATCGACATCTCCCCCATGGGCTGCCGCACCGGCTTCTACATGAGCGTGATCGGCACCCCCAGCGAAGAAGCCGTGGCCGCCGCCTGGCAGGCCGCCATGCAGGATATTTTAAACGTGCAAAGCCAGAGCCAAATCCCCGAGCTGAACGAATACCAATGCGGCACCTACCGCATGCACTCCCTCGAAGAAGCCCAAGACATCGCCCGCCATATCCTCTCCCGCAAAATCGGCATCAACAAAAACGCCGAGCTTGCCCTGAGCGAAGACATCCTCGGCAAACTCTAAGCCCCAAACCAAAAGGCTACCTGAAAACCATTTTTCAGGTAGCCTCTATCGCCCGCCACACCAAATATTTGACACGAGCTATGCAAACTTTCTCCCTCAACGGCCACGAACACATCGCCCTGTGCGACCTGCTCAAACTCACCGGCCTGGCCGATAGCGGCGGCCAAGCCAAAGCCTGGATCGCCGAAGGCCGCATCCGCCGCAACGGCACGCCCGAAACCCGCAAAACCGCCAAAATCCGCGCCGGCGAAATCATCGAGCTGGACGATGGCAGCGCGATTGAAGTACAGGAATAAAACCGCCGGATACCGCAGCAAATGAAAAGGCTACCTGAAATTCAGGTAGCCTTTATCGCAGGCAATCCGCTAATCAATCAAACGATTCCTGAGGATTGCAAGCCAATCATTCCCGCGAAGCCTCGTCTGCTGCCGGAGAATCCTCCGCATCCTCCGTTTCCGCCTCTTCCTGCGCGGCCTCTTCGGCTTCGATCAGCACGGAGGGCGGCGGGGTAGCAGCCGCTGCGGCGGCTTCGCGCGCCTGTTTGTAGGCCAGGGCGGCTTCGCGGTCGCGTTTGTTCACACGGCGCATCATCAGGTAGTTGCCCACAATCACCAGCGTGCCGATGATGGCGATCAGCAGGGTGGCGAGCACGTTCATCTGCGGGTTCACGCCGCGTTTCACTTTGGCGAAAATCAGCTGCGGCAGGGTGGTGTATTCGGGGCCGCTGAGGAAGGAGGTGATCACCAAATCGTCCATGGAAAGGGTCATGGCCAGCAGGAAGCCGGAGGCGATGGCGGGGGCGATCAGCGGCAGGGTGATCACCCAGAAAACCTTCCACGGCTTGGCGCCCAAATCCTGCGCGGCTTCTTCCAGCGATTGGTCGAGCTCGTTTAAGCGGGTGCGGATCACCACGGTTACATAGGCCATGCACAGCGTGGCGTGGCCGAGCCAGATGGTGAACCAGCCGCGCTCGAATTGCAGCCAGCTGAAGCTGGAGCCGCGCAGCAGCGCCTGCACCTGCAAAATCAGCATCACCAGCGAAATACCGGTGATGATGTCGGGCATCACCATCGGGGCAGACACCATGCCGGTGAAGAGCGTGCTGCCGCGAAAGCGCTTGATGCGCGCCAGCGCGTAGGCGGCCATGGTGCCGAGCACCACGGCGGCGGCGGCGGAAATCAGGGCGATGCGGATGGAAAGCCAGGTGGCTTCCAGGATTTCGCTGTTGTTCAGCAGCGCGCCGTACCATTTGGTGGAGAAGCCACCCCACACGGTAACCAGCTCAGAGCGGTTGAAGGAGTACACCACCAACACCACGAGCGGAATATAGAGGAAGCCCAGGCCCAGCAGCAGGCAGCCGCGCAAAAACCAGGCAGACCATGAAGATTTTCTAGCCACGGCGTGCTCCTTCCAGTTGTTTGGTTTCGTGGCGGTGGAACAGGCCGATGGGCACCACCAAAAGCAACACCATCACCACGGCCATGGCCGAAGCCAGCGGCCAGTCGTTTTGCGTGAAGAAGGCCTGCCACAGGGCTTTGCCGATCATCAAATGCTCGGGCCCGCCCACCAAATCGGGAATCACGAATTCGCCCACCGCCGGAATAAACACCAGCATCGAGCCGGCGATGATGCCGCTTTTGGAGAGCGGCAGAGTGATGGAGAAAAACGATTTTACCGGCCCCGCGCCCAAATCGGCCGAGGCTTCGAGCAGGCGGCCGTCCAGCTTCAAGAGCTGGGTGTAGAGCGGCAGCACCATGAAGGGCAGGTAGGTATAGACCATCACGATATTGAGCGAAAAGCTGTTGTAAAACATATCCAGAGGCTCGTTAATCCAGCCCCAGCGCAGGAGCAGGTTGTTGATGATGCCGTTTTGTGACAGCAGCCCCATCCAGGCATACACGCGCAAGAGCAGCGAAGTCCAAAACGGCAGCATGATGGCCAAGAGCAGCGGGTTGCGCCATTTTTCACGGCTGCGCGAGATGGCGTAGGCGATGGGGTAGCCGGCCAAGAGACAGATCAGCGTGGTGGTGAGCGCGGTTTTGATGGAGAGCAGGTAGATGTGCACATACAGGTTGCTGCCGGATTTATCGGCAAAGGGGTTGAGCCCGAGCCACAGCGACGACCAGAAATTGTCGAAAATGCCGGTGTAGTTCAGGTAGCTCAGGGAAATGTTCACACGGCCGGCCGCCTCGTCCACGGTGTAGAGCGGGGTGTAGGGCGGAATCGACGTGGCCTGCTCGGCCAGGCTGATTTTCAGCACGAAGAAGAAGGGGATCAGAAACAAAACCAGCAGCCACAGGTAGGGAACGGCAATCACCCATCCCTGCCCCGGCCGCAGCCTGTCTTTCAACGCCTGCCATTTCATTTTTCAGGTAGCCTCTTTCATATTCGGCTGCCGGCAAATTTGCCTGCTGCAGCCATGCTTGTATTTTTCAGGTAGCCTTTAGCGGGTGAGCGGCACGGGCTGGTTGGCCGGCCAGCTCAGATACACGGTTTCGTCCCATGTGGGCGGCTCGAGGTTGGCTAGATACCAGTAAGACGACAACACTTGGCTTTTCACCATGCGCCCGCTGGGCAGCTGCACATGATAGATGCCGAAGCTGCCCAAATAGGCGATTTCCTTCACTGTACCGATGGTCCAGTTGTGCTCGCCCAGGTTGGCGGGCTTTTCTTTGTGCATATTGATGTCTTCGGGGCGGATGCTCACCCACATGGTTTGCTCTTCCGGCCCGGCCACGCTGTGGTCGATGAGGATATTCTGCGCCAGCTCAGGGCAGTCGATTTCGGCGTGGTCGGCTTCGTCGGCCACCAGCTGGCCTTCGAAAATGTTGGTTTCGCCGATAAATTCGGCGGTGAAGCGGCTGTTGGGGAAGTCGTACACTTCGCGCGGGGTGCCCACCTGTTGCAGATGCCCTTCCGACATGATGGCGATGCGGGTGGCCATGGTCATGGCTTCTTCCTGGTCGTGCGTTACCATGATGCAGGTTACGCCCACTTTCTCTAGCGTATTCACCAATTCGAGCTGGGTTTGCTGGCGCAGGTTTTTATCCAGCGCGCCCAAGGGCTCGTCTAGGAGCAGGAGTTTGGGCTGCTTGGCCAGGGCGCGCGCCAAAGCGATGCGCTGCTGCTGGCCGCCGGAGAGCTGGTGCGGCTTGCGCTTGGCGTATTTGCTCATCTGCACCAGGC
Organism: Eikenella sp. Marseille-P7795; assembly: GCF_916618725.1. Classification (NCBI taxonomy): domain Bacteria; kingdom Pseudomonadati; phylum Pseudomonadota; class Betaproteobacteria; order Neisseriales; family Neisseriaceae; genus Eikenella; species Eikenella sp. Marseille-P7795. The sequence continues at coordinate 25,268 of NZ_CAKAJZ010000006.1, read as the reverse complement.
GCAGCATTTCTTCCACGCGCTCGGCAATCTGGTCTTTGGGCATTTTGTCCTGCTTCAGGCCGAAGGCGATATTTTGCTCTACGGTCATGTGCGGAAACAGGGCGTAGCTTTGAAACATCATATTGATGGGGCGGTCGTACGGCGGCAGGCGGGTGATGTCTTGGCCGTCCAAAATAATCTTGCCCTGATCGGGGGTTTCCATGCCGGCGAGCATGCGCAGCAGGGTGGATTTGCCCGAGCCGGAGCTGCCCAAGAGGGCGAAGATTTCGTGGCGGTCGATATCCAAATCGATATGGTCCACCGCATAGTTTTCGCCGTAGGTTTTCACCACGTCTTTAATTTGCAGGTAGGGCTTGGTTTGGGGGGGCGTGTATTTTTCAGACATGGGCGAAAAGCTCCGCATCGGTGCCTGCCGTTTGGTGTGGCGGCGGGCAGGGTTCAAGTTTAAAGCCGGTTGGATTCAAACACGCGGCGCGGCGGCGACGCCATGCCTTTTCAATCAACCGGCTATACGACAATATTTTGTGAGGCGTGATTGTAGGATAGCAGGCAGGCGGGGGCAACGAAAAAAAACGTCAGGCCGCATTTTTACCTAGCATGAGACCTTGGCAAAACCTCAGATTTGAGCGCAGTTCAAAGCGATAGCATCGCGGAATGCACAGACATAACATATAGTTAGGCAAGCATTCGAGAAGCGCATCGCGAAGAAATGCGCCAAAGATGAGGATTTTGCCAATGTCTCAACTTAACAGATAAGTGTTGCCCGCAGGCAATTTTCTTGCCAGCACAAGAGGCTACCTGAAAACAGTTTGCCAGATTTTAGCTTTGCTGAAGCCGATGCTTTTCAGGTAGCCTCACACATAGCGCATCACATATTTCAACCAGCGTATCAGCGCCGCCACCAGCAGGCCGATCAGTGCACCGACCAAAGCCTGCCGCCAGCCGAAGCCGATCAACAGCGCGCACACCAGGCCGCCCACCGCGCCACAAAGGTATTGATCACGCCGCTTGAAACCGAAGACGGGCTCCGGGTCGGCCAAATCTTCTTCGATAAACCAAAGCGCCAGCAGCGTGCCGATGCCCAGACCGACGCCGATCACGGACGGCCAGGGCGCAGCGGTGCGGCCGAGCAGCTTGTCTAAAATCAAGCCGCCGGCATACAGCAACCCGCACAGCGCGGCAAACGCCAACACAAACACACGGCCGGCCGCCTCGCTGCCGCCGAACCAATCCCAAAAGCGGTGGCTGAATTTACCGAAGAATTTCATGCTGCTGCCCTCTGTTTGGATGCGGTGAAAGGCTACCTGAAAGCGTGAGCTTCAACGAAGTGGACCGATGTCTTGGCCAAGGCTGAGTTTCTACAAAGTAAAACCGATACCTTGCGGAGCCAGGCGGAATTTTTGCGAAGCTAAAAACGAGGCGGGCTGCTTTTGGCCGGCTTCATCCGCCCGATATTTTTCAGGTAGCCTGCAACCGGCTTCGAGGCTACCTGAAAAATTTACCGCCATTCGGCCAATGCGGGCGGGCGTATCAACGCAGTTTCTGCAAAAACGGATTAAACGCGATTTCCCACAAAAAGCCGTCGGGGTCGGCGAGATAGCCGCTGTATCCGCCCCAAAACACTTTCTGTGGGGCTTTGATAATGTTCGCATTTTTGGCGGCAAACCCGGCAAACAGCGCGTCCACTTCGGCTTCGCTGGCCACATTGTGCGCCAAGGCAAAACGCGGGAAGCCGCTGCCCTGCGCCGGCACCTGCGCGTCTTGCGCCAAGGCTTCCCGGCCGAACAGGGCGAGCAGCAGCGCGCCGCCTGTTTGGAAAAACGCGATGTTTTCGTTGCTCTGTTCCGTTTCCTGCCAGCCGAACACGTCGCGGTAGAAGCGGCGCGATTCGGCCAGGTCGGCCACGCCGAGCGTGATGTAGTTGATGTGTTGCTGCATATCCATTTCCTTTAATTTGGAGGCTTTGAGGCTACCTGAAAACCTAAGCCGCAACAAAGGTATTTTGCCAACCTACAAAATGCAGGCTGCTTTTATATTTTCAGACGGCCTTTGGCGGCAGGTATTTCCCCGCTTCGCGCAGGCTCAGTTTGGCCATTTCGTGCCCGTGGCGGCCGATAAAGCCTTACACCCATGCAGGGTTGGTTTTGCTGTAATCGCGCAATGCCCAGCCGATGGCTTTGTTGATGAAAAATTCTTTCTGCCCCAGATTGTTGCAGATGCTTTTTTCCAGCAGCGCGGTGTCGGTGTGTTGTTTGCGGAGCAGTTGGTGGTCGATGGCGACGCGGCGCAGCCAGATGTTGTCGTCCGTGCTCCATGCCAACAGAACGGCATTGACTTCGGGGTGGTGCAGGGCAATGCCGCCGACAATGCGGTCGAGTACGTCCGAGCTGTCCCACCATGATTTTTCGGTAATCAGCGTCTGCAAACGCGGGATGTCCTGCGGGGTCAGGTATTGCTGCATTTTTTTCAGGTATTCGAGCGCGGCGTATTGCAGTTCGCGGTGCGGGTCGTCCCAGCAGCGGCGCACGAAATCCCAATCGGGCGGCTGTTTGGCGGCCTCTTTGAAAAACGGGCGGCACAGGCGGGCAAGCTCGGGTTTGCCGATGCCCAAATAGGCAAAGCGGTGTTTCATGTAGGCCTGCATCGGCGTGGCGCGTTCGGGGTCGGCGTGTTGTTGCAGGACGGCAAGCAGGGCGGGGTAATCCATAGGATTTCCTTGTCTTGGGAACGGGCGGGGTTGGGGCGGTTTGAGGGGTTTTGATGTTGGATGCAGGCTGCTTTATAAGGTTTCAGACGGCCTTTCAGACGGCATTCAGGCTACCTGAAACCTCACCCCGCGCCGCCCTGTTTCGCCTCCAACGCTTCCCACCGTTCCAATTTCTCCAACAGCAGCATTTCAATCTCTTCCGCCCGCGCTTGCAGGCTGCCTGCCTTTTCATAATCCTTAAAGATTTCCGGGTCGGAAAGCTGCGCGTTCAAATCCGCCTGTTCGGCTTCCAGCGCGGCGATTTCGTCGGGCAGGGCGGCGAGTTCGCGCTGTTCTTTGTACGACAGTTTCACGCTGCGGTTGGCTTTGGTTTTTTCTTTTTCAGGCAGCCTTTCGGGCTTGGCGGCGGGGGCGGAGGCAGCCTGCACTTTCTCTTCGCGCGCCTTCGCGTCGATGTAGTCCTGATAGCCGCCGATGTATTCTTTCAGGCTGCCGTTTCCTTCAAATACAATGGATTGCGTAATCACATTGTCCAAAAACATACGGTCGTGGCTGACGAGGAACACCGTGCCGGCGTAATCGCGCAGCAGTTCTTCCAACAGCTCCTGCGTGTCGATGTCCAAATCGTTGGTCGGCTCGTCCAGCACCAGAATGTTGGCGGGGCGGGTGAACAGTTTGGCCAGCAGCAGGCGGTTGCGCTCGCCGCCGGAGAGCGACGACACAGGGCTTTGCGCGCGGGCGGGGTGGAACAAAAAGTCTTCCAAATAGCCCATCACATGCCGCTTTTTGCCGCCGATTTCCACATAATCGTTGCCCTGTCCGAGCGTGTAGAACACCGTGTCGTTTTCGTTCAGCGCGCTGCGGAACTGGTCGAAATACGCCACTTCCTGCTTGCTGCCGAGGCGGATTTTGCCGCCGGTAGGCGCGAGTTCGCCCAAAATCAGCTTTAAAAACGTGGTTTTGCCGATGCCGTTCGCGCCGATGAGTCCAATCTTGTCGCCGCGCTGAATCACGGCGGAAAAATCGTTCATAATCATCTTGTTGCCATACGCAAACGAAGCGTGTTCCAGTTCGGCGACGATTTTGCCGCTTTTCTCGCCCGAATCCAGCTTAAACGATACCTGCCCCTGCCGTTCGCGCCGCGCCGCACGCTGTTTCCGCAATTCTTCCAAACGCTTAACCCGCCCTTCGTTGCGTGTGCGCCGCGCCTCGATGCCCTTGCGAATCCACGCCTCTTCCTGCGCGTGGAATTTGTCGAACAGGCGGTTGTGCTCGGCTTCCACGGCCAGTTCCTGCGCCTTTTTCTCGCTGTATTTGGCGAAACTGCCGTCATACGAACGCAGCACGCCCCTGTCCAATTCCACAATGCGGGTGGCGATATTGTCCAAAAAACGGCGGTCGTGGGTGATGACGATGAGGCTACCTGAAAAGTTTTTCAGCAGGTTTTCCAGCCACAAAATCGCGTCAATATCCAAATGGTTGGTCGGCTCGTCCAGCAGCAGGATGTCGGGCTTCTGCACCCACGCCTGCGCCAGCGCGACGCGTTTTTTCTGCCCGCCGGACAAATTGTCGATTTTCTCGTTTTCAGGCAGCCCCAGCTCGCTCACGGTTTGGCTGATGAGCGCGTCGAACTGCCAGCCGTCTTGTGCTTCGATTTGGTTTTGCAGCTCATTCAACTCTTTGATTAAATTATCGTCCTGCCCGTTTTCCAGCGCGCGGCCGATTTCGTGGTAACGCCGCAGCACGTCGCGCAGGCTGCCCAGCCCTTCGGACACAATATCGAACACACTGGCCGCGCCGTCAAAAAAGCTCTCCTGCGGCACATACACGGTTTTCAGCCCGTTTTGCAGGATGAGCTGGCCGTCATCAGGCTTCTGCACGCCCGCCAAAATTTTCAGCAGGCTGGATTTGCCCGCGCCGTTGCGCCCGATGAGCCCGACTTTTTCGCCGGCTGCAAGTTGGAAGGAGGCTTTGTCGAGCAGCGGCACATGGCCGACGGCGAAGGAAAGGTTTTCGGCTTGGAGGATGGTCATGGGATTCCTTGTGTTTGGTGGTTTCAGGCTACCTGAAAATATCTATGCCCATTCGGGGAAATGCCGTTGCAGCTGCTCGGGCGTTAGGCAGGGCGCGGTCAGGCTTTCGTCTTCATCGCAGACGACGGCAATAAAATCGGGCGGCACGATGTTTTGCCGCAGCAAATCATGCGTGGCGCGGCGGCAGGCGCGGGGGAAGCATCGGCAGAAGCGGCCGTATAAACCGTCCCAATCGGCTTCTTGGCGCACGGCAGCCTGCACGCTTTGCGCTGCCGCATGGCCCGCCGCGCCGCCGTCAAACATGTATTCCGCCAAATCCGCGCCCGACCAGCGCAGCGACTGCTCCAATTCGGCACGGCTTTCGGCATAGCCGTATTCCTGCCGATATTGCTCCGCCACGCGCGCGAGCAGCTCTTCCGTGCCGACCGACAGCGAGGGGAAATAGAGGTTGGCGTTGTCGCAATAGAAATTGTGGAAAATGGCGGCGTACACGGTTTCGCGCGGGTGCTGCCTGCGGATGCTGTGCACGGTATCCATGATGATTTGATAAGCGGTGTTTTCGATATGCTGCCAATCGGGTTGCGGCATGGGGTGTCCTTTCAGGCTACCTGAAAAGCGGCAACCCGCTTCCGCGGCCACGATTCCGTGGCCCAAACGCGTTCCAATTCTTCGGCGAAACCGTGTTGCGCGGCGTGAGCACGCAGTTGTTGTAGCCAGGTTTGCGGGGCGGTGTCGGCGGCGGCGCGGGTGAAGTATGCCAGGTCTGGCCGCGTGTCGAAGACGTGGACGATGTGCTGGCTGACGGCGTTTAGGGCTTTCGGGTTGCCGCCGGTTTGGCGGGCGGTTTTTTCGTATTGCGACAGGGTGGCGGCCTGTATGCTTTCGCGTTCGGCGGCGGTTTCGCGACTGGGGCGGGCGGTGGCGGCCTGAATCACAATCAGCGGCGGCAGTTGCCCTTCGGCGAGGGCGGCGGCAAGGCGCAGGTGTCCGTCTAAAATCAGCCAGCGGTCGGACAGGGCGGTGATTTCGTATGCCAACACGGGCGGCAGTTGGTGCTGCCGTGCGCGTTTGCGCCAGTATTTTAACCTGCCGTCTTCGGCATGGTGGGTTTTCAGGGCGATGAAGCGTTCGGATTCGGAGAAAAAATCGTTGTCCAACGCGTCGAAGCGGCTACCTGAAAACAGCCATTGGCGGTAGTTCTCGCCGGTTTCAGGCTGCCCTAGGGCGGTGTCGTGCCAGCATTCGCCCCATTGCGGCGGCAGGGTTTGGGCGGGGCGGTGGCGGAAGTGCCATTCGCCGATGCCGAGCAGCCCTGCATTGTGCTCGGCGAGTTGTGCGATGAAATATTTGCCCCACAACAGGCCTTGTTCTGCGGCACTTTGGCGGGCGATGTGTTCGTTGATGCGGCTGCATATGTGCCCTATGGGCTGGTATGCCTGCCAGCTTTCGGCGTAGCTGCGGACGAGGTAAACGTCGTATAAATCGTGGCTGTGGAACGACCAGAATACGGGCTCGCCGCGGCAGGTGAGGCTGAGGCTGATGCCGTCGGGGCTGTGGAGTTTCAGGCTGCCTTGCGGCTGCGCGGTGATGCTCAGGGCAAGGCCGTCGGGGTGGGGCTCGGAGCGGCCGCTGTATTGCGCCAATGCGGTGTCGAGCGATTGGTAGTGCATGAGGTTCCTTTTGCAACTGCGGTTGTTTTTTCAGGTAGCCTTCAACTGAAAGGCTACCTGAAAGTCAGGTTTTAATGCAGACCAAGCTGCAACTTTTCAGGCTACCTGAAAATTATCCAAGAATGCCACGTATTCCTCACGCAGGGGCAAATCGAAATTGCGCGTAATGATGCGGCGGGTGGTTTCTGTGGTTTCACCTGTTTGCGGGTTAAAACCCTGTTTGGCAACGGTTTGCCAATATATGCCGAAGCCGCGCTTCTGCCAGGCGGGCAGGTCGTTGAAGTTGATGCTGTGCTCAAACAAAAAATCGTGTTTCTGCTGGCGCGAGAGATGGGCGAGCTTTTCGGCAGCGGCATTGGGCGATATGCCGTGTTTGCGTTGCAGCCAGTAGCAATGGGCATTGAGGGCGTTGCGGTGCGCGTCTTCTTGGCGCCAGGCGAAGTAGTCCCGCACCAATCCCCAATTTGGCAACACGCAAACGCGTGCATCGAAGGTGGCACGGGAGCCTTGTGCGAGAGAAAAGTGCGCGCTGGCTTCGGCGGCGAGCGTGGTGATGATTTTGCGGACTTTACGCTTGAAAGTGTACTCGTCGTGTTGAAACAGCAGGGAGATTTCGTCGCTTTGAGAAAAGCCATACGCGATGTTGAATCCGCAATCGAGCAGGGCGGCAGTCGTGTCGGCCATACGGTCACGGAAGCGGATATCGAACGGGGCTTCAAACTGCCAGATTTCTTTGGTGAGGCGAGTGAAACCGCGCCCGTCGAGGCGGACAACGATGTGGTTTTGTTCGGGAATGCAGAAATCGTAGGCGGTTTCGTATTGGCGCATTCGGGCGTCTAAGTCGTCAAATCTCATGGTTTTCCTTTGGGATAAGTTGGCAGTTGAAGCCGCCGTTCGGGTTGATTTGAACCCGATAAATTTCGGCAAACCCTTCCTCGTATTGCGGCGATTGCAGTTTTTTGAAGGTGGCGCGTACGCCGACCTCGGGAATATTGGCTTTGCCTGTACGCTGTGCATTACGTGCGAGGGCAGCATTCAAATCGCTGTCGAAATAGTAGGCAACAATTTGAAAACGGGCGGCTTGGGCGGGAACAATATAGCGGGCTCTGTCTTCAACGGTGGGATTGGTATTATCAATAACAAGCTTTTGCTTGGCCTGCAAACAGGCATTGAACAGGATTTGCTCGCGATGCCGGGTTTGGAGCATGTCGAGATTCAAGCGGATATGGCTATCGGCAAAGTGTTGTTTGTAGAAAGTGGATTTGCCGGAGGCTTGTGCACCGATAAATAAGATGAGCTGCATATTTTAATGTTTCGTATGTTGTGGCTTGGCCGAATCTGCTTTTTATTTTTCAGGTAGCCTTCCGGCCTGATTTGCGGATTTTCAATTTATGCGGTTTGGCCGCTTTGGGCATCGGCGGCGGTGGAGGATAAAACAGGTGGTATACGCCGCGCACGCACAAGAATAACAATGCTGCCGCCAGCAGCAGCCCCAGCGTGAGCGCCACGGGGTTGGGCCTGATGCGCCACCATACTACGGCGGCACTGATCCACAAGGCGGAAAACGGCAGATACCAGCAGACCAACACCAGCAGCTTCCACCATAGCGGGGTTTCATCGGGCACGGTTTCGCCGTTGTCCAACGCTTCCCGCCAATCGTCGAAGCGGCGGTGGAACCACATCAGCGGCAGGGCAAACAGCGGCACGGCGATGAGCGAGTCCAGCAGGGCGGCTTTGCGGCCGCGGGCAAAACCGGCGGACTGGTCGGCATAGCGGTAGATTTTCACGCCGTCCACTTCCATTTCATACAGGCGCGAGCCGCTGTATTTCACGCTGGCTTCTTTGCCTGCGTGGGCGTAGGCTCGGTCGCAGCCGTCTCTCAAATCGGCTGCGCAGCTCAGATGCAGCGTTTCGCTGCCGTTGGGGAAGGGGAGGTAATCAAAACTGCTGGTGTGGCGACAGGGGTCGTAGAAGCTTATGCGGTCGAGCAGGCTTTGCTCTTTGCCTGCCTGCGCGGCGCGGCATTCGCGCGATTCGTTGTAGGGCTCGGCGGGCACGATGCCGCGTGCTTCGCGCAATTCACCGTATGAAGCCGCCGTGCCGCCATAAAAGGCAACGGCCATGCCCATCACCGCAATTATCAGATACATAATCTCCCATGCAAACACGCCGTTTTTGGCACAATCCCCTCCGCGTGAAAAGCGTTTTTCGCCGCGTGCCAGCGCGCGGATGCGCAGATACAGAATCAGCGCGAGCATCAGCAAGATGCTCCAGATTCCGACGTTCACCGGCAAAAACCAACCGATACCGAATGCGGCCACGATATAGAGAAACATCAGGCGGTAGAGCGCATGCGGGGTTTTGGGGATGGGAATAGGCAGGGCAATCACGATAAACCTTCCAATGGCGGACACAGGCTACCTGAAAACGCAGCGCAGCGAAGTTTCTGCGAAGCTAAAAACACTCCGGCACCATTCAAACCCTTCAAGCCGCTGTCCGCACACCATTTTGTGGTAAGATGGGCTGGCAATTTTAACACTTTAGGAGACCGTTATGCTGTGGATAATCATCCTATTGCCTGCCGCGCTCATTGTGGTGGGCGTGATGGTGTACAACCGGCTGGTGATCGCGCAAAACCAATACCGCAACGCCTTCTCCCAAATCGGCGTGCAGCTGCAACGGCGGCACGACTTGATTCCCAACTTGGTGGAAACCACCAAAGGCTACCTGAAACACGAAAGCGACACCTTCACCCAAGTAACCCAAGCGCGCAGCCAGGCCGCCGGCGCACTGGGTAGCGCCCGCCCCGAAAACGCCGAAGCCGTGCGCCAGCTTTCCGCCGCCGAAGCCCAGCTCACCCAAGCCATCCGCAGCCTGATGGTGCAGATAGAGGCCTATCCCGAATTGCAGGCCTCCGCCAATATGCAGCAGCTGGCCGAAGAGATCACCAGCACCGAAAACCGCATCGCCTTCTCCCGCCAGGCCTACAACGACGCCGCTATGCACTACAACACCCTGCGCCAACTCTTCCCGCACAGCCTGATTGCCGCCAACTTCGGCCACCGCCAGCCCGCACAGCTGCTGGAATTCCCCGACCGCGCCAAACACCAAGCGCCGCCCGCCGTGCGCTTCTGATGCGGCCAGGCAAAGCAAAAGGCTACCTGAAAATTTCAGGTAGCCTCATTTATGGCCGGGCAGGCAATCGGGTGATACTCAAAATCGCGCAGGCAATCGGCAGCTTCTTCCTCTAAGCCACAAAAGGCTACCTGAAAACGAACGCAGTGAATTTCGCCAAAACGCAGCGCAGCGAAGTTTCTGCGAAGCTAAAATTTTCAGGTAGCCTTTTGCTTTGCCGGCCTACTCCTGCCCTTGCAGCTTCTCCTGCTGCCGCTTGCGGTAAAGCAGCTGATAGAGCACCGCGCACGCCGCAAACCACAGCGGCATACACATCAGCCCCAGCCGCGTATCCTCATCGCGCGAAAACAACACCAGCACAAACGCCAAGAAAGCCAAACACACCCAAGCCATCGCCACTCCGCCGGGCAGCTTGTAGATGGAGCGCTCGTGCAGCTGCGGGCGCGTTTGGCGATATTTGATATAAGCCAGAAGGATGATCGCCCACACAAAAATAAAGCCGATGCTGGAAAGCGTGGTCACCACCGTAAACATATCCATGATGTTCCCCTCCTGATACAGCAGGAACACCCCTACCAGCAGGAAGGCGCAGGAGTACAGCAGCCCCACCGCCGGCACGCCGTTACGGTTGAGGTGGCCAAACAGGCTCGGCGCCACCTCCGCCTCCGCCAAGCCGTAGAGCATACGCCCAGTGGAAAACATCCCGCCGTTGGCCGAAGAGAGCGCCGAAGTGAGCACCACCAAATTCACCAGCCCGGCGGCAATCGGAATGCCGATTAGCGTAAACATGTTCACAAACGGGCTCTTGGCCGGATCCACCACATCCCACGGCGTCACCACCATAATCGCGCCCAGCGCCAGCACATAAAACACAATCACGCGCACCGGAATGCGGTTGATGGCCTTGGGCAGATTGGTTTCCGGGTCTTCCGCCTCCGCCGCCGCCGTGCCCACCAACTCAATGCCCACAAAGGCAAATACCGCAATCTGGAAAGCCGAGAAAAAGCCGCCGATGCCGTTGGGAAACCAGCCGCCGTGCCGCCACAAATGCGTGATCGAAGCCTGCTCGCCCGAAGTGGGGTCCACAAAGCCGCTTAGCGCCAAAAAGCCGCCCACGCAAATCAGCGCCACAATCGCCACAATCTTAATCAGCGCAAACCAAAACTCCATCTCGCCGAAGAGCTTCACCGTGAGCAGATTCATGCCCGCCATAAACACGATGCACAGCAGCCCCGGCAGCCACAGCGGCACATCCGGCCACCAAAACTGCGTGTAGCCCGTGATGGCGATGATGTCGGCCATGCCGATCACCACCCAGCAAAACCAATAAGTCCAGCCCACAAAAAAGCCGGCCGCCGGGCCCAGCAGATCATGCGTGAAATCGGTGAACGACTTGTATTCGAGATTAGAAAGCAGCAGTTCGCCCATGGCGCGCATGATGAAAAACAGAAAAGCGCCAATCACGATATAGGCCAACACCACCGAAGGCCCGGCCAGATGGATGGTTTTGCCCGAGCCCATAAACAGGCCGGTGCCGATGGCGCCGCCGATGGCGATGAGTTGCAGGTGGCGGTTTTTCAAGTTGCGCTGCAAGCCGTGCTGGTGGTCGTGATTCGTGCTCATGGATGCCTTTCGTGCTGCGGTTTGGCCGGGCGCTTTCCCGCTCCGGATCTTCAAATCAATCGGCCGCCGCACCCTGGCGGCAGACCCGGGACGCAATATAACCCAGCAAGAAGCATGCAGGCAACTGATTTTCATGGGAAATACCCAATCAGGCTACCTGAAAAATCTGCCAGAAGCGTTTTTTGGCAGCGATATTCCCTGTTAAAACGCAACCACGCAAAGAAAAGGCCGACCAGGCAGACTGGTCGGCAGAGATTTCCTATGCTGCAAAAATTACATCAATCTATGCGCTGGAGCAAATCCAGCAGAATGCGCCAGCATTCTTCCACGGTGCTGATTTCCACCTTTTCTTTCGGCGAATGCGCGCCCTTGATGGTGGGGCCGAAGGAAATCATCTCGGTGTGCGGCAGATGTTTCTGCATCAGGCCGCACTCCAGGCCGGCGTGCACCACTTCGATTTGCGGCTGCTCACCGCGCACGGCGGCAAAGGCTTCGGCGGTTTTCTTCAGCAGCACGGAAGACATATGCGGCTCCCAGCCGGTGTAGTCCTGCTCGGTGTGCAGCGCGGCGCCGGCCAGGCGGGCCAGCGAGCCCAGCAGGCGGCACACGTCGTCTTTCGGCCGCTCACGCAGCGAACGCAGCAGCATGGAGGCGGTGAGCTTGCCGTTTGCCGTGTGCACCACGCTCAAGCAGTTAGAAGTGTCCACCACGCCGTCAAACTCTTCGCTCCATTTGAGCACACCGTTGGGAATCACGGCCAGCAGGTCGGCGATGCGGCGGCTGTCGGCATGGCTGGCGGCCTGCCCGCCCTGCCCGGCTGGGGCTACCTGAATGGTGAGGCTGTCGGCAAACTGGCCGAGCTCGTTTTGCGTTTCGGCGCGCACGGTGTCGGCCAGCTGCACCAATTGGTCGGCAAAGGCCTGGGGCAGCACGATTTCGGCTTCGGCCTTGGAGGGGATGACGTTGCGCAATTCGCCGCTGTGGATGGCGGCCAAACGCCAGCCGCTCTCTTCGGGCAGGCGCGCCAGCAGGTCGGCCAGCACCTTGATGGCGTTGCCGTAGCCGCGGTGGATGTCGATGCCGGAGTGGCCACCGTGCATGCCGGCCACTTCAATGCGGAAACGCTGTCCGTCGGCGGCCTGGGTGGCGAAGGGCAGGCTCAAATCGGCATCGCGCCCGCCGGCGCAGCCCACATACACGCAGCCAGCTTCTTCGGTGTCTAAGTTGATGAGATAGCGGCCTTGCAGCCAGTCGCCGCGCATCTTGCGTGCGCCGTCCATGCCGATTTCTTCTTCCAGCGTGAGCAGCACTTCCAAGGGCGGGTGTTCGATATCGTCGGCAAAGGCCACGGCCAGGCCCATGGCGGCGCCGATGCCGTTATCCGCGCCGAGCGTGGTTTGCGTGGCGTGCACCCAGCCGTCGATGATTTGCGGGCGGATGGGGTCGGTGGCGAAATTGTGCGGCGAATCGGGGGTTTTCTGCGCCACCATGTCGATGTGTCCCTGCAAAATCACGCCGGGTTTACCGGCCATGCCTGCGCCCTGCGCCGGCTTGCGGATATAAACGTTGCCTTTTTCGTCTTGCCGCACATCCAGACCTTTCTCCTTGGCGCGGTTCACAATCATTTTGGCCAGCGCGGCTTCCTGATAGGTGGGGTGCGGGATGGCGCAAATATCGGCAAACCACTGCCAAACGGCCTGCGGCTGCAAAGCATGAAGCGGGTGCATACAAATCTCCTTTGATGAAATTGGAAACGGTGGGGCTACCTGAAAACGTGGCGGCCTGAAACCAACCAAACCCAAGCCGGCAGGGTGCGGACATCTGCCGCGCCGGCGTGAAAAAGCGCTTTGAGTTTACCCCCGCGCCCGCAGTGAGGCAAGCACGAAGCCCCGCCGTTTGCCCCGTGCTGCCAAAGCAAAATAGTGAATGACCTCTGATGCGCACCCCGCATACTGGCTACCTGAAAGCGCCAGCTTCAGCGAAGCTAAAACGTGAGCTTCAGCGAAACTAAACGCCGGCTTCAGCGCAATAGAAACGAAGCCTGCACGAAATGAAATCCACATTTCCACCCAGTCAAAACACAAGCCTCCATTTTTCAGGTAGCCTCTTCCCCGCATAAAGGCTACCTGAAAAACCAAGGCTGAGTTTCTGCGAAGCTAAAAATCACATTCCGCCTTCCACCCCTGCACCGCCGCCGCATTTCAGCCGCGCCAACGCCCGCCGTTGGCTTGCCCGCCCCGTTTTCCATTACAATACCGCCCAAGTCCCTTGCCCACAGCCCAGCCATGCGCACCCTCGCCTTCTTCCTCTTCCGCCGCCTCGCCGCCCTGCCCCTCTCCGTGCTGCACTGCCTCGCCAACTTCGCCGGCAGCCTGCTCTACCATTTCGCCCGCGCCGACCGCGAACGCATCCGCAACCACCTGCACACCGCCGGCCTGCCCGCCGATGCCGAGCACGTCCGCGCCGTGTTTCGCGAAACCGCCAAAGGCGCGCTCGAACTGCCACTCGCCTTCTTCCGCTCCCCCGAGCAAGTGGCCGCCCTATTCGCCGAAACCCACGGCTGGGAGCACATCCAAGCCGCCCTCGATGCCGGCGAAGGCCTGCTGCTCATCACCCCCCACATCGGCAACTACGACCTCGCCGGCCGCTACATCAGCCACCGCCTGCCCTTCCCCCTCACCGCCATGTATAAGCCGCCAAAAATCAAAATTTTAGACGACATCATGCAGGCCGGCCGCGTGCGCGACAAAGGCCGCACCGCCCCCACCTCCCTGCAAGGCGTGAAGCAAATCATCCAAGCCCTGCGCCAAGGCGAAGCCACCATCGTTTTGCCCGACCACGTGCCTGACGAACACGGCGACGGCGTATGGGCGCCCTTCTTTGGCCGCCCTGCCTACACCATGACCCTCGCCGGCCGCCTCGCCCAAGTGAAAAACGTGCGCCCCCTCTTCTTCGCCGGCATCAGGCTACCTGAAAACCGCGGCTTCGCCCTGCACATCGAGCCCGTGGCCGGCAGCTTCAACGGCAACAAAGCCCACGACGCCGAAATCATCAACCGCAACGTGGAAAGCTGGGTACGCCGCTTCCCCGATCAATACCTCTTCGCCTACAACCGCTACAAACACCCCGCCGGCGCCCCCCTGCCGCCGCAGGAGTAATTAAGCAGCATCACCTCTAGGCAAACCAAAGGCTACCTGAAAACCACCCATCCCGTTTTTCAGGTAGCCTTTATCCGCAGCCATGCCATTTAGAGGCTACCTGAAAATTTGGCTCCAAAGAACTCAATCTTTCTTTGCAAAACATTTTTTTAGCTCCGCAGAAACTCAGCTTGGGCTACGCCCAAACATCGTTTTAACTCCGTTGAAGCCGCACTTTCAGGTAGCCTTTCACTCCCCATCCCGCCGCCAACCAAACCATCGCTTTTTGCTATAATCACACCCTTTGTTTTCCCTCAGATTTTCTCCAGCGCCATGCCCCGTCCCGACTTCTCCCAAACCCTCTCCAAAGACCGCCACTTCCTGCAATCCGCCTTCAAAAACCCCAACAAATACGGCGGCTTGTCCAAAGTCGAAGAAAAATACCGAAAATCGCACGAAATCTTTTTGAAGCGTTTGGCAGCCCTGCCCAAACCCGAATTCGACAACACCCTGCCCGTTCACGAGAAGCTCGAAGAAATCAAAAAAGCCATTGCCGAGAATCAGGTAACGATTATTTGCGGCGAAACCGGTTCAGGCAAAACCACGCAGTTGCCCAAGATTTGTTTGGAACTCGGACGCGGGGCGGCGGGGCTAATCGGGCATACCCAGCCGCGCCGTTTGGCCGCGCGCTCGGTGGCAGAGCGGATTGCCGAAGAGCTGAAATCGGAAATCGGCAGCGCGGTCGGCTATAAAGTGCGCTTTACCGACCACACCTCGCGCGAAGCCAGCGTCAAGCTGATGACCGACGGCATCCTGCTGGCGGAAACCCAGACCGACCGCTACCTCGCCGCCTACGACACGATTATCATCGACGAAGCGCACGAACGCAGCCTGAACATCGACTTCCTCTTGGGCTACCTGAAACAGCTCCTGCCGCGCCGCCCCGACTTGAAAGTCATCATCACATCAGCCACCATAGACGCAGAACGCTTTTCCCAACACTTCAACGGCGCGCCCGTGCTGGAAGTGAGCGGGCGCACCTACCCCGTCGAAATCCTCTACCGCCCGCTGCACGAGAAAAACGAAGACGATGCCGAAATCGAACTGACCGACGCGATTGTCGATGCCGCCGACGAACTGGCGCGATACGGCGAGGGCGACATTCTCGTCTTCCTGCCCGGCGAACGCGAAATCCGCGAAGCCGCCGAAGCCCTGCGCAAATCCACACTGCGCCGCAACGACGAAATCCTGCCCCTGTTCGCCCGCCTGTCGCACGCCGAACAGCACAAAATCTTCCACCCCTCAGGCGCAAAACGCCGCATCGTCTTGGCAACCAACGTCGCCGAAACCTCGCTCACCGTCCCCGGCATCAAATACGTCATCGACACCGGTTTGGCACGCGTCAAACGCTATTCCGCCCGCGCCAAAGTCGAGCAGCTTCATGTAGAAAAAATCTCCCAAGCCGCCGCCCGCCAACGCTCCGGCCGCTGCGGACGCATCTCTGCAGGCGTGTGTATCCGATTGTTTTCAGAAGAAGATTTCAACAGCCGCACCGAATTCACCGACCCCGAAATCATCCGCAGCAACCTCGCCGCCGTCATCCTGCGCATGGCAGCGTTGAAACTCGGCGACGTGGCGGCATTCCCGTTTTTGGAAATGCCCGATTCTCGGTATATCAATGATGGGTTTCAGGTGTTGTTGGAATTGGGGGCGGTTAACGAACACAACGGACTGACCCGCCTCGGCGAACAAATGGCGCGTCTGCCCATCGACCCGAAAATCGCGCGAATTTTGTTGGCGGCGAAGAAACACGACTGTATGTCGGAAATATTGGTGATTGCGTCCGCGCTGTCGATTCAAGACCCGCGCGAGCGGCCACTGGAAGCGCGCGATGCCGCCACCAAGGCGCACGAGCGTTTTACCGACAAGCAGTCCGATTTCCTTGCCTATCTGAACATTTGGGACAGCTTCCAGCGCGAGCGCGACAAAGGCTTGTCCAACAAGCAGTTGGTGCAGTGGTGCCGCCAATATTTCCTGTCGCACCTACGGATGCGCGAATGGCGCGAGCTGCACCACCAGCTTGCCCAAACCGCGATTGAAATGGGTTTGACCACTAAGGAAGCCGCTTTCAGACAGCCTCCCGAAGTCAAACAACTGACGTCGTCTGAAAGCCAAGGCGACCAAGACCTGTCCGCCAAACTCAAACAAAAACAACTGGATAAGAAGCAACACCGCGCCCAAGTCCGCGCCGCCAAAGAAGCGGGCTACGAACAAATCCACCGCGCCCTGCTCACCGGTTTGATTGCCAACGTCGGCATGAAATCGCCCGACGGCAACGACTACACCGGCGCGCGCGGCAGCCGCTTCCACCTGTTCCCCGCCTCCGCCCTGTTCAAGGCGAAGCCTAAATGGGTGATGGCGGCAGAACTCGTTGAAACGACAAAACTTTATGCCCGCGACGTGGCCGCCATTCAGCCCGAACGGATCGAGCAGGAAGCACCGCACCTCGTCCGCTACCATTATTTCGAGCCGCACTGGGAACAAAAACGCGGCGAAGTCGTCGCCAGCGAGCGGGTTACGCTCTACGGCCTGACCGTCCTGCCGCGCCGCCCCGTGTCCTACGGCAAAATCGCCCCCGAAGAAGCCCGCGAAATCTTTATCCGCAGCGCGCTGGTGGCGCAGGAATGCGATTTGAAAGCGGACTTTTTTGCCCACAACAAAAAACTGATTAAGGAAATTACCGAACTCGAACACAAATCGCGTCGGCAGGACGTATTGGTCGATGACGAAGCCCTGTTTGCGTTTTATAACGAACGGCTGCCCGATTTTTATACGGCGGACGCGGTTTCAGGCAGCCTGCACACCGAAAGCAGCCTGCGCTCAAAAAGGCTACCTGAAAATTCCCAGCAAACTACCCCCTCCCCCGCGGGGGCGGGCTGGGGAGAGGGCAAAACAATTGCCGCACAAACCAACTTTTCCGCAACCTCAGCAAGCCCTCTCTCTAACCCTCTCCCTCAGGAGAGGGAACAGAGTACCGCAGCCTCAACAGTTTCAGGCAGCCTGCACAATGTAGGGTATGTGGCACAAGCCACGCACGCGGATTCCAAAGATACGGACAACCGCGTGCGTGAACCGAGTTCACACACCCTACAAAATGTTTCAGACGACCCCAAACCCAAAAAGCAGCCTGCACCCCCAAAAGGCCGTCTGAAACCCCTCCCCCTCGCCGACATCCGCACCTTCCAAGCCTGGCTCAAAACCGCCGAGCGCGACAACCCGCGCCTGCTGTTCCTCAGCCGCGACGACCTCATGCAGCACGCCGCCGCGCACATTACCGAAGAACAATTCCCCAAACACTGGCAAACCGCAGACGGCAAATTCAAACTCAGCTACCGCTTCGAGCCGCACCACCCGCTCGACGGCGTTACCCTCACCCTGCCGCTCACCGTGCTCAACCGCATCAGCCCCGCCGCCCTCGAATGGCTCGTGCCCGGCATGATACGCGAAAAAATCCAGCTACAAATCAAAGCACTGCCCAAAAAAGTCCGCCGCATCTGCGTGCCCGTGCCCGAATTCATCACCCAATTTCTAAGCCAAAACCCCGACCGCAACGCCCCCATCCTGCCCCAGCTCGCCCAAGCCATCGCCAAAACCGCAGGTGACATCCGCATACTGGAGCAAATCAACCAAGACGAATGGGCCGCGTTCAGACTGCCCGAACACTGCTATTTCAACCTCCGCATCATCGACGACGGCGGGCAAGAATTAGCCATGGGGCGCGATTTAATCCAAATCCAACAACAACTTGGCAAAGCCGCCGCCACCACCTTCCGCGACAACACCCAAGAATTCGAGCGCAACAACGTTACCGCATGGGACATCGGCACCCTGCCCGAATCCATCAAATTCGCCCGCGGCAAACAACAGCTCACCGGCTACCTCGGCCTGCAAAAAGAAAAAGACGGCAGAATCGCCCTGCGCCTGTTCGACACGTCCGCCGCCACCGAACAAGCCCACAGATTAGGCGTAATCGAACTCATGAAGCTACAACTGAAAGAACAAGTTAAAGACCTGAACAAAGGCATCCAAGGCTTCACCCAAGCCGCCATGCTGCTCAAACACATCAACGCCGACACCCTGCGCGACGACCTCACCCAAGCCGTCTGCGACCGCGCCTTTATCGGCGAAGACGAGCTGCCGCGCAATGAAAAAGCCTTCAAAGAACAAATCAAACGCGCCCGCAGCCGCCTGCCCGCCGTCAAAGAAGCCCTCAGCCGCTACCTGCAGGAAACCGCCGCCGCCTACGCCGAACTCAATGGCAAACTCGGCAAACACCCGCTGACGCACTTATTGCGCCAACGCCTGCAAACCCTGCTCGCCGCAGGCTTCGCCACCCGCACCCCGTGGGCACAATGGCCGCGCCTCCCCATCTACCTCAAAGCCATGACCCTGCGCCTCGAAAAATACAGCAGCAACCCCGCCCGCGACGCAGCCTGCGAAGCCGATATTCAGGAGCTGGAACAAATGTGGCAGGAAAAAACCGACGGCTTGGTGAAACAAGGACAACCCGTTTCAGACGACCTCGCCGCGTTTAAATGGATGATTGAAGAATTGAGGGTATCGCTGTTTGCGCAGGAATTGAAGACACCGTATCCGGTGTCGGTGAAAAGGTTGGGGAAGGTGTGGGAAGGGTTGAAATGAGTGAAGGCTACCTGAAATTTTTCAGGTAGCCTTCCAACTAAGCAATCTTCCTAATTAAATATCGGTTTCCAGATAGACGACTTGGGTTTGCAGGTATTCTTCCAAGCCGTGTTTGCCGTCTGCGCCGCCGATGCCGGATTTTTTCCAGCCGGCGTGGAAGCCTTGCATGGCTTCAAAGTTTTCGCGGTTGATGTAGGTTTCGCCGAATTGCAGGCGGCGGGTGATGTAGAAGGCTTCGTTGAGGTTGGTGGTGTAAACGGAGCTGGTCAGTCCGAATTCGCAGTCGTTTGCCAGGGCGACGGCTTGGTCGAGGGTGTCGAAGGTGGCGACGGGCAGGACGGGGCCGAAGGTTTCTTCTTTCATGATGTCCATGCTGTTGTCGGTGTCGGTCAGCAGGGTCGGTTCGAAGAAGTAGCCGCGTCCTTGGGCGCGTTTGCCGCCGCAGACGAGGGTTGCGCCTTGTTTGACGGCGCGTTCGACTTTTTCGGCTACGGCTTTGACGGCGCGTTCTTCAATCAGCGGGCCCATTTCCAGCGCGCCTGCTTCGGCTTCGGCGGGGTTGCCGTAGCGTACGCTTTTCATGGCGGCGGTCATTTTTTCGATAAATGTGTCTTTCAGGCTGCTGTGGACGTAAACGCGCTCGGCACAGTTGCAGATTTGTCCGGTGTTGCCGACGCGGGAGGTGAGGATGGATTTGACTGCCAAGTCCAAATCGGCGTCTTTCAGGACGATGGCGGGGGCTTTGCCGCCGAGTTCGAGCGAGACTTTGGTGATGTTGGCGGAGGCGGCTTCCATGACTTGCCGTCCTGCTTCGACGGAACCGGTGAGGCTGACCATATCGACTTGGGGATGGGCGGACAGGGCGTTGCCGATTTCCGCGCCGGGGCCGTTGACGACGTTGAACACGCCGGCGGGCAGTCCGACGCTCTCCACGATTTCGGCGAAGATGTGGCAGTTTATCGGGGTAACGCTGCTGGGTTTGACGACGATGGTGTTGCCCGTTACCAAGGCGGGGCCCATTTTGCGGGCGATGAGGAAGAAGGGGAAGTTCCACGGCAGGATGCCGGCAATGACGCCGAGCGGGCGTTTGAAGAGCAGGATATTTTCGCGCGGGCGGTCGCTTTGGATGATTTCGCCTTCGTAACGGCGCGCCCATTCGGCTTGGTAATCGAGATAGTCGGCGGTGAACATGACTTCTACGCGCGCGAGGTCTTTGGTTTTGCCGCCTTCGGCAACGATGGTGTCGGTCAACTCGTCGGCGCGTTCGCGTATGCCTTGGGCGATTTTGCGCAAGTATGCGCCGCGCTCGACGGCGGGCAGGCGTTCCCATGCGGGTTGCGCTTTGCGGGCGGCGGCGACGGCGCGGTCAACGTCTTCCCTGCTGCCTTTGGGTTCGCGGGCGATGACTTCTTCGGTGGACGGATTCAATACATCGCGCCATTCGCCTTGAAAACCGGTTTCAAAACGGCCGTCGATATACATGGATAATTGTTTCATTTTGCTCTCCTTTAATTTGTTTTTATGCCAAATGTCGGCAGGTTCAGTTTATGCCTGCGGGGGATGGACGGCAAGTATATTTTGCTATAGCGAACCAACTTAACTTTCGCTACGGCGTTAGCTTGCCTTGCCGTACTCCTGTACTGCCTGCGGCTCGCTGCCTGGCATCAAAAGCTAATTTGATTCGCTATATTATTTGCCGACTCGGCAAACGATTAAGGCTACCTGAAAATCTGCCGAAGATTTTTCAGGTAGCCTTTTGCACGCTTATCCAATCAGCCGTTCATGCCGTCATCAAAACGACCGCCCAAGCTGGATGAATACATTGCCTTTGCTGAAGGAGAACAGAGGGTTGTTGCTGTTGGTACGCTGCCATATCCCCACCAGTTGCGGCGTGATGCCGGCAAACTGGATTTTACGGTGCGACACCAGCACGCTGGCATTCAATTCGCGGTCTTGCCGAGGAGCCGAGCCGCCCCACCAGGGCGCATCATAATCGCGAAGCCCGCCGCCGAACGAGGCCGAAGTGGTCAAGCCCCAGCCCCACTGCTGCGTCCAGCCGGCGCGAATCCCCTTGCGGGTATACGATTCTGCCGGGCTTCGCTCTGCCAGCTTGCGCGACCAGTCCACGCCGAAGGTGAAATATTGGGTGGATTTGCGCACGTAGAGCCAGGTGCCGGAAGCGGCATAGCTGTCGCCGTCGAGCCGGTCTCGGATATCGTACTTCTGCCCGCCCAGCTCCAAGGCAGTCAATACTTTATGCCGCGGTGTGAGCCAATACTGCCATTCGGTGCGCACACCCGTTTCCCGCAAATACTTGCGCGTTTGATGCCGGGCATAATCGGTTCCCGCCCATTGGCGTTCGAAATAAGGCATAACGGAAACCTCGGCACGGGCGGTTTTGTAGGCCGGGCCGGCGGCAACACGGGCAACATGGAAATCATATTTGTGGTTGTCCCAGTAGTACCAGCCGTAATGATTGAAAGCGAGCCGCCAATAAAGGTTGCCGTGCAGATTCCAATCGCGCGAAGCACCGGCGCGGTAGGCGAGACCTTGCGCCGATTCGGGCGTGTCCACACGACTCCAGGCTGCGCCTTTGCGGTTGTTGGAGTTGTTCACATTGCTGTCGCGCACATAGTTCACCGAGCCGTAAAACGACCATCTGTCGCGCTTGTCCAGCGCTTGCAGATATTGGTCGCCGAGCTGCTTCAGCTCCGGCGCTAGGCCGGGCGTTTGCTGGAAGCGCTCGATTTCCTGCCGTGCGTCTTTATCCGCCATGTTTTCAAACAAGGCCTGCGCCAGCACCAGCCGCACGGGCGGCATATCAGGATGGGCATCCAGCGCGGCGCGGTAGAGGCTGATGGCGCGGTGGTAATCGCCTTCCGCACGCGCCACAATCGCCTGCGCCAGCGCCACCAGCAGCGCATCGTGCGGCTCGGGCGTTTCCAAATAAATCGGCAGCAGCAGCGCCACGCCTTCACTGTTGTTGGTGAGCACGGCATAGCTCAAGGCCTGTTGCAGCAGCTCGGGCTGGCGCAGCAGCTCCTCGCGGCTCATATTGAGCCGGCCGTCTTTCGGCGCAGCGGGCGCGGGCGGGCTCTCCGCCTTGGGCGCGGCCACCGGCGTGATGTCGAAGCCAGTATCCGGCTCGGCTTCCGGCGGCGCGGCTAGGGCTACCTGAAAAGGCAGCGCCAGCAAACACACGCCCCAGCCATACTTTCTTTTTATGCTCATCAAACAGCTTTCCTTGGCAACAAATCTTAAAACGGGCGGATTATAGCCGATTCCGCTCATACCAACCGCCTCCCGCCCAACCTGTTCTAACGTTTGTAAAATTAAGAAAAGAATCTATTTTAGACAAATCGTCGCTTGCTTTATGGGTTTATTGTGAGCAATGCAGGCGAATTTTTACTGATTGTCCACAAACTTAGCCTTGCTGCCAGCAATTTTAATTTATATAAAATGCCAATTTTATTTGTATAAAATCACGAAATATTGCTTGCAAAAGCTAACATTTATTCTTTACTAATCACAAAACTAGCAATTTGATATTCATCAGAATTCTTATTATTTCCACTGATATACTATAACTGTCTCAACAGCAGTCTTCTGCAAAGAACGAAAGGAACTTGTTATGAGAAAGCATCATGCCCTTTACATTGCACTGGCCGCCTTTACGCTCGGCGGCTGCGGCGCAGGTGGCGGGTTGGCTCTGGCGTTGACGGATCCGTTCACGCCCAAGCCTGGTGGCAAACGCAGCATCACCGTTACTAACGATGCCCGTAACGGCATCCTACATACCAACGGCCAAACGGCCGATACCATCGATATCAACGGGCACACTTATCGCAACGGCAGCAGCCTCGATATCGGCTACAACTTCCAAAATCGCCTCTCTGATTTCACCTATGTGCTGAAAACAGACAACGGCACCAGAGCCTTTGAGGATGGTCAGTTAGGCATATACAAGCGTGCCTACACCGCCGTAGTCGGCACCAGCATTCAGCACCGCTATGACGACCACGGCAACCAACTACCCAACCAGCTCAACGAGTTCAGAATCCGAAGCATCCAAGGCGATGCCACGCCCGTTGCCCAACTGCCCACCAGCGGCATCATCAACTACCAAGGCCACGCCTTCTCCGGCCTAGATGACCGGCACGGCAACGGCGAGCCGCACGGCAGGCTGAACTACAACATCAATTTTGGCACCCAGAGAGGCTCCGGCTCCATCACCGGCCTGCGCGGCTTCGGCGACATCAATCTGCGCGAAGGCAATCTGAGCTCCGGCGTGGGCATTCGCGGCATAGCCGATTCCGCCAACAAAGGCTCCGGCCACTATGAGCTCAACATCTACGGCCCGAACGGCGCGGAAATCGCCGGCAAAGCCTACAATTTCACTGACGACCAAAAGCACGATATCGGTTTTGCCGGCAGCCGAACCAACTGATTTCCCAAGCCCCTAACGCTTAATCTATCTGGCATTATCTGGCAAAAGAAAGGCTACCTGAAAACGCAACGCAGTGAAGTTTCTGCGAAGCTAAAATTCAGGTAGCCTTTCTGCATCCAAACAGCGGTTTATTCTCCGCCAGCATTTTTCAGGTAGCCCCAAAGGCTACCTGAAAACTCACAGCTCAATCCCCTTCAGCTTCGCCACAGTATTGATGTCCTTATCGCCGCGCCCGGAGAGGTTCACCAAAATCACTTGGTCTTTTCCCATCTTCGGCGCGTTTTGCACCGCCCAAGCCATAGCGTGCGCGCTTTCCAGTGCGGGGATGACGCCTTCGTATTGACACAGCAAATCAAAGGCTTCCAGCGCAGCATCGTCGTTGGCGGCTTGGTATTCCACGCGGCCGATGTCGGCCAGATGGCTGTGTTCCGGGCCGATGCCGGGATAGTCCAGCCCTGCGGAGACGGAATGCGTGCCGAGCACCTGGCCGTCTTCGCTCTGCATCAGGTAGCTGCGGAAACCGTGCAGCACGCCAACAGGCGCGCGGCTGCTGATCGGCGCGGCGTGGCTCGGCGTGTCCACCCCCAAGCCGCCCGCTTCCACGCCGATGAGGCGCACGCCCGCTTCTTCGATATACGGGTGGAACAGGCCGATGGCGTTGCTGCCGCCGCCCACGCAGGCCACGGCCACATCGGGCTGGCGGCCGATGGCTTCCTGCATTTGCGCCTTGGCTTCGTTGCCGATCACGCATTGGAAATCGCGCACCATTTCGGGATACGGCGCGGGGCCTGCGGCGGTGCCGATGATGTAGAAGGTGTCATCCACGCGGGCGACCCATTCGCGCATGGCTTCGTTCATCGCGTCTTTCAGCGTGCGGCTGCCGTTGTCCACGCTGACCACGTTTGCGCCCAAGAGCTTCATTCTAAACACGTTCGGCGCTTGGCGGATGATGTCGTCCGCACCCATATAAACATGGCATTCCATGCCGAAGCGGGCGGCCACGGTGGCGGAAGCCACGCCGTGCTGACCCGCGCCGGTTTCGGCAATCACGCGCTTTTTGCCCATGCGGCGGGCAAGCAGGGCTTGGCCGATGGTGTTATTTACCTTGTGCGCGCCGGTGTGGTTCAGGTCTTCGCGCTTCAACCAGATTTGCGCGCCGCCCAAATGCTCGGACAAACGCGCGGCGTGGTAAACGGGGCTGGGGCGGCCGACATAGTGCTGCAAATCGTTGTGGAATTCCGCCCAGAAGGCCGGGTCTTTCTTGGCTGCCTGGTAGGCGGCGGCCAGCTCTTGCAGGGCGGGAATCAGGGTTTCGGAAACATATACGCCGCCGTGCTCGCCGAAAAAGCCTTTTTCATCGGGCGCGTGGTAGTTTTGCATGGGGAGTCCTTTGTAAAATAATTTGGCTGATCAATGCCTTGAGGCTACCTGAAAACGGATTCGGCTTCCCTTGGAAACCTGCTTCAGCTTTTTTCAGGTAGCCTCACCGCCGGTAGGGAAGAGGTGCATTCTAACCCGCTATCTGCCCGAACCCAAGCCCGAAGCCCCAACTTGCCGTTTCGCCGCACCCCACTCCGAAGCCCCAATCCCCGCCGCCACCAGCAACAGCGCCGTCAGCACATAGCCGCCCTGCCCGCGCCAATCGCAATCACGCTCTCCATATAAAACAGCTTCGACAAAATCGCAATAAACACCGCCACATACAGCAACAGCAGCCAAGCCTGCCACGGCGGCAGCCGGAAGCCCTTCTCCAACCCCTCCCACACATAAAACGGCGCACTCACCGCCACCGCCGCCACACACATCGCCCACAAC